>NZ_JBNAGH010000006.1:0-222429 GCF_049801095.1 Dinoroseobacter sp. S76 | reverse complement strand
CTTATTCATTCTGTTTTCGATGAGGTCATCGACGACGGAGGGGTCTGCGAGTGTTGAGGTGTCTCCGAGGGCTCCGAAGTCGTCTTCGGCGATTTTGCGCAGGATGCGGCGCATGATCTTGCCGGAGCGGGTTTTCGGCAGGCCCGGGGCCCATTGGATCAGGTCCGGGGCGGCGATCGGGCCGATCTCGGTGCGGACCCAGGTGCGCAGCTCCTTGCGGAGCTCCTCGCTGGGCTCTTCGCCGTTCATCAGCGTCACGTAGCAATAGATGCCCTGGCCCTTGATCTCATGCGGGTAGCCGACCACGGCGGCCTCGGCCACCTTGGCATGGGCGACCAGCGCGCTTTCGACTTCGGCGGTGCCCATCCGGTGGCCCGAGACGTTGATCACGTCATCGACCCGGCCGGTGATCCAGTAATAGCCATCCGCGTCCCGGCGGCAGCCATCGCCCGAGAAGTAGTAGCCCTTGTAGTCGCTGAAATAGGTCTTCACGAAGCGCTCATGGTCGCCGTAAACCGTGCGCATCTGGCCGGGCCAGCTGTCCTTGAGGCAGAGCACGCCCTCGCATTCGGTCGTGGTGATTTCCTCGCCCGTGGTGGGCTCGAGCACGACGGGCTGCACGCCGAAGAAAGGCGTGGTGGCCGAGCCGGGCTTCAGGGCCGTGGCCCCGGGCAGCGGCGTCAGCAGGTGACCACCGGTCTCGGTCTGCCACCAGGTGTCGACGATCGGGCATTTGCCCTTGCCCACATGGTCATTATACCAGTTCCAGGCCTCGGGGTTGATCGGCTCGCCCACGGTGCCCAGCACTTTCAGGGTGCTCAGATCGCATTTCTCGACGAATTCCGGCCCCTTCGCCATCAGCGCGCGGATCGCGGTGGGGGCGGTGTAGAACTGGGTGACCTTGTGCTTGTCGCAGACCTCCCAGAAGCGGGACGCATCCGGATAGGTCGGCACGCCCTCGAACATCACCGTGGTGCCGCCATTGGCGAGCGGGCCATAGACGATGTAGCTGTGGCCCGTGACCCAGCCCACATCGGCGGTGCACCAGTAGATATCGCCCTCATGCACGTCGAAGACGTATTTCTGGGTCATCGCCGCATAGAGCAGGTAGCCACCCGAGCTGTGCACCACGCCCTTGGGCTGCCCGGTGGAGCCGGAGGTGTAGAGGATGAACAGCGGATGCTCGGCCTCGACCTCGACGGGCATGTGGTGGTCGGAGGCCTCCATGGCCATCTCGTTATAGTCGAAATCGCGCCCATCGACCCAGGTGGTCTGACCGCCGGTGCGCTTCACGACCAGCATCTTGACGCTGTCCTTGGTGTGCAGCAGAGCCGCATCGGCGTTGGATTTGAGCGGGGTCTGACGGCCGCCGCGCGGTGCGTAATCGGCGGTGACCACGACCTTGGCATCGGCGCCGTTCACACGGGCGGCCAGGGCGTCGGGGGAGAAGCCCGCAAAGACGATCGAATGGATCGCGCCGATCCGCGCGCAGGCGAGCATCGCATAGGCCGCCTCGGGGATCATCGGGAGATAGAGGATGACCCGGTCGCCCTTGCGCACGCCCATCTCCTCGAGAACATTGGCCATCTTGCAGACCGAGGCATGCAGCGCCTTGTAGGTGATGTGCTGGGCCGGCTCCTCGGGATCATCGGGCTCGAAAATGATCGCCGTCTGATCGCCGCGCGTGGCCAGATGCCGGTCGATGCAATTGGCCGCCACGTTCAGCGTGCCGTCCTCGAACCACTTCACATGCACATCGTCATGGGCAAAGGACGTGTCCTTCACCTTGGTGTAGGGCTTGATCCAGTCCAAAGACCGACCATGCTCCCCCCAAAAACCCTCAGGATCAGAAACCGACAACGCATACATCGCGTCGTACTTGGCGGCATCAATATGCGCAGACGCGGCGAATTCCGCCGGTACTGGCTTCACGATATCACCGCCTTCGATTGGTTTTTGCTCGGTCATCTGGCTCATCCCCTCCTGAGACACTGCGTCCACAATTCCTGACACAGGCGTAACACGCTTTGTGAAGCTCACAACAAGCTCCTGTTTTTGGGCAGTTTTTCTGTGAAGAAATTCCGGCGTGAAGGCCGAGTTTGTAAATTTTTTTGCGCAGCGGTGAATTTGGCTGCAATTCAAAGGGCTTGAGAGAAAAGTCAACGCGGCGAAGGCTTTGCAGCCGCGGATCGAAATATGGCGCGTTGCCGCAGTTAGGGCTAACGCGTCGGGCGCTTAAGTCGCATGTAAGGATTTCTGGGTATGCCCCCCGGAGGAAACCATGTTGATTTCAATCAATCGATTTCGGGCTGGAAACAGTTTTCGGGCAGGGGAAAAGCGAATCTGTCAGGTTCGCGAGACGGTGATTCAGGCGCGCCACCAGCGCTGACCCATGCGGGCATGGCCCGTGGACCAGGGTTGCGCCTGAGGCTCGGGTCGTCCGATCCAGTCCGCAACCACCAGATTGGCCTCGGAGAGCAGGGGCACGTAGTCCCGCTGCGCCGGGGTCTCCGAACCTGTGGTCGGCGCGGTGTCCTCGCCGCCAAAAAGCGACAGCAAGGTCCAGGCATGGGTCGGGCGCGTGGTCAGCCGGGCCACATGGAGGTCCACCGCCTGCCCGGGTTCCGCCAGCCGCATGGGATGGCCGAGCGCGGCCATCTGCTGACCGATCTGGGCGACGAGACGGGCGCCCTGCTCCCCCAGATCGCCATCAATCGAGAGGGTCAGGCCTCCGGGCGCCATCGCGCCGCCGGGCGCGGCCGGTGCCATGGGCATCGCCGCCAGGCACAGACGCGGATCACCGGCTGTCAGCGCCTGCCGGTCGAGCCCGTCATGGAGCGCGGCCATCACCGCGTCCGCGCGTTCCGCGGCACAGCCCACCCCGGGTGAAAAGCGCAGCGCATCCGTGGCCGGGATCGCGATGGTCTGGGCGCGATGGGCCCGTTCCAACCGCTCCGACAAGGGCTGCGGAAGGCGATCCACCACATCCACGCGGCCTTCGGCAAAGGCGCGGGCCCGGTCTTCGGCGCGGGGGATCACAAGGATCTCCACCGTATCGAACCAATTCCCCTGGCTCGTGCGTGGATGCCCGGGCACCCGCTCGACCAGAAGGCGGGATGCTCCGTCAAAGCTCGCCACACGGTAAGGACCCGTTCCTGCACCGCTGCGAAACACCTCCGCAGCGCTGTGGCGGGGCCCCATGATCAGAGCCGGATCGCTCAGCAGATAGGGGAAATCGGCGTTGGCCCGGTGGAGGACGACCTCGAACCGGTGCGGCCCGCGTAGGCGCATCTCGGCGATCAGGCTGCGGATGCCATAGCCCGCATCCCCAGGCGCCTTGTGCAGATCCAGGGACGCAATGGCGTCGGCGGCGTCAAAGGGATGCCCGCTGTGAAATCGTGCCTCGGGGTCGAGGTCGAGCGTCCAGACGCGTCCTGCCTCGGACGGGGTCCAGCTCGTGGCCAGCGCCCCGCGCAAAAGGCCATCGGGCGCGATCTCGGTCAGCGTGTCAAAGGCCAGTCCCGCGCCAGAGACCATCTGGAACAGCCCGGGCCCAAAGCGTGGATCCCAATGGGCCGGGGCCGGCCCGCCGCTCAGCCCGATCCGCAGCCGCCCGCCGCGCCGCGCCCCCGCGGCGACAGGCATGCCCCCTGCCGCAAGCAAGGCGGCGGCAAGACCGGTCTGCAGGAGTTTCCGTCGGGTGCTGTGATCCATGTCTCTCACGCGCGGCAATCGTTACAGGGCCATATAACGCTTTTTCAGATGATTCCGATAGATCACACCGCAGCGCGCCGTCCGTAGCGCAGCCGGTCCATCACCCGCACCAGTTCGGCACTGATCCCCGCCTCCGAGAGCGCATGCCCCGCCAGCGGGATCATCCGCAGATCCGCATGGGGCAAGGCATCGGCGATTTTCCAGGCCGAGGCCGGGGGACAGATCATGTCGAACCGCCCCTGCACGATGGTCACCGGCACACTCGCGATCTTGTGCAGATCGCGCAGGATCTGACCGTCCTCCTCCAGAAACCCCTTGTTGAGGAAGTAGTGGTTCTCGAGACGCGCAAAGGCGCGGGCATATTCCGCCGGGCTTTCGCCGGTCAGGCCTTCGGAATGGATCGAGGCCAGCGCGTTCTCCCAGGCGGACCAGGCCCGGGCAAAACGGGTCTCTTCCATCATGTTGCCGCAGAAGAGGCGCTTGTTATAGGCGCTGATCAGGTCGTCTCGCTCTTCCTCGGGCACGAGGGAGACGAAGCGTTTCCACACATCGGGCCAGAACTGTGCCGCACCGCCGCCATAGAACCAGTCGAGCTCGGCCTCGGTCATCAGGAAGACGCCGCGCAGGATCAGCTGTGTCACCCGTTCGGGGAAGGTCTGCGCATAGATCAGCGCAAGCGTCGCGCCCCAGCTGCCGCCGAACACGTCCCAGGCCGGGATGTCGAGGGTCTTGCGGATCGTCTCGATATCATCGACCAGATGCCAGGTCGTGTTGGACTCGACCGAGGCATGGGGTCGTGACCGTCCGCAGCCGCGTTGATCAAACAGGATGATGCGATAGCTGTCCGGATCGAAATAGCGCCGCATGGCCGGGCTGCAGCCACCGCCGGGCCCGCCATGGAGCACGACCACAGGCAACCCCTGGGGGTTCCCGCATTGCTCCACATAGATCCGGTGACCATCGGAGACGGGCAATACCCTCTGGTCATAGGGATCGAGGGGCGGGTACAGATACTCCGCCGCGCGTTTTTGGCTCGCCGCTCTGCTCATTACTGCCCTATATACAAATCGTCTCCACCCAGCCCATCCTTCGCAAGTTGCAACAGAGAAGTCCATGACAACCGTGACAGATACCGTCGATGCCTCCGAAGTCGCCAAGTTCGAGGCCATGGCAGCGGAATGGTGGGATCCGATGGGCAAGTTTCGTCCGCTCCACCTGATGAACCCGATCCGGCTGGACTACATCACCCGCCAGATCGCCGCGGAATACGGGCGCGATCTGAAGGATCCGGCGCCGCTCAAGGGCTTGCGACTCCTCGACATCGGCTGTGGCGGGGGGCTTTTGTCCGAACCCATGGCGCGGCTCGGGGCGACGGTGGTGGGCGCGGATGCCGCTGCGGGCAACCTGCCCGTCGCGCGCCTCCATGCGGAGCAATCGGGGCTCGAGATCGACTATCGCCACACCACGGCGGAGGATCTGGCAGCAGCAGGCGAGCAGTTCGACGCGGTGCTGAACATGGAAGTGGTGGAGCATGTGGCCAATCCGCAAAGCTACCTGAGCGCCTGCAACCAGCTGCTGAAACCCGGTGGGATCATGTGCTGCTCGACCCTGAACCGCACCCCTAAAAGCTTTGCGCTGGCCATTGTCGGGGCGGAATACGTCCTGCGCTGGCTGCCCAAGGGCACCCATGACTGGCGCAAATTCATCACGCCTGACGAGCTGTTCAAGCTGTTATCCGAGGCCGGGTTCCAGCCCGTGGACAAGAAGGGCTTCGTCTTCAACCCGATCGCACAGAGCTGGTCGATCTCCGAGCGGGATCTGAGCGTGAACTACGTCACCGCCGCCCTCCGCCCCATCGTCTGAGCCTGCGCAAAAAGGGTCGTACGACCAAAGTCAGGGCGACGGACACCCGCCGGGCTGCTACCCTTCTGTGCCAGAGGGGTTTGATATGCGACTTTTGACTCTGACAGTTTCGGCACTTCTTCTCGCAGGCGCGGCGTGGGCGGAGCCCCCGCAGACCGTCGAGGATGACCTCGGGATCCTGAACCCGCAGGATACGGGACGCGAGATGCTCACCCGCAAGATCGAGATGGGGGTGATCGATTCCGTGACCTGCTCGCTCGGCATCAACGTCACCAAGAACGACAATCACGAGCTTGCACGGCAGCTTACCCGGCGTTGCGCCGAGGCGGGCTATGCCAAGGCGATGACCTGGATGAGCCAGCTCGAGAACAACGGGCTGGGCGGCGACTACAACCCGGATGCCTCCGCTGAGTGGGACCGCAGAGCCGCGGAATCCGGCGATACGGTGGGCAAGTTCAACCACGGGCTCAACCTGATGCGCGGCCATGGCACGGCCCGCGACGAGGCGCTCGGGCGCAGCTATGTGGATCAGGCCGCCAAGGAGGGTCTGGAGATCGCCAAGCGCCTGCAGGGCGCGGATTACAACCTCGACGAGGTCACGCCAGACGCGGATAACTGGAAATACGGGCCGCTCTTCTAAGTGACCTGCTGCGCAGGGCCCACCCCCGACGGGAGCGGGCCGTGTTGTAGGTTCTAGCCGCGCTTGCGCCGGACCAGCCCCAGGGCCAGCAACCCTGCGCCCAGCAATGGCAGACCCGCGGGGAGCGGGATCGGCGCGACCTCCTCCCCATTAAACAGAACCTCTCGGATCTCGATCCGCGAGTTGTTCAGCAGGCTCAGCACATCCAGTTCCACTTTGCTGACGCCAAGAACCTCACCGGCGAACTCATAGGTCTCACCCGCCACCTGTCCGACCGGCGCGATGAACACGGCAGAGGTGGAGATCAGCGCATCCGCCGCATCGAAGAAGCGCAGCTGAAACGTCTCGACCCCTTCGGCCAGCACATTGAGATCGTTGAAGAGGGTGAAGCTCTCCAGATTGAACTCTCCGATCAGGTCCAACGTGATGGTGCCCGTGACACCGGTCTGCCCGGCAAAGCCGTTGAAGTTGGAGCTGTCACCATCGGCAATCTCGGCAATGTTCGCGCCGAAGCCTGCGCAGATGGCCTCGCAGATGGGGACATCCGTGGAGGCGGTGATCTGGGTGGGCCCCTCGATCGTGGCCGCGCTGGCGGCTCCAGAGACAAAAGCCAGCAAGGCGGCGGCGGCAATAGGGGCGAAACGCATCAAGTAAACTCCTAAAATCTTCCAAAGGCGAGACTAGGGCCCAGCCACAAACCTGACAAGAATTAGGCGCCGTGCTGCCACAATAGGCAGTGCACACAAAGACAATCCCCCGCCTGTCGCCAAGCGGGGGATGATCGGGAAACGATAGGGTCGGTCAGTCGAGACCCATGCAGCTCGCGTAATAGGTCACGGTCGCGGGCCAGTCGGAAAAGATCCCCTCGACCCCCACATCCTGCGCCAGCACATCGATCAGCTCATACATCACACCATCGCTTGTGGTGAGATCGGAGATCGACTGGTAGTACCAGCCGCCCCCAGCGGCCAGCGGGCCGGAGCGTTCGATGGTCCAGGTGATGATCTTCAGCCCGGCGTCCTTGGCCTCCAGCGCGAGGGTGGAGGGTACGATCCCATCATCCTCGGAAGTGGTCACGAGCATCCAGGTCGGCGGGGCGATGTAGTTGATGCCCATCGCCTTGAGTTCGGCCATAGTGTTCGGCCAGGTGGCGGCATCCATGGGCGAGTAGCCGTCGATGTTGTACTCATCCATCAGATAGACCGCCTGGGCGCCAAACTCGGGCTCGGCCTCGATCCAGTACCGGATATCTTCGAGGTTGAAGCTCTGCAGCCAGACATCGGAGGCCGGGATCCCGGCGGCCTTGTACTCATCCACCAGCTTCTGGGCATAGTCCTGCTGGGTGAATCCGTTGAAGGGCATCTCCACCGAGGGGGTCTTCAGCTCGGGCGTGAACTTCGCGCCGAGGCTTTTGAAGAGCGCGATGGACTCGGCATGGGTCATGATCCCCGTGGGCTCGCCCGCATAGAGATCCGTGCGCCAGCCCGCAGTCCCGTCGAGATAGCCTTCGACCGTGGTGGCGGCGCGGTTGGCGGCGTCCATCTTGGGAGTAAGCGTGCGGAATTCGGCCAGCGTCAGTTCCGAGGTCCGGCACTCCGCCGCGGCCGGGCTGTCGCCATCGGCCGGCGTGAACGGCGTCACGCAGGTCTCGGCCAGTGGCGTGGCGAGGATGTTGGTGGTCGTGTGCAAATCGTTCTGAGCGTGGCGGCAGACCAGCTCCAGATCCGATGTGAAGGTCACGTCACATTCGAGGATCCCAGCCCCCATCCGCGCGGCGGCCACGTTGGATTCCACCGTGTGCTCAGGAAACTGCATCGGCGCGCCCCGGTGCCCGATGGAAAAGAGCGTCCGCTTCGGCTCCTGACCCATGCAGGCAGCGAGTTGATCCTTGAGCGGGCTCTCGACCATCCGATCGATCAGGTAATATGGGCGCGGGCCCAGTTCGATGACATCCGCCATCTCGGCCAGCGCTGGTGCGGTGGCGAGTGCGGTCGAAAGAAGTGTCACAATACGCAGCATTCAAATCCCCTGTCTTGGTGCGACGCTCAGGTTTGAACGCCTCGGTGTGACGGGCAGGTGACGAAGCGATGAAGTCTGAACGACAGCGCTGTTATTTCGAATAGCTTTGCTTCTGGCTCTCAAAGAGTTGGGCATAGAGCCCGCCCTCCGCCAGAAGGGCCTCGTGTGTGCCCTGCTCCACCAACGCGCCGCTTTCCAGCACATAGATCTGATCCGCGTCGATCACCGAGGACAGGCGGTGCGCAACCATGATCGTTGTCTTGCCCTTGGCCAACCGCCCCAGGGCGCGTTTCACCCGGTCTTCGGTCTTCTGGTCGAGCGCAGAGGTCGCCTCATCCAGCAGGATGATTGGAGCGTCCCGCAGGAAGGCGCGGGCAATCGCGATCCGCTGCTTCTGCCCCCCGGAAAGCTGGGAGCCCTTGGGCCCCACGGGCAGATCCCCGCGCTCGGCGATGATCTCGGACAGTTCCGCCGCCTCGGCTGCGGCCTGCACCTCTGCCTCGCTCGCCGTGGGTTTCACGTAGCGGATGTTCTCGGTGATCGAGCTGTTGAAGATCACGATATCCTGCGCCACCACCGAGAAAGCGCCGCGCAGGGCCGCGATCTTGATCTGATCCACCGGAGTGTCGCCGATCCGCACCTGACCCTCTGTGGGATCATAGAGCCGCCCCAGAAGGCTGAGCACCGTAGTCTTGCCCGACCCGGTCGGCCCGACAATCGCCGTCACCTTCCCGCCGCCAAAGGTCAGGGACAGATCCCGGAAGAGTGGCCGGTCGGCCTCATAGCCGAAGGACACCTGGTCAAAGACCAGATCCGCACCGGTTTCAAACTGCTCGGTGGCCTCCGGCGCATCGATGATCGAGGGCTTCTCCTCATAGAGTTCGCGCACCCGGGACAATTGCACCAGCGCGGCCTGAAGCGAGACCGTGAATTGCGCGATCCGACGGCCCGGATCGAAGATCAGCACGAGCCCGATCAGAAACGCGATGATCCCGGCGCCATCCACCTCGAAATTTGCGCTCAGCACCATGTAGCCGCCGCCACCGATCACGAGCATATAGGCAAAGGCCGCCGCGAAATCGATGCAGGGGAGAATCACAGCCTGCGCCATGTTCCGCCGGATCGTCAGGCGGCGCAGGCGCTTGGTGGACACCAGCAGGCGGTCCTGCTCCACGGTTTCCTGCCCGGCGATCTTGACCGTTCGCATGCCCGACATGGTCTCGTCGATGGTCGCGAGATAGTCGCGCATGGCGGTCTCGGTCTGGGCCTGCACAAGCTTCACTTTGCGCGACACGAACTGCATTGCGATGATGATGACCGGCACCACCACCGCCGCGCCAAAGAACAGGATCGGCTGCTGCCACGCGAGATAGATCGACACGATCACAACGGTGGCCACATCGCGGCCCGCCTTGACCGAGGTCTGGCCGACAAACCGGCCGACGCCTTCCACCTGTCCAACCAGTTTCTGGATCAGGGTCGCGGGCGGAGTTTTCTCGAAATAGGCGAGATCGAGCTCCATCAGGTGCTGGATCAGGTCCTGCCGCAGCTTGGCCACTGCATCTGCCGCGATCCACGTGCTCAGGCGGGGCACGACATAGCTCATCACGCCGCGGAAGGCGAAAACGCCGAAGACCGCCAGACAGACCATCACGAGATCTTGGGCCGAGCCGCTCTCGAAGATCACGCGCAGCCCGCTTTCAGTCAGACGCAGGAATTGCTGATAGACCGCGCCCTGGGCGATCACCATGAAGAAGACGAGGATCAGCCAAGGCAGCTTCTCTCGCAGATACCCCTCCCAGAACCAGCGGATATTGGCCTTGTCCTTGGGCGTGAACATCTTCTCCTTTGGCTTTCGGGCCTTGGAGGTCTCGCCGGAGGGCGTCGTCTGCGGGGTCGGGCTGGGCTCTGCCATGGATCGGCTATCGCCAAGGGGCGCGCCACTGTCAAGCCGCGCAAGGTCGCGCCGGGGGCTGGGCGCCGCTCTGCTCAGCGGGTCGCGAGATAGGCGAAGATGTCCCGCGCGGCCTCAGGGCTCGGCACCCGAACCAGCATCAGCCCCCGTGCCCGGGGCTCCCCCAGATAGGCGCGCAGGAACCCCACCGGATCCTGAACATAGGCGGTGAAGTTTGTCTCGTCCCAGACAAGGCCCGCCGCCCCGGCGGCCCGAAGCGCGTCGGAATACCGAACCCCGTCCAAGGCGGCGGCCCGGCGCCCCGCAATCCCGTGCAGGCTCGGCCCCGCGCGCGAGCTCTCTGGCTGCGCCTCGGTCACATGGCAGGTCATGCAGGGGCGAAAGGCGAGGGCGCCGGCCTCCGGATCGCCCTCCATGGCTTGCGCTGGCGCGATGGTCAGCGCCAGAAAACCGGTCACTCTGATCAGAACAGGCACACGCATTCCTCAACGCCCCCTCTCAAACGCAACACGCCCGGCGCGAGGGCCGGGCGTGCAAACCTTGGTCAGATCGCGGCGATTACTCGGCCAGCGACTTAAGATAGGCGTAGAGGTTGATCGCGTCTGCTTCCTTGCGGACCTTGAAGGACATCTTCGAGCGCGCCTTGGCGTCGCCGGAGACTTCGCGGATCTTCGCGGTGGGGTCCTGCACATAGGCCACAAAGGTTGCTTCGTCGAAGACGAGGCCGGCATCGCCCGCAGCCACATGGCCGTCGGAATAGCGGAAGCCTTCGACCTTGCCGGCGGTCGCGCCTGCAACGCCATAGAGGTTCGGACCGGTCTTGGCCGCGCGGCCAGCCAGCGTGTTGCCATCCGCATCCTGAACCACATGGCAGGACTGGCACTGGCGGAACGCCTTCTCACCGGCGGCGGCATCACCGCTCGCGGCGGTGTGGCCATCGGCGAAAGCCGGAGCGGAGAGCAGGGCCAACGTGGCGGCAGCTACGAAAGTCGTTTTCATGTTTCCCTCCCGAGGGGCAAGTTAACCGTATGGCGGCAATACGCCCGAAACAGGCGTGAAGTTCAACCACACTTATGGACTATAGCCCGCTCTTAGGCGACGGCCTGCGCGATCGCGCATTGCTTCCACAAAACTTCGAGAGCGCTGACCAGATGCTGCAGATCCGCCTCCGTGTGGTTCGGCGAAGGGGTGAAGCGCAGGCGCTCGGTCCCCTTCGGCACGGTCGGATAGTTGATCGGCTGCACATAGATGCCGAACTGCTCCATCAGGATATCCGACAGCTGGCGGCATTTGACCGGGTCCTTGATCATCACCGGGATGATATGGCTCGGATTGTCCAGATGCGGGATCCCCGCCCGGTCGAGCATGGCGCGGAACTGGGCCACGCGCTCTTTCTGGGCCTCGCGCTCGACATTGCTCTCCTTGAGGTGCCGGATCGAGGTCTGGGCCGCCGCCGCCACCGCCGGGGGCAGCGCCGTGGTAAAGATGAACCCGCTGGCAAAGGAGCGGATGAAGTCACAGAGCACGGTGGAGCCGGTGATATAACCGCCCACCACGCCAAAGGCCTTGCCGAGGGTCCCTTCGATCAGGGTCACGCGGTCCATCACGCCATCACGCTCGGCGATCCCGGCGCCGCGCGGGCCATACATGCCCACCGCATGGACCTCGTCGAGATAGGTCATGGCGCCGTATTTGTCGGCCACATCGCAGATCTCGGCGATCGGAGCGATATCGCCATCCATGGAATAGACGCTCTCGAACGCCACGATTTTGGGGCAGTTCGCGGGCAGGGCCGCGAGCTTGGCGTCGAGATCCGCCACATCGTTGTGCTTCCAGATCACCACCTTCGCCCGTGAGTGGCGCATACCTTCGATCATCGAGGCGTGGTTGAGCTCATCGGACAGGATCACGCAGTCCTTCAGGCGTGCCCCCAGAGTGCTCAGCGCCGCCCAGTTGGAGACATAGCCCGAGGTAAAGAGCAGCGCGCTTTCCTTTCCATGGAGATCGGCGAGTTCCTCTTCGAGGAGGCGGTGGTGGTGGTTCGTGCCCGAGATATTCCGGGTCCCGCCCGCTCCGGCGCCGCATTGACCGATCACCTCTTGCATGCGCGCAACCACTTTGGGGTGCTGGCCCATGCCGAGATAGTCATTCGAGCACCAGACGGTGATCTGCCGCTTGCCATCCTCGGCATGGCATTGCGCTTTGGGGTGTTGACCGCATTCACGCTCAAGTTCGGCGAAAATCCGGTAGTTGCCTTCGTCCTTCAGCTGATCGAGCTGGGCGGCAAACAAGCGGTCAAAATCCATGGGCGTCCTCACTCCGTCTTATCCGGAAAATCTTACAAGTTAGACACTTTTAGTGTCAATTAAAACTTACACACCCAAAAGTACCGGTTTCACAGAGAAAGCGCGCGGCCAGACAGACCGCGCGACGGCACCCACAGGTTGGACATGATTTGAAGGGTGTATCCGCCACAGACGCCGAATCGCTGCGGCAGGTCAGGGCTGTCGGATCAGCCCTGCTTCTCCTTCGCCGCCGGCATGAGCCAGCGCCAGAGCTTTTCATCGGGGAGGGGCACGACCATCAGCCAATGCTCCAGGAGCGCCAGCGCGGTGAAGACCGCAAGCAGGGTGAAGCCCACCGCGGAGGCCTCGGTCTCGGCGGCGTAGAGCCGCTCGAACCAGCAGGTCATGGCGAAGGTCAGCGCGGTCACCGAATAGGGAAAGAGCCAGTTGATCGGGCGCAGCCGGAAATGGCTGGGCAGATGGGCGAGCGGCGTGGGCAGGAACTCTGTGTTGATCTTCCGCACGCCGAGAAACAGGTTCAGCTTGGCGCTGATCCGGGCCACGAAGAGGACCGCGAAGGTCCAGAACCCGAACTTGTTCTCCGCCCCCCAGGCGGTGATCCCCATCACGATGACCACCGTCAAGAGCAGCATCTCATGATAGGCGATGGTGCCCCAGGCGCGGAAGAACCGCTCCCATTCCGGGCAGCCCTTGGGGCAGACATAGCTGTTCGGGCCGGTGATCACCCCGGCCAGAAACGCATGCTCGATCCAGCCCCAGAGGAGGAGGGCCGAGCCAAAGGCGATCCAGACCCCGGCCACGCTGGGCTGCGTGAGGGTGCTGGAAAATCCGTAGATCCCGACGAAGAACGCCGGAGCCGTCAGGATCACCGACCGCAGATGGGCCTGGGGCCCCCGGCGGTCGGCGTTCTTCACGATGCACAGGATCGCCCCGGTGGCGAACCACCAGACAAACATGGCGCATAGCGCGACGATCCAGGGCGATGCGAACATCAGTAGGCGGGCTCGAGACGGGTGTCCGCGGGCACGTCATGCTTGATCGCCGGGATGGTGTAGAGCGACACGAAGGCCAGCGCCGCACGCGCCCCCGCCGAGGCCTTGCCAAGCAAGCCCCCGAGCCCGCCCTTTTCATTGGCCGCCGCCATATCGCGGGAGGCTTTCTCCATCCGCTTGAGGTTCGGCATCCAGCGCGGGTGATCGATGTCTAGGGTGATCGGGTAGATCTGCTTGGAAATCTCGGAGGTCTTCTTGAACACCTCCTGCCCGTACCAATCCGTATCCACGCCCAGCGCCTCATGGAAGGCGGGCCGCTGGTGATCGCGCACATACATGGTCGAGTAGACCGCCGTCAGGAAGAACTTGATCCAGAGCACATTGCGGCCCCGGGTCAGCTTCGGATCGCTCTTCATCAGAAGGGCGAAGGCCTCGCCGTGGCGGAACTCGTCATTGCACCACTCTTCGAACCACTTGAAGATCGGATGGAAGCGCTTGTCCGGGTTCTCCTGCAGGTGGCGGAAGATCGTGATGTAGCGCGCATAGCCGATCTTCTCGGACAGGTAGGTCGCGTAGTAGATGAATTTCGGCCGGAAGTAGGTGTATTTCTTCTGCTGGGTCAGGAAGCCAAGGTTCACCGCGATGCCCGCCTCGCGCAGGGCGTCATTGATGAAGCCCGCATGGCGTGCCTCGTCCCGGGCCATAAGCTGGAAGAGCTGGGTAATGTCCTTGTTGGACCCGCGGCGCTTCATCTCCTTATAGAGCACGCAGCCCGAGAACTCGGCGGTGCAGGAGGAGATCAGGAAGTCGATGAACTCTTTCTTGAGCTCGGGTTCCATCCCGTCCCAATCGACCGTGTCCCAGTCTTCGTTCTTCTTGAAATGGCCCTTGTTCGGGTCGCTCACCATCTCGGCGATGAGCGGATCCCACTCGTCGCGGATGTCTTCGACCGAGATCGCATCCATCTCGTCGAAATCCGTGGTGTAGAAGCGCGGTGTCAGCAGAGTGTCCTGCATGGCCACATCGGTGGCCTTCTCGGACGTCATCTGGTCGTCGACGACACCGTGGTTGGAGACGGGAGAGTGATGGCCGTTCAGGCGCTCCGGGGTCTGGACGTTCATAGCGTGACCTCCTCAGAGAAAGAAAATTCGCAAAGTTCGATGAATTCGAGATCGCCGGTCATCCGCGTCCAGAGACGCTCCAGACCGCTGGCGCGGGTGATGACAGCGGTGCGGTCCTCGGACACGACCTCGCCGTAGGGGGCCATGATCTCGGGGCCCTGGACGAGCACTTCATCGCCCGGATAGACCACGGCGCCATTGTTGAACTTCACATGGGCCGACAGCTCTTCGAAGCGGTGGCTGATGGAGACCGTGCAGGGTGCCGTCTCCCGTGTCTTGGTGAACAATCCCATGATCAACCCTCCTTTATCGGGGTGTAGAGCAGCCGCTCGAAAGCGGCGGTGTTATCCTTGCCAAAGCCGATCAGCTGGGCTTCCCAGCCAGTGGCATCGTCGATCAGCGCCAGATGCCCGTCCTCGTAACGGACGATGCGCACGGGCGCGGTCTCGGCCACACCGACCTTCATCCGCTCGCGGGCGAGCGCGCGGGTCATGCCGGCGATGAAACCGCCCTCCTGCGGGCTGAGATCGGCGATCAGGCGACCTTCGCCGTCGAGCACGCGGGCCGCGCCGCTCATCTCGCCGAAGATCTGGATTTCACGCTGCTCCAGGATCGGTTGATCCGGGAACTTGGCCTCAAGAGGCCTGTCCGTCACGCGCGCATAGGCGACGATCGCCAGGCACGCGAGCACCAGGAACAGCATGGCACGCAAGAGCAGCGTCGGGATCATCTCCCTGTCGCGCTTTGCAAGCTCATGGGTTGCGGGGTCGTTCATCGCGAAGGGTCCTTATTCTGCGGGCATCGCAACCGCGCCCGATGCGGTCTGCGCATCAGCGGTTTTCGAGCCGGTTTCAGAGGAGGTCGATTTGAAGACAGCGGATTCCGCTGCCTCCGCGATCAGGCCAGCGACACGGGCCGCATCCGGAATGCAGCGCAGGGCCGGTTCCGGGTTGCGGATATGCCAGGGGCGGATATGGGGCCAGCAGTTGAGATAGCTCATCCGCGTCTCGCCCGTCAGTTTCAGGGCGATGGTCCCGGTGCCGGACTTGCGCAGGTCGAGGTCAGCCGACCCGATCCAGCGATAGGGAAAGTTGTAGGTGATCGTCAGGGCCGCACCGATCCGCATGGCGATCCGGCGGTTGGTGACGGTGTAGACGGTGGTCACCGCCTGGGTCCAGGCGATCGCGGTCAGGATCACACAGACAATCAAGCCGAGGATCAGGAAGGGCACAGAGCCCTTGATGCTCGTCAGCGTGTCGTATTGCGCCATGAGCGCCACGGAGCGCCAGGCACCGAGGAACACGAAGTACCCCATCACCCATTTCAGCGCGAGACTTTCCTTGGCCAGGGCCCACCAGTTCGGTTTGCCCTGCCAGAGGATCACCTCCCCCTCCGGGGGAAGTTCAGGGAGCCCTTCAACAGGCTCAACATGGAAATCGTCGTGATGGTCTGTCATCGCGAGAGGCTCCCTTTTTGGTCTTAGAGTTGCGGCTCGAGGCGGGACTCATCGGCATAAAGGGTGCCGCCCGCGTAGTAGCCCATGATCTTGTCTTCCTCGAGCAGGGTGACCTGATGGGAGGACTTGGTCTTGGGCACGCCCTTGAAGTGCTTGCCGTAGATCGAGCGGATCTTCACCCGGTCGGACTTGATCCGGACCATCTCGCGCGGGACGAGGCGCTTGCCATCTCCCCAGGCCGCGTCGAGCTCGATCTCGAGGAAGCGGACGAGCTGTTCCGCCTCGTCGATCCACATGTCGGAGATCAGGCCGACGATCTCGTCATCGCCCGCCTGCACCGGCAGGCCGCGCGGATCGATCCCCGCCGAAACGCTGAAGCCGTCTGCCGCAGACATGGGCACGATTTTCGGGTGACCATGGGCGTCAAGCTCGGGCGTGTCGCGCCGCGCCGCCCAGCTGGCCGGTCCCACACCATCCGTAAGGGGGTCGCCCGTGGGCTCCATCGGAAACCCATTGCCCTCGGCGGTCTTGCGCAGGGCCAGATTCTCGCGCCGCTGGAAGTCCTCGCCGGGCAGGGTCAGCTCGCCCCGGCCATGCTGGAGCTTGAAGGTCTTCTCCTTCGGGAGCGGGAACGGGCCCTGGTTCGCGGCGGTCTCGCCATCATCATCCTCGAGGGGGTAGCCCTCGCGCATGTTCTCGGTCTGCAGATAGTAGATCAGCAGCGCAAAGAACCCGTAGAACAGCCAGATCGACAGGCTGGCGAGGTCAAAATTGCCGAAGAATGTCTCTTCCATGGAGGTATCCTTTCGTATCCGGCGTCAGGTCGGGAAATCGGCGAGCCCGATCTTGCCGGTCTCCCCTGTTGGATGGTCGTTACGGGTCGATGCTCGGGTCCGCACAAGCGGGCCGAGCGCGATAAGAGTGATGAAGATCAGGCCGATCTCGATGTGGTAGACCACCGAGTAGCCCGTGGCCGGGTCGTTGAGCGCCTCGCCCCAGGCACCGGTGCTGACGGCCGCGTTGATCGTGTCGCGCAGGGTCCCGCCCAGCGCCACGCCAACCCCTGCCGCCGTGGCCTGCGCCGCACCCCAGGCGCCCAGTGCGAGCCCGCGCCCGGCGAGCCCTTCGGCGGGCAGGGTCATGGCCGCAGTCAGCGTCGCGACGGAGAAGAGCCCGCCGCCCAGACCGATCAGGCCAGCGCCCGCAAAGAAGAGCGCGTCGGAGTTCATGGGGGCCGCAAAGATCACCGCCGAGAAGGCCAGCAGCCCGATCAGCAGCCCGCGCCCGCCCATGCGGAACGGGTTGATCCCCGCCGCAAGCCAACGCGCGGCCATGGCAAAGCCGATCAGCGCCCCTGCCGCCCACATGGCCGTCAGAAAGGTCGTGGCCGACACGCTGAGCCCCAGGATCTCGCCGCCATAGGGTTCCAGCAGCACGTCCTGCATGTTGAAGCCGAGGGTTCCGAGGAACACGACCACGAGCAGACGACCGGCGCGCCCTCCGGCAGCGAAGTCATCCCAAGCCGCCCGGAAGGACGGTCGCGGCTCGGCGCGCTCTGCCGCACTGAGCGGAACAACAATCTCCTGCTTCCAGAGCGCGATCAGGTTCAGGATCAAGGTCGCGCCCGCCGTGGCCTGCACCACCTGGATCAGCTTGATCGGAGTGAAATCGCGCAACAGCCAGCCGATCACCACCGCCGAGACACCCATCCCCACAAGGAACATCACATAAAGGAGCGCCACGACCCGGGGCCGCGTCTCATCCGTGGCCCGGTCCGAGGCGAGCGCCAGACCCGCGGTCTGGGTCATATGCAGGCCCAGCCCGGTCATCAGGAAGGCCAGTGCGGCCAGCACCTCTCCGGCAAAGGGGATTTCGATATAGACATCGCCCCCCAGCACCAGCAGGCAGGAGGGCATGACCGCCAGCCCCCCGAACTGCCACAGGGTGCCGAACCACATATACGGCACCCGCTTCCACCCGATGGCGGATTTGTGGGTGTCCGAACGGAAGCCGAGGATCGCCCGGAAGGGCGCCACCAACACAGGGATCGCGATCATCACCGCCACCAGCATCGCCGGCACCGAAAGCTCGACGATCATGACGCGGTTGAGCGTCCCCAGCAGCATGACCGTGGCCATGCCGACCGAAACCTGAAACAGGCTCAGGCGCAGCAGCTGACCGAGCGGGAGCTGTTCGCTCGCCGCGTCGGCAAAGGGCAGGAACCGCCCTGCCAGCCGCTTTGTTTGCGCCTTGGTGATGATCATGCCCGGTACTCCAGACAGGTGGAAATGTAGAAGCCCGAGGTCACACGCTCGACCTCGCGCAGCTGGCCCTCCGCGCCCTTCTGCATGGCCGCTTTCGCGAGCTTGCCAGGGGCGTGGGGGATCATGACGGGGGAGCGGTCGCCGCGCGGAAAGAGCTTGCCGACACTCCAGAATGTCATCAGGAACGGCGTGCGCGGGGCCACGGTGAAGATCACCGAGCGGCGCACGCGGGGGCAGAACCGTGCCAGCGAGGCGCCGATATCCTCCGCCTCATAGTAGATCAGACTGTCCATCGCGACGACATGATCGAAATCACCCAGCTCGGGATTATGCATGTCACCGGAGGTGAAGGTGACCTGATCGCGATAGGCCTCCGGCAGGCGCTTGGCGGCGATCTCGACCAGGCTGGGCGAGATGTCGATGGCCACGACCTCGGCCCCGCGCGCGGCAAGCTCGGCGGTCATCTGACCTGCGCCGCAACCCGCATCGAGCACGCGCTTGCCCGCCAGATCCTCTGGCATCTGGGACAGCATGATATCGCGCATCCGGTCCCGGCCCGCCCGCACGGTGGCGCGCACCTTGGAGACCGGCGCGTCCGAGGTCAGACGCTCCCACGTCTTGGTGGCGGTCCGGTCGAAGTAATCCTCGACCCGGTCAAGGGTTTGGTCATAGGCCGCCATCAGCGCGTCCTCCTCGCGGGGCTGAACGCGCAGGCGCGGCCCTGCTGCACAGGACCGCTGACCTTGGGAAACAAGAGGTGCACACCCAAGCCCATCAATCGAACCCCAGCAGCTCAAAGATCTCGCGATCGGGCAGCGGCGCGGGGGCCAAGGGCTCGGTCCCGTTCCACAGGGTCTCGGCCAGGCGGATGTATTCCTTCTGCACCGCGACGATGTCCTCCTCCGCATCCATCTCGAAGAGCGTCTTCTTCTTCAGGCGCGAGCGGCGGATGGCGTCGAGATCGGGCATATGGGCGATCCGGTTGAACCCGACCGTCTCGCAATAGCGATCCACCTCGTCGGTCTCGCGGGACCGGTTGGCCACACAGCCCGCCAGACGCACGGAGTAGTTCTTGGACTTGGCCTGCACCGCAGCGATGATCCGGTTCATCGCGTAGATGCTGTCGAAATCATTCGCGGTCACGATCAGCGCGCGATCCGCATGTTGCAGGGGAGCCGCGAATCCACCGCAGACCACGTCACCAAGCACGTCGAAGATCACCACATCGGTGTCCTCGAGCAGATGGTGTTGCTTCAGAAGCTTCACCGTCTGCCCCACCACGTACCCTCCGCAGCCTGTGCCAGCGGGCGGCCCCCCTGCCTCCACGCACTTCACCCCATTGAATCCTTCAAAGACGAAGTCTTCGGGCCTCAGCTCCTCTGCGTGGAAATCCACCTCTTTCAGGATGTCGATCACCGTGGGGACCAGACTTCCCGTGAGGGTAAATGTACTGTCATGCTTGGGGTCGCAGCCGATCTGCAGCACGCGCTTGCCAAGCTTGGAAAAGGCCGCTGACAGGTTCGAGCTGGTGGTCGATTTGCCGATCCCGCCCTTGCCATACACGGAAAAGACCTTGGCGCCCTCGATCTTCATCGAGGCGTCCTGATGCACTTGCACGGACCCTTCGCCATCCTGGCCCTTCAGGACCGGGGGTGCTCTATCCAATGGACTCATGTCGTCGTCCCTTTCTGTTGCGGCCGCGTGGTCATTCCGCCGCGATGTTGATGCCTTCGAGCGCGTCCTCGATCTCGTCCGCTGCATCCTGCAGGGCGGCGAGCGTATCGGCGTCCGGTTGCCAGTAGTCCCTCTCGAACGCCTCGATGAGGCGGTTCGCCATACGGGCGCTTGCCTGCGGGTTCAGGTCCGCAAGTCGTTTGCGCATCGCGTCGTCCAAAACGAAGGTCTCGCTCAGGCGCTGGTAGACCCAGGGCTCCACCTGACCCGTGGTGGCGGACCAGCCGAGGGTGTTGGTGACCTGCGCCTCGATCTGGCGCACGCCCTCATGGCCATGCTTGAGCATGCTCTCGAACCATTTCGGATTGAGGCTGCGGGAGCGGGTCTCGAGCGCGACCTGATCCTTGAGCGTGCGCACCTTGGCGCTGCCTCGGGTCTGGTCGCCGATATAGACCGCCGCCTCATCGCCACCCTTGGCGCGCTTCACTGCGCGCGCAATGCCGCCCAGCGTGTCGAAATAATGGTCCACCGTGGTGACGCCGAGCTCGACGGACTCGAGGTTCTGATAGGCGATATCCACGTCGCGCAGGGTCTTCTGCAAAAGCGCAGGGTTTGCCGCCGATTTGCCGGAGCGGCCATAGGCAAAGCTCTTGCGCGCCTCATAGGCATCGGCCAGCTCGTCTTCCTCGCCAAAGGCGGAGCTATCGACCAGCGCGTTCACATTGGACCCATAGGCCCCTTCGGCATTGGAAAAGACCCGCAGCGCGGCGGTTTCCAGATCGCAGCCCATCTCTTCGGCATAGGCCAGCGCGTGGGCGCGGACATAATTCCACTCCACCGGCTCATCCTCGGCGGAGGCGCAAAGATAAGCAGCCTCGGCCAGCATCTTGGTCTGAAGCGGCAGAAGATCCCGGAAGATCCCCGAGAGCGTCATGACCACATCGACGCGCGGACGGCCCAGCTCGATCAGCGGGATCAGTTCCGCCCCGCAGAGCCGACCATAGCCGTCGAATTTCGGACGCGCGCCCATGAGCGCCAGCGCCTGAGCGATCGGGCCACCATCGGACTTGATATTGTCCGAACCCCAGAGCACCAGCGCCACCGAGCGCGGCAGGGTCTCATGGGTGTCCAGCAGCAGCTCCGCCTGCTTCGTGCCGTCCTGCATGGCAAAGGCCGTGGGCATCCGGAACGGATCAAAGGCATGGATATTCCGCCCGGCCGGCAGCACCTCGGGCGCGCGGATAAGATCGCCCCCCGGCACCGGCGCGATATAGCGCCCGGACAGCGCGCGCATGAGGCCATCGAGCTCGGCATCCTGCTTGAGAAGCTCCGCAATCCGCGCCCGGGCCTCGGCATCCTGACCGGGCATCACGTCCAGATGGGCCTCGATCTCGGCATCCGTAGGCACCCGCCCGACCACATGCAGGCCATCAGGGATCAGCGCATCCTCGGTCTCAAGAAGCTTGAGCCAGAGCGTATCCGGGTCCGAGCCGTCCAGATCCACCGCCTCGGCCTGCTGGGCGATCAGGGCGGCAAGCTCATCCCGGTCATCCTCATCCGGCTCCATGGCGCGGAAGCGGGCGAGGCTGTCCTTCAGCTCCGCGAGCCCCTTATAGAGACCCGATGTCGCCAGGGGCGGCGTCACATGGGTGACCGTCACCGCGTTGGATCGCCGCTTGGCCAGCGTCGCCTCGGACGGGTTGTTCGATGCATAGAGATACACATTCGGCATCTCGCCGATCAGCCGGTCCGGCCAGTCGCGCGCGCCAAGCCCCGCCTGCTTGCCGGGCATGAATTCCAGCGCGCCGTGCATCCCGAAATGCAGCACGACATCGGCGGCATAGGTGGTCTTCAGCCACATGTAGAACTGGGTGAAGGCATGGGTCGGGGCAAAGCCGCGCTCGAACAGAAGGCGCATCGGATCGCCCTCATAGCCGAAGGTCGGCTGGACCCCGACAAAGACATTGCCGAACTCCTGCCCGAGGATGAACACCCCGCGCCCGTCCGACTGGATCTTGCCCGGCGCGGGGCCCCAAACCTCTTCGATCACGGCGAGCGGCGGCGTATTGGCGACGATATGATCCGCGCTCACATGGGCGGCGACATTCGCCTCCTGCCCGTATTGCTTGGCATTCCCCTCCAGCACGGCGGCGCGCAACGCATCGACGTTTTCGGGCAGCGCGACGCTGTAGCCTTCGGCCTTCATCCGGGTGAGCGTGTTGAACAGGCTCTCGAACACGCTGAGATAGGCCGCCGTGCCAATCGCGCCCGCATTGGGCGGGAAGCCGAAGAGGACGACCGCGACCTTCTTGGCCGCATTCTCACGGCGGCGCAGGCGGGCCAGGCGCAAGGCCTTCTCGACCAGCACGTCGATCCGCTCCATGCAGGGGGCCATGGCCTTGACGTCATTGGGCGCCACGCATTGGTACTGGCACCCGGTGCAGCGGTCCTTGCCATGGCGACCCGCGAAGACGGTGGGATTGGTCGCCCCGTCAATCTCCGGCAGGGCGATCAGCATGGTGGTCTCGACCGGGCCCAGACCGCTGGGCGCAGCGGCCCATTGACCGAGCGTCTGGAACTCCAGCGGATGCGCGGCGAGATAAGGAATATCGAGCCCGGTCAGCACCTCGATCGCCGCGTCACTGTCATTATAGGCCGGTCCACCAATCAGCGAGAAGCCGGTGAGCGAGACCATGGCGTCGATCTGCGTCGCGTCCTCCGGGCGGAAATAGCGCGCAATGGTGGGACGGGCATCGAGCCCCCCGGCAAAAGCCGGGATGACGCGGATGTTGCGCGCCTCAAACGCGTCGATCACCGCCTCGTAATGGGCGCTGTCCCGGCTGAGGATGTAGCTGCGCATCATCAAGAGGCCGACAGTGGCCTCAGGCTGGGTCGGGCCCGGCAGTTCCGCGATATCCGTAAAGACACGATCCGGATGGGCCGGGTGGAACAGGCCCACTTCCGGGTATTCGACGGGCGGCAGCGCCTTGACTTCGGACCAACCCGGACGGGTGGCATAGGCGCTGATCAGCATGCGGAGCATCTGCTCGGTATTCTCGTCCGAGCCGTCGAGCCAATACTGCATGGTCAGGAAGTAATTGCGCAGGTCCTGCGCCTTGCCCGGCAAGAAACGAAGGATCTTGGGCAGGCGCCGCAGGATCTTCATCTGCCCCTCGGAGGAGGAGGTCTTCTTCGTCTTGGGCTTGAGCTTTTTCAGGATTGCCATGGCGCCCGAGGCGGGCTTCGACAGATCCACATCCCCCATGCGCGTGAGGTTCACCAGCGCCTGATCGGCAATCACGCAGACCATGGCATCGCAATGATCCCGGCGGGCGTGCAGGTCGGGCAGGATCGCCTGGATCTGCTCATCGAGGAAGATCAGATTGACGACCACGATATCCGCTTCGGCGATGGCCGCGCGCGTGGCTTCGAGGCTCGCCGGGTTCTCCGACCACTCGCCAGCCGCATGGACCGAGACCTTGAGCCCCGGAAAGTCCTCTTGCAACGCCGCATTGACCCGCGCCGCAGGGCCCAGCACATGGCTGTCCAGCGTGATGATCACGAAGCGGTAAGGCTTCGGACCATGGGGCTGGGGGGTCAGGGCGCCACTATCGAGCATAATGCGCCTTTGCCTCGTAAAGCGTGTCGACGCTGATTTCCGTCACACCTTGCTCGAGGGCGTATTTCTCGGTGTTGCGCTTGGCCTTGCCGCGCACGAAGAACGGGATCTTCTTGAGCTCTTTCTCCGCATCCGCAAGCCACACCGCGACATCGCTGCCAGTGCCCTGCGGCGCCGGATCCTCTTTCATTGTTCCCGAAATACTCCGGGGGGTCTGGGGGGCTGGCCCCCCAGCCGGTTCAACCTCGTCCAACGGTTTCGGCGCATGGCCCCCGTGATGGGACGGACCCGCCGCGTCGTGGAACTCGAAATCCTCGCGGAACATGGCCAGCAGATGCTCTTCGAGCCCCATGACCAGCGGATGGATCCAGGTGTCGAAGATGACATTCGCGCCCTCAAACCCGACCTGCGGGGAGTAGCGCGCCGGGAAGTCCTGCACATGAACCGGGGCGGAGATCACAGCGCAGGGGATACCGAGGCGCTTGCCGATGTGACGCTCCATCTGGGTGCCAAGGATCATCTCCGGCGCGGCCTCTTCGATGGCGGCCTCGACCTCGAGATAGTCGTCGGTGATCAGGGGTTTGAGGTCGAACTCCTTGCCCAAGGCGCGGATATCGCGGGCAAATTCACGGTTGTAGCAGCCGAGACCGACAACCTCGAAGCCCATCTCGTCTCGGGCGATGCGGGCGCAGGCCTTCACATGGGTCGCGTCCCCGAAGAGGAAAACACGCTTGCCGGTCAGGTAGGTGCTGTCGACGGATTTGCTCCACCAGGGCAGACGGAGGCGGCTGTCATCGGGTTGCGCGGTCAGGCCGGTGAAGTCCTGGACCTCGGCGATGAACTCCCGCGTGGCACCGACGCCGATGGGCACGATTTTCGTGTAGGGCTGGCCCAGCTCCCGCTCGAGATATCGGCAAGCCGCTTCGCAGGTCTCGGGATAGAGCATGACATTGAAATGCGCCGCGCCGAGCTGGGCGACCTCCGAGGGGCTGGCGCCCATGGGAGCAACCACATTCACGTCGATGCCCATTTCGGAGAGGAGCCCCGTGAGCTCTTCGACATCGTCGCGATGGCGGAAGCCAAGACCGGTCGGGCCCAGGATATTGCAGGACACGCGCGCGGTTTTCTCAACCGGCTTGGCGAGCGCGCGGACGATCTGGAAGAAGGTCTCGTCGCAGCCGAAGTTCTCCTTGCGCTGATAACTCGGCAGCTCCAGCGGGATCACCGGGATCGGCATGCCCATGGTCTCGGCCAGCCCGCCCGGATCGTCCTGGATCAGCTCGGCGGTGCAGGACGCCCCGACAATGATCGCCTCGGGCTGGAACCGCTCATAGGCGTCGCGGCAGGCATCTTTGAAGAGATAGGCCGTGTCCGCCCCAAGATCGCGGGCCTGGAAGGTGGTGTAGGTCACGGGCGGGCGGTGATTGCGCCGCTCGATCATGGTGAAGAGGAGATCCGCATAAGTGTCGCCCTGGGGCGCGTGAAGCACGTAATGCAGGCCTTTCATCCCGGTGGCGACGCGCATCGCCCCCACATGGGGCGGGCCTTCATAAGTCCAGACGGTGAGCTTCATGACTGGCCTCGCGTCGTGAGTATTTGCGGAACAATGATTGGGACGGCGGCGCGAGAGATCATTCAGCGGCCTCCAGCTTCAGGAGGTCGCGGCGCCGGATGGGGCGCGCGAAGAGCCCGGCGAGATCGCCTGCCTGCTCGTAAAAATGGACCGGCGAGAAGACGAGCTCGATGGCCCATTTCGTCGTCAGGCCCTCGGCCTCCAGCGGGTTGGCGAGGCCAAGACCGCAGACCGTCAGGTCCGGGCGGGCGGCGCGGCAGCGGTCGAGTTGCTTATCGACATCCTGGCCTTCGGAGATGGTCGGCCCGCCTGCGAGCAGGTCGAGATCAGCGCCGACAAGGCCCTTGTGGATATAGGGCGCGCCCACTTCGATCGCGGTCATGCCGCATTCGCGGGTGAGGAAACGCGCGAGCGGGATCTCGAGCTGGCTGTCCGGGAAGAAGAAGATCGACCGGCCTTTGAGGGTTTCGGCCGCGGCTGCGATGGCCTTGCGCGCGCGGGCACGGGGGGCGGCGGTCACCGCCTCGAAAGTCTCGTCCGAGACGCCGAACTCATCGGCAATGGCGCGGAGCCAGAGGGTCGTGCCCTCTTCACCGAAGGGGAAGGGCGCGTCGATGCGGCGGGCGCCGCGGCGCTCAATGGCCGCACAGGTCTCCCCCAGGAAGGGCTGCAGGGCCGCATAGACCGTGTTCGGGCCCAGGCCCGGGGCCTCATCCGCGCGGTGGGCGGGCAGCACGCGGATCGGGCCGATGCCCATCTTGGTCAGCAGGCTCAGCGCCTGATCTTCCACCACATCGGGCAAGGCACCCACGAGCAACAGCTCGCGCGCCTCGGTTTCGGGCAGGACGGGCACCATGGATTCAAGACAGGCATCCTCGCCCTGGGTGAAGGTCGTCTCGATCCCGGAGCCGGAATAGTTCAGCACCCGCACATGGGGCGCGAATTTCTGGGTCAGACGCTCGGCGGCGCGGCTCAGGTCGAGCTTGATGACCTCCGAGGGACAGGAGCCCACGAGGAAGAGCTGTCGGATGTCCGGACGGCGAGAGAGCAGGCGCTCCACCTCCCGGTCAATCTCATCCTGAGCATCGGCGAGGCCCGCGAGGTCGGTTTCCTCGAGAATAGCGGTGCCGAACCGCGGCTCGGCGAAGATCATCACGCCCGCAGCCGACTGCAGCAGGTGCGCGCAGGTGCGCGAGCCGACCACGAGGAAGAAGGCATCCTGCATCTTGCGATGAAGCCAGATGATGCCGGTGAGACCGCAGAAGACCTCGCGCTGACCACGCTCCTTGAGGATGGGGGTGTCCCGGCAGCCGGGAGAGACCTCGGACAGGGGTTTGTTCATGCCATCGCCTCCGATTGCAGGCGTGCCATGCGAAGCTTCCAGAGAAACTGCCCCGCATTCACGACATAGGTGACATAGGCGGCCAGCGCGATGACCATCTGCCCATCCGGGGAGACGGTGCCGCTCAGGAGCGCCCAAATATAAAGAGTGTGCAGGGCGATGACGACGAAGCTGACGACATCCTCCCAGAAGAAGGCCGGGGCCAGAAGGTACTGTCCGAAGACCACCTTTTCCCAGATCGCGCCGGTCACCATGATCGCATAGAGAAATGCGGTTTTGATCAGGATCGAGATCGTCGCGATCACATATCCCTCGCCGGTCAGCATGTAGCGCAGCACGAATGCGAGGGAGACCACAAAGGCGACGAATTGCAGCGGCGCCAGAATCCCCTGAATCAGTGTCCAGACAGTCTCATCGCGGCGTTTTTTCTGCTCAGGCGTGTAGAGCCCGCCCTTATTTTCTTGGGTGTTCGGACCGGTCGGCATCCGACGACTCCCCCTCCGGCAAACGATTGTTCACTCGAATTTACATATGGGGAGTTGCAAGTGTCAACTTAAACTTACACAATACGACGCAACCAGTGAGACGAATGACGAAGAGCGATTCGCCCATGAAGGATCATATATACAAAGGAAAAAATGCCCGCGACTCAGGCGTGGACGCCGAGGTTGCTGCATTCCGGGCGCTGGTGTCCAGAAACTTTGACAATTCCGGCGTTCTGACAGATACTGGGCCCGGGTTAGCGTCTGCCCCGGATGCGCTTAGAGAAGATCTCAATACCGAGGGGCAGAGCGGGGTTGCTGTGGACAGCGCTTTCGAAACTGCAGGATCTGCGCCGAGCGGATCCAACATCCACCTCTCTCCGGCAGAGGTGCAAGCGCTCGCGTCGCGGGCGCTCGACGTGCTGGCCAATGACCCCGAGGACGTCAACTCCGGCGCACCACTTGCGCAGCTTCTGGCCCTGACAGAGGCCTATATCGCGCTCGATGAGCAATCCCGGCACGACCTTCTGGCGCGCATCATGAAGCGCGGGGTGAGTTCCCGGGACGTGATCGAGGCGATCATCCCGGCTGCGGCGCGCTATATGGGCGAGCTCTGGGCGTCGGATAAACTGAGCTTTGCGGATGTCACCATCGGCACCGCCCGGTTGCAGGAAACCGTCCGCACGATGGGCGTGCGCCGCATCGAACGGCTGGACCCGGACCCCGAAGGGCCCTCGGTCATGCTGATCGTGCCGCGAATCGAGCAACACACCCTTGGTGTCTTCGTGGTTGCCGAGCAGTTCCGCCGCCTGGGTGTCCGCGTGCATATGACATTGGGAAACAACCAGGCGGAGATCTTGCGTCTGGTGCAGATACATCACTTTGCGATGGTTGGGGTCACCGCCTCATGCCGCAGAACGCTTGCATCGGTGCGCGATTTGGTCAAAACAATTCGCACCGGCGTGCCGCGCATCGTTCCAATTGTGGTGGGTGGCCCTGTTACCGAATCTGGCCTCGATATCGTTGGGATGACCGGGGCCGACTACGTAGCTGCAAGCGCCGAAGAGGCGCTACGGCTTTGCGAGATCGAGACGAACCAACAGCGAAGACTTGAATCGTAACCGTGCAGATCCCGGAGAGGACCCGGGGCGACAGGAGTGATTGATGAACACGCGGGAAAGAGATTTCTGGGATGACCGGTCGGCGCCGCGCATTGCGCCGGAGCATTTCAATGAAATCGTCGCCACCGCAGCAGACCTCGCCATTGTTCTGGACCTCAAAGGCACGGTCCAATCGCTCGTCGTGAACCCGCTCAACCCGACCATCGGACGGCTCGATCACTGGCAAAAGCGCGATATTCGGGACTTTTTGGCCGAGGACAGCCTGTCCAAGCTCGAAAAACAACTGGCCGCCTATCGCGAAGGCGAGGCGCCGGCGACGGATGCGATCGAGGTCAACCATTTCGACAACGCGAATTGGGAATTCCCGATCCGCTATACCCTGCACCGCACGGGCGACAATGATCTGATCCTGATGCTGGGCCGTGATCTGCGCCCGGTGGCCGAGCTTCAGCATCGGCTGGTCAAGGCGCAGCTTGCGCTGGAAAAGGATTACGAGAACCACCGCGATTACGAGACCCGCTACCGGGTCGTGATGGAATCGACCCGCGATCCGCTCGTGATGGTCGATGCCTCCAGCGGTCGGATCACAGATATGAACTCGGCGGCGGCCCAGGCTCTGGGGGCCGAGGCGGATGCGCTGGTGGGCAATCTCTTTGGTCATGAATTCGACGGCATGAAGCGCGGCGAATTGCTGGACCAGATGATGGCCTCGGCAACCTCCGAGAGCCGCAAACAGGTGCGCGCCACGACCAAGCGCTCCGGCAAGGAGCTGGAAATTCAGGTGCGTCTCTTCCGCGCCTCCGGTGACAAAACATTGCTGTGCCGTCTCGAAGGAGCCGGCGCGCAGGAAGTCATTGGCGAGGAGCTGAGTGAGATCTTGTCCCTACTCTATCGCGAGGGGTCGGACGCGGTGGTCTTCACCGACCCGACAGGCGTCATCCGCAACGCCAACGAAGCTTTCCTGAACCTCACGGATGTGGGGCAGGTCGGGGATATCAAGGGCAAGTCGCTGGGGGATTTCCTCGCCCGCGGCTCGGTCGACCTGAAGGTCATGATGGACAATGCCTCGCGCCACGGGGCAATGCCGATCTATTCGACCCGGCTTGAGAGCGCCTATGGCTCGCAGCTCTCGGTTGAGATGTCGGCCACACATCTGGAGGCGCGCCATAATGGCGGCTTTGCTTTTGTACTCCGCGATGCCTCCCGGCTCGAAGTGGTCCGTGACGCCACGCCCATGGCGGGCGCTGTGTCGGGCGAGGCGATGCAGAACGTGATGGAACTGGTTGGCTCCGCGCCGCTCAAGGACATCGTGTCGGCCACCACGGATGTGGTCGAAAAGATGTGCATCGAGACCGCCGTGGGCCTGACCCGGAACAATCGTGTGGCCGCGGCCGAGATGCTCGGGCTGTCCCGGCAGAGCCTCTATGTCAAATTGCGCAAATACGGTTTGCTCAATAAGGGCGGCGAAGACTAAGCGGGCGGCAGAGGCCCGCTTCTTCTCGAAAAAAACCGGTGTAAACCCTGCCTGACAGTCTGTCCGGGCTTGCTGCGACTCGCGTTGTCGTGTTTGATTGACACATGAGTGTCAGCGTCGATTTACAGCCCCGCAAACTGCCCGAGCCCTCTGCGGCTCTGGAGCTGATCAAACCCATCACATGGTTTCCGCCGATGTGGGCCTATGCCTGCGGTGTGGTGGCGAGCGGGGCTTCGATTTCGGCCCATTGGGGGCCGCTGGTTCTGGGCGTGTTGCTCGCGGGGCCAATTGTCTGCGGCATGAGCCAGGCGGCCAATGACTGGTGCGACCGGCATGTGGACGCGATCAATGAACCGAACCGCCCGATCCCGTCCGGACGGGTGCCCGGGCGCTGGGGCCTCTGGATCGCTCTGGCCATGTCGGCGCTCGCGCTGCTCGTGGGTCTGGCCCTGGGACCCTGGGGGTTCGGGGCAACCGTGGTCGCGGTCCTCGCCGCCTGGGCCTATTCCGCCGAGCCGGTCCGGTTGAAGAAATCGGGCTGGTGGGGGCCGGGTCTTGTGGGCCTCAGTTATGAGAGCCTGCCTTGGTTCACGGGCACGGCGGTGATGGTCACCGGCGCGCCAAGCTGGCCCATTGTCATCGTTGCGATCCTGTATGGAATCGGCGCCCATGGCATCATGACCCTTAATGATTTCAAGGCGCTGGAAGGTGACCGGCAGATGGGGGTGAACTCCCTGCCCGTCACGCTCGGCCCCGAACGCGCGGCCAAGATCGCCTGTCTCGTCATGCTGATCCCGCAGCTCGCGGTGATCGTGCTTCTCTTCCACTGGGGGCTCGGCAACCGGGCGCTGGTGGTGACAGGCCTCGTAGTGCTGCAGCTTTGGGCCATGCGCGAAATGCTCGCCGACCCGCGGGGCAAGGCGCCGTGGTACAACGGGACCGGCGTTCTCTTCTACGTCACGGGGATGATGGTCACGGCCTTCGCCCTGCGCGGGATCGGAGGCGTCTGACATGCTCGGCTGGATCTCGATCATCCGCATGGGGCTCGTGCAGCTCTGCCTCGGGGCGATTGTCGTGCTGACCACCTCGACCCTGAACCGGCTGATGGTGGTGGAGCTCGCGCTCCCCGCCGTGCTGCCCGGTCTGCTGGTGGCTTTGCATTACAGTATTCAGATCACGCGGCCCCAATGGGGCTATCGCTCGGATACGGGCGGCAAGCGCACGCGCTGGATCATCGGCGGAATGGTCGTTCTGGCCGCAGGCGGGATGAGCGCGGCTTATGGCGTCGTCCTGATGGAGACGGCCTTTGTCGCAGGTCTGCTTGTGTCGATCCTCGCCTATGCGCTGATCGGCGTGGGGGTTGGCGCCTCGGGCACCTCGCTGCTGGCGCTGCTGGCCACGGCCACGGATCCGCGCCGTCGTGCGGCCGCCGCCACGATCACATGGCTGATGATGATCGCCGGGATCGCGGTCACCGCCGCGACCGTGGGCAGCTTCCTTGACCCCTACTCCCCGGCGCTGCTGCTGAAGATCGTGGCGATTGTCACAATCGGTGCGGTGGTCCTGACCAGCCTCGCCGTCTGGGGCATCGAGGCGCGCGTGACCGTGCCCGAAGCCGAGAAGACGCCCCTGCCCTTCATGGACGGGCTGCGCGAGGTCTGGGCCGAACGCAAGGCACGCAACTTCACGATCTTCGTCTTCCTGTCCATGACCGCCTATTTCATGCAGGAGTTGATCCTCGAGCCCTATGCCGGTCTCGTCTTCGCCTTCACACCCGGCCAATCCACCTCGCTCAGCGGGGCGCAGAACGGAGGCGTGTTCCTCGGTATGGTGCTCGTGGGCGTCTGCGCCACGGGGTTGCATCGCGGCTCGCTCCGCGCCTGGGTGATTGCGGGCTGCATCGGCTCCGCTGGTGCCCTGGCGCTGATCACAGCGCTTGGCCAGATCGGGCCAACCGCGCCGCTGGTGCCCGCCGTCGTCCTGCTGGGCTTTTTCAACGGCATGTTCGCCGTCGCCGCCATCGGATCCATGATGCAGCTCGCCGGCGAGGGCCGTGAAGCCCGGGAGGGCACGCGCATGGGCCTTTGGGGGGCCGCGCAAGCCATCGCCGCAGGCTTTGGCGGTCTGGTGGGGGCCGCGAGCGCGGACCTCCTCCGGCAGGTCCTGCCCAATGACGCCGCAGCCTTCGGCTCGGTATTTCTGTTCGAAGCAACCTTGTTCCTCGTTTCGGCCCTCATGGCCTGGCGCGTGGTGGACAAGACGCGCAAGACACGTGCCCCGCAGACCGGTGGCGCGTTGGTTCCCGGGGAATAAGGGGGAGATGGAATGACCTATGATGTGATCGTTGTGGGCGGAGGCCCCTCGGGCGCCACGGCTGCCGAGGATCTGGCCCGCGCGGGCAAGAAAGTCGCGCTGATCGACCGTGCGGGGCGGATCAAGCCCTGTGGCGGGGCGATCCCACCGCGCCTGATCCAGGATTTCGACGTGCCGGACAGCCAGATCGTCGCCAAGATCAACACCGCGCGCATGGTTTCGCCCACGGCGCGCCATGTGGATATCCCGATCGAGAACGGCTTTGTCGGCATGGTCGATCGCGAGTTCTTCGACGAGTTCCTGCGCGAGCGGGCCGCCAAGGCCGGGGCCGAGCGCCATACGGGCACTTTCGTGCGGATCGAAAGGTCCGAGCAGGGCACATGGGTCGTCTATCGAGACAAGGCCACGCGCGAAGAGGTGTCCCTGCGCACCAAGCTGATCATCGGCGCGGATGGCGCGCGGTCGGATGTGGCCCGGGCCGAAGTGCCCGGCGGCGACACGATCCCTTACGTCATCGCCTATCACGAGATCATCAAGGCCCCCGAGGGCAAGTCCGAGAATTACGATCCCAAGCGCTGCGATGTGATCTATGACGGCGTGGTCTCACCGGATTTCTATGGCTGGGTCTTCCCGCACGGGAAATCCGCCAGTGTTGGCATGGGCACCGGCGTGGATGGCACGGACCTCAAGGCCGCCACGCAGCTTCTGCGCGAGAGCGCGGGCCTCACGGAGTGCGAGACCATCCGCAAGGAAGGCGCGCCGATCCCGCTCAAGCCCTTGGACAAGTGGGACAATGGCCGGGACCTCGTGCTGGCCGGGGATGCGGCGGGCGTGGTTGCGCCCTCCTCCGGTGAGGGGATCTATTATGCCATGGCCGGGGGCCGGGTTGCGGGTGAGGCCGCGCTGGAATGTCTGCGCACGGGGCAGGTCAAGGCACTCGCCAAGGCGCGCAAGCGCTTCCTCAAGGAACATGGGACAGTTTTTCGCGTTTTGGGCGCGATGCAGGATGCCTATTATCGGTCGGACGAGCGCAGGGAGCGGTTCGTCTCGCTCTGCCATGACGTGGATGTGCAGCGTCTGACCTTCGAGGCTTATATGAACAAGAAACTGGTGCGCGCCCGGCCTATGGCGCATCTCAAGATCGGGGTGAAGAACCTGGCCCATCTGAGCGGCCTGATCTCGCCGGTATCGGTATGAGGGATTTCGTTCCCGCCTGGGTCGACGGAGCGCTAAGTCCCGTAGGCAAGCTGGAGGCCCATCAGCGCGGCCTCAAACACAAGGCGGTGTCAGTCTTCGTGATGCGCGGCACCGAGACGCTGATCCAGCGGCGGGCCCTGTCGAAATACCACACGCCGGGGCTTTGGGCGAATACCTGCTGCACCCATCCGCTCTGGGATGAAAGCCCCGTGGATTGCGCCATGCGCCGCCTGAAGGAGGAGCTCGGGATCACCGGGCTCTACCCGGCACATCGCGATCGGATCGAGTACCGGGCCGATGTGGGCAATGGGTTGATCGAGCATGAGGTGGTGGATCTCTTCATCGCTGAGGCCACGCCGAACATGGTCGTGGATCCGAACCCCGAGGAAGTGTCGGAATATGCCTGGATGGATCTCTTTGACCTGAGCGCCGAGACCAAGCGGCGCCCGGAGAAGTTCACGCCCTGGCTGCGCATCTATCTCGCGGAGCATTCAGAGCGGATTTTCGGAGCGCTCAGCCCGAGTTGAACGGATACCGTCGACTGGAATGACAAAGCCCGGTGCGTCTTGCGACACACCGGGCTGATTTTTTGCCTCCGGCGGGGATATTTAGAGACTTAAGACAGACAGCGCGCGAGGGGGTCCTGCGCGCTGCGCTGTCAGGTCAGGCGGTGGTCGCTTCGAGCAGCGCGGTTTCCGCCCCCATCAGGTGCAAGGCCTGTCCGGCGATATGGCCGGCGGTCAGCTTGGCATCTGCATACATATCGTCCGGGCTTGCCTGGTCGATGAAGCGATCCGGCAAGGTCATGGTGCGCACTTTCAGGTGTCCGTCGAGCCGCCCGGTCTTGGCCAGATAGTGGAGGACCATGGCGCCAAAGCCGCCTTCGGACCCTTGCTCCACGGTGATCAGCGCCTCGTGGCTGTCTGTCAGATCGGCGATGAGCTGCGTGTCGAGCGGCTTGGCAAAGCGGGCATCGGCCACGGTCACCGAGAGACCCCTTGCGTCGAGCTCTTCGGCGGCTTTGAGGCATTCCGACAGATGGGCGCCGAGGGAGAGGATTGCAACCGAGCTGCCCTCCCGGATGATGCGCCCCTTTCCGATCTCAAGAAGCTGGCCACGCTCCGGCATCTCGATCCCGACGCCCTCGCCCCGCGGGTAGCGGAAGGCGATGGGGCCGTCATCGAAGGCCGCCGCGGTGGCCACCATATGGACAAGCTCCGCCTCATCGGCGGCGGCCATCACGGACATGTTGGGCAGGTTGGACAGGTAGGCCACGTCATAGGCGCCCGCATGGGTGGGGCCATCCGCGCCCACGAGACCAGCGCGGTCAATGGCGAAGCGCACGGGCAGGTTCTGGAGCGCCACGTCATGGACGACCTGGTCATAGCCGCGCTGGAGGAAGCTGGAATAGATCGCGCAGAAGGGTTTCATCCCGCCCGCCGCGAGCCCGGCGGCAAAGGTCACCGCGTGCTGCTCGGCGATGCCCACATCGAAGACGCGCCCCGGAAAGCGCTTGCCCATGATGTTCACGCCCGTCCCGCCCGGCATGGCCGCCGTGACCGCGCAGATCCGTGCGTCCCGCTCGGCCTCCGCCGTCAGGGTCTCGCCGAACACCTTGGTATAGGCGGGCGCGTTGGGCGCGGATTTCTTCTGCTTGCCCGTGGCCACATCGAACTTCGCCACCCCGTGATAGCAGTCATCGGACAGCTCGGCAGGGGAATACCCCTTGCCCTTCACCGTACAGGCATGGATCAGGATCGGTCCGCTGGCCTTTGCCCGGGCAGCACGCAGCACTTGCAGGAGCTGCGGCACGTCATGGCCGTCGATCGGGCCGATATAGTCAAACCCGAGCTCTTCAAAAAGCGTGGCGGAGGAGCCATGCTCCCCGGTTACGAGCTCCCGGGCCCGTTGGGCGCCCTCACGCAGGGGGCCGGGCAGGCTGCGCTCAAAACCCTCGGCAATGTCCTTCAGGGCATGGAGCGGGCCGGTGGAGGCCAGATCACTGAGATAGGTCGACATGGCGCCCGTGGGCGGGGCGATGGACATCTCGTTATCGTTGAGAATGACGAACAGGCGGCGCCCCTCATGGCCCGCATTGTTCATCGCCTCATAGGCCATGCCCGCGCTGATCGAGCCATCACCGATCACGGCAATCGCATCGCCCGTCGCTCCGCCCAGATCGCGCGCGGTGGCAAAGCCCAGCGCGGCGGAGATCGAGGTCGAGCTATGGGCTGCGCCGAACGGATCGTACTCGCTCTCACTGCGCTTCGTGAAGCCCGAGAGGCCCCCCTTCTGGCGCAGGGTGCGGATGCGGTCGCGGCGCTCGGTCAGGACCTTATGGGGATAACACTGATGACCCACATCCCAGACCAGCTTGTCGAAGGGCGTATTAAACACCGCATGGATCGCCACGGTCAGCTCGACCACCCCGAGTGAGGAGCCCAGATGGCCCCCGGTCTCGGACACGGCCGAGATCACCTCGGCGCGCAGCTCGTCCGACAGGGTCGCAAGTTCACGATCCGTAAGGGATTTCAGGTCGGCGGGGCAGGCCACCCGGTCAAGGGTCGGGGTCTGGGGGCGGGAATTGGGCATGGTCGTCTCCTCCTTCGCGGTCTGGTGCGAGATCATGCGCGAGCGGTCTCGCGCGGACCGATCCGGGGGCGCCAATGCCGGTCAAGCGGCGCCGGGTGGATCGGGGTGGACCGACGGTCGAGCCTGCGGGTCCGGAGTCCGGGCCCCCTCGCGCAAAACACGCTCAGGGGCCCGGCGGGGGAAGGCCGTGAGGCCTATTCGTAGGCGGGCGGACCCGAGGTCGCGAGTTCCGGCCAGTCGGTGATCACGTTCAGACCCTGCAGCGGGCGCTGATACCCCTTGTGGCAGGTCTTGCACGCCGCCTTGGGTGCATCCGCATGGAGCGGACCGAGGCGTTCGGGCGGATAAACCCCTTCGAGCGGCACGAGGTAGTCGTTGTTCAACTCCTGCACCATCTGGATCCCGAGGCTGGCCGTGGCCCATTGCGGGGTCACTTGCGCGCCATCGTAGAAGGCCCGGCTGTTGTGACAGAACACGCAGTTCCGACCCAAGGAGTTCGAGAAATAGTTCATCAGGCTGAACGTCCGCTCGGTATCCTGCCAGGTGGGATCACCCGGCTCGTGCTGAACACGGCTTTCGAGATCATGCACGGCGATGGTCTCGTAGTTCAGCAGGTACTGCTCCAGAGCATCCGAAGGCAGCGAGGTGAACTGCGACTGGGACGTGGCGCGGTTCTGCACCGAGGCCCAGCCCGAGGTGTTCTCGTTCACCGGATCGATCCGGAACCAGATATCCGAGGGCACGTTTTCACCGCGGTGACAGGTGTAGCAATTGACCCCGACAACCTCGACGGCATTCACATGCCCATCCCAGTTCTCGTTAATGTTCTGGGTCATCTGGATCATGCTGCGGGCAACGACCTTGGTATAGAGGTCATCATCCGCATATTCCCCGTCATCCGCACCGGAGTGGCAATAGGCACAGCCCTGCTCCGGCGCGACCCATTGGGTCATCGCGTTCATCAGCCGGTTGAAATTCGCATCCGTCAGATCGCCGAGCACCTGGACATTCGCGTAAATGTCCCCGGCGAGCTCTTCTCCCTCCTCCGGAATGAAGGGCTCGTCGGTGTAGTAGTCTTCGATCGTGGGATCCGGCTTGGCCAGATCCATGTCGAACTTGGCCACCTTCATCCCGATCCCGCGGGGACCGGTCTGCATGCTGTCCGTCGCCAGGGGTTGCCCCCAGCTGACGAAGAGGGCTGCCAGGAACACCGCGCCACCTGCAACACCGACGATAATGGCCGGCTTGTAGATATCCGTGGGGTTCTTCGCATTCCACTCAGAGAACCATTTGGGGAACATCAGTTTGCCTCCTCTTGGCCAATGAAGCCCTCATAGGTGGTGTAGGCCTCGTACCCGTAGTCCTGGGTGTAGTCGGGCGCGAAGTTGTGCTCGACGGCCCAGAGGAACCAGTTGTCTACCACGGTGCCGGTCAGCAGGATCCCGATCCCGCCGGTGATCGGCGTGAGAACGGCGAACCACCAGGCCCAGCGGTGAATACCTTCCATGGTGGCGTTGAAGCCCATGGTCCAGCGCCAGAAGAGACCGGCCCGCTCGGATGCTGTGCCGCGGTCATAGATCTGCTCCAGCTCGCGGTCGCCGCCGAAACGGGTAACCGCCAGAATGGTCGCGCCATGCATCGCAAAGAGCAGGACAGAGCCATAGAGGAACACGATCGAGAGACAGTGGAACGGGTTGTAGTAGAGGTTGCCGTAGCGGATCGAGAAGGCCGTGGTCCAATCGAGATGCGGGAAGATCCCGTAGGGCACTGCTTCGGACCAGGATCCCATCAGGATCGGGCGGAAGAGACCGAGCACGAGGAAGAGCCAGATCGCGGCGGCAAAGGCCCAAGCCACATGCTTGCCCATCTTGTGCATCTCGGCGAGCTGGTAGGACCGCACCCACCAGGCCAGCACCGACACCAGGAGGAAGAAGCTGGAGATGATGTACCAGCCCCCGTCATCGAGCGGCGGCATGCGCAGCCCGTATTCCGGCGAGGGCGGCTCGAGCGCCAGCCAGAAGAGCTGCCGGATGAACTCCGGAATGCTGTAGCCGACCTGGCTGAGCATGTTGAAGCCGACAATGTTGAACCACAGGGTCCCGGTGATCAGGCTGATGACGCCAAACCACCCCAGATAGACAGGCCCGAGCTGGGCGTTGCCGATCCAACCGATGAGCTGCGAGAAGGAGGTCCCCTTCGTGCGCAATTCGGTCATGTTGTTTTCGTTGTCGACGCCGAGCTCTGCGGGGCCCTGCACTTGGACTTGGGTGAAAATGTTCTGATATTCGGGCATCGCTTACATCCCCACTTGGCTGGGCCAGATCGGCAGCTCGAGCCACCAGTTCCACCACTCGGGCCATCCCTTGGTCCAGACGGGACCGGAGATGATGATGCAGACGGCGGACCAGAAGCCAGCGTTCAGCGCCAGAAGCAGACCCACACGGTGGATGCCCAGGGTGCCGATCGAATAGCCGATGAAATCGCGGAAGAAGGTGTCTTCGTTATCCGGACCTTTGACTTCCTCTCCCTTGGGCGGGTTTGCGGCGGACAGAACCAGCGCCCCGTGAAGAGCCAGCGCAAGGGTCGTGGTGAAGAAGAACGTCACCGCGATCATATGGGCCGGATTGTAGTGAAAGTGCAGATAGGCGTAGCCGGTATTGGAGACCCAATCGAGGTGGCTGAAAATCCCGTAGGGGAAGCCATGTCCCCAGGCGCCCAGAAGGAGCGGCCGGAACACCACGAGGGTCACATAGGCAAAGATCGCGAAGCTGAAGGCCACGGGCACATGCAGGCCCATGCCGAGCTTCCGGCAGATCTCGACCTCACGCAGCGCCCAGCTGACGAATGCGCCGATGGCGCAGAAGGTGATGATCTGCCACAGACCGCCTTCCATCAGGGGGGCCATGCCGAGGCCGTATTTCAAGTCGGGGGGCGCGATATGGATCAGCCAGGGGTTGAAGGTGCCCTGTTGGGACGCTCCCCAGAAGATCATTACCGTGCCTAACAAGGCGAAAAATGCTGTCGTGACTCCGAAAAAGCCCACGTAGAACGGGCCTACCCAGAAGTCGAACAGATCGCCGCCGATCAGCGTCCCTCCACGGACGCGATACTTTCTCTCGAAGCTGAGCAAAGCCATCGTCTGTCTCCGCAAGTGGCGGCTGCTGTGCTGGTCGCGCTCAGCCGTCAGTTGTCATTGTGGTATTCATATGCTGCGGCCGATCCGGGGGTCCGCCCGCAGCAAACTCATGGGGTCCCTGGTCAGAGACCCGGTCGCGATCACATCGCGGCCAGTTCAAACCAGTTGAAGTGCTCGGTGCTGAGCAGGACGAGGTGAATCATCGCCGCCAGCAGGAACAGGAACACGCCCTGAGCCACGAAGACGCGGCGCGGGTCGAAGATCAGCCAGATTTTGTAAAACTTGGACATGTTTCAGTGCTCCCTTAGAACCAAGGACGCCAGATGAACGTGGCGAGATGAGCGACAATGGCGACGGCCGAAAACAGCCAGAGCCCGCTCATGTAAACCGAATGCAGCTCTTGAGCCTGCTCATCGGTTAGACCTGTGAAGGACAGGTCGGATTTATCAGCCATGTGCATTCCTCCGGAAAGTTATTGCTGATACCGCGAACCCCGCGGCCGGGCCCCGGCAAGGGCTCATCCCCTGCCGGCATATCCAGCCCTCGCGAGAGGGCCGAAACTCGGGACCTTTCGGCTCACGCCGAAAAGATCATGGGCGTGATGATCCGGGCCTGGGTCCAGGCGCGGGCGATCGGCCCTTTTTTCTGAAAGCTGCCGCTCTTGATCGATGCCAGGGTCCAGCTGAGGATCGCGACCGGAATTGCGGCGGCAAAAATGATCGCAAAATAGGTGTAAAACTCGGCCTTCGGCATCTTGTGGGCGCGGTGCTCCACCGGTCCGTTCGTTGTCTGGTCCGCCATTTTCGTTCCCTCCCTTAAGTCGCGTCCTCAAAGCCCGCAGGTTGCAGGGCCTTGACGGTTTCAATCACCACCCGTTCGTCGCCTTGCTCCAGCGCGGCCTTCTCGGCGGCATCGCGCAGGGTCTTGGCGGCGGAGATACGGGTCAAAATCGGGTGCTCGGCGACGATCCGGTCCAAAAGCCTCTGGGCGTCCTCATCCCAGGGGAAATCGCGCCGGAGCGTCGTTGGTGTGGCCGCCGCACTGTCCATCTCGCTGCCCAGCGGCAGGATGTGGAAGAGCGCGTCGAACAGGCTGTTGCAGACCTCCTGGATCAGGTAGGTCGCGCCCGCATAGCCCATCATCGGAGTGCCCGTGGCGCGCCGGATGGCGGCACCGGGGAAGCTTGCGGGGATAAAGGCCGGTTTGGGCCCAAAGCCGCTGGCCATCTCGGCCAGATACATCTTCTCGTTGATCGAGCCCATGACGACCAGCGGACGCTTGGTGTGCATCATCTCGCGCACCTCGTCATTGTCGGTCTTCTTGCCCGCAACCCGCCCCACGGCAAAGGCGCAAGGCAGGCCCATATCCGTCTCGAGGAAGTTGCGGATCCCGCGGGCATAGGTCTCGTTCGCCACGATGGCGAAACTCGCCGTGGCAAAGAAGTCCTGCGTCACCGAACGCCATAGATCCCAGACCGGCTTGATCGTGGAATGCTTCTCGGTCTCGATGAAGGGCTCCGGATCGAGATCCAGCAGCTCTCCAAGGGTCCGCAGGAATTTCGTCGTGCTCTCGATTCCGATCGGCGCCTGCAGATAGGGCTTGCCGAGCACTTCACAAAGGCCCCGACCAAACTCGCGATACATGCAGATATTCACATCCGCATTCACGAGGTTCCGCATCTCGGCCAGATGGGCGCCCAGCGGATGGACCATGTTGATCTCGGCCCCGATCCCCTCGACCAGCCGCCGGATCTCGGCGAGATCCGAGGGCATGTTGAAAGTGCCATACATGGGCCCGAGGATGTTCACCCGGGGCTTGGCCCCCTCCTCGCGCTTCTTCTCCGGAGGCATCCGCCCCTTGGTCATGCCGAACTCGGTGAAGATCCAGGTCATCGCCCGATCGGCGGCCTCCCATTGATCCTCATCGATGGTGCGCGGCAAAAACCTCTGAATATTCGTGCCTTGCGGGGTCACGCCTCCGCCGATCATCTCGGCGATAGACCCTGTAACCACCACGGCTGGCAGCGCCGGGTCGAGCGTGCCCCAGGCGCGCTTCATCGCGCCCTCGGTGCCATCGCGGCCCAGCTCCTCTTCGCCGAGGCCGGTGGTCACAATCGGCAGCTCGTGTGGCGGTAGCGCGTCGGTATAGTGCAGCACCGAGGTCACCGGCAGGTTCTCACAACCCACCGGACCGTCGATCACCACTTGCAACCCCTTCACGGCGGTGAAGGCATAGACAGCGCCCCAATACCCGCCCGCGCGGTCATGGTCCTGGATCAACATGGGGCACCCCCCTTCATTGTTCCAAAAATACTCCGGGGGAGGCCGAAGGCCGGGGGCAGAGCCCCCAAATCCAAGTTCAGCATTTGACACCCCCATTCGCCGCGACGCGGGCCTTCTCGGCACGCTCCAGCTTCTTGAGGTTGGTCGCGCGGAACTCGGGGCGGAGGTTCGGATCCCCCTCCCAGACACCGGCGGTGTCGCCATGGCCCACGCCCTCGAAGAAAGCGCGCATATGATCCATCCGGTCCTTGTTGCCCATGGCCGCATTCACGACCTGCGCCAGGGATCCGGCGCCCATCACGCCCATCAGAGGCCGCGCGGAAATCAGATTGGTAAAATAGAGGCTCGGGATGCCGAGCTCCTTGCCCTTCTGCACCACCGGGGTGGTGCCGATGGCGAGATCGGGCTGGATTGCCTCCATCGCCGCGCAATCATCCTCGAGCGAGGCGCGATACTGGACCTTGACGCCGCGCGCCTCCAGCCAGTCGCGATCTGGTTCGGACCATTTGGTGCGCGGACAGGCGGTGCCCACATAAGGCACCTCCGCCCCGGATTCGATCAAGAGACGCGCCACCAACAATTCCGAGCCTTCATACCCGGACAGGGTAATCGTGCCTTTGATGGGGGTTGCGGCGAGCGCGCCCTTGATCGCCGGGAGGAATGCGTTCTGTGCCTCGGCGATCTTCTCGGCAGAAACGCCGAAACTGTCACCGATCGCGGCCAACCAGGCAGCCGTGCCGTCATGGCCCACAGGGGCCGAGCCGACAACGGACCGCCCGGCGGCTTCGAACTCTCTGATAGCACTCGTATAGAACGGATGGATTGCGGCGGCCGTCCCACAATCCAAGGCAGAATATAGCTCGCGCCACTCACGGCAGGGAACGACCGGACCTGCCGCCAGACCGAGTGGCGCGAGCATTTGGCCAATCCCAATGGGATCAGCCGGGAACATCTCACCGAGCAGAGCTACGGTGGGACGGTCCGCCTTGCCCGAAGCCGGGGCCTGAACAGGTCCGGCTTCGATCTCTGCACGGGCGTAATTCAGCATCGCGCCCGCGAGGATGTCTTTGGCTTCGGCATGGGTCGGCACGCCAAAACCGGGCACATCAATGCCCACGATGCGCACGCCGTTGATCTCGGACGGAAGCAACCGCAAGGGCACCCCCGACGCGGTCGGAACACAGAGGTTCGTCACAACGATGGCATCGTATTTCTCCGGGTCCGCCATCTTGTGAACAGCGTCCCGGATGTCCTCGAACAACTTGCCGGTCACAAGCGTCTCGGAATTGAAGGGGACATAGCCGACGGATCGGCGCGCCCCGTAAAAGTGGCTCACGAAGGTCAACCCATAGACACAGCAGGCCGAGCCCGAGAGCATCGTGCCCACGCGCCGCATCCGCAGCCCCACGCGCAATGAGCCAAAGGCCGGGCACATGCTCTGGGGTTTGTCATGGGGACCCTGCGGGTAATCCGCAGCATACTGGTCGAGGATCTCGGACATGCCGGAAGCGCGGGCCGCAGCCTCCATCTGCGCCCCGGGCGCATGGCAGCCCATCCCGTCGGGCGTCGCAGTCACGCCTTCGGGCACCGGCTCTCGCGCGGTACCCTCATGAATTTCGACCTCATCCGCACTGTCGTAGCGGGTCTCGAGCGGGGGTTTATCCATCGCATCCCCCTTTCGGCAGTGCTTGGTGCGCCACCGGGCAGGTGGGCACCGAAGCGGGGAGCGGGGGAACAGGTGTTTCGGCGAAACACTGCGCGACGGCCTCGGGCAGCTCGGCGAGACGCGCGAGGCCCTGGTCCAGATCATCCATCTTGGCCATGTCAAACATCGTCATAGACCACTTCGAGGGACTCTTTGGGCTTGGCATTCTTGCCGCGCATGTCGGCATCCGTTGCGGGCTCCAGCACGAAATCCGCGCCGGTTTCCTCGGCCGAGAAGAGCTCCAGAAGCCCGTCCTGGCTGAGCGCCACAGGCCGCAGGGGCGGCGCCTCGGCGACGTTCTCGCCAAGCGCGGCAAACAGGTCGCCCCAAGGCCCGGCCTTGGTGCCAACGATCTGGTAATTCGCGGATTTCTTGCGCAGGTCCTCGTCCTGCGGGATCGAGGCCAGCACCGGGATGTCCACGGCCTTGGCAAAGGCCTGCGCCTCGCCGGTGCCGTCATCCTTGTTGATCACAAGGCCCGCCACGCCGACATTGCCGCCGAGCTTGCGGAAATACTCCACCGCCGAGCAGACATTGTTCGCCACATAGAGAGACTGCAGGTCGTTGGAGCCTACGAGTATAACTTTCTGGGCCATATCCCGAGCGATAGGCAGACCGAAACCGCCGCAGACCACATCGCCGAGGAAATCCAGGAGCACATAGTCAAAGTCCCAATCGTGGAACCCGAGTTTTTCCAGAAGTTCAAAGCCATGGATAATCCCCCGTCCGCCGCAGCCACGGCCCACTTCGGGGCCACCGAGTTCCATTGCGAAGACACCGCCGCGCTTGAAGCAGACATCACCGATGCCGACCTCTTCGCCCGCGAGCTTCTTCTGGGTCGAGGTTTCGATGATCGTCGGGCAGGCCTTGCCGCCAAAGAGCAGCGAGGTCGTGTCGGATTTCGGGTCGCAGCCGATCAGCAGCACGCGCTTGCCCTGCTCGGCCATCATGTGGCTGAGATTGGCGAGGGTGAAGCTTTTGCCGATGCCGCCCTTGCCATAGATCGCGATGATCTGGGTCTTCTTGGTCGGTTCGCCCTGGGGCACTTCGAGCGTCGGCTCCTCGGCCGCCTCGTCGCGCAGGCGCTGGTCGTAGTCTGGTTTCAGGTTCGGGATATCGAGAGTCATGCGGTCGCACTCCAATCCAGGATCATCTTGAGGCAGGCCGGGTCTTCGAACGCCGTCTGGTAAGCGTCTGCACAATCGGCTGCCTTTGCGGTGTGGGTGATTAGCCCCTCTAGCGAGAGCGCCCCGGAATCGATCAGGGCGCGGGTTGCGATGAGATCATCGCGGTCCCACTCAGCGGCGATGCGCAGGCGGGCTTCTTTCATGAAAGCGGGCGGGAACCGGAAGGAGATCTGGTCGTAGAACCCGGCGAGCACGATCTCGCCCCCCTTCTGGATCCGCATGATGAGGCTGGCGATCAGGTCCGCATTGCCCGACGCGTCATAGATCGAGCGGTAGTCGCGGCGCGTATCACTGTCGGGATGGATCACCTCATAGCCCTCGGCACCGCCCTGGCGGGCCGGGTCAATCTCCCAGACCGTGGGCGCGGGCGCGCCAGCGGCAATGGTCAGACGGGCGAGCAGACGGCCCAGCACGCCGTGACCCACGATCAGGTCCGGCACGGATTTGTTGAGCCCGGCCATGGAATGCCGCGCGGTCGCGGCCAGCGCCAGAAGCGCGCCCTCGGCTTTCAGGTCCGTATCGATGCGCACCACGCGGGCGGCATCGGAGACGAGCATGTTGGAGGCCCCACCAAAGAGCCCCCGCACCTCGCCATAGCAATTCGCACCCGGCACAAAGACCCTGTCCCCGGGCTTGTAGGTCGTGTCAGGCCCGGCCTCGACCACTTCACCCGCGGCCTCGTAGCCGGGGATCAGCGGGAAGGAAAAACCCGGAAAGGGCGGCATGTTGCCCGTCCAGAAGAGCTTTTCGGTGCCTGTGGAAATTCCGGAGTGGTCAATGGCTACGACGATGTCGGTTTCCGTGGGATCGGTCAGCCCCACCTCCTGCAAGCCGAGCGCGCGCGGTCCGGTCAGTACGACTGCTGTGGCGTCCATGGTGAAGTTCCCCGTGTTCTAGGCTGCGACGCGTGAGTGGACTCAATGTCGCAGTTCGTAGCTGAGTGTAAGATTACGCTTACAGCTTTATATGTCAACTAAATTAGACACTCGGAATACGGGTGTATGCGGTGCGCCTTACGCCGCTTTGGTCGCGGTCACGACACCGGTCACAAAGGGCCGATACGTCTTGTGAGATTGCACCTGCTGGAACCCCGCCTGGGCGAGGTGCGCCTTGATTTCCTCGGCCGAGCGGGCTTTCCCGGTCTGCATGGCCATGGTGTAAAAGGCGAAATAGGCATCCCCCACCCGGGTGGGATCGGCCCCGCCCGCCATGGGTTCGGACACGATCACCCGCCCGCCCGGGGGCAGCGCGCTATGCACTTTTCCCAAAAGGCTCGCGACCGTCGAATCGGCATGGTCATAGAGGACCCGCACGAGGGAGATCACATCCGCCCCGCCCGGCAGCGCCGGGTCATCGCGGAAAGACCCACCGCGCATATCCGCGCCCTCCGGCAGCTCCGCACCCGCCACGACAGCGGGCAAATCAAAGAGGCGCAAGCGCAGCTCCGGATACTCGGCCCGCACCGCGCGCAGGAACGCACCCGTACCACCGCCCACATCCATCAGCCGGTGGGCGCCATCGAGGCGGATGGTCCGCAAAGTCTCTTCGGCCACCAGCCCCTGACTGTCGGCCATGAGCTTGGAATACCGCTCGGCGATCTCCGGATCATTGGTGCCGCTCTGACCAAAGACATAGGGCCAGAATCGCGCGAGCTCGGTCTCGGTCCCGCCCTTCAGGAAGGCCAGCGGATCCGCGAGGTCGCGGTAGAGCACGTCATGGTGTCGAATCATCTCGGAAAGTCCCGGCACCCCGGGCAGCGCCGCGCCCAGGCGGCCCAGCTGATAGTCGCCGTCCTTGCGCCGTTTCAGCAGCTTGAGCGCAGTGGCGGCCTGACACAGCGCCTCCATCTGCCGGGGCTCGAGCCGCGTGCGCGCAGCGAGCCGCCAGGCAGGCAAGGGCTCTTTGGCCAGAAGGGCCGGCATGTCGAGACTGACAAAGGCATGCAGGACCTGGCTGTAAACAAAGCCCGACACCAGATCGAAAAGCGCTTCGCCATCCTTCCGCGCCAGGCGGCGCGTGCCGGGCATCGCGCTGGCCCAGGATTGAAAGGCCGGGGATCCGGCGAGGTTCACCCACCAGCGATAAAAGGCGTTCTTGTCCGGCAGGAAAGAGAACCGGCTATAGCTGCCGGAGGACATGGTCATGGGTCAGGCCGTGCGTGCGCTGGCGATGTTCGGAATGACCGGGGTCAGACGCTCGGCGGTTTTGCGCACCATCTCGCAGAGGGCGGCCTCGCCCGGGCAGGACGGGATCGATGAGATCGCCCCGGACAGAATGTCGTCGAGACGGCGAATCGCCCCCTGAACGCCCAGTTCGGTCACCGCGTTCGGACGCGCATGGATCGCGTCCTGCCCCGCAGGCTTGCCGAGAGTTTCTTCGTCATAGAGCGCGTCACGCAGATCATCGGCCACCTGGAAGGCCTCGCCGATCCGGGCACCCAGCTCGGTCCAGGCCTCGGGATCCTCGCCCGCAGCCGCCGCGCCCATGCGGGTGGCGGCCGTAAACAGCGCCCCGGTTTTGGCCCGGTGATAGGCCGACAGGTCCACCACCGGCTCACTCTCCCAGGCCTGGCCCGCGCAAATGCCATGGGGCATGCCGGAGAACCGCGCGAGCTCGCGGATCAGTTGTCCGCCACGGGCTGCGTCCTGCATGGCCGCGACGCCAATCTCCTCAAAGGCCATGATGATCAGGGTATCCCCGGTCAGCACCGCCAAAGGCTCGGAAAACGCCCGGTGAATTGTCGGCTTGCCCCGGCGGATATCGGCGTCGTCAAAGGCTGGCAGGTCGTCATGCACAAGGCTGCCGCAATGGATCAGCTCGATCGCCGTGCAGGCCGCATCCGTGAGCCCCGGCGCATCGTCGCCACAGGCCATGGCCACATTGAGGCAGATCGTCGGACGGATCCGCGCGCCCCCGGGTTTGACCGCATATTCGAGCGCCGTAGCCAGCTTCGGCGGACAGGAGCCCGCGCGGCTGCGGATGAGGGCCACATCGAGGGCAGCTTCAATGCGCGAATTTGGGGTCATGGTCGGCTCCAGGGCAGAATGTCACTTGCAAATGACACAAGACTGTAAATTACACTGGACAGTTTGCGGCGACCTGTCAACAATCAAGGTCAGGAATTCAATGGACCTCTTATGTATAGCATATCGGACAAGGTGATTGTGATCGGCGCGGGTATGGGCGGGCTGGCCTCGGCCATCCGGCTGGCCCATGCGGGCTGCGATGTCACCCTGCTCGAGGCGCAATCGGGTCCGGGCGGCAAGATGCGCACCCTTCCCAGCGCGGCGGGTCCGGTGGATGCGGGGCCGACGGTGATGACCCTCCGCCCGATCTTCGAGGCGCTCTTCGAGGATGTCGATGCAGAGCTCTCGGACCACGTGACGCTCCATCGCGAGACCGTGCTGGCGCGCCATTGGTGGTCCGATGGCAGCACGCTGGATCTGTTCTCCGACGCCGCGGCTTCCGAGGAGGCCGTCCGTGATTTCGCCGGTCCGAAAGAGGCCAAGGCCTTCGCCGCGTTCAGTGCTCAGGCCGCCAAGCTCTTTGCCGCCTTCGATCAGCCCATGATGCAGGAGCCGAGCCCGGATCTGGCAGGGCTCACCCGCCATGTGCTGACCCAGCCCGCGCTGATCCCGGCCATGGGGCCTCTGACGACACTGGCCAAGAGCCTGTCAAAACGGTTCCGCGACCCGCGTCTGCAGCAGCTCTTTGGCCGCTACGCCACCTATGTGGGCGGCTCGCCCTATGCCGCCCCCGCCGTGCTCGCGCTGATCTGGCAGGCCGAGGCGCAGGGGGTCTGGCGGGTCGAGGGGGGCATGCACGCGCTGGCCCAGGCCCTGGCGGGGCTCGCCGCGCAGAAAGGCGCGACCTTGCGCTATGACAGCCCCGTTGCCCGGATCGAGACGCAATCGGGACGGGTCGCAGGGGTGCATCTGGCCGATGGGACGCGCCTCCAAGCGGATACGGTGGTCTTCAACGGCGATCCGCGCGCGCTGCATCTGGGTCTCCTTGGCCCCGCGCCGCGCCCGGCGGTGCCTGCGCCCGGGGTGCGGGACCGCTCGCTCTCGGCCTATGTCTGGTCCTTTGCCGCCACACCCTCGGGGCGCGATCTGGTCCATCACAACGTGTTTTTTGCCGATGATCCGCAGGTCGAGTTTGACGCGCTGGCCGCAGGGCAGATGCCCCCGGACGCCACGCTCTACATCTGCGCCGAGGATCGCGGGGCCGGGCTCACGCCCAAGGGCCCCGAGCGGTTCGAGGTCATCATGAACGGCCCGCCGGTCCTGAACGAGGCCGGCGCGGAGACGGACGAGGAGGAGTTCCGCAAATGTCAGACGCAAGTGTTCAACCGGTTCGCGGCCATGGGGCTCAATTTCTCGGAGCGGCCCGGGCGCAGCGCCCTGACGATGCCACGGGACTTCGCGCGCCTGTTTCCCGGGTCGGCCGGATCCCTCTACGGACGGAGCCCGCACGGGTTGATGGCGGCATTCCAGCGCCCGCAGGCGCGGACCAAGCTGCCGGGCCTCTACCTGGCGGGGGGCGGCGCGCATCCGGGGGCGGGGATCCCGATGGCGACCCTTTCCGGGCGGCACGCGGCAGAGGCGATTCTGCAGGACCGAACTTCAACATCGACGTCCCGGCGGATGGCTACGCCTGGTGGTATATCGACGGCATCAGCGCCTGCGGCACCCGCGCGATCTCCATAATCGCGTTCATAGGGTCGGTTTTCTCGCCCTGGTATCGCTGGTCCGGGCGGCGCTCGCCAGACAACAACGTCTGCATCAACGTGGCGACCTATGGCCGTGGCGGACGCTGGACCATGACCGACCGGGGTCGCGACGCCCTGCGCCAGACCGAGGACAGTTTCACAGTCGGGCCCAGCGGGCTCAGCTGGGATGGCACGACCCTCACGGTGGATATCAACGAGGTCTCCACCCCCCATTGCCAGCGCGTGCAGGGCACGGTGAAGATCCATCCCGCCGCTGTCACCGGGGTCGAGGTGCCGCTGACGGCGGATGGCGCGCATATCTGGCGCCCCTTTGCCCCCACAGCGGAGATCGAGGTCGATCTGGGCCGGTCCGGCTGGCAATGGCGCGGGCATGGCTACTTCGATGCGAACTTCGGGACCCGCGCCCTGGAGGCCGATTTCGGCTATTGGACCTGGGGGCGGTATCCGACCAAGGCAGGCACGGCGTCCTTCTATGATGTGGCCCGGCGCGATGGCACGGATCTGGAGGTCGCGCTGAGCTTTGACCGCACCGGCGGTGTCTCGGTGATGGACGCCCCGCCCAAGACGCGGTTCCGCCGCTCGAACTGGCTGGTCAAGCGCGAGACGCGGGCCGATCCCGGCACCACGCCGCGGCAGGTCAAGGCGATGCTGGACGCGCCCTTCTACAACCGCTGCGGGGTGGAAACGACCTTGCATGGCGAGCGGGTCTCGGGCGTGTTCGAAGCGCTGGATCTGGACCGGTTCCGGGGACCTTGGCTCATGCCGATGCTCGCGGTCCGGGTCCCCCGCCGCCCGGGCTGGAACTTCGGCGACTAGCGCTGGCTCGGCGCAGGGCTGACCAGCAGGAGCGCTCCGAACACCATCATCATCGCACCCGAGCCGCGCTGCATCCATGTCAGACGCGGCCCTGCGACCCGTGCCGCCGAGCGTCCGGCAAGTGCGTAGGCGGTAATCGCCACGACCTCGAGCAGGAGGAAGCAACCGCCCAGCAGGGCGTAGCTCTGCCAATAGGCCTCGGTTGCCACGAATTGCGGGAAGAAGGCTGCGAAAATCAGGATCGCCTTGGGATTGCTGAGCGCGACCAGCGCCTCGGCGCGGAAGGCCCCTGCGGGTGTGGCGCGCGCCGTCTCTGGGTCGAGCCGGACCCGCCCGGCCCCGCGCCAGATCCGCCAACCGATCCAGATCAGATAGGCCGCACCAATGAGCTTCACCGCCTGAAACACCGCCGCCGAGGCCGTCAGCAAGAGGCCCAGCCCCATGGCGCTCGCCGCGATCATCGGGACAAAGACCAGAAGCCGCCCCAGAGCCGCGCGCCCGGCAAAGAGCACCCCACCCTGCGCCCCATGGGTCATCGCCAGCAGGTTGTTCGGCCCAAAGGCCAAATTCAGGGCAAAACAGGCAGGAATGAAGATGAGCCAGTCGATCATGGGGGCCTCCTGCAGCGATCTAGGCGGAGTTTGGCGCCCATGGCAAGCGTGCCCGTTGGCCCGGCCCGTGCGATCCGCTACACCCGGGTCAACCGGGATTGAAACGCGAAGGAGACAGGGCGATGGGCATCGAAATAGCAGGCCTTGGCGGGTTCATCATGCTGGTCTTGTCGATCTGGGCCATCGTATCGATCGTCGGGTCCAATTCCAGCACCGGCGCCAAGGTGATCTGGTGCCTCTTCGTGCTGATCCTGCCGCTTCTGGGCTTCATCATCTGGCTCTTCTTCGGGCCGCGCGCGCGGCGCTAGGACTTGTCCCGCCAGGCTGTGGCATTGGCCTCGATCCGCGCAAGCTGCGCAAAAAGCGCCTCGGTCTCCGCCTCAGAAAACCCGTCCAGAAGGACCGCGTTGACCTCCTTGTAGATCTCATGGGTCTCGCGCAGCGCCGCGCCCCGCGCAGTGACATCCACGGTGACAGCCCGGCGATCCTCGGTGCTCTGTGTCCGGGTCAGGAGCCCGCCTGTGATCATACGATCCACCAAACGCGAGGTCGCGGGCGGCGCATTTCCGGTCAGTTCCGCCAGCGCCTTCACCCCCAAGGGCCCGTTCAGCCACAGGCAATTCAGCACCGCCCATTGCGCGAGGCTCAGATCATGGGGCGCCAGAAGCTGGGTGCAGACAGCATTCCCCGCCCCCGCAGCGAAGTTCAGCGCACGGCCGAGGGACCTCGGCACGCGGTAGGGATCGGGATCGCTCATATCGGTTTTCATGTAAACTATTGCGGCGTAAGCGAAGCCTATACGGCAATCAAGGGCGAGAAAACCGGCCTCAGCTCTCCACCGGGCGCGCGGAGGCAGCCTCGGGGTTCAGTCGCCAAACGGCACCGTTCAGCGAGGCCGCGATTGTCACCCAGAGAAGATAGGGCGCCAGCATCGCGCCCGCGATGGGGTCAAGCTGCCAGGCCGTGACCATGGCGCCGAAAACCGCGATCCACAGGAAGACAATGACCACCATCCCCGCCTTGATCCGCTGCAACCCGAAAAAGATCGGGGTCCAGAGCGTGTTGAGCGCGATCTGGAATGCCCAGAAAGCCATGGCCATCGCGCTCCCTTCCAGGGGGGCGACCCGGGCGGCGGCCCCGGCGATCAGCAGGTAGAGCAGCGACCAGACCACGGGGAACACCCAGTTCGGCGGGTTCCAGGCGGGTTTGCGCAGGGCCTCGTACCAGCGGCCCGGCGGAAACATCGAGCCGGTTGTCGCCGCCGCCGCGCAGGCGCCGAGAAACACGGTGAAGAGAAGCCAATCAAATCCCATGAAGGGTTAACTAGATCGGCTGCCCGCCGGTTCTAGCCCGCGCATGGCGCGATCCCGTGCCTCCAACTGCGCGAAGAGGCCCAGCAGACTGCCCGACCGTCCCTCACCCCAGGCGGAGCGATCCGCGCTGCGCGCCCCGGCCTCGACCAGAAACGCGGTTTCCGGCAGGGGTGTGGCATGGAGGACCGCCGAGCGCGGCATGACCATGGTCACACCGCTGCGCAGCACAGCAAGCGAGAGCCAACCCAGTTTCTGCGTCTTGGAGGTATGGGCCCGCCGATTGATATTGTCATAGTTCGCCCGCGCCACCTCGGTCCCGATCCCGGCATAGATATGGCGCGCGGCAAAGATCCCCGGACGGGACCCCAGCGGCAGAGCCGCAACCCCGGCCTCGGAACGGTCATAGAGACGCCGCGCCTCGGCCAGCAGACGACGCGTGACCGTGGTCAGCGCCTCGGATGTGGTCGGGTTGGCGAGAAAGGCCTCCGGATCGAGCCCCTCCTCGGCCATCATCGCGCGGGGCAGATAGAGACGGCCCTCGGCGGCATCCTCCCCCACATCGCGGCAGATATTCGTCAGCTGCATCGCCACGCCCAGATCGCAAGCCCGCGCCAGCGCATCCGCGTCGCGCACGCCCATGAGCACGGTCATCATCGCGCCCACCGCTGCCGCAACCCGGGCGGAATAGGCGCGGACATCCGAGAGGGTGTCGTACTGACGCTCCATCGCGTCCCAGGCGAAGCCCTCGATCAGGGCCTCGGGCAGGGTGCGGGGCATGTCATGGGCCTCGATCATCGCGGCAAAGGCCCGGTCCGCGCAGGCATTTCGCGGTGTCCCGCGATAGGCGAGATCCAGACGGTCCTTCAGATCCAGTACCGCTGCGGGCTTTTCCTTGTGATCATCCACCGCATCATCGGCGAGACGGCAGAAGGCATAGAGCGCCAGCGCCGGGTCCCGAACCTTGGTGGGCAGGAGCCGCGAGGCCGCATGGAAGGACAGGGATCCATGGCGGATCGCCTCCTTGCAATGCTCCAGATCCGCCGGGCTGTAGCGCTGCGGCAGATCCAGATCGGCGGGCGTCGCGTCGAGGCTCATTCCGCAGCCTGCTTGAACGGCGCGGCTTCCACCGGCATGGGCGGCGCCATGGGCACCATCTTGGCCAGAACTTCGGCCGAGCTGATCACCCCGGGCACACCCGCGCCCGGATGGGTGCCGGCGCCGGCGAGAAACAGCCCCTCCGCCTCTTCCGAGACGTTATGGGGCCGGAACCAGGCCGATTGCAGGATACGCGGCTCGATCGAAAAACCAGAACCGTTGGGCGAGAGATAGCGATCGCGGAACGTCTCGGGCGTGAAGACCACCTCGGTGGTGATCCGGCGCGAGATCCCGGGCATGGTCCTTTCCAGCTCGGCCAGAACCTTGGCCTTGTAGCGGGGAGCCTCGGCCTCCCAATCCACGGGGTTGTCATGGCCCAGATGTGGCACGGGCGAGAGGACATAGAAGGTGTCATCCCCCTTGGGCGCCACGCTTGGGTCCGTGAGCGACGGGCGATGCAGGTAAAGGCTCATGTCATCCGCGAGCCGCCCATTGATGAAGATGTCCCGCAAGAGACCCTCATAGCGCGGGCCGCTCAGGATCGTGTGATGCCCCACATCGGGCCACTCGCTCGCCGTCCCCTTGGTGCCGAAATACCAAACGAAGAGGCCCATGGACCACCGCCGCGATTTCAGCTTGGCCGGGGTCCAGCGCTTCTTGGGCGCGCTCCGCATCAGGTGGTCATAGGTATGGCCCGCATCCGCATTGGAGACGACCACATCCGCATGGGCGACCTCGCCACTGTCGAGGCGGATGCCGCGCACCTTGCCATCGGTGACGAGAATCTCATCCACGGTCTCTCCGAGCCGCAGCCAGCCGCCTTGCTCGGCCACCACATTCGCCATGGCCTGGGCAATCGCCTGTACCCCGCCCATGGCGTAATGGACGCCGTATTCCTTCTCCAGGTGGCTGACCAGCGCATACATGGAAGTGACATTCATCGGATCGCCACCGATGAAGAGTGGATGGAACGACAGCGCCATCTGCAGCCGCTTGTCCTTCACCCGGCGCTTGGCGAGGCCGAGGATCGACTGATCCGCGCGCAGCATGGCGAAGGTCGGCAGAACCTTGATCGTCTCCCAGGCCCGGTGCATGGGCTTGGCCACCATCCCCTCGAACCCGACCACATAGCGGCGATGAGCGTCCTTGAGGAACTTGTGATACCCTTTCAGATCCCCCGGCGCGAGGCGCTGGATCTCGGCCTCCATCGCCTCGGTGGATTGGCGCGCCTTGAGGCTGGAGCCATCGGGCCAGCGGATCTCATAGAAGGGATCCATGGGCTTGAGCTCGACATCCTGGTGGAAGTCCCGCCCGCAAGCCTTCCAAAGATCCTCATAGACCTGCGGCACGGTGATGATGGTCGGACCGAGATCGAAGCGATGCCCGTCCTGACTGATGGAAGAGCCGCGCCCGCCGGGCATATCGAGCCGGTCAAAGACCGTCACCGCATAGCCCTTGGCCCCGAGCCGCATGGCCGCGGCGAGCCCGCCCAATCCGGCGCCTATGACAATGGCGCGTTTGCGGGGGCCCGAGATGGCTTCGGCGGCGGAGATCGGATCGACTCGTGTCATCATGGTTTGACGATATAGTTGTCCAGTTTAATTGACAACATCCGTGTCAACCGGAGGGATCTTTTCTGTCCTGCACTCCCCGCCTATATGAGAGGGAACCTATTCCGGAGACCCCCATGCAACCCGTTGAAATCTATACCTCGCCCCTGTGCGGCTTCTGCCATGCGGCCAAGCGCCTGCTGTCCCAGAAGGGCGTGAGCTTCGCCGAGGTCGACGTCCTCGCCGCCCCCGCCCGCAAGCCCGAGATGATCCAGCGCGCCGGTGGCCGGACAAGCGTGCCGCAGATCTTCATCGGCGAGACCCATGTGGGTGGCTGCGATGACCTCTACGCGCTGGAACGGGCAGGCAAGCTCGACCCGTTGCTGGCAGGCTGATGCGCGCCGCGCTGTTGCAGATGACGTCGGTTGATGATCCGGCGGCCAACATCCTCCAACTGGCGGGCCTCGCCCGGCAAGCGGTGGCGGAGGGCGCAGATCTGCTGCTCTCGCCGGAGGTGAGCAATTGCATCTCCAACAGCAAGAGCCACCAGCGCGCGGTCCTTCGGCCCGAGGCCGAGGACCCCATGCTCGCCGAAATGCGCGAGTTTGCCGCCAAGGAGGGGGTCTGGTTTCTGCTCGGCTCCCTCGGCCTTCTGACCGACGACCCGGATGGGCGCTTTGCCAACCGTTCGATCCTGATCAACGCGCAGGGCGAGATCGTCGCGCGCTATGACAAGATCCATATGTTCGACGTGACCGTCTCCGAGGCGGAGACCTATCGCGAAAGCGACGGCTATCGCCCGGGCACTCAGGCTGTGGTGGCCGAAACGCCCTTTGGTCGGATCGGAATGGCGGTCTGCTATGACCTGCGCTTCCCGCATCTTTTCCGCGAATTGGCGCGCGCCGGGGCCGAGATCCTGACCCTACCCGCGGCCTTCACCCAGGTCACAGGCGAGGCCCATTGGCATCCGCTCCTGCGCGCGCGGGCCATCGAATGCGGCGCCTTCGTGCTGGCCCCAGCGCAGACCGGGATCCACCCGACCGAGCCAAACGGACCGCGCCGGACCTATGGCCATAGCCTCGCCATTGATCCCTGGGGTCGGGTCCTCGCGGATGCGGGCACAGCACCCGGGGTGACCTGTGTCGATCTGGATCTGACAGAAGTTGCCGCAGCGCGGCGAAAAATTCCTTCCCTCACCGCGGATGCGCCGTATGCTGCGCCGTAATGAGTACCGTTGACGACGCCCTTGCGATTTCCCTTCTGTCCGAGCTGATCACCACGGATCAGCTCGCCCGCGCCCGACTGAGCAAAGCTCTGCCCAAGGGTATGGAATTGAGCCATTTTTCCGTGCTCAACCATCTCGCCAATACCGGGGCCGAGAAGACGCCCGCGCAGCTTGCGCGCAGTTTTCACGTCACCAAGGGTGCCATGACCAACACGCTGGGCAAGCTCGAGACCGCAGGCCATGTGCATATCCGTCCCGATTGGGATGACGCCCGGCGCAAGCTGGTCGCCGTCAGCCCCGCGGGCCGTGCCGCACGGGATCAGGCCCTGCAGGTGATCACGCCGATCATCGCAGAGATGACCTCGACCCTCGGCTCGGAAAAAGTGCGGGCGGTCCTGCCGATCCTGCGTGAGCTGCGCATTCGGCTGGAACAGGACTGAGGCTCAGGCCCGCTGCGCCTGCGGCGCGTCCACCGCGTCCAGGAAGCCGGTGATCTCCGCCGCGATCAGATCCGGGCGTTCTTCATGCATCAGATGCCCCAGATGCGGCAGGCTCCGCGTCTCGGCCCGGGGCAGCTTGCGCGCCGCATCCTCGGAAACCGCCGGGGCCACCGCCTTGTCCCGCGCGCCGGTCAGCAGAAGCGCAGGCGTCTGGATCCCGGGCATCTTCTTGCCCAGCGGGCGCAGATCCCATTGGGACATCATCGCCAGCGCACCCGACACATGGGCCCGATCCCGCACCAGCCGATAGTAAAGGTTCAACTGCCGCTCGCTCAGCTCGGACCCGGTTGCCGTGATCAACTGCGCCACACTGCGCGGCGTGGTCGTGTTGGCAAAAACAAGGGAGGTGAAGGGGTTCAGCGCGAGCAGTTTCGCGAGCATGGGAAAGAGCCAGCCCGCGACCCCGTCAAACTCGGCAAAGGCCCCGTTCAGGGAGATGAAGGCGCGCGGCGGCTCCGGCAGCTTGTCGATCAGGTCGAGGCCAACCGCCGCCCCAGCCGAATGGCCGATGATGGCTTGCGGCAGCAGATCCTCGCGCCGCAGCAGGGCCGCAAGATCAGTGGACACGGCCGCAAGCCCGGCGCGCTGACTGCCGCCTTTGGTGGTGAAGCCATGGCCCGGCAGATCCACCGCCACCACCCGGTAACGGGGCACAAGTGCCGTCATGAGATCCGCAAAGCTATGGAGCGACGCCCCAGCGCCGTGGAGCAGCAGGAGCGTCGGCCCCTGCCCCATCACCTGCACATGCCATTGGTGGGGGCTCACCCGCAGGAACCGACTGGCCTCCGCATGGGGCCAGTGGCGCTTCTCCAGATCCCAGTTCATGTCTCCAGCGCGGCAGTCACGGCACTGGACAGCCGCTGGCTGTCGGCGCGAGGCATGGGGATGTAGGGCGCGGCGAGATCCCCCGCAAGCTCGCGCAATTGCGGCTGGGGGCGTTTGCCCATGTCGATCACGACCGAGGGCGTTTCCTGCCCACGCAGAGCCCGGGCCATGGCGCGGGCATCCTCGGCGGCGGTCGGCCGATCCGGCGTGCCATCGAGCGCGATATTCGCGCGGCCATCGGTCAGAAGAGCGATGGTCGGGCTGAGCCCGCGGCCCTTGCTGAGCTCCGCCAGATCGAGCGAAGCGCGCAGTCCGGCGGCCAGCGGCGTGCCGCCCCCGCCCGGAAGCGCAGCGAGACGGCGTTTGGTCTGCACCAGGGACCGGGTCGGCGGCAGCAAGAGCTCCGCCCCCGTGCCGCGAAAGGCGATCAGCGCCACATGGTCCCGGCGGGCATAGGCCTCGGCCAGCATCAACTCCACCGCGCCCTTGGCTTCGGCCAACCGTGCGAGCGCTGCTGAGCCCGAGGCATCGACCGCAAAGATCAGCAGGCGATCGGATTTCTCTTCGAACCGGCGCAGGCGGATATCCTCGGACCGGACCAGCACCTTTTGCGGCGCATCCGGGGTCAGTTTCCGCCGGATGGTCTGCCACGGTGCTGCCGCGCGCAGGGTCGCCACCAGATCGATCCGCGCCTGCCCATCGAGCCGTCCGGGCCGGGACGGCAGGGGTCGCCCGCGCCGATTGCCTTTCTTGGCGGCCCCAGCGCCTCCTCTGGACTTGGCCGCGCGCGGGGCCTTGGCCGCCGCAATTCGCGCCAACAGATCCGGCGGGAGGACCGCTTTCGCGGCCTCCAGAAGGATCTCTTCCGGCAAGCGCTGGGGCGTGTCCGCACTCTCCTGCTCCTCATCAGGGGCGGCGTCACTCTCGGGAGGGGGGCTGTCCGGCGGGGTCTCGGGAGGATCGGCCTCCTCGATCTCCTCTTCCGGAAAACGGGTGGCGCGCGGGGCCAGAACCATCTCGGTCGCGGTGATCAGATCATCCTCTGACACGGTGTGCCGACCGTCCAGGGCGGCAGAGGCCCGCGCGGCCCGCAGCGCCAATAGCGGCGCGCGCAGGCTGTCGATCCCGAGCTTTGCGGCGGCGACGGTCAGGGCGGTGATGGCCGTATCCGGCAGGGCAACCTGCGCAAGACGGGTCCGGGCCGCCGCGATGTCATCGGGGTTATAGGCCGGCTCCGGGCAATCCCCTTGCGCCAACCCCTCCAGATCGAGATGGAGACCGAGACGGTCCGCCAAGCATTGCGCCAAACGCTCCTCCGGCTCGGCCCCTTCGTCAATGGCGATCAGCGCATGGCCCTGATCCGCGTCGAGGACCTGAGCCAGCCGGGCCGCAAGACCCGGTGTCATCCGTTCCGCCATGGGCGCGATCAGGGCCACCGGGCCGGAGCCCAGCAGTCCGGGCGCCTGCACCAGATGCCCGGCAGAGAGCGTCGCGGCCAGATCGACACCGCCAAAGAGCTGCGCATCCCCGATCCCCGGCGGCAAGCGGCGCGGGGCGGCAAGCAGGTCTCGCAAAGGTGCAATCAGCCGATCCCGCACGGGACCGGAGCGCGCGCGCAGCCAGAGCCCGCCCAGACCCTCGGGGTCAATCGCCAGCAAGGCGACCGCCATGGCCGCCTGCGCCCAGCGCTCCACCGGGTCCGTATGGGGGGTCTGGATCACGCGAGGACGCTGTCGACCACGCGGCTCACACGGGTGGTCGAGCCCGCCTCATCCAGCGGGTCGCGCCGTAGTCGGTGGCGCAGGGCCGAGGCCGCGATGGTGCGCAGGTGCTCGCGAGAAACCTCGGTCGCGCCCGCATAGGCGGCCACCGCGCGGGCGGCCTTGAGCAGGGTCAGCTCGCCTCGCAGCCCATCCGCACCCAGCGCGACGCAGAGCTCGGCGCAGTCGCGCAAGGTCGCTTCCGGCGTTGCGACGGCGCGCAACCCTTCCCGCGCGGCGAGAATACGGGCACGCAGATTGGCATCCTCGCCCTGCCAATGGTCCATGAAGGCGTCGTAATCCATTTCATAGGCATCGCGGCGGCGGATCACCTCGATCCGGTCATCGATCTCGGTCGGGGAGCTTACCTCGACGCTCAGCCCGAACCGGTCGAGCAATTGCGGGCGCAGCTCGCCTTCCTCCGGGTTGCCGGAGCCCACCAGAACGAAGCGCGCGGGGTGCCGGATCGACAGGCCCTCGCGCTCGATCACGTTCTCGCCCGAGACCGCCACGTCGAGCAGAAGGTCGACGATATGATCCTCGAGCAGGTTCACCTCATCGATATAGAGGTAGCCACGATTGGCCCGCGCCAGCAGGCCAGGCTCAAAGGCTTTCTCCCCACGGGTCAGCGCCCGCTCGATGTCGAGCGCGCCAACGACACGATCTTCGGTGGCGCCCAGCGGCAAATCGATCACCGGCGTCGGCTTCGAAACCATGGCCTCGCCCACGCCCTCGGCCCAATCCGGCACCGCGTCGCGGGTTGCGGAGTTACAGGGGCAACCCTCGACCACCTCGATCTCGGGCAAGAGCGCGGCAAGCGCCCGGACGGAGGTCGATTTCCCGGTCCCTCTGTCGCCAAAGACCAGCACGCCGCCGATGCTCGGATCGATCGCCGTGAGGATCATGGCCTGCTTCATTTCGGACTGGCCGACGATGGCGGAGAAGGGGAACGGGTGTGTCATGCGGTCTCTTTCATGTCGGATCGGGTCATGGTCACCGGAGAGAGCGGGCGCCGCCCCTCCCACGTGCCGTGATCGCCGAGAACGGAAAACCGGGCGTAGAGCTCTTCGGCAAAGAGCCCGCCCTCGCGGACGGCCCGGATCGCTTCTGCATGGGGTCCGCCGCGACGGGCGAAGTCGGCCATGCTCTGTGTGTCGGGCCAAATGGAAAAGGTGACCTGCTGCATTAGGGGGACCTCGCCGATCCCGATCTTAAAAAGGACATTCGGATCGCGCCCGATCATGTCGCTGATGGCTGGTTCATGTTTCCAGAATTGCAGGGCGCGTGAGGGTTTCACGGTCGCGCGTGTCAGGGCCGCGAGGGGGCCCGGGGAGCTCGGTGTGTCCACTTCGAACGGGGCCTGTCCGGACCATTTGCCCCGGGCGGAGGTTGTGGCGAGCAAGACCGTCCAGTCCTCGGACGCCTTGGCGCGGTAGCGCGACCAGACCTCGCCCTCGCGGGTCTGGAATTCGGCAGTTTCCTGATCCGGCCATGTGGCGAGGATCGCGTAGACGGCGGTGTTGGGAACCGGGGTGAAGCCCTCGCCGGAGCCGGAACCGCAGAGCTTCCAGAAGCCGATCCCCGGGGTGCGCGGCAGGCTGAACCGGGCCGCCCCCATCTGGGTCAGCGCCCATAGGCGGTCAAATACGCTGTCGAAGCGAAAGAGGCTGAGACTGACGGTCTGAATCGGACTCACTCCAATGTGTAAACTAAGTTTGACACATTGCCTGTAAATCCGAAAGACTTATTTACATCAGCTCGTCAGAGCCCAGTGGGGCAGCGGCCGCGAACTCCTCCCGCCGCACGCGGGCCAGCACGGCGATATCCACCTCGGCCGCCCCCGCCTCGAAGCAGGCGGTCGCACAAGCGGCCAGGGTCGCGCCACTGGTCAGCACGTCATCCATCAGGAGGACATGGCGACCCTCGAGCCCCGCGCTCCGCGCCCGGGCCGGGTTCACACCGATCGCCCCGTCGAGATTGGCAAAGCGATCCGCGTGGCTGCGATGGTCCTGCATCCGCGTGCGCCGGGTCCGCACCAACAGGTCAGGCACCATCTGCCGCTCCAGATGTCGGGCGGCGACCCGGGCGAGCAGAACGGCCTGATTATAGGTGCGCTTCAAGAGCCGCGTGCGATGCATGGGCACCGGCAGGATCAGCGTATCTCCCCGCACCAAAGGCTTGGCCGCCCGCGCCAGCCAGGCCCCGGCGGGACGTGCGAGATCCGTCCGATCGCTGTGCTTGAGCTGCAGCACCAGCGTCCGACCGAGATCTTCATAGGTCATGGCAGCGCGCCCGCGGTTCCACGGGCGTTGCGTGGTCATACACTCCTCGCAGATATCCGTTTCATCTTCGGCCAGCCCCGAGACCGGGACCCCGCAGGTGCCACAGATCCCGCCCGCGATGAACGGCGTCTGCCGCAGACAATCGCCGCAAAGGCCGAAATCGCTCGCCACCGGCGCGCGACAACTGACACAGCTCGGCGGATAGAGCGTTTGCAGCGCGGTTTGCAATTGTCCCTGAAACACTTAAATAGCCCTCTCAACCGAGGACATATGATGGATCGCCCACCCCGCCTGACCGATCGCGCCGCCCTTGCAGCGCACCGTGCCCGCGCCTGTCGCCGCGGCGGTCCTGAGCTGTTTCTCCATCGCGAAGCCCTCTCTGAGCTTCAGGAAAGACTGAGCGAGGTTAACAGGACCTTTACCAGCCCCGCGATTGTGACCGGCTTTCCGGAATTCTGGGCCAAGGCCTTTCCGGAAGCTGTGGTCGTGGGGGACAGCGAAGTGCTGGATCTCGCGCCCGGCGCCCATGATCTGGTGATTCACGCCATGGCGCTGCATTGGGCCGATGATCCGGTGGGTCAATTGGTGCAGGCACGCCGCGCACTGGTCGAAGATGGACTGTTGCTGGCCGTGAGCTTTGCCGGCGAGACCTTGCGCGAGCTGCGGATCGCCTTCGCCGAGGCCGAGAGCCGGATGCGTGGCGGGCTGAGTCCCCGTGTGGCCCCCATGGGCGATCTGCGGGATCTTGGCGGGCTGCTGCAGCGGGCGGGGTTTGCCTTGCCGGTCGCGGATCTCTCGCCCCGACAAGTGGATTACGCCACTCCGCTGCACCTGATGCGCGAGCTGCGCGCCATGGGTGAGACCAATGCGCTCGACCAACGCGACCGCCGCCCGTTGCGGCGCGATGTCCTGGCCGCAGCACTGGATCTCTATGCGACGGAATTTCCGGGCGACAACGGGCGCATACGCGCTACGTTCCAGTTTGCGTTCCTGACCGGCTGGGCCCCTTCCGAGAGCCAGCCGCAACCGATGCGCCCTGGATCTGCTTCTCACCGTCTGGCCGACGCGCTGGGCGTGGTGGAATTTGACCGGGATATGAACCCAATGACCGACTCGGCTGCCGCCGATAAAGGCGACGACTGACAAAGGCACGATACCGATGAACATGATGTCCAAGACCACGTCCTCTCACCTGCCGGGTGACCATCCGCCCGTGAATTTCGGCAAGGTCGGCATCCTGCTGGCCAATCTCGGAACGCCGGACAATTACGACTACTGGTCCATGCGGCGCTATCTGAACGAGTTCCTCTCGGATCGGCGCGTGATCGATTACAGCCCGTGGATCTGGCAGCCCTTGCTGCAGCTCGTGATCCTGACCAAGCGGCCCTTCAGCTCGGGTGCGGCCTATAAATCGATCTGGAACGAAGAGGCGGGGGAGAGCCCGCTGATGACGATCACCAAGGACCAGACCGCGAAGATGAAGGACGAGATGGAGGCGCGCTTTGGCGATCAGGTCGTGGTGGATTTCTGCATGCGCTATGGCAATCCGTCGACCAAGTCCAAGGTCGAGGAGCTTCAGGCCCAGGGCTGCCAGAAGATCCTCTTCTTCCCGCTTTACCCGCAATATGCCGGCGCCACTTCGGCCACGGCCTGCGACGAGTTCTTCCGCTCGCTGGAGCATATCAAATGGCAGCCCATCGTGCGCACGGTGGAGCCCTATTTCGAACATCCGCTCTATATCGAGGCGCTCGCCCAGTCCGTGGAGCGCGCCTATGCAGAGATCAAAGAGCGTCCGGACGTTCTGGTCGCCTCCTATCACGGGGTGCCGAAGCGCTATCTGATGGAGGGGGATCCCTATCACTGCCAATGCCAGAAGACATCGCGCCTGTTGAAGGAGCGGCTCGGCTGGCCCGATGGCGAGATCGTCACCACCTTCCAGAGCCGGTTTGGTCCCGAAGAGTGGCTTCAGCCTTATACGGTCGAAGAGGTCGCGCGCCTGGCGGAGGGCGGCAAGAAGAAGATCGCCGTGGTGGCCCCGGCCTTCTCCGCCGATTGCATCGAGACGCTCGAAGAGATCAACGAAGAGATCAAGGAAAGCTTCGAAGAAGCGGGTGGTGAGGAGTTCACCTATATCCCCTGCCTGAATGATGACGACGCCCATATCGCGGCGCTCGCCCAGGTGGTCGAAGACAACCTTGCGGGTTGGATCGCGCCGCGCGGCTGATCCTCACCTGACCTCCAGACACAAGAAAAGGCGGCCCGCGGAGGCCGCCTTTTCTAACTTGTCAGGTCGCTTGGCGCGATTAGGACGCGACTGCGGCCAGAACTGCGATCAGCAGCAGCGGCAGAACGATGCCACCTGCGGACGAGTTGGTTTCTTCAACGATGACCGGCATTTCCATCACAGGCTCTTGCATGGAGCCAGCGAAGGCGGTGGAAGCTGCTGCAGACAGGACGGCTGCGAGAACGAGTTTTTTCATGGTTCCCTCCAAAGAGATGCTCACATTACGACTTGGACACGCCAAGAGACGCTGGTGAGCGTTCTAGACTGTACCTCGTGGTATTTTTTAAGCAGGAGAAACTGCCGAATGCAATCAGCGCCAGAGCTTCGCCCGCGCGGATGCCCAAATGTCGTCAAAACTGCAACACTCACCGTTCAATTGCCTCGAGGTCATCTGGGTAGGCCCCAAAGGGCCTGACACCACCTCGCAAGGAGTGACCGGAATTCAGCGTTTTATAGGGCGACCTTCACAAAACCTGGCGTCAAGGCACCTCTTTGAGTACACCCGGAAGCGCCCCATAAAAAACGGCGCCCAGGGCGCCGCTTGATCTCGATCAGCTTTGAGCGGCAAGGCGTCAGATCAACAGGACCTGAGTCCCGCTCCGCGCTTTGCCGAACAATTCAGCAATGTCTTCATTGAAAAGACCGATGCAGCCATTCGACGATCGGCGGCCGATCTTGCGCGTGTCATGGGTGCCGTGGATCCGGTAATAGGTCCAGCTGAGATAGAGCGCGTGTGTCCCCAGCGGATTGTCCGGACCGGGCCCGACGAAATCGGGCCATTCCGGATTGCGCTTCTTCATCGACGGGGTCGGGCGCCAGCTTGGGCCCTCAACCTTCTGGGTCACACGGGTGCGGCCCTTGCGGGTCAGATCCTCCGACAGCGGCACGGAGGTCGGGTAAAGCCGATACTCGGTCTGGTCCTCGGACCAGTAATGCAAGGCCCGCGAGGAGATATCCACAAGGATCGCACCGTTCTTCGTATCCGAGAAGTACGGCCGCCAGTCGAGCGCCCGGAAGCCCGAGATATTGCGGCGTACGGATTGGGTCACTTCCTGCTCGATCTCGGTCGTTCCGGCCATCTGGGCCAGAGCCGGGCTCGCCAGCAAGGTCGAGGCCGCGCCGGTACTCGCCAGAAAGCGGCGGCGGGACAGGTCGGGGGTGTTTCGTCTGGACATGGTCGAACTGCTCCAATGATCTCAGAAGTTTTCGGCACAACCTAAGCGAGTCGGTCTTAACGTACAATTCACACGCATGTCATCACATTGTGCGCAGGCAAGCGATTGGACGTTCCGTCGAATTATCGCTAGGGATGAGAGAAGGCACGCTTTCCGAGGGGGTTACATGCGCCGAATTCACGCTCTGTGGCTGGTCCTGCCGATCATCCTGGCCGCCTGTACGCCACCGCCGCCCACGCTGGGCCCGGATGGGCAACCCCTGCCCCGGGTCTATGATATCAGCGCGTCGGATACCGGGCGGATCCAGTTCGCGATCCTCGATTCGGTGAATGTCCTGCGGCAAGCGGGCGGGCGCAGCGCCCTGGCGCTCAACCCTCAGCTCAACGCCGCCGCCGCCACCCATGCGCGGGATATGGCGGTGCAGAACCGGCCCTGGCATTTCGGGTCCGACGGCTCGTCGCCGCCCGAACGCACGGCGCGCTCCGGCTATCCCGGGCAGTTCCGCGCCGAGCTGATTTCCGAGACCTACGAGACCGAACTGGAAACCCTCGCCGCCTGGATGGAGGACCCCGCCACGCGGGAGATGATCCTGGATCCCGAGGCGCGCGATCTCGGCTTCTCCTGGTATCAGGAGCCGAATGGCAAGCTCTGGTGGACGATGGTGCTCGGCGGCAGCGGCCCGCAGGTGATCCCCGACAGCTAGGCCGCGCGGTCAGGGATAGATGTCGATCGGGGTATCGTTCTTGACCATGGCATAGATGTCTTCCATCTCGCGATTGGTCACGGCGATACAGCCTGCGGTCCAGTTCTCTCCGGTGCGCGGCCTGGTCAGGTTCGGCTGCCCATGGATGAAGATATCCCCCCCGGGGCTCTGGCCCAGCGCGCGCGCCCGCGCCACATCTGCCGTGTTCGGATAGGAGATCCCGAGGGACAGGTGAAAGCTGCTGTTGGGGTTGCGCCGATCAATGCGATAGCGCCCCTCGGGCGTCTTGCCATCGCCCTCGACCTGCTTGGGGCCAACCGGCGCAAAGCCGAGATCGATGTCGAACCCGCGCAGCACCGTGTCGCGATGCATCAGATACATGCGCAACTCATCCTTGAAGACAACGATCCGGGTCACTTCGGGCCCGTCGTAACTGCGAAAGCGGGAAGATCCACAGCCGGACAACCCGACAGCGATGCCCAGCAGCAAAAGGCGGCGGGAAAGGGTCATATCTGAAGCCTGCTCGAAAGAGGTGACGTTTTTGTTATTCCCCAAAGGATGCCAGAAATCGCCGCCCCGGACCAATCACGAATTGGGGGGAGACCGCTTTTCCAGCGCCTCTTCGATGGCCTTGAGCCGGTTCATCACCTCGTCCCGATAGGCGTCGGTCGCGGCAACCTCCTCGGCGGAATGGGCATCCTGCATGGAGTTCACGATCAGACCCACCAGCAGGTTCACCACCGCGAAAGTCGTGACCATGATGAAGGGCACGAAGAAGAGCCAGGCATAGGGGTAGACCTCCATCACCGGGCGGACGATGCCCATGGACCAGCTCTCCAGCGTCATGATCTGGAACAGGGAATAGGCCGAGCGTCCGAGATCCCCGAACCACTCCGGGAAGCTTGTGGCAAAGAGCTTCGTCGCCATCACGGCGCCGATATAGAAGATGATCGCCATCAGCAGGAAGACCGAGCCCATGCCCGGCAGCGCGGTCACGAAGCCCTCGACCACACGGCGCAGGCGCGGCGCGACCGAGATCACGCGCAGCACCCTCAGGATCCGCAGCGCCCGGAGGACCGAGAAGCTCTGCGCACCCGGGGCGATGGCCACGCCGACGATCAGGAAGTCGAAGATGTTCCAACCGGACCGGAAGAAGCGCGGACCCAGGGCAAAGAGCTTCACCGCAAGCTCGACGATGAAGATCCCGAGGCAGATCTTGTCGAGCGTCGTGATCAGGCCCCCTGCAACCGCCATCAGCCCCTCGGAGGTCTCCATCCCCAGAAGTACCGCGTTGAGCACGATCACCCCGATGATGAAGGAGCGGATCCGAGGGTTCTCGATCCAGTCGGCAAGGCGGGCGCGCAGGGCAGTCATCGGCGATATCCTCAGGCTTCGGGGTCGATATGGGGTGCAGTGAAGGCGGCAGCAAGCTCCACATGGGGGGACCAGCGGAACTGGTCCACCACCTGCACCCAGGCAAGGCGATATCCCGCATCGCAGAGCGTTTTGGCATCGCGGGCAAAGGTCACCGGGTTGCAGGAGACCGCCGCGATCCGAGGCACGCGGGCCTCGGCGAGGCAGCGGGTCTGGGCCTCAGCCCCCGCGCGGGGAGGGTCGATCACGACTGCATCGGTCTTGGCCAACTCATCGGGCAGCAGCGGTCGGCGGAAGAGATCCCGCGTCTCGACCTGCACCCGCGACAGGCCCGGAGCCTTGCGCCAGCCCGCATCGAGCGCGGCGAGCATCTCGGCATCGCCCTCCACCGCAAGCACCTCTGCCTGCCGGGCCAAGGGCAAGGCAAAAGTTCCGCATCCGGCAAAAAGATCGATCACCTGTTTCGCCGGGCCAACCGCCTCGGTGACGGCGGCGAGCAGCGCAGCCTCCCCCTCGCGGGTGGCCTGCAGGAAAGCGCCGGGCGGGGGTGTGACCGCCGCTGGCCCAAAGCTCTGCACCGGCGCGCGCAGGGTGACAAGCACCTCGCCTTCCAGACTGAGCCGCGCCAGATCCAACCGCTGGGCCAAGGCCGTCAGGCGCAGGCGCAGCGCCTCATCCAGAGGTTTGCCGCCCCGAATATCCAGATCGAGCCCCGCCTCGGACACTGTCAGAGCCAACGACAACTCCCCTTTGCGCGAGCCAAGCTCCGGCAGGAACGCCGCCAGACCTGGCAAAGCAGCAGTGATGGCGGGATCGAGCACCTGACAATCGGGGATATCGACAATCGTGTCGCTGCCGCGGGTGTGAAACCCCAGCAACGTGCCCTTCTTCAACCGCCGTCCGGACAGAGTCGCCCGACGACGCGACCGGGGCGGCGAGGTCTGGATCGGCCGCATGGGCGCGCTCAGACCATGGGCGGCGAGCGCGTCGATGACCACTTGGGTCTTCCAATCGGCCACAAACGGATCCGCGGCATGCTGCACTGCGCATCCGCCGCAGCGCGTATAATGGGCGCAGGGGGCCTTCACCCGCTCCGGCGCGGGGGTGACGATCTTGGGCGCGGAGATCCGGTCGCCGGTGATCTCACCCCGGATTTCTTCGCCGGGCAGGGTGCGGGCGGCATAGATCGGCCCCGGTGCGATGCCGTCGCCATGGAGGCCCAGCCGGGTAATGGTCACTGTCTCGGTCATGGCCGGGCTTTAGCGGGCGCGCGCCGGTCCGGCAACTTGGTTATTCCGCCGCATCCACCAGCCCGATGAAACCACCCGACTGCCGGTTCCAATAGCGGGCATAGAGACCGCCCTTGGCCAGAAGCTGCGCATGGGTGCCATCCTCGACGATCCGGCCCTGATCCAGCACCACGATCCGGTCCATCTGCGCGATGGTCGAGAGCCGGTGCGCAATGGCGATCACGGTCTTGCCCTCCATGACCCGGTCGAGCGCGTCCTGGATTGAGGCCTCGACCTCGCTGTCGAGCGCCGAGGTCGCCTCATCGAGCACCAGGATCGGCGCGTCCTTGAGAAACGCGCGGGCCAGCGCAATCCGCTGCCGCTGCCCTCCGCTGAGCTTCACACCGCGTTCGCCCAGATGAGCGTCATAACCCTTACGCCCGGCGTGATCCTCCAGATCGAGGATGAACTCATGGGCCTCGGCGCGCTCGGCAGCGGCGATCATCTCCGACTCGCTCGCATCCGGGCGGCCATAGAGGATGTTCTCCCGCGCGGAGCGGTTGAACATGGCCGTCTCCTGCGTGACCATGGCGATCTGCTGGCGCAGACTGTCCTGGGTGACCTCGCGCAGGTCGGTCCCATCAATGGTCACCTGTCCGGATTCCGTGTCATAGAGCCGGAGCAGGAGCCCCGTCAGGGTCGATTTCCCCGCCCCCGAAGCCCCAACAAGACCCAGCTTCTGACCCGGTTCGACCGTCAGGGAAATCCCGTCAATCCCGCCCACATCGCGGCCATACATGAAGGTCACATCCTCGAAGGCGATCCGACCCTGCGTGGTCTCCATGGGCTCTGCCTGCGGCGCATCGGTCAGTTCATGGGGCACGGTGAGCGTGCGCATCCCGTCCTCGACCTCGCCCACATTCGCGTAGATCGCCATGAGGGTGAAACTGACCCAGCCGGTCATCTGGGCGATCCGGATGGCAATCGCCCCGGCCGCCGCGATGTCACCGGGCGTGGCCGCGCCATTGGTCCAGAGGATCAGCGTCCCGCCAATCAGCAGCACCGGCAGAACCCCGGCAATCGCCATGAGCCAGAACCGGAAGCTCGACGAGATATAGCCGAAATCCAGTGCCTTGCGGCGATAGCTGCCCATGGCGTTCAGGGCCGCGCGGTCCTCATGCTCGGAATGGCCAAAGAGCTTGACCGTCTTGATGTTCGTGACCGTATCCACGACCTGCCCGGTGACATTCGCCCGCGCCCCGGCCCGCGCGGCGGAGCGTTTGCGCACCCGGGGCAGGAAGGCCCGGATCAGGCCGAGATAGGCGACGAGCCAGATGCTCAGCGCCAGCGCGACCCACGGGTCAATGGTCAGAAGCAGGATCGCCGAGCCCGCGATGGAGGCCAGCGCGAAGGCGACCACATTGATCACCTCGGAGGTGACATCCGTCACCGCCCGCGCGGTTTGCATCTGTTTCTGCGCGATCCGCCCGGCAAAGTCGTTGTCAAAGAAGCTGACCGACTGGCCCATGGTCCAGCGATGGAGCCGCGACAGGACGAGCGGGTTCAGGTTGGGCTGCACGACAATCGCGTTCGCCGCCGAAGACAGGCCAAAGATCGCCGGGCGGATCAGGATGAAGAACCCGGCAAACAGAAGGACCGTGGGCCACTGGCTGGCAAAGAACCCCTCGGGCCCCGCGCCCAGCGCCGTGTCGATCACATAGCCGAGCAGCATGGCCGAGATCACCTCGAGCGTACCCGCCAGCGCCGAGAGCGCCGCAGCACCCCAGAGCACCGGCATCGAGCCCCGCAAACACCAGCGCAGGAACGCGCCAAGTTTCTGCGGGGGCGGGCCATCAGCGGGTTGGAACCCGTCGATCAGGTCTTCGATCCGACGCAGCAGGCTCATTCGGCAGCCTCCGTCGTGTCGATGAACCCGCCCGATTGCCGCGACCAGAAGCTGGCATAGAGCCCGCCCTTCGCCAGCAGCTCTGCATGGGTGCCATCCTCGATCACCCGACCGTCATCCAGCACGAGGATCCGGTCCATATGGGCGATGGTCGACAGACGGTGGGCAATCGCGATCACGGTCTTGCCCTCCATCACCCCATAGAGCGTGTCCTGAATGGCAGCCTCCACCTCGCTGTCGAGGGCCGAGGTCGCCTCGTCCAGCACGAGGATCGGCGCGTCCTTCAGGATCACCCGGGCCAGGGCGATCCGCTGCCGCTGCCCGCCGCTGAGCTTCACCCCGCGCTCCCCCACATGGGCGTCATAGCCGGTGCGACCCTCCGGATCCGTGAGCCCGAGGATGAACTCATGGGCCTCCGCGCGCTCGGCGGCGGCGATCACCTCGGCCTCGGTCGCATTGGGCTTGCCATAGAGGATATTGTCCCGCACCGAGCGGTGGAGCAGCGCGCTGTCTTGCTGCACCATGCCGATCTCTGCCCGCAAACTGTCCTGCGTGACCTTGGCAATATCCTGCCCATCGATCAGCACCCGACCACCATCGGCGTCGTAAAACCGCAAGAGCAGCTTCACGAGGGTCGATTTCCCGGCTCCGGAGCGCCCAATCAGCCCGACCTTGGTCCCCGGCGCAAGGGTCAGATCAATGGCGTTCAGCCCACCTGTCTCCTGTCCGTAATGATGGCTCAACCCCTCCAGAGCGATCTCGCCCTTGGTCAGCTTGAGCGGCGCAGCATCCGGCGCGTCCACAAGGGTGATCGGCTGGGCAATCGTCTGCAACCCCTCGGAGATCACGCCGAGATTCTGAAAGAAGTTCGAAACCGCCCACATGATCCAGCCGGTCATCGCGTTCAGCCGCAGGGTCAGCGCGGTCGCAGCCGCCACCACCCCGACCGAGGCCGCGCCCTGCATCCAGAGCGCCACGGCCCAGCCGACAACGCCGACGATCAGCAACCCGTTCAGGATCACAAGCACGATGTCCATGGTGGTGAAAATTCGCATCTCGCGGGCGAAGGTCCAGCGCGTCTGCTCGATCGCGTCCTTGGCATAGTCGAGCTCGCGGTCGTGATGGGCGAAAAGCTTGACCGCATGGATGTTTGTGTAGCTGTCCACCACGCGGCCCGTGACCTCCGAGCGCGCCTCGGAGCTGGCCTTGGAGGCCGGGCCCACATTCACGATCGTCCATCGCACCAGCGCAATATAGAGCGCGAACCAGATCAGCAGCGGCAGCGCGAGCCGCGGATCGGCGCCCATAAGCAGGATCGCCGCGCCGATGAGATAGGCAAAGGAAAAGCTCAGGGCATCAAAGACCTGAAACACCGCTTCACCCGCGGCAGGCGGGGTCTGCATCACCCGGTTCGCGATCCGCCCGGCGAAGTCATTCTCGAACCAGCCCACAGATTGCCGCAACACCTGCCGATGGGCGCGCCAACGAAAGAGCGCGCTGTAATTCGGCAGAATCCCGTTGTTCAGCAGCAGCACATCGAAGGCCTGCAGCACCGGGCGCAGCAGCAGAATGAACAGCGACACCAGCACCAGTTCGAGCCCATGGCTCTCCCAGAGCGTGGCGGGCGTATGCACCGAGAGCAGGTCCACGACCCGCCCCATATAATAGATCAGCCCGATCTCGACCATCGCCACCACAACGGACATCACCCCGGCCACGGCAAAGACGCCGTGAAACGGCTGCGACCAGGATTTGATGAACGGCCAGAGGCGCGTGGGGGGGCGATCCGTCTCGGAATAGGCCACATACGGGTCTACGAGACGCTCGAAATAGCGGAACATGGGAACGGTCCTTGGGCTGTCCTTGCTATATAGGCGCAGACCGGCGAAATGCCACGGTCTCTCGGTCAGAGACGCGCCAGCAAATCCGCCTTTGACAGGGCCATGCCGGAGGCAAGCCAGGCCGCTTCGAGCGTTTTGAGCGCGGCGCCGATTTCGGGCCCCTGCAAGTGCGCGGGCAGGTCCTTGGCCCGGATGGGAAAGACCGTCTGCGCGCCGTCGGCTGCTGCCGCCAAGGCGCCCGGCTCGAGTGGCGTTGTCAGAAGTGCCGCGCGGAGCAGGAGGACATCGCGCGCCCGCTCGGCCCCGATATGGTAGCCCAGCGCGCGCGGCGCGGTCATCTCTTCCAGATGGGTCTTCATCTGCGCGAGGCTGCGGTTTTGAGCGTTCGACAGGCGCAAATCTCCGGTGCTGCCCCCAAGGCTGGCCAGACGACGCAGCGGCTCCGGCAATAGGGACAGCTCTGTCTCGAAGTGGATCAACGGGGCCAGCGCGTCATGGCGTGCCCCGGGCAGACAGCGCGCGAGGATCCCGCTTTGCGCCATGGCCGCGACCGCAAGCGCCGGATCCGGCGCCGCGAGCAGTTTCAGAAGTTCAGCTGTGATCCGTTCCGCGGAAAGCTTGAGCAAGCCCGCCGAAAGCGCGGCGCAAGCCGCCAGACCCTCCGCATCGAGCCCTTGGTCCGGTACCCCATACCAGGCTGTAAAGCGGAAGAAGCGCAAGATCCGCAGATAGTCCTCGCGGATCCGATCTTCGGGTGCTCCGATAAAGCGGACCCGTCTTGCCTGCAGATCCGGCAGGCCCCCCAGAGGGTCCACAACCTCGCCATCCGCCCTCGCGTAGAGCGCATTCATGGTGAAATCCCGGCGGCGGGCATCCTCGGCCACATTGGTTGAGAAAGAGACCTCCGCATGGCGACCATCGGTGGCCACATCACGGCGAAAAGTTGTGATTTCAATCGGTTGCCCCTCGGCAACCACGGTCACCGTGCCATGGGCGAGCCCCGTGGGAATGGCCTTCAGACCCGCGTTTTCGGCCAAGCTCTGCACGGTTTCAGGCAAAGCGCTTGTGGCCACATCGAAATCCGTCACCGGGGCGCCAATCAACGCATTCCGGACGGTTCCCCCGACAAAAAGGGCGTCATGGCCGGCCTCGGTCAGCAGGCGCAACACCTCTTGCGGTGCCGCCTCCGACCAGGAGCCCGGCGGCAGGTTCACTGCAGCGCGTCGGCGAAGCCCCGCAGGATCCGCGCGGTCGCCCCCCAGATGTAATAGGGGCCGTAGGGCACCGTGTAGAACCGTCGGGATTTGCCTTGCCAGATCCGATCCTGCACCGAAAACCGCGCGGGATCCGTGACATGGGTGTAGGGCACGCGAAATACCTCGGCCACCTCGCCCAGCTCCGGCACGGTTTCGAACGGATCTTTGACGATGCCGACAAAGGGCTGAATCTGGTATCCGGTGACCGTCTCATGGGGAGGCAATTCACCCACCAGCCGCACCGCATCCGCCGGCAGACCAATCTCTTCCCAGGCTTCGCGCAAGGCGGCCGACGCCGGAGAAGGATCCCCCGCATCCACCTTCCCGCCAGGGAACGCGATCTGTCCCGGGTGATGTTTCAGCCGCGATGAGCGCTTGGTCAGGATCACTTCGACCCCGTTCGGCCCTTCGATCAACGGCACAAGCACCGCCGCAGGCCGCAGCTTGCGGGTCGGTGGCGGCGCGAATTCCGGGTTGAGGTCGAAATCCGACGACCCGCTGCGCGCCGCTTGCAGGGCAAGGGTCACGCGTTGGGCGACATCATCCAGCGGCATCCGGCCCCTCCACCGCCTCGAACCCAAGAGTCTCGGGCTTGAACTCGTAATGCGCACCGCAGAACTGGCAATCCGCGGTGACGATTCCCTCTTCGGTGGTCATATGCGCGATATCCTTGGCCGAATAGATCGACAGGCTCTGCCGCACCCGGTCGGGCGAGCAGGTGCAGCCGAACTTCACCGGCAGCGCGTCATAGACCCGGGGCGCTTCCTCGTGAAAAAGCCGCACGAGCAGGTCCGAGGGCGCGACCGACGGGCCGATCAGCTCAAGCGCCTCCACGGTGTCGAGCAACAGGTTTGCGCGGCTCCAGTTCTCACCATCGTCCCCTTCGAGAATGTCGCTCGGGTTGAGAAGTCCGGCCTCACCGGTGGCATCACCCGCGGCAAAGGGCGAGGCCTTGGGCATATGCTGGAGCATGACACCCCCGGCGCGCCATTGCTCGGGCTGGCCGGGCTCGGTGCTGCGACCGAAGTTGATCTCGAACCGCGTCGGGAGCTGCTCTGACTGGGCAAAGTAAGTCTGCGCACAATCCGACAGGCTTGTGCCTGCAATCGGGGTGATGCCCTGATAGGGCTCCATGCCTTGGCCCTGATCGATCAGGATGGCGAAGTACCCTTTGCCGATGGCCTTGAAAGCATCGGTCTCGGTGGCCAAGCGCTCGGGGTCGAAGCTGGCATAGGCGCGGATTTGCGCCGGGGCACCCTCCTCCTCCGGAGCGTAAAAATCGGTCGCGATCAGGCGTGCCGGGCCATCCCCGCGGATCTGAAGAGAGAGCTTCCATTGCAACTTGATGGATTGGCCGATCAACGCGGTCAGTACCGCTGCCTCCGCAACGAGCGCTTCGATCATTGGCGGGTAGTCGTGCTGCGCCAGCACCCCGTCGAGCACCCCATCGAGCCGGGCCACCCGTCCCCGGATGTCGGACCGGTCGAGTTGAAACGGCAGGACGGTGTCGTCCCAGGCAAGTTTGGACGCGAGTGTCATTGGGGGGCCTTCCTAGAGGAGCGCGATGCTGGCATACCGAAGCTATATAGAAGCCGTCCGCGATGCATCCAAGGGCGTGCGCGAAGGCTCTGTAGGAGGCGTTGGGCAGATATGATCAGACGGTATGGCGAGGCGGTGAAGGCCGGGCAGACCTATCAAAGGCGACCCGGGGCCTATGCGATCCTGCCACGTGAGTCCCAGATCCTGACCACAGTGCAATTCGGAGCCGAGACCGAGATCCAGTTGCCCGGGGGTGGGATCGATCCGGGGGAGGCCCCTTTGCCCGCTCTGCACCGAGAGGTTCTGGAAGAAACAGGCTGGCGGATGACAGTGACGCGGAAACTTGGCGTGTTTCGCCGTTTCACCTTCATGCCGGAATACGGGATCTGGGCGGAAAAGCTCTGCCATATCTATCTTGGACGTCCGACGCTCCGCATGGGTCCGCCGGTGGAGGAGGATCACATCCCCCTCTGGATGTCTCCGAGCGATGCTGCTGTCGAATTGGCCAATGAGGGGGACCGCGCCTTCCTGTCCAACTGGTATCACGCGCAGTGAACTCGCGGGCAATTTGGATCTAGGCGGTCGGGGATCCACGCCCGAAATCCAGCACCAGGCTGGAGATATCGTCGCCGAAATCTTCTCCGTTGGCAAAGCTCGTCAGTTCGCGCGGCAACACCTCGAGCAGGGTCGGGCCATCAAGATCGCGATGTTTGGCGACCCATTTTGACAGGCCGGTATCATCAAGCATGTTTCCTTCGGGATCCGTGCATTCTGTAAACCCGTCCGAAACCATAAGAATACGGTCGCCTTGGTGGAGCGTGGTTTCAAAGCTTGTGTATTCCGCCCCATCGAGCAGCCCGATCGGGAGACCTCCATCACCCAGAAGAACCGGGCCTTCCCCTTCCCGAAGCAGTTGCGCATGGGGATGTCCGGCCTGAACGAGGCGAATATGTCCGGTCTCACTGTTGAGGATGGCCAGGATGATAGTGAAGTAGTGCTCCGTATCCATCTCTTCGAGGAGGAGCGTGTTGAGGTCTGCGGCGACTTCGCCTGGGTCGCGCCCGACCGGATTTCCCTCGGCATCCGCTTCGATGGCAATGTTCTTTCCAGGAACCGAACCTGATAGCACCCCAGCCAGTCGTGCTGTCATCAGCGCCGAGCTCACCCCATGACCGGATACGTCCAGCGAATAGAGACCGATCTCGGTCGAGTTGATTCGGAAGAACCCGACGAGATCGCCACCCACATGCCCGCTGGACTGCAGCATGAGCGCAATCTCGGCGCCCCGGAATGTACCGGTTTTGTCGCGCACGAGGGATTGCTGAAGCTTCTTGGCTTCGATCAGGTCGTTGTCCACCGCTTGGTAGAGTGTTTTGAGCTCAGCCAAGGTCTCGGAGATCAGGGCGTTCTTGTTGGTCAGCTCCCGCTCCATCCGCATCACACGCTCGCCAGCCGTGATCCGCGCCATCAGCTCAACCGTATGCACAGGCTTGGACAGGAAGTCGTCGGCGCCCGCGTCAAACCCCTCTGCAATCTCGTTTTTCTCTGTCTTGGTGGTCAGCAGAATGATGTAAACATAGTGGTCCGAGTTCAAATCGCGCAGCGCGCGGCACATCTCAGGTCCAGATAGACCCGGCATCATCCAATCGCTGATCACGATATCGATGTGATTCTCTTGAAACACCTGCAGCCCGTGATTTCCATCCTCGGCCTCGAAAACGACATAACCCTTCTTCTTCAACGCCATCGAGAGAATGCGCCGCTGCAATCGACTGTCATCGACCACAAGCACGTGGAGCGATCCGGTCGACGGATCGTTGGGGGTCATGTCGTCTGTTTTGTCAGGAATCATTCGGAATTACTCGTGTTGCTGACTTGTTCCTACGCCCCGCCACTTAACAGGGAGTGAAGTTTAAAATGCTTCCGAAAACCTCCCGCGCACTCAGGATTCGTTAACATGCGAGTCCTAAAGTTCCCGCCAATGCGAGGGCGGAAAGCGAGTGAAACATGATTGATTGGAACCGGGTCAGGGAGCTGCAGGACGAGATCGGGGCGGATGATTTTGGCGAGATCGTCGAAGTCTTTATGGAAGAGGTGGAGACCGCGATCGGTCAACTTCCGGACGCCGACAAGGGCGCGGATCTCGAAGCGCTGATGCATTTGATCAAGGGCTGCGCCTGGAACCTGGGCTTTCGGGCCTTGGGCAAGCTCTGCGCCGATGGCGAGGCTGCGGCAGCGGCAGGCGATGGCGCGTCAGTGAATATCACCGAGATCACAGCGGCTTTCGAAGCTGCAAAGTCGGTTTTTTCCGAAGGCCTCGACACGCAACTGGTGGCATGAGTCCGCGAGGTCAGCCGATATCCTGCTTCGCAACCGATACGGATTTCAGAACCGCGTAGCAGGATTGGCCGATCTCCAAAGACAACGCAGTCGCGGATCGACGGGTAATCCGACAAAGAAGCAAGTCTTCCCCAACACGAAGCTGCACGAGGACGCCTGGACCATCGCCGCGACGGATCAATTCGATTCGCGCGGGCAGAACGTTCAACGCGGAGATGTCTTTCGGCTCATTAGTCGCGAGCATCACGTCTTTGGCTTCGATCCGAACGCGCAGGGACGTACCGATCGGATCCCGCTGGCGCGGCAAGAGCAACGTGCCACCACTGAACCGCAAAGCCGTGACGCCATCTTCAAAATGCTCGGAAATCACGCCTGTGATCAGCGCACCTGCATCGCGGATCCCGAGTGTGGGCGCCATACCGGGATCGGCGAGAACCTCCTCTGCGCGACCCGTTCGAAGTACCCGGCCCTGATCCAAAGCCACCACGGTGGTCGCGATCCGGGCAATTTCGGGTACAGAGTGACTGACATAGAGGATCGGCACCCCGACCTCACCGCACATGCGTTGAATATACGGCAGAATCTCGGCCTTCCGCGCAGCATCCAGCGCCGCAAGAGGCTCATCCATCAGCAACATGTCGGGATCCGAGAGCAAAGCGCGCCCAATGGCCACCCGTTGTTTCTCGCCTCCCGACAGGTCCAGCGGCCGTCGTGCCAGCAGGTTCTCAAGGCCTAGCAAAGACACCACCATGTCCAGCGACGCTTGCGCTCCCCGCCCGGACCCACGTCGACGACCATAGAGCAGGTTTTGCCGCACGGTCAGATGCGGGAACAAGCGACCCTCCTGAAACACATAGCCAAGCCGACGCCTATGGGGCGGCACCCAAATCCCGGCTTTGCGATCCACAAGGACACGCCCCGCCACCTTCACATGACCGGCGTCGGGTCGGAGTAGCCCCGCCACCGCGTTGACGATGGTCGTTTTCCCAGACCCTGACTTTCCGAACAGCGCGGTCACACCGGCTGGCGCCTCAAATTGCACATCGAGGTCGAAGGATCCGGCGCGGTGCTGAAAGGCAACCGATAGGGTCATGCGCCCGCAATCCTTCTGGCCACCGCGCGGGACATCACTTCCGACAGAAGGAGCGCACCCATGGCCAGTGCAACGGAGACCAGGACAAGCCGGAACGCGGTCTCCTCCCCGCCCGGCACCTGCAGGAAGGCGTAGATTGCCGAGGGCACGGTCTGGGTTTGACCCGGAATGCTCGACACAAAGGTGATCGTCGCGCCAAACTCACCCATGGCCTTGGCGAAGGCGAGGATCGTTCCAGTCAGAATGCCCGGCAGGATCAGCGGCAAGGTTACCGTCGTGAATACTGTCAGCGGGGCAGCCCCAAGAGTGCCAGCGGCCTGTTCCAGCCGCGGATCCACCGCCTCGATCGCAAGCCTTATCGCCCGCACCATCAGGGGGAAGGCCATGATTGCCGCGGCAAGGGCAGCTCCAGTCCATCGAAAGGCGAGCACGATCCCGAAGCTCGTCTCGAGGAACTCCCCAACCGGACCACGCCGCCCGAAGGTCAGCAGAAGCAGGTAGCCGGTCACCACCGGGGGCAGGATCAGCGGCAGATGCACCAAGCCATTGACGATCTGCCGCCCCGGAAACCGCCAACGCGCCAAGGCGTAGGCAATGAAAATGCCGAAGGGCAGACTGCAGAGCGTGGCCCAGATCGACACGCGCAGGGACAGCGCCACCGCATCCCAGGCCTCCGGGCCGAGCCAGTTACCCATCCGGCTGAAACCCGTGCCGGGCGAAGACCTGCCGCGCCGCGTCGCTGTGCAAGCGCGCCAGAAACGCCTCCGCCTCCACCGTCGTGTCTGCGTTCAGAGCCGCAGGATACCGGATGGGAGGATGGCTGCTCGCGGGAAACGCCCCCGCCACCCGGACCCGGGTATCGGCCTGGGCGTCGCTGGCATAAACGATGCCAAAGGGCGCCTCCCCCGTGGCGACCAGCGCGAGCGCAGTACGCGCGTTATCCGTCTGGGCCACAAGCGGAGCGACCTCCGACCAGATGCCGAGCGTGCTCAGGGCGGCCTTGCCATAAATCCCCGCGGGCACAGCATCCACCAGCGCCATGGCGAGGCGATCCTCCCCCAGCGCGTCGGCAAGGGGAAACCCAGGCGCGGGGGCAAGCGACACAGGCTCGGACGCCACAAGCACCAGCCGATTGCCAGTCACGACTCCGCGGGATCCGGGCCGCAGCCGGTCTCGATCCTCGAGCCAGTCCATCCAGGCCTCATTGGCCAGAAAGACGACATCCGCAGGCGCACCCTGATCGACTTGCCGCGCGATGGTCGAGCTGGCCGCGAACGTGAGCGTGACCGTCTCGTCCGTTTCCCGGGACCAGTCTGCGGCGATCTCTTCAAGCGCATTCTTGAGGCTCGCAGCAGCAAAGACCGTCACATCTGCAACCGCAGGCAAGGGCGTCGCGCAGATGAGCATCAGCGCAGCCAGTCCCAGACGACTATGCATCGGGCGCCTCTTTGCGCAGGGCAGTGATGGCCGCGATGTGCGCATCCCCGGCCGCCTGCGCCGCCGCTTCGAGCGCTCGAAATTCCGCAAGCACTGCCTTGCCCGCCTCGGTCAGTTGCGCCCCGCCGCCCTTGGCGCCGCCACGCGCACTGGCCACAAGCGGCTCGGCGAAACTGTCATTCATCTGCTCCACCAGAGCCCAGGCCCGCGTGTAGCTCATCTTCATCTCACGCCCGGCGGCTGAGATCGACCCGGTCGCCCCGATACTCTCCAGAAGGTCGGCCTTGCCCGGGCCAAGGCGCGATCCTTCATCGAACTGAAGGCGAATACGAAGACGGGGTGCAGCAACCATGGGCTGGGGACTCGCGTGGCAAAGACGACACGAACGGTACAAGCGTTATTGTTCTTCGGCAATAACGAAGCTGGCTGGCGCCTTTTACGTTACAGAATCACCCAATGAAGAAAAAGAATGTAACGTTTTGATTGCGCCAAGCCGGTTGCTCCCCTATCCTTCACTGCAAGGGAGAGAGGATCGGTCATGACCGCAGCCTATGTTTTTGACGGTGTACGCACGCCGATCGGGCGCTTTGGCGGCAGTCTTGCGCCTGTGCGCGCGGATGATCTGGCAGCGATCCCGATCCGGGCGCTGCTCGCGCGCAATCCCGATCTGAACCCGCAGCTGATTGATGAGGTGATCCTCGGCTGTGCGAACCAGGCCGGGGAGGACAATCGAAACGTGGCGCGCATGGCGAGCCTGCTGGCGGGGCTGGATGAGACGGTGCCCGGGATCACAGTCAACCGGCTCTGCGCGAGTGGTCTCGACGCGGTGGCCCAAGGGGCGCGGGCGATCCGGCTGGGTGAGGCGGCGCAAGTGATCGCGGGCGGCGTGGAATCCATGACCCGCGCGCCCTTTGTGATGGCCAAGGCCGCGCGGCCCTATGACCGGCAGGCCGAGATCCACGACACGACCATCGGTTGGCGCTTTGTGAACCCGGCGATGGCGGCGAGCTATGGCACCGATTCCATGCCGCAAACCGCCGATAATGTGGCCGAGGATCACGGGATCGCCCGCGCGGATCAGGATGCCTACGCGTTTCGCAGCCAGACGCGCTGCGCCAAGGCGATCGAAAGTGGTCTCTTCGCGGATGAAATCACACCGGTCGAGATCACCACGCGCAAGGGCGCAACACGCGTGGACACCGACGAACATCCCCGCGCGGACACGACGCTCGATGGGCTGGCCCGGCTCAAGGGGATCAATGGGCCGGAGCGGAGCGTGACCGCTGGCAATGCGGCCGGGGTGAATGATGGGGCGGCGGCGCTTTTGCTCGGTGGCGAAGCTCTGACCCGCCACCTCATGCCCCGGGCGCGGATTATTGCCACGGCAAGTGCCGGGGTCGCGCCCCGGGTCATGGGACTTGGTCCCGTGCCTGCGACGCGCAAAGCGCTGGATATCGCTGGGCTGTCTCTCGATCAGATGGATGTGATCGAGCTGAACGAGGCCTTTGCGGCCCAGGTGCTCGCCTGTCTCCGCACCCTCGGGCTACCCGACGACGCGGGCCATGTGAACCCCAATGGTGGCGCGATCGCGCTGGGTCACCCGCTCGGCATGTCCGGCGCACGGCTGGTGCTGACGGCCACGCGGGAGCTGCACCGGAGACAAGGACGCTACGCGCTTTGCACCATGTGTGTGGGGGTGGGCCAGGGCGTCGCGATGATTTTGGAAAGGGTCTGACCAATGTATGCACAGATGATCAAATCCACCGGTCGCGGGGTGAAATCCCCGGAGGAGATGACGCCTGAAGAACGGGCCTTTCAGGCGCGGATCGATGCGGGCGAGACCATCGAGCCCAAGGACTGGATGCCCGAGGGGTATCGCAAGACCCTGATCCGGCAGATCGGCCAACACGCCCATTCCGAGATCGTCGGCCAGCTGCCCGAGGGCAACTGGATCACCCGCGCCCCTTCGCTGGAGCGCAAGGCGATCCTGCTCGCGAAGGTGCAGGATGAGGCGGGGCACGGGCTCTACCTCTATTGCGCGGCGGAAACCCTCGGGGTCAGCCGAGATGAGCTCTTTGACGCGCTCCACGAGGGGCGGATGAAGTACTCGTCGATCTTCAATTACCCGACCCTGACTTGGGCGGATATGGGGGCGGTCGGCTGGCTCGTGGATGGGGCCGCGATCATGAATCAGGTCCCGTTGCAGCGCACCTCCTATGGGCCTTACGCGCGGGCCATGGTCCGGATCTGCAAGGAGGAGTCATTCCATCAGCGGCAGGGCTTCGACATCATGCGCAAGATGGCCGAGGGCACGCCCGCCCAGCGCGCCATGGCCCAGGATGCCCTCAACCGGTTCTGGTACCCGTCCCTGATGATGTTCGGCCCGTCCGACAAGGACAGCGTGCATTCTGCGCAATCCATGGCCTGGCGGATCAAGATGAACACAAACGACGAGCTGCGTCAGAAATTCGTCGATCAGACTGTGCCGCAGGCCGCGTATCTCGGCCTGACCGTGCCGGACCCGGATCTGCGCTGGAATGACGAGACCGGGCAGTACGACTTCTCCGAGCCCGATTGGGAGGAGTTCTTCGAGGTGCTCAAGGGCAACGGGCCCTGCAACACCGAGCGGCTGCAAGCCCGCCGCGATGCCTGGGAGGACGGTGCCTGGGTGCGCGACGCCCTGAGCGCCCATGCCGCGAAACGCGCAACACGGGTGGCCGCGGAATGAGCAGCGAATGGCCCCTTTGGGAAGTGTTCATCCGCGGGCAGCATGGCATGGGCCATCGCCATGTGGGCAGCCTCCACGCACCCGATGCCGAGCGTGCGATCCTGAACGCGCGCGACGTCTATACCCGCCGCAACGAAGGCGTCAGCATCTGGGTGGTCGAGGCCCGGCACATCGCCGCCTCCAACCCCTCGGACAAGGGCCCGCTCTTTGATCCGGCCGAAGACAAGGTCTATCGCCACCCGACCTTCTTCGACATTCCCGACGATGTGGGGCCGATGTGAGCGCGGCGCTGTTCGAATATCTCTGTCGCCTCGGGGACAATGCGCTGGTGCTGGGTCACCGGGTCTCGGAATGGTGCGGCCATGCGCCAGTGCTTGAGGAGGATATCGCCCTCGCCAATACCGCGCTCGATCTGATCGGGCAGGCACAGATGTGGCTAGGTCTCGCCGCCGAGGTCGAGGGCGCTGGCCGCAGTGCCGATGATCTGGCTTATTTCCGGGATGAGCGTGGGTTTCGGAACCTGCTGCTGGTGGAACAGCCGAACCGGGATTTCGGCCATACAATCCTGCGGCAATTCCTCTTTGACGCCTATCAAGGGCCGCTTCTGGCTGGCCTGTCCCAGAGCGGCGACGCGCGGATTGCCGGGATCGCGACCAAGGTCGCGAAGGAGAGCGCTTATCACCTCGAACGCTCCCAAGGGCTGGTCATCGCGCTGGGAGATGGCACAGAGGAGAGCCATCGTCGGATGCAGTCCGCCCTGAACCGGCTCTGGCCCTATGCGGGTGAAGCGCTGATCCCGGATGCGGTGGATACGGAGATCGCCGAGGCCGGTCTCGGTCCTGCCCCGGACAGCCTGCGCCCGGACTGGGAGGGGATCGTGCACGCGACATTGACCGAAGCGACCCTGCGCATTCCCGAGAGCGATTTTGCCCAGACCGGCGGCAAGACCGGCGCGCGCCATACGGAGCATTTTGGCCCCATGCTGGCAGTGATGCAGGTCCTGCCGCGCAGCCACCCCGACGCGGTGTGGTGAGATGCGCCCCCCGCTCGCGCAGATCTGGTCTTGGCTCGAAGATGTGCCGGACCCGGAAATCCCCGCCATCTCTGTGGTGGATCTCGGCGTCGTGCGGGATGTGGATTGGGATGGGCCCGCCCTCAAGGTCACGGTCACACCGACCTATTCCGGCTGCCCGGCAACCCGGGTGATCGCACAGGATATCGAGGCGGCTCTGACCGCGCGGGGACTAGAGGAGGTGCAAATCGAGACACGCATCGCGCCCCCGTGGACCACCGATTGGATCTCTGACGCAGGCCGCGCCAAACTCACCACCTTTGGCATTGCCCCGCCCAGCCCGAGCGGCGGTCCCACCGCCTGCCCCCGTTGCAGCGGCACGGATCTCGAGCGGATCAGCCAGTTCGGCTCCACGCCCTGCAAGGCCCAATGGCGCTGCCGCAGCTGCCTCGAACCCTTCGATTACTTCAAATGTCTCTGAGGATGTGACCATGGCCGCCCCGCGCTTTCACACCGCCACCGTCACCGGGATCGACCGCACCACGCGCGACGCGGTGGCCGTGACCTTGCGCCCGGATGCACCGGAGGCGTTCGCCTTCAAGGCCGGGCAATACCTGACCTTCCGGCGTCAGATTGGCGAGGTGGAGCTGCGCCGATCCTATTCGATCTGCGCGCCCGAAGGGGACGCCGCCTTGCGCGTGGGGATCAAACATGTGCCCGGCGGCGCGTTTTCCGGCTGGGCCAACACGGAGCTGCAGGTGGGCGACAGCCTGCAGGTGATGCCGCCCATGGGGCAGTTCACCCTGCCAAAGGCCGTCGGCGCGCATCTTCTCTTCGTGGCCGGGGGATCCGGGATCACCCCGATCCTGTCCCTGATCGGGACCCTGCTGCGGCAGGATCCGGAGGCGCGCGCGACCCTGATCTACGCCAATCGCAGCCCGGCATCGATCATGTTCCGCGACGTGTTGGAGGATCTCAAGAACCTCTATCTCGATCGGCTGACCGTCATCCATGTGCTCGAAAGCGGTCAGGATATCCCGCTCTTCTCCGGGCGACTCGATGCAGAGAAATGCGCAGCACTTTTCACCCAGTGGATCCCACTCGCGCAGATCGACGCGAGCTATATCTGCGGCCCCGGCCCCATGCGGGAGGCGGTCGCCACCGCGCTTGAGGCCCAAGGACAGCCCAAGGAGCGCATCCGGTTCGAGCTCTTTGCCGCGGATCAGCCCGGCAAGCTCGCCATGCCCGCGCGACAGGTGCCCGCCGATGCCCCGGGGATTGAAACCCGGATCACCGTCGGCGGGGTGACCCATGCAGTAACCGCCGGGCAGGATCAAAGCCTGCTCGACGCCGCTCGCGCAGCACAGATCGAGGCGCCCTTTGCCTGCACCGCGGGGGTCTGTTCAACCTGCCGGGCGCGGGTGCTGAAGGGCGAGGTGGAGATGCGGGCCAATCACGCGCTCGAGGATGATCAGGTGCGCGATGGCTATGTCCTGACCTGTCAGAGTTATCCCGTCTCCGGCCCGCTCGAGATCGACTATGACGCCTGATCCCCTTGTTTAGAGCCTGTTTTGCCCGTTCAGGAGGCGTCTTCCCGGCGATCCACCACGCGCACGGCCTTGCCTTCCGAGCGCGCCACACTGCCCGGATCGCCCACCGTCACCTCGACACCGATCCCGACCACATCGCGGATCCGCCGGATCAGGGCTGCCTGCGCGGCCTCCCGGCTTCCCGCATCGGCGGCATTCGGCAGGGCCTCCACATGAACGCGCATGGCGTCGAGCCGCCCGGAGGTGAAGCGCTCGATCTGGAAATGGGGCGCGAGGCCCTCGGTCGCCATCAACTGCTCTTCGATCTGGGTGGGAAAGACATTCACCCCACGCAGGATCATCATGTCGTCGGAACGCCCGGTGATTTTCTCCATCCGCCGCATGGACCGCGCCGTCCCGGGCAAAAGCCGGGTCAGGTCCCGCGTCCGGTAGCGCACCATGGGCAGGCCTTCCTTGGTGAGCGTCGTGAAAACGAGCTCCCCCATCTCGCCATCGGGCAAAACCTCTCCCGTGGCGGGATCGATGATCTCGGGATAGAAGTGATCCTCCCAGACATGGAGGCCATCCTTCGTCTCAACGCATTCGTTGGCGACCCCGGGCCCGAGGATCTCGCTCAGCCCGTAGATATCCACCGCGTGCATGTCGAAGGCCGCCTCGACCTCGGCGCGCATGGCGTTGGTCCAGGGTTCGGCCCCGAATACCCCGACCTTGAGCGAACAATCCCGCGGATCGAGGCCCTGGCGGTGAAACTCTTCGAGGATGTTCAGAATGTAGGACGGGGTCACCATGATCGCATCGGGCGCAAAATCGGTGATCAGGGTCACTTGGCGCTGGGTCATCCCCCCCGAGACGGGGACCACGGTCGCACCCAGCCGCTCGATCCCCACATGGGCGCCAAGCCCACCGGTAAAGAGGCCATAGCCATAGGCATTATGGACCATATCCCCCTTGCGCACCCCCGCCGCGCGCAACGAGCGCGCCACCATGTTGGCAAAGAGCTCACAATCCGCCGCCGTGTAGCCGACCACCGTCGGCTTGCCCGTCGTGCCGGAGGAGGCATGGATGCGCAGGATCTCGGACCGGGGCACGGCGAACATGCCGAACGGGTAATTCGCTCGCAGATCGTCCTTGCCCGTGAAGGGAAAGCGCGACAGATCCGAGAGCTGCTGCAGCTGGTCCGGATGCACGCCTGCCGCGTCGAACCGCGCCCGATACATGGGCACATTGGCATAGGCGTGGTTCAGGGACCATTTCAGCCGGTCCAGTTGCAATGCTGCGATCTCATCGCGCGAGGCCCGCTCGATCGGTTCGAGCTCCTCGGGCCGTGCTCCCAAATCTTCCATAAGCGCCCCTCCCGTGGCTGGTCAAAGGGTGCACCGAAGCGGATCGCAGATCAATGCGGATGCAACGAATGAGCGGTGCTGCGACCTCCGACGCGCCGGGGACGGCGATGATCGCGACGCTCTGCGCGCGCGGGGACCTGAAGGTCTGGTCCCTGCTGGTCACGCTCTTTGGGGATGCGGCCATGGCACCGGGCGCGATGCTGTCTGGGCCGCAACTGTCGGAGATCCTCGGGTTGCTAAAGATCCGGCCCGAGGCCCAGCGCGTCGCCCTGCACCGTCTGCGCAAGGAAGGCTGGATCACCGCCACGCGGCAAGGGCGGATCGGCCTCTATGGGCTGAGCGCGGAAGGCCGGGAGGAGACCGCAGCCGTGGCGGCCCAGGTCTACGCTCCTGCGGCAGCACAGGCAGCCGCGCGACACCTGCTCGTTCTGCCCGACGGCCAAACGGCCCCGGATCAGGGCCTTTGCCTTGGGGAGGGGCGGTTTCTCAGCCCGGTGCCCGGCGGAAAGGACAGCTTGTCCGCCCCGCTGCCGGGTCCCTTGCCGCAATGGGTGGCCGACGCCGCTTTGCCAGCGCCTTTGCTGGCCGAGTTGCAAGACCTGAGTGAGGCACTCGACATGGACCCGGTCGCGCCCGAGAGCACGACGGATGCCGCCGCCCTCCGGCTCCTGATCCTGCACCAGTGGCGCCGCTTGGTCCTGCGTTTGCCACCGGAGGCGGAGGCGCTGCTCGGCCCCGACTGGGTTGGCGCGCGCTGTCGGGCGCGGGTCGCAACCCATCTCGCCACGTTGCCCCGGCTCGAAGCCATCAAACCGGGTCCATAACCCGAGTACAGTCAATTTACTTGCGCAGACGAAGGGACTAGCCTCGGCTCTGCCGCGTTCAGGGAGGAGAGGATGCGCACACAAGTTGCCATCATCGGTGGGGGGCCTTCGGGGCTTCTCTTGTCGCAGTTGCTGCATACGCGCGGGATCGACTCGGTCGTGCTGGAGCGGCAAACCAAGGACTATGTCCTGCAGCGAATCCGCGCCGGTGTTCTGGAACAGGGTCTGCTCGACCTGATGACCGAAGCCGGGATCGGAGAGCGCGTCTATCGCGAAGGCTTCGCCCATGATGGCACGCTTCTGTCCTATGGCGACGAGATGTTCCGCATCGATTTCACCGAGCACACGGACAAGCCGGTCATGGTCTATGGCCAGACCGAGGTGACACGGGACCTCTATGAGGCGCGGGAAGCGAGCGATGGGCGCCTGGTCTTTCAGGTCTCCGATGTGGAGATCACCGGCGCCGATACGGACAGACCCGAGGTGCACTACACCGTGGATGGCACGCGCCAGACCCTGGCCTGCGACTACGTGGCGGGCTGCGACGGGTTCCACGGGATCAGCCGCAAGACCATCCCGGAAACTGTGCGCAAGGACTACGAAAAGGTCTATCCCTTCGGCTGGCTCGGGGTGCTGTCGCGCACGCCACCGGTCCATCATGAACTGATCTACGCCAATTCCGAGCGGGGCTTTGCGCTCTGCTCCATGCGGAACGAAGCGCTCAGCCGCTACTATATCCAGTGTCGGCTCGATGATCGCCCCGAGGATTGGAGCGATGAGGCCTTCTGGGACGAGCTCCGCCGTCGGATCCCCGGTGAGCAGGCCGAGAGCCTTGTCACCGGTCCCTCCATCGAGAAATCTATCGCACCCTTGCGCAGTTTCGTGACCGAACCCATGCGCTGGGGTCGGTTGTTCCTCTGCGGGGATGCCGCGCATATCGTGCCGCCCACGGGGGCCAAGGGGCTGAACACGGCTGCCTCGGATGTGCATTACCTCTATACCGGATTGCGCCAGTTCTATGAGGAGGGCGATGCCGAAGGCCTCGACCGCTATTCCGAGCGCGCCCTCGCCCGGGTCTGGAAAACCGAGCGGTTCAGCTGGTGGTTCAGCACCCTGATGCACCGCTTCCCGGACCAGACCGAGTTCGAGTACAAGATCCAGCTGGCCGAGATCGAATTCCTGCGCACCAACAAGGCTGCGCAGGCCGCAATGGCCCAGAACTATGTCGGATTGCCCTATTGAGAGACGGTTTTTCATGAGCACAGACACTGCAAACGCCCGCTATGACGCAGGCATGACCGTCCGCCGCGAGGTGCTGGGCGATGCCCATGTGGACCGCGCCGAAGCCGCGCGCAGCGATCTTGACACCCCGTTCCAGACGCTCATCACCGAGGGCGCCTGGGGGACGGTTTGGGCCAGCGATGCGATCAGCCGCCGCGAACGCTCGATGCTGACGCTGGCCCTGCTGGCAGCCACAGGCAACTTCGCCGAGATCCCCATGCATATCCGTGCCTGCGCCAATACCGGCGCCAGCAAATCGGATGTGATGGAGGCGTTCCAGCATGTGGCGATCTATGCCGGGGTGCCCAAGGCGAACCACGCAATCAAGCTCGCCAAGGCGACCTTTGCCGAGATGGAGGGTGAGGCATGACAGGGTCTCCGCCCTCGGGCGGCTATTTCCGCCGCGACCGGGACTGGCACCCGGCGCCTTTGACGCCGTCCTACAAGACGACCGTCAAGCGCGCGCCGAGCTTTGCGCCCCTCTCCTTTCCCACGAGCCTCGGGGAGGAAACCGGGCCGGTCTTTGGCCATGAAATGCTCGGTCCCCTCGACAATGACCTGATCCACAACTTCGCCAGGGACGGCGCCCCGGCCATCGGACCGCGCATCGTGGTCCATGGGCGGGTGCTCGACGAGACGGGGCGCGGCGTGCCGAATGCTCTGATCGAGATCTGGCAGGCCAATGCCGGCGGGCGGTATCGGCACAAGAAGGAAAGCTACCTCGCGCCCCTTGACCCGAATTTCGGCGGCTGCGGGCGGGTGATCTCGGGACCGGACGGGCGGTACGAGTTCCGCACGGTGATGCCCGGCCCCTACCCCTGGCCCAACACTGCCAATGACTGGCGCCCGGCGCATATCCACCTCTCGGTCTTCGGACCCGCCTTCGCACAGCGCCTCATCACCCAGATGTATTTCGAAGGCGATCCGCTGATCTGGCGCTGCCCGATCGTGGGAGCGATCTCGTCCCGAGCGGCAATCGAGAGCCTGATTGCACCCCTCGACATGGCCCGCAACATCCCCATGGACGCTCGCGCCTACAAGTTCGATATCGTGCTGCGGGGGCGGCGCCAGACGATGTTCGAAAACCGGCCGGAGGGCACATGACCATGACTCAGCCATTGGATGAGTGGAAAGAAACCCCGTCCCAGACCGCCGGGCCTTATGTCCATATCGGCTGCGTGCCGAATGTGGCGGGGATCGAGGGTGTCTATCCCGAGGATCTGGGCGCGCGCATGATCACCGGCCCAGTCGAGGGGCAGCAGATCACCCTGACCGGCACGGTCTATGATGGGGCGGGTGCCGCGCTCAAGGATGCGCTGCTCGAGATCTGGCAAGCGGATGCCGCGGGTCGTTTTTCGGCCGGGGACCCGCGCGGTCCGGGGGATCCGAACTTCACCGGCTGGGGGCGCAGTGCCAGTGATGGTGCAACGGGCGCCTACCTTTTCCAGACAGTGAAGCCCGGGCGCGTGCCTTTCCGCGACGGGCGCTTGCAAGCGCCCCATATCACCCTCTGGATCGTGGCGCGCGGCATCAATCTCGGCCTGCAGACCCGGATCTATTTCGCTGATGAGGCCGAGGCCAATGCCGAAGACCCGGTCCTGACCCGGATCGAGCATCAGAACCGCATTCCCACCCTGCTTGCCACGCCCGAGGGCCCGAACCGCTACCGGTTCGACGTGCATCTGCAAGGCGCGCAGGAAACCATCTTCTTCGATGTCTGAGGACAAGGACATGAACACCAAACCCTGCATCATCTGCGTCGCGATCACCGGATCCGTGGCCACCAAGGCCGCGAACCCCGCCGTGCCGATCACCGTAGCCGAACAGATCGAGAGCACCCATGAAGCCTTTGAGGCCGGCGCCAGCATTGCCCATTGCCACGTGCGCAACGATGATGAGACACCCTCCAGCGATCCGGAGAAATTCGCCCGCCTGCAGGAGGGTCTTCTCAAGCATTGCCCGGGCATGATCATCCAGTTCTCGACCGGGGGGCGGTCCGGCGCGGGTCAGGATCGGGGCGGGATGTTGCCCCTGCGGCCCGATATGGCATCGCTCACCGTGGGATCGAACAATTTCCCGAAGCGCGTCTATGAGAACCCGCCTGATCTGGTGGATTGGTTGGCCAGCGAGATGGTCACCCATGAGGTGATTCCCGAGATCGAGGCCTTCGATCTCAGTCATATCCATCAGGCCGCTGCGATGCACCGGGACGGAAAGCTACCCGCGCGGCCCTATATCCAGTTCGTCATGGGCGTGAAGAACGCCATGCCCGTGGATCGCGAGAGCTTCGAGTTCTACGTGAAAACCGTCGAGCGGCTCTTGCCCGGCGCGGAATGGTGCGGCGCGGCGATCGGGCCCAATCAGATCGTGATGAATGAATGGTGCGTCGCGGGGGGCGGGCATGCCCGGACGGGGCTTGAAGACAATGTCCGCCTGACACGCGAGACATTGGCCCCGTCCAACGCGGTTCTGGTCCAGCGGGTGGTGGATCTTTGCGCGCAATACGCGCGTCCCGTGGCGACCCCTGCGCAAGCACGCGAGATCCTAGGTCTGCGCCCGGCCGCCATCGCTGCCTAACTGGTGCGCGACCCGAGCTGCTCGATGCTTTCGAGCAGTTCCTGCGCATGACCAAGTGCGGCGCCGGTGGCCTCGCACATCTGGGGCAGGATCATCCATTCCAAAGACCAGGCCGCGCCGGAGCGTTCCTGCTCATGGATCATCGCATGGTGCAGGCCGCCGATTTGGGCCGCGTTGAAGCGCGACAGGGTGACGAGGATTTCGGCGGCAATCGGGTTCTGCTTATGGGGCATGGCGGAGCTTGAGCCTCCCCCGCTGAGCTGCACCGTGTCGATCCCCTGCTGCGCCATGAGGGCGATGTCCTGGCCCATCTTGCCGAGACTTCCGGTCACCAGCGCAAGCCAGTTGCCATAGGCGACGACCCCGTCCCGCTCCGCATGCCAGACGGGCCCGGGCGGTTGCAGGCCCAGCGCTTCGGCCATATCCGCCGCGACCGCGTCATCCTCGGGGGCGCGGACACCAACCGGGCCGCCCAATTGCAAATGCTCCACCCCCGCGCGCAAATCGGGGAGGCGCGCCCGCGCCCGTTCCAGCGGCGTGGTCCAGCTCGCCAAACGATCGGCAATCGTCATGGGCAAGGCGGCTTGCATCCGGGTCCGCCCCATGAGCGGGGCCGCCCCATGCTGCTCGGCAATGGCGGCTAACTCCGCCAAGATCGCCGAAAGCCGCCGGTCGAGAATATCGCTCACCCCGCGCAGGCTGAGCGCGAGGCTCGTGTCCATCACGTCCTGGCTTGTGGCTCCCTGATGCACGGTATCCGCATCGGAACCCATGGCCTCTCGCAGGGCTGCAACGAAGGCCGGGACGGGAACCCCGTCCCGGCGGACCCGCGCCGCCACGACCTCTGGGTTCAAGAGAACCGTCTCCATATGCGCGACCGCGCGGTCTGCATTTTGCAGACCGCGCCACCGTCCCTGCGCCCGGGTGAGCGCACATTCGAAAGCCATGAACTGCGCCAGCATGGTCTCCGCAGAGAAGAGCGTCGCCACCTCCGGATCCGCAAAAAGCCCATCGAAGAGCTTGTTTTGCCCGCCCGCCGCCATCAGATCAGGAACTCCGACAGGAGCGCATCCTCCGTGATGTCCCGGAACGGGAAACCTGCCGCATCGAGCCGGGCAAAGAGCCGCTCGAAAGCCCCCGCATCCTTGGTTTCGATCCCGATCAGGACCGAGCCGAAATTGCGCGCTGATTTCTTGAGGTATTCAAAGCGGGCGATATCATCCTCCGGTCCCAGAAACCCAAGGAACTCCTTCAGCGCGCCGGGACGCTGGGGCATGCGCAGGATGAAGTATTTCTTCAGTCCCGCGAAACGCAGGCTGCGTTCCTTCACCTCGGGCAACCGCTCGAAATCGAAATTGCCGCCGGACGTCACACAGACCACCCGCTTGCCCTTGATCTCGGAGCGCAGCGGCTCCAACACGTCCACGGCCAGCGCCCCGGCAGGCTCCAACACGATGCCTTCGACATTCAGCATCTCGAGCATCGTGTGGCAGATCCGATCCTCCGGCGCCGAGAGCACGTGATCCCGCGGCACATCGCGCAGGATCTCGAAAGGGCGCGCGCCGATCCGTGCCACGGCGGCCCCATCCACGAAGTTATCGACCTTGTTCAGGGTCTGCGGCGCGCCGGCCTCCAACGCCGCTGCGAGGCTCGTGGCCCCCGATGGCTCCACCAGACGCAGATCCACCCCGACCCCGGTCGCATCGAAATAGCCCTTCATCCCCGAGGACAGGCCCCCGCCCCCCACGGGGAGAATCACCATGTCCGGCGGGCTGTCCAACTGATCCAGCAGCTCGACGGCGACAGTGGACTGCCCCTCCATCACATCGAGATCATCGAAAGGCGACAAAAACGTCGCCCCCGCATCCGCGCAATAGGCCTGAGCCGCCGCGAGCGTGTCGTCGAAATAGTCGCCCACGAGCCGGATATCGACCGCATCCCCGCCAAAGATCCGGGTCTTCTCGATTTTCTGCATCGGGGTCGTCACGGGCATGAACACCACCCCATGCACGCCGAAATGCTGGCAGGCATAGGCGACACCCTGAGCGTGATTGCCCGCGCTGGCACAGGCAAACCGGGTCTGCCCCTCAGCCACACGTTTCGAGATCGCGTTGAAAGCGCCACGGATCTTGTAGGACCGCACGGGCGACAGATCCTCGCGCTTCAGCCAGATCTCGGCCCCGAACCGCTCAGACAGATGGGCGTTCCGCTGCAAGGGTGTGGCCGGGAACAAAGGGCGCATGGCCCGCTCGGCCCGGTGGGCGTTATCGGCAAAATCCGTCATGAACCGACAGTTTCAGCATCCTGCAGCGGGCGCAAGACGGGGTCCGCTTGCCCTGCCGCGCAAAAGTCGCTAACCGCACGGGCGAAACAGCCCAAGGAGTCACCCGCCCATGTCCGCGCCCAAGAAAGTCGTTCTCGCCTATTCCGGTGGTCTGGACACGTCGATCATCCTGAAATGGCTGCAGACGGAGTATAACTGCGAAGTCGTCACCTTCACCGCCGATCTGGGTCAAGGCGAAGAGCTGGAGCCTGCGCGGGCCAAGGCCGAGATGATGGGCGCGAGCGCGATCTATATCGAGGATCTGCGCGAGGAATTCGTCCGCGACTTCGTGTTTCCGATGTTCCGGGCCAATGCGGTCTATGAAGGGCTCTACCTGCTGGGCACCTCGATTGCGCGGCCGCTGATCTCCAAGCGGCTGGTCGAGATTGCCGAGGCCGAGGGCGCGGATGCGGTAGCCCATGGCGCAACCGGCAAGGGCAATGATCAGGTCCGGTTCGAGCTGGCCGCCTATGCCCTGAACCCCGAGATCAAGGTCATCGCCCCCTGGCGGGAATGGGACCTGTCGAGCCGCACCAAGCTGATCGACTTCGCCGAGAAGAACCAGATCCCCATCGCCAAGGATAAGCGCGGCGAGGCGCCCTTCTCGGTGGATGCGAACCTGCTGCACACCTCGTCTGAAGGTAAGGTCCTCGAGGATCCGGCCGAGGACGCGCCCGATTACGTCTACCAGCGTACCGTTTCCCCGGAAGAGGCGCCGAACGAGCCGGAATATGTCGAGATCGGGTTTGAGAAGGGCGATGCGGTCTCGATCAATGGCGAAGCCATGTCCCCGGCAACCGTGCTGACCAAGCTCAACGAGCTCGGCGGCAAGCACGGGATTGGCCGTCTCGACCTTGTGGAGGGTCGCTTTGTCGGCATGAAATCCCGCGGGATCTATGAGACCCCGGGCGGCACCATCCTGCTCGAGGCCCATCGCGGGATCGAACAGATCACCCTGGATCGCGGCGCCGCGCATCTCAAAGACGAGCTGATGCCACGCTATGCGGAGCTGATCTATAACGGCTTCTGGTTCTCGCCCGAGCGCGAGATGCTGCAGGCCCTGATCGACAAGAGCCAGGAGCATGTGACCGGCACCGTTCGGCTGAAGCTCTACAAGGGTCTTGCCCGCACCGTGGGTCGCTGGTCCGAGCACAGCCTCTATTCCGAGGCCCATGTCACCTTCGAGGATGACGCCGGCGCCTATGACCAGAAAGACGCCGCGGGCTTCATCCAGCTTAACGCCCTGCGCCTGAAGCTGCTGGCGGCCCGGAACAAACGTCTGAAGTAATATCGTCGCGGTCCGCGCCAGCGCCTTTGTTTTGCCCAACTGCCGGGATTAGGTTTTGGGGTGACACAAGCCGAGGCACCCCATGGGCGAACGCGTTGAATTCAATGGCACCACGAAAGAGTGGTTCGGGATCTGGATGGTCAATCTGGTCCTGACCATTCTGACGCTCGGGATCTATTCCGCCTGGGCCAAGGTTCGGACCAAGCAATACTTCTATCGCAATACCAAGATCGCCGGGCGGAGCTTTGACTACCACGCCACGGGCAAGCAGATCCTGATCGGGCGGATCATCGTGGTGATCGGATTTGTCGCCTATTCGGTGCTGGCAACGATCCCCGTGCTGGCGATTGTGTTGCCCCTGCTGTTTCTTGGGGTCTTTCCCTACCTGCTCTACCGATCGCTCCGGTTCAATGCGCGAGTCTCAAGCTGGTCCGGGGTGCGCTTCAACTTCACCGGAACCTATGGCGGGGCTTTCAAAGCTTATTTGTTGATCCCCTTCCTGACGCTGTTCACAGCCTATCTTGCATGGCCCTTCGCCGAACGCGCCCAGCGCCGCTATACCACGAACGGCCATGTGCTGGGCCGAAGCCCTTTGAGCTTCGATGCCCCGATTGGACCCTTTTACAAGGCCTTTGGCCTATCGGTCCTATGGTTCCTGTTTGTGATATGCTGCGGGCTTGGGGTGATCTTGGCTCTTTCGATCGGCCATTCGGGCGGGACCGGTTGGGATCTCAACGATCCGCAAGGCACTGCGGAGCTGTTCGGCGGGACCGTGTTTTTCTTGTCCCTCTTCTTCCTGTTTTTCGCCCTGGTGACCTCGGCCACCCTCTTTCAGGCCTTCATTCGAAACGTCGTGTATAACAATACGCTGCTGGATGGACGCCACAGCTTTGTCTCCACGGTCTCGCCCATGGCCATCCTTTGGATTGTCGCCACGAACGGTGTCGCGGTGATCTTCTCCTTTGGGCTGCTCCTGCCCTGGGCCCAGATCCGGTTGGCCAGCTACTTCGCCGACCATACGGAATTTGTGCCGGACGGGTCTCTGGACGGCTTCATCTCCCATTTCGAGGCGGAGAAGAGCTCCATCGGTGATGCCTTTACCGATATCGAAGGCATCGATTTCGACATCAATCTGTGAGGGTCGGATGACCGATACGCGGCTCCAGGGACAGGCAACCTCCGGCGGCAGCTCGATGCAAAGCTCTGCCGAGCTGCGCGTGCAGGGGGGATGGGCCCGGCTCTTCACCGAACGTGGCGCGTTGATGACAGAGGCCGAGCTGGCCGATCTGGTCATCGAGCCGCGTCTTGGCACCCTGCCGCGCAAGCTGCGCTTTCCCAACGGGGCGGAGTTCGAAACCGAGGAGTTCGAGGCCTTCGCCACCCTCGACAAGCCCGGGTTCTGGGCGCGACTCCATGGGTTTGAACGGTTCCACCCGCGGTTGATCCTCTTCGTGCTGGGCGGGTTGGTCGGCGGCTGGCTTGTCTACACCGTCGCCCTGACCGTGCTGGTGAACATCGCCGTGGCCCTGACCCCGGCGCCGCTGATCAAAGCGATGGATCGCAGCACCCTCGCCGCGCTCGACGCCACCCTGGGCGAGCCGACAGAGCTCAGCGCCGCACAGCAGGCGGGCGCGCGGGAGATTTTCGAGGATCTGCGCGCCGTCGTGCCCGACCGAGATATCGCAGAGGCGTTGCGGCTCGAGTTTCGCGACCTGCCTGGGCTTGGTCCGAACGCGCTCGCCCTGCCCGGAGGCACGGTTGTCCTGACCGATGCCCTGACCAGCCAGTTCGACGAGGATGTGGTGGCGGCGGTTCTCGGGCATGAAATGGCCCATGTGATGGAGAAACACGCGCTCAAGCGGCTCTACCGCTCCCTCGGGATCTACGTGATGGTTGCGCTGATCGCGGGGGAGACCGGTCCCCTGCTCGAGGATGTCCTACTCGAAGGGAACGTTCTGCTCTCCCTGTCTTTCTCGCGCGAGCAAGAGAGCGAAGCCGATCAGGTTGGCCTGCAGCTCGCCGATGCGGCGGGCTATGATCCGGCGGGCCTCAAGGAGTTCTTCGAGGCTCTGGCCGCAGAGGTTGGCGATGGCGGTGGCTGGTTCTCGACCCATCCGGGCAATCAGGACCGGATCGAGGATATCGATGCCTATCTTGAGGCGCGCTAGAGCTCAGGCCAGCTTGTGGGCTGCCAAAGCCTCGTAGATCTCCAGCGCTTCGGGCAAGAGGGGCGAGTCGATCTCGGGCAACGGCCCCTCCGGTCCGGCGAATCCGGTGGAGCGGTGCACCGCCCCGTACCAGTGACGTGCCCAGACCCCGTCCTCGCTCCGCCCCCCGGCGGGCCAGGACAACATGGCAGGATCATAGGGCAGGTCGATCTCGGCACAGAGCCGGCTCAACATCCTTGCCGGATCCGCCCGGATATCCGCGCTGTCCACCACGATGCCACCAATCTCGTCGAACAATGACAGCTGCTGTGGAAAGCCGATATCCTCCAGCGTCATCTCCGCCCGCTTCGCCCCATAGCTCGCGATCACCCGCGCGGGATGGCGGATCAGGTGGACATTGACGCAAGACTTGGCCCAGTCCCGTGGCACCCCCGGCACCATGTGATGGGGCATATGCTTCATATAGAGATGGGGCGTCCCCTCTGGGATCGGCGCGAGACAGGCTTCGGCAATCACATCCGGATCGGTCTCATGGGCCGCGATGATCTCGGCCGCCATGGGGTGATCCTGCCCGGTCAGGGAGAGATAAGCGCCATAGAACGGCTCATCCCGAATGGCGCAATCAGCCCGCGCGCCAAAGCTGTACATCATGGCGGTCGAGAGGTTCCGCGGCCCGCTCCACATCGCGATGCGCATCAGAGATCCTCACGAAAGAGGGGGACTCGCCGGGCGCCTGCCGCGTATCCCGCAACCGCAAACCCGATGAGAATGTTGAGATCTGTAACCATTCGGGCCTGATTTCCCCTGTTTTCCGCCGAAGTTAGACATGGATTGAAACATAGCCAAGCTTTGCGTCACCACTCCGTGACCTCACAGGCCGGTGACTTGAGCGTGTGGCGCAGCTCGCGGCAAACTGCCCCCATCGCAAGGAGGCATCCATGACCCATACCTCGTTCCCCTTCCCGAATTTCGCCCGGATCAAGCCGGCGCTTCTGGCCGTGGCCATCGTGCTCGGCATTGCCGCGGAATGCCAACAGGCCCATGCGGGCGGCACCGAGAAGATCGTGGTCGCTGGCGGGTGTTTCTGGTGCGTCGAGAAAGACTTCGAACAGGTCGATGGCGTGATCGAAGCAGTGTCCGGATATGCGGGCGGCACCGTGGACAATCCGAGCTACAAGCAGGTGACGCGCGGCGGGACCGGCCATCTGGAAGTGGTGGAGATCGAGTACAACCCGCGCAAGGTCTCGACCCGGGAAATCCTCGACCTCTTCCTGCGCAGCATCGACCCGCTCGATGCGGGCGGGCAGTTCTGCGACCGGGGGCACAGCTACACGACCGCGATCTTCGCGACGCCCGAGCAGCGCGCCGATGCCGAAGCCGCCGTGGCGCAGGCCGAGGCCGATCTGGGCCGCAAGATCGTGACGCCGATCCGCGAAGCTGCGCCTTTCTTCGAGGCGGAAGACTATCATCAGGATTACTACAAATCCCAAACCCGGGTGCTGACCCGCTTTGGCCCCAAGACCAAGGCCGAAGCGTATAAACGCTACCGCAAGGGCTGTGGCCGCGACGCCCGGGTCAAGGCCGTCTGGGGCGACGCGGCTCCTTTCGTGGGCAGCTAAGCGCACCGACATCCTTCCCCAACGCAAAAGGCCCCAAACGGGGCCTTTTTCATGTGTACTCCAAGCGAAATCAGATCGCCCCGTTCATCACGGGTCCAGCGATGCGCGTCCGCGCGGTCCGCAAGGACCGCGCCCCCTAGCCCACCTTGCAGGCCGCCAGAACCGCCATGTTCAGGATGTCATTGGCAGTGGAGGTTGCCGAGCAAAGCTGGATCGGCTTACCCACGCCAGACAGGATCGGCCCGATCACCGTCGCATCCCCGAGCTGCTGCATCAGCTTGACCGAGATCGAGGCGGAGTGCCGCGCGGGCACCACCAGCACATTCGCCGGGCCGCTGAGACGGCAGAACGGGTATTGCTCCATGATGTCGGGGTCGAGCGCCACATCCACGGTCATCTCGCCATCATACTCGAAATCCACCCCCCGCGCGTCGAGGACTTGCGGCGCCTGGTGCATCTTCGTCGCCCGCTCCGACACCGGATAGCCAAAGGTCGAGAAGCTCACAAAGGCGACCCGCGGCTCGAGACCGAGGGACCGTGCTGTTCCGGCCGCCCGTGTCGCGATATCCGCCAGATCGGTTTGGCTTGGCCATTCATGGACCAGCGTGTCGGCGATCAGGACGATCCGCCCCTTCACCAGAAGCGCCGTGACACCGACCGCGCCATCCTCGGCCGTGGCATCGAACACCGTATTGATCAACCCCAAAACATGGGCCGATTTCCGGGTCGCGCCTGTCACCAAACCGTCCCCATGACCCTGGGCCAGCATCAGAGCTGAGAACACGTGCCGGTCCCGCGCGGCAAGGCGATGCACGTCGGTGCGATCATACCCCTTGCGTTGCAGACGGTTGTAGAGAAGCTCCTTATAGCTCTCCAGATGACGGGTGTTGCGCGCGTTCACGATCTCCAACTCGCGAAAGGCATCCCCAATCCCGGCCAGCTCCAGTCGCTCGCGCACGTCATCCTCGCGCCCGACCACCAGCGCCTTGCCAAGGCCGGAGCGTTGATAGGTCACCGCCGCGCGGAGGACGCGAATGTCGTCCCCTTCGGCAAAGATCATCCGCGCTTGCGTGCCTTTGGCCCGGGCAAACATGCCTTGGAGCATGGAGGCCGTCGGATCCATCCGCGCTCGGAGGGACTGCTCATAGCCCGGCATATCCACAATGGGCTTGCGCGCCACGCCGGTATCCATGCCCGCCCGCGCCACGGCGGGTGGCACCGTATGGATCAGTCGCGGATCGAACGGCGTGGGGATGATGTAGTCCCGGCCAAAGCTCAACTTGCGCCCATAGGCCAGCGCGACCTCGTCGGGCACGTCCTCCCGTGCAAGCTCCGCGAGGGCCTGGGCGCAGGCGATCTTCATCTCGTCATTGATTGCGCGTGCCCGGATATCCAGCGCTCCGCGAAAGAGATAGGGAAAGCCCAGCACGTTATTCACCTGGTTCGGGTAGTCCGACCGCCCGGTGGCGACGATGGCGTCTGGGCGAATGGCATGGGCCTCCTCCGGGGTGATCTCCGGATCCGGGTTCGCCATGGCGAAGATCACCGGATCATCGGCCATGGATTCGAGCATCTCCGCCGTCACAGCACCCTTGACCGACACGCCGAGGAACACATCCGCGCCATTCATCGCCTCGGTCAGCGTGCGCAGATCCGTGCGCGCCGCATGGGCCGATTTCCACTGGTTCATCCCCTCGGTGCGACCCTGATAGATCACGCCCTTGGTGTCACAAACGATGCAATTGTCGTGCTTGGCCCCCATGGCCTTCACCAGCTCGATACAGGCAATCCCCGCCGCCCCGGCCCCGTTCAGCACGATGCGGCAATCCTCGATCTTTTTGCCGGTGATGTGCAGCGCGTTCAGAAGCCCCGCCGCCGTGATCACCGCTGTACCGTGCTGGTCATCATGGAAGACCGGGATGTCCATCTCTTCCTTGAGACGCTGCTCGATGATGAAGCATTCCGGCGCCTTGATATCCTCAAGGTTGATCCCGCCAAAGGTCGGCCCCATCAGCTTGACTGCCTGAATGATCGCATCGGGATCCTCGGTATCGAGCTCGATATCGATGGAGTTCACATCCGCGAAGCGCTTGAAGAGGACCGACTTCCCCTCCATCACCGGCTTGGAGGCCAGCGCGCCGAGATTGCCGAGACCGAGCACGGCGGAGCCGTTCGAGACCACCGCCACAAGGTTACCCTTGGTCGTATAGTCATAGGCCGTCTCCGGGTTTTCCGCGATCGCCTCGCAGGGCACCGCCACCCCGGGTGAATAGGCCAGGCTCAGATCCCGCTGGGTGCTCATGGGGGTCGAGGCATTGACCGTCAGCTTGCCCGGGGCCGGCTCCAGATGGTAGGCGAGCGCTTCCTCGCGGGTGATCTTGTTACTGCCGGCCATGGTCTCTCCTCCTCAACGGTCCGACTGGTGTAACGAGGTTGGCGGGGTGCCTCAACACCTTGCACGCACGGGCGATTGCGACTTTCGCACCGGCGCGTGGGCGCATAGTCTGCGCGCGGGCAAGGGGGATGCAGGTGGCCAGCACAACCGTGACGCCGATGATGGCGCAATACCTGGAAATCAAGGCGGATCACGCGGATGCGCTGCTGTTCTACCGGATGGGTGATTTCTACGAGATGTTCTTCGACGACGCGGTGGAGGCCGCGGCGGCCCTCGACATCGCGCTGACGAAACGGGGCAAGCACAATGGCGACGACATCCCCATGTGCGGCGTGCCCGTCCATGCTGCCGAGGGCTATCTGCTCACCCTGATCCGCAAGGGCTTCCGCGTCGCCGTCTGTGAACAGATCGAGGATCCCGCCGAGGCCAAGAAACGCGGCTCGAAATCCGTGGTCAAACGGGCGGTGCAGCGGCTGGTCACGCCGGGCACCCTGACCGAGGCCAGCCTGCTGGAGGCCCGGCGCAACAACTTCCTCGCGGCGTTTTCCGTGGTCCGGGATGAGGCGGCTTTGGCTTGGGTCGACATCTCGACCGGAGAGTTCCGGGTTATGGCGTGTCCGCCTGCGAGGCTGACTTTGGAACTGGCCCGGCTCACGCCGCGCGAAGTGCTGCTTGCCGAGGAGAGCGATCTGCGCGCCTTGGTTGAGGAGCATCAGGCCTCGGCCACCGAGCTCGCGCGCGCGAGCTTTGACAGTGCCGAAGCGATTGGGCGGCTCTGTCGGCTTTATGGCGTCGCGGATCTGGACGCGTTTGGCAGTTTCGAACGCGCGGATCTCTCGGCCATGGGGGCCATCGTCGGCTATCTGGAGCTGACGCAGAAAGGCAAGCTGCCCCTCCTGCGTAAACCTGTGAAGGAACGCGCTCAGCGCAGCCTGCAGATCGATGCCGCGACCCGGCGCAATCTGGAGTTGACGCAATCGCTCTCCGGTGGGCGCGATGGCGCGCTCCTGTCGGTGATCGACCGGACGGCAACGGCGCAAGGCGCGCGGCTTTTGGCACGGCGACTTGCGAGCCCCTCGGCGGATCTCGATGTGATCCGCGACCGGCTGGATGGGGTGCGGCACGGGCTGGAGCAGCCGGACTTGCTCGACACTGTCCGGAATGCCTTGGCGCAGGTCCCGGATATGGATCGCGCCCTGTCGCGACTGGCACTGGAGCGGGGCGGTCCCAGGGACCTCGCGGCGATCCGGAACGGGCTCGCGCAAGCCGAAGCCCTGGCGGAAGCGCTGCCCGAAGACGGGCTTCCCGGGCTTTGGGCCCAATCGAAGAGCCGCTTTTTCGGCCATGACACCCTGCGCGACCTGCTGGAGGATGCGTTGATCGCGGAGCCGCCTTTGCTGGCGCGCGATGGGGGCTTCGTGGCCAGCGGCTTTGAGTCGGAGCTCGATGAGGCCCGCCAGCTGCGCGACGAAGGTCGCGGCGTGATTGCGGGCATGCAGGCAGAATATGCGGAGGTCACCGGGGTCAGTTCCCTCAAGGTGAAGCATAACAATGTGCTGGGCTATTTCATCGAGACCACCGCCACCCATGTGGACAAAATGCTCTCCCCGCCCCTGTCGGAACGTTTCATCCATCGACAGACCACTGCGAATGCCGTCCGGTTCACCACAGTCGAGCTTTCGGAACTGGAAACGCGGATCCTCAACGCCGGGGGCCGGGCACTGGCCTTGGAAAAGGCGGTGTTCGAACGGCTCCGCACCGCGATCCTGGATCGGGCCGCCGCCCTGTCGGATTGTGCGCGTGCGCTGGCCGAACTTGATGTGATGACAGCGCTGGCGGTTCTCGCCCGGGATGAGGATTGGTGTGCGCCGCAGGTCGATGACAGTCGCCGGTTTGAGATCACCGGGGGGCGTCACCCTGTGGTGGAGGCGGCCTTGCGCGCCACAGGCGACCCTTTTGTGCGCAATGATTGCGACCTGAGCGCCAAGGGCGCCGCGATCTGGCTCCTGACTGGACCTAACATGGCGGGCAAATCGACCTTCCTCCGGCAGAACGCGCTAATCGCGATCCTTGCGCAGATGGGAAGCTACGTCCCCGCCGAGGCTGCGCAAATCGGCCTCGTCACGCAGGTGTTCAGCCGCGTGGGGGCCTCGGATGATCTCGCGCGGGGCCGGTCGACTTTCATGGTCGAGATGGTCGAAACCGCCGCGATCCTGAACCAGGCCGGGGATCGGGCCCTTGTGATCCTCGACGAGATCGGGCGGGGCACGGCGACCTATGACGGGCTGTCCATTGCCTGGGCGACGATGGAGCATCTCCATGGCGTCAATCGCTGCCGTGCTCTGTTTGCGACCCATTACCACGAGATGACCGGCCTCGCGACGCAGCTCCCAGGGGTCGAGAACGCGACGGTTTCGGTCAAGGAATGGGAGGGAGATGTGATCTTCCTCCACGAGGTGCGGCGCGGCGCGGCGGATCGGTCTTACGGGGTGCAGGTGGCCAAGCTCGCCGGTCTGCCGGACAGCGTTGTGGCCCGGGCGCGCGCCGTACTGGATATGCTGGAATCCGGAGATCGCGAGGGCGGCAATCCCGCCAAGGCGTTGTTGGAGGATCTGCCCCTCTTTGCCACTGCGCCGCCACCAGCGCCCAAGCCGCCCGCCGCGAACCCCGTGGCGAACAGGCTGGCGGAGGTTACCCCCGATGCGCTCAGCCCACGCGAAGCGCTCGATCTGGTCTATGAGTTGAAGTCTCTGTCGCGGGACGACCCCAGCTAAACGCCTTTTAAAGAGCCTGTTTTCAGGCTCAACCCCAAGAAAAAACCCCCGCCGGTGGGCACCGACGGGGGCTCTTTCAAATTCAGTCCGGGATCAGCTCGCTGGGGTCGAGGACACCCCAACATGGGCCGGGCGCAGCAAACGGTCATGGAGGAGGAACCCCTCGGACATCACCTGAATGATCCCGCCCGCCGGAATGTTCGGCACGGGGGCTTCGAACATCGCCTGATGCAGCTGCGGGTCAAAGGTATCCCCCACTTCGGGCGCGATCGGTGTGATGCCATGTTTGCCAAAGACGTTCAGGATCTCGCGCATGGTCAGCTCCACACCTTCGATCATGCCGCCTGCGATCTCGCGCTGGCTGTCATCCACCGTGTCGAGCGCCCGGCGCAGGTTGTCGAAAACCGGGAGCATGTCGCGTGCCAGTTTCGAGCCACCATACTGCTCGGCCTCGCGGCGATCCCGTTCCCCGCGTTTGCGGATATTCTCAGCCTCAGCGAGCGAGCGCATGAGCCGATCCTTCAGCTCGTCCCGCTCTGCAATGATCGCCTCGACGCCGGGACCCGGGGCATCGGGCCCCTCCTCCGCGAGCGCGGCTTCCATCTCGGCATTGGCGGCCTCTTCTTCCGCGGCAATCTCCGCGTCGACCTCAGCGAAAATGTCTTCTTCGGTTTTGGGGTCTGCCATCTCTTCGTTTCCTCTATGCCCGGTCGCCCAGGATCTTGCCGACCAGTTGCGCTGTATACTCAACCACCGGAACGACCCGTCCGTAATTCAAGCGAGTCGGTCCGATCACACCAACGGCTCCGATAATCTTGCGGTCCGCGTTCATATAAGGGCTGACGACCAGAGAGGAACCCGAAAGTGAGAAAAGCTTGTTCTCTGAACCGATAAAAATGCGCACACCCTCGCCCGTCTCGGCCAGATCGAGGAAAGCGGCGATATCCCGCTTGCGTTCCAGATCATCAAAGAGCTCGCGCACCCGTTCCAGATCCTCGGACGGCGGACCATCGCCCAGCAGGTTCGCGCGCCCGCGCACGATCAACCGCTCGCTCGATTCGCCCGCATCCTGCCACACAGCCGTGCCCGCCTCGACGAGCGCTGCGGCGAGACGATCAAGCTCCGTACGGCGCGTGGCAATCTCGCGCCCGATCACGTCAGAGAGCTCCGAGAGCGTCCGCCCCTCGGCCAGTGCGTTCAGGAAGTTCGCTGCCTCTCGCATGGAGGACGGTGTCTGACCCGGGGGCGGCGCGAACACGCGGTTCTCCACATGGCCATCGGCAAAGACGAGCACCACGAGCGCGCGATCCGGTCCGAGGCTGACGAACTCGATATGCTTGATCGGCGCAGATTCGTGTTTCGGCGTCAGAACAAGGCTCGCCCCCTGCGTGATCCCTGAAAGCGCCGAGCCCACCCGATCGAGCAGCGTGCCCACATCGTTATTCTCACCCGCAGAAGACTCAATCGTCTCGCGATCCTCGCGTGAGAGATCCCCGACCTCCAGCAACCCGTCCACGAACATCCGCAACCCGAGCTGCGTCGGGATCCGTCCGCTGGAGATATGGGGCGAGTCGAGCAGGCCGAGATATTCGAGGTCCTGCATCACATTGCGGATCGTCGCCGCCGAGACCTTTTCGGTCATGCTCCGCGTCAGGGTCCGGCTGCCGACAGGGTCGCCAGAGCTCAGATACTCCTCAACCACCCGGCGAAACACTTCGCGGGAGCGGTCGTTCATCTCTGCCATCACCTTGGATCGATCATCCATCGGGTCGCGCGCCTTTGTCATCCTCAGCAGTACGGGCTTGGGGGCCGCTCTTTTATTTCACGCCCAACTCTGACGTCAACGGCTTGCCATTTAGATAAGGGCGCGCCTATCTGGCGCAAATAGCGAAAGGATCGTCATGCGACCGTCAGGACGTCAAGTCAACGAAATGCGCGCTGTCTCCATCGAGACCGGATTCACGAAACATGCCGAGGGCTCCTGCCTGATTTCCATGGGCGAAACCCGCGTGCTCTGCACCGCGTCGGTCGAAGAGCGCGTGCCGCCCTTCCTGCGCAATTCCGGGCTGGGCTGGGTGACGGCGGAATACGGGATGCTGCCGCGCGCCACCCATACCCGTGGCCGGCGTGAAGCTGCCGCAGGCAAGCAATCGGGCCGGACCCAAGAGATCCAGCGCCTGATCGGTCGCAGCCTGCGCGCGGGCGTGGATCGTGTTGCCTTGGGCGAGCGTCAGATCACCGTGGATTGCGACGTGATCCAGGCCGATGGCGGGACGCGCTGCGCCTCGATCACCGGCGCCTGGGTGGCGCTCCGTCTGGCGGTGAACAAGCTGATGAAGACCGGCGATATCATCACCGACCCGCTGATGGATCATGTGGCCGCGGTCTCTTGCGGGATCTATGCGGGCCAGCCGGTGCTTGATCTCGACTATGCCGAGGATTCCGAGGCCGGGACGGATGCGAATTTCGTAATGACCGGGTCCGGCGGGCTGATCGAGGTGCAAGGTTCTGCCGAGGGCGCGCCCTTCTCCCGCGCGTCGCTCAACACCCTGATGGATCTGGCCGAAGCTGGCGTGGCCGAACTGGTCGCCGCTCAGAAAGCGGCCGTCAGCGGATGACCCTCTTTGCCGACAAGACCCTGCTCGTCGCCAGTCACAACAAGGGCAAGATCGAAGAGATCGCCCATCTGCTGGAGCCCTACGGGGTTTCCGTGACCTCCGCCGCCGAGCACGGTCTGTCGGAGCCAGAAGAAACCGAAACCACCTTTGTAGGCAATGCCCGGATCAAGGCGCATTACGCCGCGAAGGCCACGGGCTTGCCCGCGCTCGCCGACGATAGCGGGCTCGAAGTGGACGCGCTGGACGGGGACCCGGGCGTGTACACCGCCGATTGGGCCGAAACCCCGAAGGGGCGCGACTTCAAGATGGCCATGGCGAAGGTCCATGACGCGTTGCAAGCAAAGGGCGCGGCGCAACCCTGGTACGCGCGCTTCTGTTGCACCCTGGTACTGGCCCTGCCCGACGGGACGGACCATGTCTTCCCCGGCACAATGGAGGGCCAGCTTGTCTGGCCCATGCGCGGGGATCAGGGCCATGGCTATGATCCGGTCTTCCAACCCAAAGGCTATGACATCACCTTTGGTGAAATGGACCGTTGGGAGAAGAACAAGATCAGCCATCGCGCGGATGCCTTCGCCAAGTTCAAGGCGGCCTGCTTCCCGGAGGAGGGATGAGGCGCCTGATTTCCTCCGGATCTCCGTTCGAAGCGGAGATCGGGTACTCCCGCGCGGTGGTTCAGGGGGATTGGTGCTTTCTGTCCGGTGTGACAGGCTATGACTATACGACCATGACCCTCCCGGACGGCATTGAAGATCAAGCAAATAACTGTTTTAAAACGATTTTCTCCGTTTTGGAGGAAGCCGGCTTTGCACCAGACACCATCTGCCGGGTGCAATACACCATGCCGGAGCGTGCTTTGGCGCAAAAGGCCATCCCCGTCCTCGGCGCGACCCTGGGGGAGATCCGTCCGGCAGCCACCATGGTCTTTGCCGGGCTGCTGGAGCCTGAGATGCTCATCGAGATCGAAGTCACGGCCTTTAAGGGCTAGCCCCAGATGGAGGATTGGCAGCATGGCGGGTTCGGGCTCTATCTGCACTGGCCGTTCTGCGCTTCCAAGTGCCCTTACTGCGATTTCAACAGCCATGTCCGCGACCGCGTCGATCAGGCCGTTTGGCAGGATGCCCTGCTCTCCGAGATTGATCGCGTCGGCAGAGAAACCAAAGACCGTGTCCTCGATACCGTGTTCTTTGGCGGCGGTACGCCATCCCTGATGGACCCGGATCTGGTCGCAGCCCTGATGGATCGCATCCGGGCGACCTGGCGGATCTCCAACAGTTTTGAGACCACGCTGGAGGCAAACCCAAGCTCTGTGGAAGCTGGTCGTTTTCGGGCCTACCGCGATGCCGGGGTGAACCGTGTCTCCATGGGCGTGCAGGCGCTGAACGACCGCGACCTGCGCGCCCTGGGTCGATTGCACAGCGTTGCTGAGGCGCGCGCCGCTTTCGATATCGCGCGAGGATGCTTTGATCGGGTCAGTTTCGATCTGATCTACGCGCGCCAGGATCAGGCCCTTTCGGAGTGGGAGGCAGAGCTGAATGAGGCTCTTCATATGGCTGTTGACCATCTCTCGCTCTATCAGCTGACCATCGAGCCGGGCACTGCCTTTGGCGCGCGCGCCGCGATTGGCCGTCTCTCCGGTCTGCCAGGCGAAGACCTCGGCGCCGATATGTATGAGCGCACGCAAGAGATTTGCGCCGCCGCGGGGATGCCCGCCTACGAGGTTTCAAACCATGCGCGGACCGAAGCCCAGTCCCGTCACAATCAGATCTATTGGCGCTACGGGGATTACGGGGGCATCGGTCCGGGCGCCCATGGACGGTTGAGCCTTGCGGACGGAAAATGGGCAACCTCGACCCATCTCTCCCCCGAGGCATGGCTGTCGGCGGTGCAAGGAAACGGCAATGGAGAGGTACCGCGGACTGTGATCCCTCAGGCAGATCAAGCCGATGAGCTACTGATGATGGGTCTCCGCCTGCATGAAGGTGTGTCTCTATCCCGCTACGAGGCCTTGGCGGGTCGATCTCTGCCCGCAGCGGCGCTCGAAGAGTTGATCACCACGGGTCTTCTGGATCTGGACGGATCCCGGTTGCGCGCCACTTCTTCAGGTATGATGGTTTTGAACGCAGTCCTGCGTCAGCTTCTGCTGAGCGAAGCATGAGAGTGCTTTGGGTGACCGGCGGCTCCGCTGCCTTGGGATTGGGTGTGCTCGGCATCGCCCTGCCCCTGCTCCCAACCGTGCCTTTCTTGCTTTTGGCCGCATTCTGCTATGCCCGCGGCTCGGACCGGCTGCATGTCTGGCTCATCGAACACCCCAAGTTCGGGCAACCCATCCTCGACTGGCAAGAGCGCGGCGCCATCAGCTTGCGGGCGAAATGGCTTGCCACGATTTCAATCGTGGCCGCCTTTTCGATCAGCCTCGCGCTCGGTGTCGCGCCCTTTGTCTTGATCATTCAAGCGGTTGTCCTGAGCCTCGTGTCCCTCTTTATCTGGACACGGCCGAGCACCTAGTGATCAGCCACCGAGACGCCGACACAGGTCGTCAAGCTCATCAAGCGAGGCATACTTGATCGTCAGAGCCCCGGATTCCCCGTTCGGCTTGTGATCGATCGAGACGGACATCCCAAGATTGGCGCCCAGATCCAACTCGAGCGCGCGGGTATCCGCATCCTTCTCGATCTTTCCAGCATTGGGTTTTCTTGGGGCTGTGGTGTTGGATGTCGTGCCCTTTGCCAACCGCTCCGTTTCCCGGACGGAAAGGCCTTTTTGAACAACCTCCCGCGCCAGAGCACTCGGATCGTCCGCAGTGATCAACGCCCGAGCGTGGCCAGTGGTCAGATCTCCCGCTGCGAGAAAGCCCAGAACGTCCTCAGGCAGTGACATCAACCGCAACATATTGGCGATGTGACTACGGCTTTTCCCTAGGGCTTGTGCCAGACGCTCCTGAGTGTGTCCGAAGCGATCCATGAGCTGACGGTAGCCTTGGGCTTCTTCCACCGGGTTCAAATCCGCGCGTTGGATATTCTCAATGATCGCAACTTCGAGGGATTCCGTATCTGAGAGCTCACGCACGAGCACTGGAATATCGTGCTGCTGCGCCAGTTGAGACGCCCGCCAGCGACGTTCACCCGCCACAATCTGGTACATCTCAGCATCGTCAGGATCCCGTCGCACGATCAGCGGCTGAAGAACCCCCTTCTCGCGAATGGAGTCAGCAAGACTATCCAGGTCGTCTTGGGTGAAGACACGCCGCGGTTGGTCCGGGTTCGGGCGTACCATCTCGATCGGAACCCGGAGGTCAGCACTATTCGAGCGCTCAACCGTTGAAGCTTCGGCACTCTCCGTAGTTCCAATGTTCACATCCGCCATCAACGCGGACAAACCACGCCCGAGACCGCGGCGCTCTGCTTTTTTCTCTGCGCTCATGTTGCTCTCCTCACGCGACCAGGCTGTGGCGTTCAAGTATTTCCTCGGCGAGACCGAGATACGCTTGCGATCCCAGGGATGTCGGATCGTATTTAATCACGGGCATCGCATAGGACGGCGCCTCGCTGACCCGCACATTTCTGGGGATAATCGTCTTGAAAATAAGGTCGCCCAGGTTCTCGCGGGCATCCTCTTCAACCTGACGCGAAAGGTTGTTGCGCCGGTCATACATCGTGAGAACCACACCTTCGATCCGAAGCTTCGGATTGGCCGTCTCTCGAACCTCGCGCACCGACATTAGAAGTTGGGACAGGCCTTCCAGCGCAAAAAACTCGCTTTGAAGCGGCACGAGGACAGAATCTGCCGCCACCATCGCGTTGATCGTCAGGAGATTCAGACTTGGAGGACAGTCGACAAGAACGTAGTCAATCCGCTTGGGCATGTTGGACAACTGCGTCAACGCTGTACGAAGCTTGAACACACGGCGACTGTTGGAAATCAACTCGATATCTGCGGAGCTCAAGTCCGTTGTCGCCGGAGCGAGGTAGAGATTCTCGATAGATGTTTCACGTGAAACATCAGAGATCTCCGCATTTTCAATCAGCAAATCGTATGTCGACAGAGTCCGCTCTTCCGGCGGAAAGCCCAGACCGGTGGACGCGTTACCCTGCGGATCGAGATCAATGATCAACACGGTCTTTCCAGACAGCGCCAACGCAGTTGCGAGGTTGATGGCTGTGGTCGTCTTCCCAACCCCACCCTTCTGGTTCGCGATCGCAATGACACGCGAACGGGTTTGCTGCGAAAAATCAGACACGCGCGAAAGCTCCAACTTCAAGAATAACCGTGCCCTGCTCCGTTTGACTCGGATGGGCCGTGTACTCAAAATTCCACATTTCCCGCGCTGCGGCCAGTTCCTTTTCGTAGGTTTTGCCCTTTGGAAACAGGCAAACTCCTCCGGATTTCCTGTGGCGCGCCGATGCCTCAAGCAAAGCGGGAAGCGCAGTGAATGCGCGGGCTGTGATGACATCCGCTTGCATTGGAGAGGTGGATTCAACGCGGTCATTCAAGACTGAAACTTGAACTCCCGTTTCCCGAGCCACTGTCCGAAGGAAAACCGACTTACGGGAATCGGATTCAATGCAATGCACAGATAGATCGGGGCTATCGTCGGCAGCCAAGATCGCTAGAACCAGGGCCGGGAAGCCAGCACCAGAGCCCAAGTCCACGAGGGTCTCCGCCGCATCTGGCAAGTAGCTGTAAAGTTGCGCTGAATCTTCGATATGCCGCGTCCACAACTGATCAACTGTCGCAGGCGCTATAAGGTTGATCCGCTGTGTCCACTTTTTGGTGAGCGCTTCGTAGGTACGGAGGCGTTCTAGTGTTTCACGTGAAACAAGATCGAGATCCACGACAGTCTCAGCCCGCGTTACGCAGCTGCGATTTGCGTATGGACGACAAAACAAGGGTCAGCGCAGCAGGCGTGACACCCTCGATCCGAGATGCCTGCCCGAGGTTTTCGGGCTTCGCACGCTGAAGTTTCTCCCGAACCTCATTCGACAAACCCGGAATTGCCGAGAAATCGAAGTCGATCGGAATTCCGAGCGCCTCATCTTTCTTCATTGCTTCGACGTCACGTTTCTGCCGTGCAACGTAATGGGCATAAGTCGCCTCGATTTTGACCTGATCAGCAATGGACGGATCCGTCGTTACTTCCTGCCAGACGGCCGCCAGTTGATCAATACTCACTTCGGGCAGAGCCAAGAGGTCCAAACCCGACCGTCGTCGACCATCCTCATTGACCCTAATCCCTGCGAGATTGGCCTGCTTAGGCGTCAGACTGTGCGCGGCTAACCCGTTCATGACAGCCGTCAACTGCTCCTGTTTCTTCGAGAACCGCTCTCTTCGCTTCGCACCAACACACCCAAGCTCAAGACCAACAGGCGTCAATCGCTGGTCAGCATTGTCACACCGAAGCGCCAAGCGATACTCAGCCCGCGACGTGAACATTCGGTAGGGTTCCGCGACTCCATGGGTCACCAGATCGTCGATCATGACACCGATATAGGAGGTAGACCGGCTGGGGACATAGTCTTCCCCCGCAGGCAACGCAGCGTTCAGGCCAGCGATCATCCCTTGCGCTGCAGCCTCCTCGTACCCCGTTGTCCCGTTGATCTGACCGGCGAGGTACAATCCCTCCAGGCCACGAACAGCCAAAGTGTGATCCAAGGCGCGAGGATCGACATAATCATACTCAATCGCGTATCCCGGTTGGAGGATCTCAGCCTGCTCCAACCCTTTGATGCTCCGAACGTAATCCACCTGCACATCCTCAGGCAGCGACGTCGAAATACCGTTGGGATAAACCGTGTTGGTGTTCAGCCCTTCGGGCTCAAGAAAAATCTGATGCGAAGACTTATCCGCAAAGCGAACAATCTTGTCCTCAATCGACGGACAGTAGCGCGGGCCTACCCCATCGATCCGCCCACCATACATGGCGGAGCGATCCAGGTTATTCCGGATGATGTCGTGGGTTCGCGTATTCGTGTGCGTGATCCCGCAGGAGATCTGCTGCGCCGTTGGTGCATCGGACAAAAAAGAAAACAGGGTTGGATCTTCATCCCCAGGCTGGGACTCGAGAGCGGTCCAGTCGATCGTCCCTCCATCCAATCTGGGCGGAGTTCCTGTTTTCAAGCGTCCAAGTACCAGATCGAACTCGTCAAACCGCTGAGCAAGCCTGATGGATGGCTTGTCACCCATCCGACCGCCCGAGAAACTGCGGTCTCCAATATGGATCGTCCCGCGGAGGAACGTCCCCGTGGTCACGATGACCGAGCGTGCGCGCAGTTCAACACCATCTGAAACGACAACGCCCTGGATCGTTTGACCTGATTGGATCAAATCGCAGACCTCGGCAGCGATAAGCGTCAGTGACTCGAGCGAGTCCATCTCCCGCCGCATTTCTCGTTGATAGATCTGGCGATCGCTTTGCGCTCGCGGTCCCTGAACCGCTGGACCCTTGCGTTTATTCAGCAGACGAAACTGGATACCTGCCTTATCGGCCACGCGCCCCATAACGCCGTCCAGCGCATCGATCTCTCGAACCAAATGCCCCTTGCCCAAGCCACCAATCGCAGGATTGCAAGACATCACGCCAATATTGTCGAGCGATAGCGTCACCAGAGCGGTTCGCGCGCCCATACGCGCCGAAGCAGCCGCGGCTTCGGTGCCGGCGTGTCCACCGCCAATGACGATGACATCGAAATCCGTTTGTTTCACGTGAAACACTCCCTCACTTGCCGAGGCAGAAACTGGAGAAAACATCGCCGAGCACATCTTCAATTCCGACGCGTCCGACAAGAGATTCGAGATGGATGGTTGCTTGACGGAGGTCTTCTACCACCAATTCCACAGGCAGGTCACTGGCAATTCCTTCCTGAGCGCGCGAGATACTGGCTTCAGCCGCCTTGAACGCTGCACGATGCCGCGCGTGGGTTGCCGTTCCAACAGAACCAACGAGAGCAACCAACCTGTCGTGAATAGCATCGACGAGGCTGTCCACCCCTGCTCCTGTCTTTCCGGAAACGCTCAAACCCCGCGAAACGTCCGTCAAATCAGACTTGGCCCGCACTAGGAGATCTGAAGATTCGGCGATAACACTATCAGGTGCCGTCCCAGTCTCGGACAGAATAACACGCAGGTCAGATTGCTCCGCCCGCTGCAGCGCACGCGCAATCCCGATCTGCTCAATCTCGTCTTCCGTTTCGCGCAGCCCAGCCGTGTCGAGCACAGTGACGGGCAGACCCTTGAGATCCATACGGACCTCAACCACGTCTCGCGTCGTTCCAGCAATATGGGAGGTAATGGCCGCATCACGACCTGCGAGCGCATTCAGCAATGTGGATTTACCGACATTGGGGGCCCCGATAATCGCGATCTCGAAACCCGACCGGACACGCTCCGCCACATAGCTTCCTTCTATTTCTCCTTTGAAGTCCGTCGCCAGGCTGGACAGCAATTGGCCAACCTCCGGATAGACGTCCTCAGGGACTTCCTCATCGGCGAAGTCGATCGTCACCTCGAGGAGAGCCATCGCTCGGATCAGCTTTGAGCGCCACGCCTCAACCTTCGTACCCAGGTGACCTGAGAAGGTACGCAGAGCTTGCTTTCGCTGTGCTTCAGTTTCCGATTCGATCAGATCCCCAAGACCCTCAACCTGTGCAAGATCCATCCGGTCATTTTCGAGCGCACGACGGGTGAACTCCCCTGGCTCCGCCATGCGTGCATCATCAAATTCAGACAGACGGTTTAGGACCGCAGAGATGATCGCAGGAGACCCATGTATTTGAAATTCAACAATATTTTCTCCTGTGAAGCTACTTGGACCCTCAAAACACAGAACAAGGGCCTGATCCAGGAACTCCCCTTGGGCGTCTTTCAGAACACGCAAAGCGGATCCGCGTGGCGCGGGAAGTGACCCGGCCATCCCCTGCCCCAAGACGAACGCCTTGGGGCCACTGATCCGAATGACGGCGACACCAGATTTGCCCGGCGCCGTGGCCAGCGCAAAGATCGTGTCCATAACCGTGGTCCGAACCTGTCTAGGTGTTCATGGAATCGAAGAACTCGGAATTGGTCTTCGTCTGCTTCAACTTCGAGATCAGGAATTCGATGGCATCCGTCGTGCCCATCGGGTTCAGGATGCGGCGCAGCACAAAGGTCTTTTGCAGATCCTTGGCATCGACCAGCAGGTCCTCTTTCCGAGTGCCGGATTTGAGGATGTCCATCGCCGGGAAGACGCGCTTGTCCGCCACTTTCCGATCCAGAACGATTTCGGAGTTACCCGTGCCTTTGAACTCCTCGAAGATCACTTCGTCCATACGCGAACCGGTATCGATCAGAGCGGTGGCGATGATCGTCAGCGAGCCGCCCTCCTCGATATTCCGAGCAGCACCGAAGAACCGCTTGGGACGCTGGAGCGCATTGGCATCCACACCCCCGGTCAGAACCTTACCAGAAGACGGCACCACGGTGTTGAAGGCGCGACCCAGGCGCGTGATCGAATCGAGCAGGATCACCACGTCGCGTTTATGCTCCACAAGGCGCTTGGCCTTCTCGATGACCATCTCGGACACCGCCACGTGGCGCGAGGCCGGCTCGTCAAAGGTCGAGGAGATGACCTCCCCCTTCACCGAGCGCTGCATGTCCGTGACTTCCTCGGGACGTTCGTCGATCAGAAGCACCATCAGGTAACACTCGGGATGGTTCGCTGCGATGCTCTTGGCGATGTTCTGCAGAAGAACCGTCTTACCCGTCCGCGGCGGCGCCACGATGAGCGACCGCTGCCCCTTCCCGATCGGCGCCACGAGATCAATAATCCGCGCGGAACGATCGCGGATCGTTGGATCCTCGATCTCCATCTTCAGGCGTTCATCCGGGTAAAGCGGCGTCAGGTTGTCGAAGCTCACCTTGTGACGCGCCATTTCCGGGTCCTGGAAGTTCACCTGGCTCACAGAGGTAATCGCAAAGTAGCGTTCATTCTCCCGCGGCGCCTGGATAACGCCCTCAACCGTGTCACCGGTGCGCAGGGAGTGCTGACGGATTTTCTCCGGGGAGACGTAGATGTCGTCAGGACCCGGCAGGTAGTTCGCCTCGGGTGAGCGCAGGAAGCCGAACCCGTCCTGCATCACTTCCAGCACGCCATCGCCAGAGATTTCCCACCCGTCTTCGGCGCGTTCCTTGAGGATGGCGAACATCATGTCGCCCTTGCGCATGGTGGAGGCGTTTTCGACTTCCAGTTCTTCCGCCATGGGAAGCAGGTCAGCCGGGCTCATAGCCTTGAGGTCAGCGAGGGCAAGACGCTCTTGAGTCATTGGGATATCCCATTCTGGCGCCTCAGAGGGGCGCAGATCATTTATGTATTCGTGAAGATGCCCATCCGGACGGAGGGTTGGCGAGCTTCCTAGACCGACAGAAGATCTGAGTCAATCTCTCAGCACGTTCCGGTCAGAACGGGCGCGCGATGACCGAGAAGACGATAACCAGCATTAGGACTGTCGGGACCTCGTTCATCTTTCGGTAACCAGATCCGGTCACAGTGGCGGTGCCTTCCAGCAACTGCTTGCGCTGGCCGGCGCACCACATATGGAACCACGTCATGCCAAGGATCGCCGCGAACTTCGTATAGGGCCAGATCGCCCCCCAATCCACCACACCAGGCGTCATGACCAACCAGAGGCCAAAGATCCAGCTGGAGATCATGGCCGGGTTCATGATCGCTCTGAGAAGCCGACGCTCCATGGTCTCGAAAAGCTCTTTCGTCTTCCCTGCAACCGCATCGGATTCCACGTGATAGACAAAGAGCCGGGGAAGGTAGAACAAACCTGCCATCCAGGCGATCACCGAGATCACATGCAGGGACTTGATCCAGGGATAGAGGTCCATCTGTCTTCCTTCATTGGTCTGATCTTCTATTCATAAAATAGAAAGAAAAGAAAAGATGATGATGATGTAGGGACTGGGGATAAGTCGAATTCTTTGGTTATGCACAGAGTTGTCCCGTTGGGGATGAGATTTCCCCATTCTGTGGATGGATCAGATTGATTCTGAAAAACCAATAGCTTGACGTCCCGGAAAAACCTTTAAATCTGTGGATCGTTTCAGAGCAGTCCTGTTTTGACCGGTCTCGTTGTCTCGCAGCCCACATGGGATGGTTTTCGCGCAGTTTCGCAATTATTCGACTTGTCTTTGGACCAGAAGGTGAACACCTTCCAACGGGCAAAAACCGTGGACATGTCGCGGTCAAACTATCCACAGGGGTATCCTCATGGCTGTCAACATCGTGCTTGCCTCCGGGTCCGAGATCCGGCGGACCCTTCTTGAGAATGCCGGGGTTCCAGTGCGTGTGGAGCCGGCGCGGATCGATGAAGAGATGATCACACAATCTCTCTTGTCGGAAGGGGCGTCGCCGCGGGACGTGGCCGACGCCTTGGCCGAGTTGAAGGCAGAGAAGGTTGGGCGCAAGGTGCCGGATGCGCTGGTCATCGGATCGGATCAGGTGCTCGATATCGAGGGCTCTCTCTTGTCGAAACCGGAAACGCCTGAAGATGCCGAGGCACAGATTGCGATGCTCTCGGGCAAGACCCATCGGCTCCATTCTGCGGCGGTGATTTATCACGAGGGTAAGCCGATCTGGCGCCATGTGGGGCAGGTGCGTCTGACCATGCGGCCCGTTCAACCTGACTACATCAAGGATTACGTTGCCCGAAATTGGGAGAGTGTCCGGCATGCGGTTGGAGCCTATAAACTCGAGGAAGAGGGTGCGCGGCTCTTTGCCCGTGTCGATGGAGATTATTTCACGGTTTTGGGCCTCCCCTTGTTGGAATTGTTGAGCTATCTCACCTTGAGGGGAGAGATCGACGGATGACTGACCACAAGGTTCCCATAGCTGGCGTGATCGGAAACCCGATCGCCCATTCGCGCTCGCCGCATCTGCACGGGCATTGGCTGCGGACCTATGGAATCGATGGCTATTACGTGCCGCTCCATGTGCAGGGCCAGGACCTGGCGGAGGTGTTCCGAGCCTTGCCAAAGCTCGGTTTCAAAGGGGTGAATGTCACGCTGCCCCATAAGGAACGCGCGTTGGAGCTCGCGGATCGCGTGTCAGATCGCGCGGCGCTGATCGGCGCGGCGAACACGATCACCTTCCAGCCTGACGGCACGATCCATGCGGACAATACCGATGGCTATGGTTTCATCGAGAACTTGCGCGCGGGCGCTGAGGGTTGGTCCCCTCGCACCGGTCCCACTGTTGTTCTCGGAGCGGGCGGTGCCGCGCGCGGTGTTCTGTCGGCCCTGCTCGAGGCCGGCGCGCCGGAGATCCGCTTGGCGAACCGCACACGGGTAAAGGCCGAGAGCCTGCGCAATGATTTCGGTCCGCGCGTGACGGTGGTGGATTGGCACCGGGTGTCGGACGTCCTTGAGGACGCGACGACGCTGGTCAACACGACCTCGCTGGGCATGGAGGGGCAGCCGGAGCTCTCGATTTCCATTGATGCTCTACCCAAGGATGCCGTGGTCACGGACATCGTTTACCGCCCCCTGATCACCAAGCTTCTCGGGACAGCGATGGCCCGTGGAAACCCGATTGTGGACGGGTTGGGCATGCTCCTGCATCAAGCTGCGCCCGGGTTTGAGCGCTGGTTCGGACTTCGCCCCGAGATCACGCCGGAACTGCGCGCGGCCGCGCTGGCGGAATGATCAAGATCGGGCTCACTGGCTCCATCGGCATGGGCAAAAGCACCACGGCCAAGATGTTCGCGGCTCGGGGTGTCCCGGTTTGGGATGCGGATGCGGCGGTGCATCGTCTCTATGGTCCGGGCGGGGCAGGGGCAGTGGCCATCGCGACCCTGTTTCCGGACGCTCTCGCGGGTGAAGGCGTGGATCGTGAGGTCTTGAAGGCCGAGATTGCCCGCGATCCATCGGTGCTCAAGACCATCGAAGGCTTGATCCATCCCCTCGTCGCTGCGGATCGCGCGGCTTTTGTGGCAGAGGCGGAGGCGAAAGGGGCCAAGGCCGTTTTGCTCGATATTCCTCTGCTCTTTGAAACCGGGTCGGTGGATCAGATGGATCTGGTGGTTGTCGTCTCGGCCCCTGCGGACCAGCAACGCGAAAGGGTCCTTGCACGGCCGGGCATGACCGAAGCGCAGTTTGACACCATTCTTGCCAAGCAGACCCCCGATGCCGAGAAACGCGCGCGCGCAGATATCGTCATCTCGACCGAGACACTGGACAGCGCCGAAGCGGGCGTCGACACTGTGATGCAACGCCTATCGGAGAGCCAAGATGCGTGAGATCGTCCTGGATACGGAAACCACCGGATTCGAGCCTTCGGAAGGGGATCGCATCGTCGAGATCGGCGCGGTCGAACTCTATAACCACATGCCCACGGGCAAGGTTTATCACCAATATATCAACCCGCAGCGGAGCATGCCGCAATCGGCGTTTGAGGTGCATGGGCTCGGTGATGAGTTTCTGGCGGACAAGCCGGTCTTTGCGGCGATCGTCGATGAATTTGTCGAGTTTGTCGGGGACGCCAAGCTGGTGATCCACAACGCGGCTTTCGACATGAAGTTCCTGAATGCGGAGCTTGGCTGGGCCAACAAGCCGCTTTTGCCGATGGATCAGGCGCTCGATACCCTGGCGATTGCGCGGAAGAAGTTCCCGGGCTCTCCAGCGTCGCTGGATGCGCTGTGCCGCCGGTTCGGGGTCGATAACTCCGCGCGGGAAAAGCACGGGGCTCTTCTCGACTCCGAGATTCTGGCGGAGGTTTATCTCGAACTGATTGGGGGTCAGCAGCCGGGACTGGAGCTTGGCGCGCGCACGGCCAGTGCCGGGGCAGGGGTTGCAGGACAGGCGCAGCGGGTTGCTGCCCGCCCGACCCCTCTGCCGCCCCGGATCACAGACACGGAAAAGGCGGCTCACGCCGCCTTTGTCGAGAAGCTTGGGGATGGCGCGCTTTGGGCAAAAGCGCGCTGACTTCTTAGGCCTGAGCGGTCGGCGCGGCCTGCTGAGCAGCGGCGCGACGGGCGAGTTCCTGACGGTAGAGCGCCACGAAATCGATCAGGTCGAGGTTCAGCGGCGGGAAGCCCCCGTCGCGGGTCACATCCGACACGATGCGACGCACGAAGGGGAAGATCATCCGCGGGCACTCGATCAGCAGGAAGGGGTGCATCTGCTCGTCCGGCACGTTCTCGATGTGGAAGACACCGGCATATTCGAGTTCAAGCCCGAAGATCATATCACCGCTATCCTTGGTCTTGGCGGTGATGTTGAGCTTCATCGCGACTTCGTACTGGTTATCCGTCGGACGCTTCTTGGCGTCGAGGTTCACCTGCACCTGAATGTCGGGCTGCGCATCGCCCTGCAGGCCCTTCTGCGCGGCAATGTTCTCGAAAGACATGTCGCGGATGAATTGCGCCAGGATCTTGAGTTGCGGCATTGCCTGCTGTTCTTGCGGCGCGGCGGCGCCGTTCGTGGTTTCGTCAGCCATGGAATCCTCGTCGGGTTATCTGATTGGAGCCGCTCCTATCAGGATGCGCGCGGCCCCTCAATCCCGGCTCGGGTCTTTCGTCCAGCCGGACGGGCCGCTGGGCCCGGGCTCAGTCATGTCCAGATCCGTGTACTCTGTATCGATGGTCTGCTCCGAGGCCGGGCGCGCGCGCTGCGGTCCCGCGCCCATCTCGAACTTCTGCACGTTGATCCGCGATTTCGCATAGCGCATGATCGCGAGCCGCACGGGCGGGATCAGAAGGGCAAAGCCCACCGCATCGGTGAAAAACCCGGGCGTCAGCAAAAGCGCGCCGGAAAACAGGATCATCGCCCCATGGGCCAGAGCCTCGGACGGATCGCGCAATTCCGAGAAGGATCCCCGCAGGTCATTCATCGCCTGAAGGCCTTGGGAGCGGACAAGTGTTGTGCCCAAAAGTGCCGTCAACACCACCACGGCGAGTGTCGGCCAGAGGCCAATCGCCCCGCCCACCTGAATGAACAAAGCGATCTCGATCAAGGGCACGGCCACAAAGAGCACAAAGAGCCACATTTTAAGCTCCTCCGGGGCAGGGGTGAAGGTGGACTTGCCACCGGCTCGACCTTACATATGCAATCTGACCCGAGATACCATAGATACACCGCCGCGCGAGGATCCAATGAATTCTAACATGCTCCAAATCCTGGTTCTGATTGGAGTCGCTGTCTTCCTGATCCTCCGGCTGCGCAGCGTTCTTGGCACCCGCGAAGGGTTTGAGAAGAAACCGATGCCTCTGGACGCGCCTGAGCGGGACGTCTCGCCCCGTCGTGATTTCGAAGTGATCGAAGGCGGACCAGATAACGACATCATCGACCACGTGCCCGATGGAAGCGACAGTGCCAAGGCGCTGGCGGCCATGAAAATGGCCGAGCCGGGCTTTAATGTGAGCGAGTTCCTCTCCGGATCCCGCGGCGCCTATGAGTGGATCCTCATGGCATTCGAAAATGGCGATCTGTCGGAAGTGCAGAACTTCCTGTCCGAAGAGCTTTACGAGGCCTTTGACGAGGTGATTTCCCAACGGGCCGAGCAAGGTCTGACGGTGGAAGCCGAGTTCATCGGTGTCCGTGAGACGAGCCTTGTCGAAGCTGCCTTTGATCGGGACACCTCCGAGGGTGAGATCACCGTGCGCTTTGTGGCCGAGCTGGTCTTTGCGGTCCGCAACGCGGAAGGCGAGATCGTTGACGGTGACAGCACCGAGATCAAGCGCCAGCGCGATGCCTGGACCTTTGCGCGGATCATGGGGTCGGATGACCCGAACTGGCGGCTTGTTGCGACCGGGGAATGAGGCGACTGGGCGCGGCGCTTGCCGGGCTGTCTCTGATGGTTGGCACTGCGGCACACGGCGCTTCTGTTGAGCTTTTGTCCTTCGACGACCTGCCTGGTTGGGCGGAGGACGCTCACATGGAGGCGTTGGAGGCATTTCGGACAACCTGTGTCGATCTGAAAGACTCGGCCTGGGGCTCGGTTTGTGCCTTGGCGCGTGACACCGAAGACGCCCGCGGGTTTTTTGAGAGCCTGTTTTTGCCCGTTCTGATCGGCGGAGAGGAAGAGGCTCTTTTCACCGGCTATTATGAACCGGAACTGCGCGCCTCGCTCCGGCGCGAGGGTCCCTATCAATACCCGCTCTATCGTCGTCCGCCCGAATTGCCGCGCGGCCAGGCGTGGTACACGCGGGGTCAGTTGGAAGAGGGCGGCCTCCTCGATGGGCGCGGGCTCGAGATCGCCTATGCGCGTGACCCGGTGGACGTGTTTTTCCTGCAGGTTCAGGGTTCTGGTCGGCTGCGCCTGCCCGATGGCGATGTTCTCCGCGTGGGGTTCGCGGCCAAGAACGGCCATGACTACAGTTCTGTCGGGCGTGAGCTGGTGCGCCGGGGTCTCTTCCAACCGCACCAGGTCTCTGCCGATCGGATCAAGGATTGGGTGCGGGCCAATGGGGCGGAGGGGCGGCGCCTTCTGCATCACAACAAATCCTTCGTTTTCTTTCGCGAGGTCTCGCAAGTGCCGGCCTATCTCGGGCCGCTTGGCGCGATGAACCGCTCGATCACCGAGATGCGGTCGATCGCGGTGGATCCGGCCTTCACCCCGCTCGGCGCGCCGGTCTGGATCGAGAAGGGCGGCGCGCGTCCGTTGAACCGGCTCGTGATCGCGCAGGATACCGGCTCGGCGATCAAGGGCGCGCAACGGGCCGATATCTTCTACGGCACCGGGGAGGCTGCGGGGGCGCAGGCCGGTCGTATTCGCGACCCGGGCCGGATGGTCGTTCTGTTGCCAATCGAGATGGCACTCGCCTACGCGGAAAGCGGGGATTGAGATGTCCAAGCGCCCCCCGAGACGATTGCGCCCCGAGGAGGAGGCCTTGTGGCAGCGTGTCGCCGAAACCGCAACGCCGCTTCACAAGACAAGCTTGCCAAAGCCAACGGATATCGAACGCCCTAAAAGAACGCCGAAAACCCCCGTTGTAGAGCCTGTTTCGCCCTTCTCGATCGGGGAAAAGGCGCAGACCCGGGTCAGTCATGACATCGCGCCCAGCATGGCCGATCAGATCCGCGCGGCGCCGGTTGCTATGGATCGCAAGGCCTTTGGGCGGTTGAAACGCGGCAAGCTCAGCCCGGAGGGACGGATTGATCTTCATGGCATGACGCTGGCACAGGCGCATCCGGCGTTGAACCGGTTCATTCTCGGCTCTCATGCTCAGGGCAAGCGGCTCGTACTGGTCATCACCGGCAAGGGCAAGGATCGCGATGCAGGTGGGCCGATCCCCGAACGGCTCGGCGTATTGCGCCATCAGGTGCCCCATTGGCTGCAAATCCCGCCCCTGAACGCGGTCGTCTTGCAGGTCAGTCAGGCCCATATCCGTCATGGCGGGGGTGGGGCCTACTACGTCTATCTGCGCCGGACCCGCTAGCGTCCCAAGCTCCGCAATCGCCGCAGACACAGGGTCAGGAGCAGGACGGACCCGAGGACATAGACACTGATCCAGGGCATTTGCGCCGGAAAGCTGAGCCCTGCATCTATCCCGAACCCGGTGAAAAGCGGCCCGATGGCTGATCCGACCACCATTAGTGCGGTGGCGACGGCCTTGATCGCGCCGAGATGCCGGGTTCCGAAACTGTCCGCCCAGAAGGCCGCGGGCAGGGCGTTATTGGCCCCGGCCGTGATCGCCAACAACCCGATGGCGAGACCAATCGTCCAGGGGGTTTCAGCGCTGGCGAGGATCAGGAACCCAAGCGCCAGTGGCAAAAGATAGAGCGGCATCAATCGCATGCTCCCCAACCGGTCGATCAGTGCGCCCGTGCTCAGCATCGCGAGGATGGAGAGACCGGAATAGATCGGGAAGAGGGCGACGAGCTCCAGATGTGGGAGGCCCTTGGCTTCGGCCAAATGGACTTGTTGAAAGAAGAACGCGGTGATCAGGGCAGGCGGGGCGATCAGGCCCGGGACCAGACCCCAGAACAGAGGGTTGCGGAGCACTTCCGTGCGGCTCCAATGGCGGTTTCCAAGGCCTGTGGCATCATAGGTTGCGGCGAAGCTCTGAGGTGTCCGCTCCTCCCGCAGGAGCATGCGCAAAAGCGGGATGGTCAAAAGTGCCAGAGCTGCCGTCAGAACCCAAAGCTCTCGCCAAGGTGCCACAGTCAGAAGCGCAACGAAGATCAACGGAAGCATAGCCTCCCCCAGGGAAAAGCCCAGGGAAGAGACGGCAATCGCCTTGCCCCGGGTTGCCGTGAACCAACGGGCAATCGCCACGCGGGAGATATGGCTGAGCATCCCCTGACCGCTGAGCCGCAGGGCGAACACCACCACCGGCAACGCCCAAACCCAAGGGTTCACCGCCATGGTGAGGCAGGCGCAAGCCAACCCACCCATGGCCCAGGGCCCCAGATTGCGCGCCCGGTGATGATCGGTCAGCGCACCGAGCCAGACCATTGCGGCTGCGGCAGCGAGGGTGCCGCTGGCATAGATCGCGCCCCAAGCGCCGTGGCTCAGACCAAAGCTCTCTTGGATCTCGCCCGCGAAGATCGAGATGAAGAAGGTCTGGCCGTAGCTGCTTGAAAACGCGAGCAACCCGCCAGCGCCGAGCCAGCGGGCATTGCTGCGAAGGAATCCGGGATGCGCCATGGCCCAGCCTTAGGGCCGGGCGTGAACAAAGGAAAGCTCAGAGCACGTAGCGGCTGAGATCCGTGTCCTTGGTGAGCGCGCCGAGATTGGCCTCGACAAAGGCCGCATCCACCGCGATCTCGTCGCCGGAGCGATCCGGGGCGGAGAAGCTGAGCTCCTCAAAGACCCGCTCCATCACTGTATAGAGCCGCCGCGCGCCGATGTTTTCCACCGACTGGTTTACCTCGGCAGCGATGCGGGCGAGGGCGGCGATACCATCTTCGGTGAAGGACACGGTCACCTCCTCGGTGCCCATCAGGGCGGTGTATTGCAGGGTCAGCGCGTTGTCGGTTTCCGTCAGGATCCGCACGAAATCCGCCTCGGTCAGGGCGCGCAGCTCGACCCGGATGGGCAAACGGCCCTGCAATTCCGGCAGAAGGTCCGAAGGTTTCGCGATGTGGAAGGCGCCGGAGGCGATGAAGAGCACATGATCGGTCTTCACCGGGCCGTATTTCGTGCTGACGGTGGTGCCTTCGATCAGGGGCAGCAGGTCGCGCTGCACTCCTTCGCGGCTGACATCCCCGCCACGTGCATCCGAGCGGGCGCAGACCTTGTCGATCTCGTCGAGAAACACGATGCCGTTTTGCTCCACCGCGCTCACGGCGGTGCGGTTGACCGTCTCGTCATCGAGTAGCTTGTCCGCCTCTTCGCCGATCAGAACCTCATAGCTCTGGGCCACGGTCATCTTTTTGCGCACGGTGCGCCCGCCAAAGGCTTTGCCGAAGATATCGCCGAGGTTCATCCCGCCGCCCATCTGACCCATGCCGGGCTGACCGGGAATGTCGAACATGCCCATGGGGTTGGAATTGTCCGCGACCTCAAGCTCGATCACCGTGTCGTCCAGCTCGCCCGCCTTGAGCTTGCGGCGGAACATCTCGCGGGTCGCTTCACGGGCATCGGTGCCAGCAATCGCCTCGATCACCCGTTCCTCGGCGGCGTTGTGGGCGTTGGCTTTGACCTCATCGCGCATATGCTCGCGGGTCATGGTGATCGCGTTTTCGACCAGATCGCGGATGATCTGCTCAACATCGCGGCCCACATAGCCTACTTCGGTGAATTTCGTGGCCTCGACCTTGATGAAGGGGGCCCGGGCAAGCTTGGCCAGACGGCGGCTGATCTCGGTCTTGCCGACACCGGTCGGCCCGATCATCAGGATGTTCTTGGGATAAACCTCTTCGCGGAGATCATCGCTCAGCTGCTTGCGCCGCCAGCGGTTGCGCAGGGCGACGGCGACCGCGCGTTTGGCGTCCTTCTGGCCGATGATGAAGCGATCCAGTTCGGACACGATTTCGCGGGGGGTCAGGTCGGTCAAAGGGGGGGTCTCCTGCGGTAGAACTGGTCGCTAGGTAAGGATGTGGGCGGAAAACGCAAGACGCGGGGCAGGTCGGGCCTCAGGCCTCGATCGCCTCAACGGTCAGGTTTCCGTTGGTATAGACACAGATATCGGCGGCGATCTGCATGGCCTTGCGCGCCACGGTCTCCGCGTCATGGTCGGTCTCGATCAGGCCCCGGGCGGCGGCGAGCGCGAAGTTCCCGCCGGACCCAATGGCCGCGATATTGTGCTCGGGCTCCAGAACGTCACCCGCCCCGGTGATCACTAGAAGATGGCGGCCATCGGTCACGATCAGCATCGCCTCGAGCTTTTGCAGGTACTTATCCGTCCGCCAATCCTTGGCGAGCTCGACGGCGGCGCGCTGCAGCTGGCCGGGCGTGGCTTCGAGCTTGGCTTCGAGCCGCTCTAGCAGGGTGAAGGCATCGGCGGTGGAGCCTGCAAACCCCGCCACCACGTCATGACCCCCGGGGCTCAGCCGGCGCACTTTGCGGGCGGTGCCCTTGATCACGGTCTGGCCGAGGCTGACCTGACCATCGCCCGCGACAACGACTTTGCCGTCCTTTTTCACGCCGATGATCGTGGTCCCGTGCCAGCCGGGGAAATCTGTGTCTGCCATGGGGGCCTCCGTCTTTGCCGGTCTTATATGCGGGCGCGCCCCCGGTTTCGCAATGTCTCCGGCCTCCGGAGGGCGGCGACGATGCGGATCGGGCACGAAAAAGGGCGCCCGAAAGCGCCCTTGTCTCAGTCTCGAACCGGATCCTTGCGCGATCAGAGCGCTTCCTGGATCCAGCTTTGCAGCGCCGCCTTGGGGGCCGCGCCAACCTTGTTCGAGATGACCTGGCCGTCCTTGAACATGAACAGTGCCGGGATCCCGCGGACGCCCATCTGTGCCGGGGAGTTCGGGTTCTCGTCCACGTTGATCTTGGCGATCTTCACCTGGCCGTCATAGTGTTCGCTGAGCTCTTCGAGCGCCGGGCCGATCTGTTTGCAGGGGCCGCACCACTCAGCCCAGAAATCCACGACAACGGGGATATCGGAGTTGGTGACTTCGGCTTCGAATGTCTCGTCGGTAACGGCAACAGTGGCCATGTCGGAACCCTCCTTGGGGATGCATATCTCGGGGACGGAACGTAGGAAGCAGCTCGGGAAAGGTCAAGCTGAGGCTTTGGTTTGCAACGCAGCGATCACCAGCTTGTGCGGCAGGGGCATGAGCGTCGCGGTCCGGGTCCAGAGAAGTGCTGTCTCCACCGGGCGATCCGGATAGATCGCGGAGAGCGCTTCGGCATAGGCGCCCATCTGCCGCAAAAGACCCAAGGGCACATCCTCAGGCCGGGCCGGGACCACCGCATTCGTTTTGAAATCCACGGCGAGGATGCGATCTGGCGTCACCAGCAACCGGTCCACCGTTCCGATCATCTGCTGCCCGCCAAGGCTGGGCAGGGGCGCGGTTAGGTCAACCTCGGCCAATGTGTCGGGCGCGAAGAGCTCCGCAAGATCTGGCGCGTCGAGCACCGCTTGCGCTTCGGCCAGACAGGCGGCGCTATCCTCGGCCCCCTCCAGCAGCGCGGGCGCAGATGCGGACCAGTCCGTTCGGGTCAGGGCGGGCAGGTGTTCGAGCAAGCGGTGGATCCGGTCCCCCCGCGCCATGGCCGCCGCCTTGTCGAGACCTGCCTCACCGCCTTCGATGATCTTCGCCCCTTCAAGGCGAGAGGGGGTGATCCGATCGGGCGTTGCGGGCGGGGGGGCCAGCGGTGCGCTGGGCGGTGTGGGGGGCGGGGCCGCCGTCTCCTTTTCTATCGCTCGGGTCCCGTTGACGGGCCAGTCCCCATGGGTCACCCGCAATCCTTCGCCCGTGGGGGTGTCCAGGGGCAGAGCCCCGTCCATCGCGCCCATCCCCGTGGTGACCATGGCATGCCAGCTGTCCGCGCCTGCGCCGGTCTCTCCCGCTGCGGCCACGATCAGCCAGGTCTCGGCTCGGGTCAGTGCCACGTAGAGGAGCCGCATCCGCTCATCATCGGCGCGGGTCTTGTGGTCCTGGGCCACGCTCTGACACTGGCGCGGGCGGGAGGCGTCATTGCCAGCCCAGACCAGCGGACCCTCGGGCAGGGGCAGCATCATGGTGCGCCCGGGATTGCCCCTTGGCTTGGCACAATCGGGCAGGATCACGATCGGCGCCTCCAGCCCCTTGGCCCCGTGCACGGTCATCACCCGGATCTCGTCCCGGCGGGCATCGATCTGGCGCTTGATCTCCATATCGTCCTGACGGAACCAGTTGACGAACCCGGTCAGGCTCGGCACCTCCGCCTGCTCATACTGCAAAGCCTGCGCGAGGAGGACATCGACCCCTTCCTCCGCCTCGGCCCCGAGCCGCGCGATCAGGCGTTCGCGGCCCCCATGCCGGGTCAGGATCCGGTCGAGCAGGTCATAGGGGCGCAGGAAATCCGCTTGGTTCATGATGTCTTGCAGGAAGGCGATTGTTTCCTCATGGGCCTCCCCCGCATCGCGCAGGGCGGCCCAAAGGAAGGGCGTTTCCCGGGGTTGCGCCAGGGCGTGCAACTCCGCCGCGCTCCAATCGCAGAGGGGGGAGCGCAACACGCAGGCCAGCGACAGACTGTCCTCGGGCATCGCGGCAAAAGCCAGCAGCGCCATGAGGTCTCGCACAGCCAGTTCCGCTCCGACGCGCAGGCGGTCCGATCCGGCGATGGGCAGGGCTTCGGTTTTGCAGGCCCGGATCAGCTCATGGAAGATCTCGGATCGGCGCTGCACGAGGATCAGGATATCACCGGGCGTGACGGGTCGGGTTTCGCCTCGTGCTGTGGTGATCTGTGTCCCGGCATCCAGCATCGCGCGGATCTCGCCTGCGATCTTGCGGGCCAGAACGAGCCGCGCATCATCCTGTGCGGGCTGATCCACGGGATCGGTCCAGGGCCGCGCCTCCTCCGCTTCAGTCTTGGGCAGGGCAGGCCAGAGATCCACGCGCCCGGGCAGATCCGGGTGGAACGCCAGATGCTGGGACGCGCTGCCGAGCCCGCGATGTGCAAAAAGCGCAAAGGTCTGGTCGACCAGCTGCAGCACCGCCCGCGAGGATCGGAAGGAATAGAGCAATAGCTTTTCTTCGAGCGGTGTGCCGACCTGCGCCAGTGCCGTCCCGAAATGGCCGCGCATCCGGTCGAACCCTGCCGGATCCGCCCCTTGAAAGGAATAGATCGACTGCTTCTGGTCGCCGACCACGAAGATCGTGCGCTGGATATCGGTCCGCGCGCCTTGTCCTGCGGTGAATTCGCGCGTCAGAAGGCGGATGACCTCCCATTGCACGGGCGCGGTATCCTGTGCCTCGTCCACCAGCATGTGGTCGATCCCGCCATCGAGCCGGAAGAGCACCCATTGCGCGACCCCCGGATCCGTCAGAAGCGCCTGCGCCCGCAGGATCAGATCGTCAAAATCCAGCCAACCACGCGCTTGCTTGCCATCCTGATAGCGGCGGATGAAGGCATGGGCGAAGGCATGGATCCGGACGGTCATGGCCGCAAGCCCGAGTGCCAGCCGTGTATCGCGCGCCTCCTCGATCCGGGTCATCAGCGCGTTGAGCGCGTCTTGGTCCGGGCCGAGCGCCGTGCGTGTCGCCTTGGTCGGAAACCCGTCGATCTTAGCGCCGAAGGGCGACTTCGCCTTGGCCCCAAAGAGCACCACACCCTCGAGCGCCTCCATCCAACCCGGCCCCATGGCGGTGGCGATCACGCCGCGCAGCTTGGCCGCAGCCATCTGGTCCGTGGCGGTGCCGGCAGCGCAGGCCGTCGCCACCCGATCCAGCAGCGCGCCATCCCCGGGCAGAAGCGTCCGGTCCACCAACGCGTCCAGCGTGTCGTCCGGATCCAGCTCCAGCGCGCGATAGATCGCGCCCGGATCCGGCTCAACCTCGAACTGCCCGCGATGTTTCAGCAGGGTCTGGATCAGATTGGGCAGGACCGCTTCGTCGATATCCTGCGAAAGCGCCTGAAAAAGAGCCTGATCCGGGCCCGTTGCCATGTCGCGCAGGACCGACTGCAAAAGCTCTGCTTCGGCGCGGCTGTCCATCTCCTTGAACTGGGGGGAGACCTCGGCCTCCAGCGGAAAGCGTCGCAAAAGCCCCGCGCAGAAGGAGTGGATCGTCTGGATCTTGAGCCCGCCCGGCGTCTCGATCGCCCGCGCAAAAAGCGTGCGCGCCGTCCGGCAAAGATCCTCCGTCAGCTCTGCGCGCGAGAGCCCCAGGGCCCCGAGTTTTTCGCGCAGATCCCCATCCTCAAGCATCGACCACGCGCCAAGGGTCCGGAACAGGCGGTTCTGCATCTCGCTCGCCGCTGCCTTCGTGTAGGTCAGGCAGAGAATCCGCTCCGGCAGCACGCCATCGAGCAGCAGCCGCGCCACCCGGTCGGTCAGCACCTTGGTTTTGCCCGACCCCGCATTCGCCGAAAGCCAGACCGAATAGGCGGGATCCGCGGCTTGCATCTGCGCGAGGCTGGCGTCGTTGGGCGCGGTCATGGCATCTCCTCCGGGCTGGGGAGGTCGGTCTGATCCCACTCCCCAAATCGGCTGAGATGGTCGTATTCCGAGACATGTTTCAGGTCGCGCGGCATCCGGCGGGCGGTGTAGCCGCGCGTCCCCGCAAGGAACCCGTCGAGGATGTCGACAAATGCCTCCCGCGCCTTGCCGATCTCGTCGGGCGCGAGGTCGCGGGTCGTGTCGCCGAGCCCCTTGTTGAGCCTCAGATAGCTGATCCGGGTGACATCGAGCGGAGGCAGATCCTTGAAGTCCCCGGCCACTGCGATGATCGCCTCCAGATGGAGCTGCTTGACCAGCGCGTCGATCTGCTTGGGCGAGGGCAGCTGCCCGGTCTTGTAGTCATAGAGCACGATGCCGCCATCCTCGGTCCGGTCGATCCGGTCCGCATTGCAGGACAGGGTGACCCCATTGCTCAGCAGGGTTTGCCCCTCAACCTCCAGCGCGAGGGGCTGCGCACTGGCAAGACGCGCGCGCTCTGCGGCAGCGAGAGGACCCGCGAAGCTGGCAAAGCGCGCAACCCATTGCAACTGTGTTTCGGGCCAGGGCACGGCCTCACCAATCACCTGCGTGGCGGTGTCAATCAGATGGGCTTCGGTGATCTCCGCCCCCTTGGGCAGGTCCTTCAGCGCAGCCTCCATGATCGCGTGGAACACGGTCCCCCGCAGGGCCGGTGTCGGCCCGGGATCGAGCGGTTCCAGAGGCCGCAGCTTCAGCACGTCGCTGGCATAGATCTGATACGGGTCGCGGATAAGGGTCTCGACCCGCGAAGCTGAGATCCGCGGACGGATCTGGCTGCGTTGGACCTTGGGCGAGGGGCGGGGGGAGGCAGGCGCGCTGCGCCCCGGCCGGTCAAGCTGCCCGGCGGTCGCGATCAGCGCGTCCCCGCGCGCGCGCGCCTCCGCAAGGGCGGTCTGTCCGGTCTGTCCGATCCCGTCGAGCAGGTTGGTCAACCGGTTCAGCCAGCGCGACGGCACGGTTTCCGCCTCGCTGTCCCGGGTCGCGCGGGTCAGGATGACCTCCTTGGCGCCAAAAGCCTGCTGGAAGTCATGGGCCGAGAGCCCGACCTGCCGTTCCGGGACCAAGAGCCCCGCCTCATGGCGCATGCGCCGGTTCATCCACGGGTCCGGGTCGGGAAGGCCGGGCCAGATGCCCTCGTTCAACCCGGCAAGGATGACAAGATCTGCGCCTTGGACCCGGGCCTCCAGCGTGCCCCAGAAGGTGATCCGCGGATCGGGCTGAATCGGATCCCGCACTTCGCCCGCCGCGAGGATCGAGGCGAGCAAGGCCCCATAGTCCCTCGGTGTGATTGTCCCACCCGCATCGGCAGCATCGCGCAACTGGTCGAGGGACTTGAGCGCCTGCGCCCCGGCCTCCATATCCCACAATCCGCCGGAGCCGGGGCGGTCCGGTCCTGCGGCGAGCTGCTCGGTGCGCGCCCGGTGCAAGGTCTCCAGATCTGCGATGGATTGCGGCGGTGTCCGGGCGAGGTCAAAGAGCGTGGCGATCACCCAGTCCACCCAAGGGGCCCGGCTGGGATCCACGGCCTCGGTTTTGGCCTGCGGGGTTCGAGCCCATGCACGCAGGCTTTCGGGCGTCACCGCGCGACCGGGCGTCTTGCGGAACCACAGTTCCAGATCGCGGGTATGGAGCAGATGCTGCCCCCGCTCGGGATGCTCGGAATGGGTCAGCGGATGTTTCAGCGTGACGAGCAGATCGGCCGCCTTGAGCTCCGTTCCCATGAGCGCCGCCACGTGGCGCAAGAGCCGCCCGGGGGGCGACAGGATCAGGGGTTTGCCCGCGCTGTCATCGGGCAGGATGCGCCAGCGATCGAGCGCTGCGGTGACCTGTCGGGTCAGGGTTCGATCCGGTGTGATCAGCGCCACATGCCGGTTCCCCGCCGCCGCCGCGCGCAGGGCCGTGGCGATGCTCAATGCCTCTTCCCGTTGGGAGCTGGCCTCGATCAGGGTCACACCGGCCAGCGCTTCGGGGATCTCCGACAGGCCGGGACCCTCGGCCCGCCATTGATCCGTGACCGGGGCCGGGCGCAGAGCCAGGGAGGCAAGCCGGTTCCGGGCAGGCGCAGGGGCGGGGCGCTCGATCCAGTGGGGCAGGTCTTCCGCCCGCAGATCCAGATCCGCAAGAAGACGGGCATAGCGAAATTGCGGATGATCCTCATGGCTGAGCGCATCGGTCATGCGCGACCAGACGGAGGCGGGTTGATCAAAGTCGAACCCGGGCAGGATCAGCGCGCCCTGAGGCAGACGGGCCACCGCCTCCATCAGGCGCGCGGTGGTGCCGCGAGATCCGGTGGAGCCGATGATCAGGATCGGATGCGAGGGTGGCGTGGTCTCCCACCGGGCGATCTGGCGCAGGACCGCCTGGCGCTGGCGCCCCTGCGGTCCGGGCGGTGCCGAGCTGCTGTCGAGAAAGGGCGCGACGATCGAGATGAAGCGCAGGGCGCGCTCCCAATGGGCCGAGAGGTCGCCGACATCGAGGCTGGTGAGCCTGTCCAGAGACACGCCTTCGCCCTCGCATTCATCGAGCAGCCGCACGAGGCTCGCCGAGAGATCGAACAGTGCGGAGCGAGGCGCGATATCTGGGGCGGCGGCGAGGAGCTCGGCTACGAGCGCGCTCAGCTCCAACTGTCGCTGCAGGTTCGGCGTGGCAGGTGGCAACGTGAGATCGCGCGCCCCGATATCGGTCAGCAGCCGGATCCGGGGCAGAAAGCCCGCCCGGCCGTCCCGTGACAAGAGGTCCTTGAGCCGACGCTGCATCCGCGCGGTGTTCACATAGATCTCGACCCGGGCGAGCGCTTCGGGCGGTTGACCCTCGAGCCGCGCAAGCAATCCATCCAGACTGGCCTGCGGAAAGTCGAGGCCGATGGGCACGCCGAAGACCCGTGGCTCCTTCGTTTCGGGAAAGAGGGACGGCCCTGTCATTGATGCGCCGCGAGCATGGTTTCGGCGATCTCGATGCCCGAAGGCGTGCCCACATCCGCCCAATGCCCCGAATAGACAAGCCCGCAGAGCCGCCCACGCGCGGCCATCTGGTCCCAGAGCAGGTTGAGAGAGAACACGCGATCCGGGATGTCCGCAAGACCGTCGGGTTTGAGGATCTGCGCCCCGGTATAGGTGAGCGGCCCGCTGCGGGTCAGGCGCCCATCGGCGGCACAGGTGAAGTCTCCTGCGCCGCGATGACCATGGGCGTGCTCCGCCGGGATGAGCAGCAAGAGCGCATCCATCCGGGTCGGATCCCAAGTCGCGCGCAATTGCGACAAGGCGGTTGGATCGGACCAGACTGCGTCGGAATTCAGGGTGAAAACCGGCCCGGGGCCAAGCAGTGGCAAGGCCGCGCGCAACCCGCCACCGGTCTCGAGCCGTTCCTCGGGCTCTTCGCTGATCAGGATCTCAGGGCGTGTTGCGAGATGCTCGGCGATCTGCACGGCGCGGTAGTGGGTGTTGACCACGCAATGGTCGATCCGAGCCGCTGTCACCAATTCGAGCGCGTGATCCAGCAGCGGTCGACCAGCCACCTCCACCAGCGGTTTGGGCAGGTGATCGGTGAGCGGCGCCATCCGCGTGCCCCGCCCCGCCGCGAAGAGCATTACGGCATCGGGCATGTGCCGCTCCGTGCCTTGAGATCGTCGAGATGTGCTGGGCTCGGTTTGGGCAGGGTCTCGGCCACAAGTTGCGCCACTTCTGCAAGGCTGGGGTGCTGCAGGTTGATCTCGAGCTGCGTCCAGACCCGGGGGATCAGATCCACATAGCCGGGCTTTCCGAAATGCAGGGAGAGGCGCGCAAAAATCCCGAGGATCCGTAGCGCGCGCTGGGCGGAAAGAATCGCGATGGCGCGATCAAATGTGGCGAGATCCTCGGCGAACCAGTGGAACACCTCTTGGCGCAGGGTCTCGACCACAGGCTCAGGCACATCCCGACGGGCGTCATGGAAGAGCGAGGCCACATCATAGAGCGGGTGGCTCAGCACCGCGTCCTGAAAATCGAGCAGACCGACCCGGCGAAGCCCGGCCTCCCGAGGGCACCAGATCAGGTTTTCCGCATGAAAATCCCGGAGAGCCACTACCTTTCGTGACCAATCGAGCGTCTCAAGGGCCTGAAGCAGGCTCTCGGCAAGGGGCGCGGCATGGTCCGGGGCGTCCGCATACCAGATCGGCGCGAGGTCGATGGCCGCGGCCATTTCCGCAGCACCGTAGTCGGGAAGGGGCGGAGGCGGGGCTCGGTGTAAGTGTCGCAGAACAGAAAGGGCCTCGCGGTAGAGCGGGATTTCCTGATCCGGCGTGGCCTCGAAGATCCGCGCATAGAGGCCGTCGCCCAGATCTTCGAGCAGCAGAAACCCTTTTGCCCGATCCTGTGCGAGAATGGCGGGGGGATGGAGGTCGAGCCCCTCCAGATGGGCCGCCACATCGAGAAACGGCTCAATCGAGCCACCGGTGTCAGGCGGTGCGTCCATCAGGACAACCGGGCGCGCATCAAGGGTCAGCCGGTCATAGCGTCGGTTCGAGGCATCCCCTGCGAGAGGGCGGAGCGGCTCCCCGCGCCAACCCGTCTCGCGGAGAAACGCCTCCTTGTCCTCTTGGCGCGCGGTCATGCCACCTGATCCAGGCAAGGAGCCAACCGCGCGGCCCAGCCGGTTCCGAGGTCGGTGAGGGACAGGGTGCGACCCTGGCCAGTTTCGGGGCTCTGCAAGCTGACCACCAATGCGTTGGGAGGCAGATCCGTGCCCAACCGGTCGGGCCATTCGATCAGCGTGATCGCCTCTTCATAGGCCTCCGCCAGACCGAGCGCGTCTATCTCGCCCGGATCCGTGAGCCGATAAAGGTCGCAATGCCAGAGCTCCACACTGTCGAGATCATAGGTCTGCACAAGGGTGAATGTGGGCGAAGGCACATCCTCAACCCGTCCCAACGCTGCCAATCGTGCTTGGATAATCGCGCGACTGAGCACGCTCTTCCCTGCCCCGATCTCGCCCACCAGAAGCAGGCTGTCCCCGGCCCGCAACAGCGGTGCGAGACAGGCGCCGAATGCCTGCGTTCTGGCCTCATCGGGCAGGTGGATCGTGGCGAAGGGCGCGGGCGACATACATTGGTTGTACCCGGTGCGCGCCCGGCTGCAAGCCTTCGCGAAGTGCCCGGGTTCAGGCGGTTTGCGCGATCTCCTCGGGGGCGCCGGTATTCAGCAGATCGGCGACCGGCTCCAGCGGCTTGAACCCGACGAGGGTCATGCCCTGGGCGAGGGGTGAGACGCGGCAACGGATGATCTGGCCACTGTCATTCAGACGGGCGAAATCCTCCCAATCGGAGCGACCCTGGCTTGTGGTCGCAAAATCCCGGATATCACCCCAGATCGGCGTCGGCTGACAGGCATCCTGCCAGGTCCGCGTCGAGTCCACGATGCTGGTGGGCAGCACGCCATCGGCGTCATCGGTCCCCCAAAGCTTGCCATAGGCCGCGTTCGACAGGACCAGCGTTCCGTTCTCGGAAAAGACCGCGATGGCGTCTTCGAGCGTGTCGAGCACCCGTTGGCCCAGCTCAATCTCCGAGCGGAAGCGGCGGGTCAGAGACACCTCGGAGGAGATATCCTCGAAGGTCAGGGCGATCCCGCCATCATGATGGGGCCGCCCGAGAATGCGATAGTTCTGTCCCGTGGGAAGGGCCCAGGTCTCTTCGAAAGTGCCGTTGGTTGCGGCCTTTTCCAGCCCGGTCAGGCGGTTGCGCCATTCCTTATAGTCTTTTGGCTCCGGCAGCATGTTGCGATCCCGCAGCCGGTCGAGCACTTCGGACAGGCCGGGCCGGGCGCTGAGCCATTCCGGCTCCAGCGTGGTGAGATCCGTGAGGGCGGGGTTGAAGAGTACAAGCTGCCGCCGCTTGTCGAAAATCGCGAGGCCCACCTGAAGATGCGCGAAGGTGCTGGTCAGGGTCTGCACGAAGTTGCGCAGGGAGGCCTCGGCCCGCACGGTCAGGTCAATCGGGGTGGCGGTGTAGAGAACCTCGTCCTGAACCCGGTGACCTTCCACCTCGAACCACCGTTTCTCGGTCTCGGACATATCCACCGAGACGCGCCGCTGCCCCGGCGTGTCCGGATGGGCGAGGGATTTTTGCTTGAACAAACGGGGCATCGGCCAGCTGCCGGCGCGGTCGGGAAAGACCGTTTCGGTCAGATCGATATAGGGCTTGTTCGCCCAGGTCAGGGCGCCATCCCGATCCTGCCGCCACATCAGGAGGGGCACATGCTCCACCGTGGCGCGCAGCTGCACAAGCTCCCGGCGCTGGGCCGCGGCTTGTTCCGGGCTTGGATCCAGGGGACCGGTTTCGATGCTGGTGGTTTGGGAAGCATGGCGCGCGGCCTCCCGTCGAGAGAGAACGTTCAGGACATAGAGCGCGAAGGCCGCAGTGAGAAACGCAACCGCCAGCAGCGTCGCGAGAAGCGAGAAGTCCATACCATTCATCAACAATCTGCCTATTGTTTTAGACAGTTCTGCCAAGCAATGGTTAACACCGCCTTAAACTTCGATGGGTTGGTTCTCGCCAAGGGCGACACTGTCACCGGTTTCCGGCAGGGCAATCTGCTCGCGGGGCCAGATCGCCTCGACAATGGCGCCGCTCCGCACGGGGCGCTCTTCCTTGGGCAGGAACGGGTCCGAACCATTGGCAAAGCTCATCTCGGCGCCAGTCCGCTCCAACAGGGTCTTGGCGATGAAAAGACCGAGCCCCATCCCCTCATACCCCGGGCGGCGCGGGTCGCTGGCGGCCTTGCGTTTGCGCACGAACGGGTCGCCGATCCGGCCCAGCAGATGCGTAGGGTACCCCTCGCCATCATCAATGATCCGCACGAGGATCACCTCGTCAGTCCAGTGCAGATCAATCCAGACATTGGCCTCGGCGAAGTCCACGGCGTTCTGCACGAGGTTGCGCACCCCGTGGATAATCTCCGGGTGACGGCGGATCGTGGGTTGCTGATTGCTGCCGCCGGGGGCTGGCGAGACATCAAAATGAAGTGATTTGCCACGCTGGGAATGGGGCTCGGCCGCCTCCCGAACCACGGTCCCGAGGGGGGCGGTTTTGAGGTGCAGATCGTCCTTCCCGGCCCGCCCCATGGAGCGCAGGATATCGCGACATCGATCCGCCTGATCGCGGATCAGCTCGGCATCTTCCTTAAGCACCGGATCGTCCAGTTCCTCGGCCAGCTCCTGGCTGACCAGTTTGATCGTGGCCAGCGGCGTTCCCAACTCATGGGCGGCCGCAGCCACCACCCCGCCGAGATCCGTCAGTTTCTGCTCCCGGGCCAGGGCCATTTGCGTCGCAAGCAGCGCCTCTGACATGGAATTTGTCTCACCCGTCACCCGGTAGGCATAGGCCCCGAGGAAGACGACCCCGATGATGATCGCGCACCAGAACCCGAAGACGAGCACCTCGGGCATGCGCAGGATGAAGCCCTGTTCGGTGCGTAAAGGCACGTGAATAAAGGCCACGAGGCTCACCAGACACATGGCCACCACCCCGAGGATCAGGGTTGAGCGCAGGCGCAGCGTCGCCGCCGAGATCGTCACGGGCGCCAGGATCAGGAGCGCGAAGGGATTGTTCAGCCCGCCGGTCAGATAGAGCAGGAAAGCCAGCTGCGAGACGTCGAACATCAGCGTCAGCATCGCCTCGTTTTCGGACAGGCGCTTGTTCTCGGGATAGACGAACATCGCCACCGTATTGGCGATGAAGGAGGCCCCGATCGCGAGATAGAGCAGACCGTAATTCAGCGTGAGGTTCAGCACCTGCGAGGCGACCGCAATCGTCACGATCTGCCCGGTGATCGCAAGCCAGCGCAACAGGATCAATGTGCGCAGGCGGACCCAGGTGCTGCGGTCCTTGGGAACAACAGGAGGCGTGGCGGTCTCGGTCATTCCCTCGGTCGAAGTGTCACAGGTGTCTGGACCTAGACCATAGAGCCACCCCATCTAAGAAGACAAGAGAAGTCGATGTGAACGGATGGGAGACGCGCTCGATGAAACTCTATGCCGGGACGGCCATTGCCCTTGTGACAGCTTTGATTGGCGGGACGGTCTATATGGCCTTCTTCAATTCGCCCGATGATCCGCTGGCCCAGTGTCGCGGTGGCGTCGTGGCGACGGGAAGCGCCTCGATCGGCGGCCCGTTCGAGCTGGTCTCGGAGACCGGCGAGACTGTGACAGACGCCGAGGTGATCACCAAACCCTCCCTGATCTATTTCGGCTATACGTTCTGCCCGGATGTCTGCCCGCTGGATGTGGCGCGCAATGCCGAGGCGGTGGATCTGCTGCAGGAGCGGGGCATCGATGTGCAGCCGGTCTTCATCTCGATCGACCCGGAGCGGGACACGCCGGATGTGGTGGAGTATTTCACCGATGCGATGCATCCGGACATGCTCGGCCTGACCGGCTCGGCAGAGCAGGTGGCGGCCGCCTCCAAGGCCTACAAAACCTACTACCGCAAGCAGGAGGGTGACCCGGAATACTACCTCGTGGACCACTCGACCTTCACCTATCTGATGATGCCGGAGAGCGGTTTTGCTGATTTTTTCCGCAGGGAAGCGTCCCCCACGCAAATGGCGGAGCGGGTAGCGTGCTTTGTCGAGCATTCAACCTGAGGTCGAGGTTTGACCCCGAGACAAAATGACACTAGAGAAATAGAAACGAAAGATAATTACCAATTCGAACCTTGGGGGATAGATGACCGAACAGACAGCCCGAGACATCGGCCCTGACGCGTCCCTTCTTCTCGTCGATGATGATGAACCGTTCCTGCGTCGCCTCGCTCGGGCGATGGAGAAACGTGGGTTCGAACCGGAAATGGCCGGCTCCGTTGCGGCGGGCAAGGCGATCGCCACGGCGCGGCCCCCGGCCTATGCGGTGGTGGATTTGCGGCTTGAAGATGGCAACGGGCTCGACGTGGTTGAGGTCCTGCGCGAACGCCGTCCGGATGCCCGGATCGTCGTACTGACCGGGTACGGCGCCATTGCGACGGCTGTGGCCGCAGTGAAGATCGGCGCAACCGATTATCTGTCCAAGCCCGCGGATGCCAACGACATCACCTCGGCGCTTCTGGCGCGGCCCGATGAACTGCCGCCCCCGCCCGAGAACCCGATGTCCGCGGATCGCGTCCGGTGGGAGCATATCCAGCGGGTCTATGAGCTCTGCGATCGCAACGTCTCCGAGACTGCCCGGCGGCTGAACATGCATCGCCGGACCCTGCAGCGGATCCTGGCCAAGCGCAGCCCGCGCTGATCCCGGCTTGATCTGGATTGAAACGGCTCGCCTCTGGCGGGCCTTTTCTTTGATGCTCAGTCCAGATCGTAGCGCTTGCTGACCCGGTCGACGATCAGCCCATTGCCCAGCGCCACATCCTTGTGACGGGCATAATCCTCAAACCCGCGGCTCTGGTAATAGGTCAGACCGCTCTCATTGTCGGCGCGGATCGTGGCATTGATCCAGGCATAGCCCAAGGCCCGCGCGGCCTCGGTACTGGCAGCAAAGAGCTTGCTGCCGATCCCCAGACCGGTCTGGCCGAGCTTGACGAAGGTGGCGATGTCGCAGGCCTCGGGCGGCAGCGATCCGCGCGGCTCAATGGATTGAAAGCCCAGAACCTCGCCACCCGCATCCTCGGCGATATGCCAGACCGCGCGGTCTGGATCGATAGCGAACCAGCCAAGCAGGGTGTCGGCGGTCACCTCTTCGACAAAGGCGGTTGTGCCGCCCTTGCGGATGATCGCGTTCAACAATTCGGCCATGGGGCGGGCATCCAAAGGACCCGCGCGGCGGATCTTGAGGCTCATAGCTGCTCCAGAAGGGCGTGGTGTCGGGCGGTGAAGGCGGCGCGGACCTCGACCGGGGGCCGGAGTTCAAGGCTGAGCCCCTCGATGATCTCGGGCTTCGGACAGCCAAAGAATTTGGTCGCTTCGGTCTCGGCGAATCCCGCGATTTGAGTCGCTTCAAGCCAGGCGCTGACCTTATCCGCGCGTTTGATCGCGGATTTCACGGTTTTCGGCAACTGTGCGGGCAAACCGAAGCGCAAATGAATGGCGGCCGTCAAACGCTCATCCAGGGCCGCATAACCCGGCCCGACCGCCGCCTTCACCGGCGAGATCATGTCGCCGATCACGTATTCCGGTGCATCATGGAGAAGCGCCGCGAGCCGCCATTGCACCGGCGCCTTGGGCGCCATCCGGCTATAGAGCGTCTCAACCAGAAGCGAATGCTCGGCGACGGAATAGGCATAATTTCCAAGGGTTTGCCCGTTCCACCGCGCCACGAAGGCGAGACCATGGGCGATATCCTCGATTTCGATATCCATGGGGGTGGGGTCCAGCAGATCCAGTCTGCGGCCCGAGAGCATCCGTTGCCAAGCGCGGGGAGGTGCCATTGATGAAGTCTCATTCGTTGCGGCGCTGGCTCAGTCCTACGCCGGGCCGACACGAAGCTCAATTCCTCGTGTCTGTGTGACCGAGTTCATAGTTCTGCCATTCAACTGCTGTCATGCTGTCCCATGTACGAGTGCAGAGTCTGCTTGCAGACATGGAAGTCCATGACCTCGCGGCGGTGTGTAGTTAGCGCCGCGAGGCCACCATATTTTGGAACGGGTTTTCAGGTCACGGCGTTTCGGTATCGGAGGTTGTCATGTTTAAACGTGTTTTCATCGCTGCTTTGTTTGTCCCGACCCTGGCTTTGGCGCAGGGGGCCTCCACCTGCATGACCGCAGAAGAGCTCGATGCCGGTCTGATCGATTGGTATGGCGAGCGCCCGGTCGAAAGCTCCGAAGACGGGAGCATGGTCCTTTGGCAGAACGAGGAGGCCGGAACCTGGACCCTCGTGGCCTATCGGTCCTCTGGCATGGCCTGCACGCTGGATTCCGGCTCTTCCGCTTTGGCGGGCCGCGATGCGGAGCAGATCATGGCAAGCTACGCGGTGCCCGCGCTCCACGGATCTTAGCTCGGTCGCTGCAGGATCATGTCATCGGGGAAGCGGGCAAGATACGCCTCCATCTTGCGCTGAGACACCATATGCTTGCCCAGTGATTTGAGCAGCTTGCGCCGATCCTGCAGGGGGGTCTTGGGCAAAGGCGCTGGGTTTCGATCCGGAAAATGCCCCTCCAGAAACTCCCGAAACGCGCGGCTGATGAAGCCGGGAAAGACGCCATCATGGCACTGCCACGGTTTTCGTGGACCGATGAAGTGGAAAATCCGCGCATCTTCGGTCAGCGCATAGAGGGCCGAGGCCCAGGTAAACTGCCAGTTCCAGCGCGGTGACATCTCGGCCCAGTCCCCGCGGAGAACGCAGTTCAGCAAGGTTTGATCATGGCCCACGAGGATGCCCTTTTTTTCGCGCCCGAAAGCGATGCAGCGCGCCTCCAGATCGCTATCCCGGAACTGGGCCGTGTCGATCATCGTGACGCCTGAGTTGAAATAGGGGCCACCGGGCCAACCGAACCGGCGGTACTGCTCGGGCCTCCGTTCCGGGGTGCGCCATTGGATGTTGTCCCGCACCGCTGCGATGGCTGTCCCGTCCATATCGGCCTGCAACAGAGCTCCTATGCCGGCCCGCGCGCAAAAGATATCGGAATCGAGATAGAGGATGCGCTGGTACTCGGCACTCAGCAGCGCTGGCAGAGCCAAGCGCAGATAAACGGCCTCGGTCCGCCGCGCATCCAGGCGCAGCCCCGCGAACCGTGTCCCCATATCGACCTGCAGCAGCCGGACCCCATGGGCCTGCAGAACCGGGATCTGTGGCAGGTCTTCATTGGAGGCGATGAAGATGTCGAAATCCCGGTCCGGGTGCAGCTCGGCGATCTGATTGGCCGCGAAGGCGGCGAAAGGAAGATAATTGACATCGCTGCAGAACCCGACAGCTCGGTCGTGGATCGGCGCGCCTGAGGATTTCAGGAGTTTGACGTCTGTCACAGGGTTACCTGCTTCTTGTTCTTTCCAATGCACCTTGGGGCAACAGGTCGCCTGACGGAATCGAAAAATGATCTGGCGTTGTTGTTCAAGGCCGCTGGTGCTACTGCGACGGGAACAAATGCAGATGCACGCAGAAGGATGATCCCGGTGTCGCTCGATTATACCGTCAAAGACGTCTCCCTCGCCGAGTTCGGCCGCAAGGAACTGGATATCGCCGAGACCGAAATGCCCGGTCTGATGGCCCTGCGGGAGGAGTATGGTGCGAAGAAACCCCTGAGCGGGGCGCGCATCGTTGGCTCGCTGCACATGACGATCCAGACCGCCGTGCTGATCGAAACGCTGGTGGCGCTGGGCGCGGATGTGCGCTGGGCCTCCTGCAACATCTTCTCGACCCAGGACCATGCGGCGGCGGCGATTGCGGCGGCGGGCATCCCGGTCTTTGCGATCAAGGGTCAGAGCCTGGAGGAGCATTGGGACTATCTCGACAAGTCCTTCATGTTCCCCGAAGGACCGAACCTGATCCTCGACGATGGGGGCGATGCGACGCTTTACATCCTGCTCGGGGCGCGGGCCGAGGCGGGCGAGGATATCATCCCGGTGCCGCAATCCGAAGAGGAAGCGGTGATCAAGGCGCAGATCGCCAAGCGCATGGAGGCGAGCCCGGGTTGGTTCACCAAGATGCGCGACCAGATCAAGGGCGTTTCCGAAGAGACGACCACCGGTGTTCACCGCCTTTATGAACTGATGCGCGACGGCCAGCTGCCCTTCCCGGCCATCAACGTGAATGACAGCGTGACCAAGTCGAAATTCGACAACAAATACGGCTGCAAGGAGAGCCTGGTGGACGGGATCCGCCGGGCGACCGACACGATGATGGCGGGCAAGGTCGCCGTCGTCTGTGGCTATGGCGATGTGGGCAAGGGTTCCGCTGCCTCCTTGCGGGGCGCTGGTGCGCGCGTGAAGGTCACCGAGATCGATCCGATCTGCGCCCTGCAGGCGGCGATGGACGGGTTCGAGGTCGTGACCCTCGAAGACACCGTGGCCGATGCGGATATCTTCATCACCACTACGGGCAACAAGGACGTCATCCGCATCGAGCATATGCGCGAGATGAAGGACATGGCGATCGTCGGCAATATCGGCCATTTCGACAATGAGATCCAAGTCGCGGCCCTGAAGAACCACAAATGGACCAACATCAAGGATCAGGTGGACATGATCGAGATGCCCTCGGGCAACCGCATGATCCTGCTGTCCCAGGGCCGACTGTTGAACCTCGGCAATGCGACCGGGCACCCGTCCTTCGTGATGTCCGCCTCCTTCACCAATCAGGTGCTGGCGCAGATCGAGCTCTGGACCAAGGGCGACCAGTACAAGAATGAGGTCTATGTGCTGCCGAAACATCTGGACGAGATGGTCGCCAAGCTGCATCTGGCCAAGGTCGGCGCCAAGCTGACCGAGCTCGCCAAGGAGCAGGCCGACTATATTGGCGTCACGGTTGAGGGGCCCTACAAACCCGAGCACTACCGCTACTGATCCCGGACAGATCCGGTGCGACGGCTGGCTCTTGGGCCAGCCGTTTGCGTTTCACAAGAGGCTCAGTACGATCCCCATCAGGGTCATCGCGCCAATTGGATAGCCGCAATCCATCCAGATCAGGGATTTATCCCGGATCGAGAAGAGGATGTTGTTGACGATCCACGGGGCCGCGATGAAGGCGCCAAGGCCAAAGCCGGTGACTGCGCCCGAAATCAGGCTATCCACGCCGGAGCTGGCAAAGATATGCCGGGTCATGCCCGCCACGAGGATCGCGGTGATCAGCGAGACAATATAGGGCAGGGGTCCGGTCGCCTTTGTGTCCTCCTCGGTCAGCTGCGCGGCGTCCATCCAGCGCTGGCCGAGGGTCATGTACCAGACCGCACCAAACATCCAGGCGACGACGCCTGCAACGACAACCGAAATCAACTCCATGACCTATCTCCTTCCGCCCTGGGCCGCTTCCTCGGCAGTTTACATCCGATAGGCGAGCTTTGGACTTTATTTCTGCCTCAGGGATTGCCAGTCTCCCTTCATCGGGCGGCAGGCCCGGTCAATGACTAGGGAGAAGAGCATGGGCAAGCGCGACGACCTGATTGCGAAATACGCGGACGACCTCAAAAGCAAATGCGGCATGGATCCGGATATGGACCTGCTGACTAAGGTGACCATCGGCTGCGGACCGTCGATCTATGACGCGGATGCGTCCACCGTGGCGAGCTCGCAGGAAGGCGAGCTGGAGACAGTGAAGACCAATTTCCTGATCAAGAAGCTGGGTCTTGCGGATGGGCCGGAGCTCATGGACGGGATCAACAGCGTGATCGAGACCTATGGCAAATCCGAGCGCAACAAGTATCGCGCCGTGGTCTATTACATGCTGACCAAGCATTTCGGGAAAGAGTCCGTCTACGGCTAAGCCTCGGATTTTCGGATAAAACGCAGCAAATCCTTCGCACTTGGTGTTTGGGATTATGCTGCGTTTGCAGTATTCAATAGACGTCCCGCCAGGAAGGCAGGACCCTAATCAGATACACGTGTGGTGCGCTCGTCAGAGTAACATGTGGGTACGGTGGAGGGTCCTAAGGGGTTGGGACCCTCCATTTCCGTTTTTGGGCCTTGCGTGTTACGCCTGCAGCGTTGCGGCCACGGCACGTTGCCACGCGGCGTATTTGGCGTCCCGCGTGGCGGCCTCCATGGCCGGCTCAAACCGCCGCTCCAACGCCCAGTTCTCGGCAAAGCCCGCGCGATCCGGGAAGAGGCCGACCTTCTGCCCTGCAAGCCACGCGACACCCATGGCCGTGGTCTCGGTGATCTCGGGGCGGTCGACAGGCGCGTCGATGATATCGGCGAGGAATTGCATGGCCCAATCGCTTGCCACCATACCGCCATCCACCCGCAGGGTCGGTTGCGCGCCCGAGGCGGACCAGTCCTTATGCATCGCTTCCAGCAGGTCGCGGGTCTGATAGCCGACGCTTTCCAGCGCGGCTCGGGCAAACTCCGCCGGACCAGAGCCGCGAGACAGGCCAAACACCGCCCCCCGGCATTCCGCATTCCAATAGGGCGCGCCGAGCCCGGTGAAGGCGGGCACCAGGATCACGGGATCATGGGGGTCTGCGGTCTCGGCCAGCGGTTGGGTCTCGCCCGCGCTCTTGATGATCCCCAGCCCGTCGCGCAGCCATTGCACCACGGCCCCGGCCACGAAGATCGAGCCTTCGAGCGCATAGGTCGGCTTGCCGTCAAACTGATAGGCGATGGTCGTCAGCAGCCGGTTGGTCGAGGTCACCGCCGTCTCGCCCGTGTTCAGCAGGGCAAAACAGCCCGTACCATAGGTGGATTTCAGCATGCCGGGCTCGAAACAGGCCTGTCCGATGGTGGCGGCCTGCTGATCACCCGCAACGCCGAGCACCGGGATCGCGGCGCCAATATGCTCGGGCTCACAGATACCGAACTCCGCATCGCAGTCATGCACATCGGGCAGCATCCCCATGGGGATGTCGAAGAGAGCGCAGATCTCACTGCTCCACGCGCCGTTGTGAATGTCGTAGAGCATGGTCCGCGCCGCGTTGGTCGCGTCGGTCACATGGGCTTTGCCGCCGGTCAGCCGCCAGATCAGGAAGCTGTCCACTGTGCCAAAGAGAAGATCACCCGCCTTGGCGCGATCCCGCGCACCCTCGACCGTATCGAGGATCCATTTCAGCTTGGTGCCGGAGAAGTAAGGGTCGGCCAAGAGCCCGGTCTGGGCCGTAATCAGCGCGTCCGACCCTGCTGCGCGCAGTTCGGCGCAGTAAGGCGCGGTGCGGCGGTCCTGCCAGACGATCGCGTTGTGGATCGCGGCCCCGGTCACCTTGTCCCAAACCACCGTGGTCTCGCGCTGGTTGGTGATGCCGATGGCGGCGATGTCGCCCGCGCTCAGCCCGGCCTTGTCCAGCGCTCCGCGGCAGGTGCGCAACACGGTCTGCCACAGATCCTCCGGGTCATGCTCGACCCACCCGCTATCGGGATAATGCTGCGCGAATTCCTCCTGGTCGGAAGCCACGATTTTCATCTCCGCGTCGAAGATGATGGCGCGGCTCGATGTGGTCCCCTGATCGATGGCGAGTATGTGGCGCACGTGACCCTCCCCGGTCTTGGCTGAAACAGGCTCAGGTGTAGGCGCTTGCCTCGGGTCTGTCGATGCGGATGGGGTGATTTCTCATCCTTTCCAAATCGCCCAGAATGCAGTCAACTGCGGGCATGATAGCGCCTGAAACGATCCCCGACCTGACCCTCCTTGAGTTACAAAAAGCGCTGCGCGCTGGTGAAGTGACGGCTTTGGCTGTGACCGATGCCTGCCTCGCGCGCATCGCGGAGCGGGAGCCGGAGGTCGGCGCCTGGGCGTTTCTCGATCCCGAGCTGGCCCGGGCCCAAGCCACGGAATGTGATGCAAGGGCGGCGGCGGGGGCCGCGCTCGGCCCGCTTCACGGGATCCCCGTCGGGCTGAAGGATGTGATTGATACGAGCGACATGCCCACGGCGAACGGCACACCGCCCGATCAGGGGCGTCGGCCCGAGGCGGATGCCTGGGTCACGGCGCGGTTGCGCGCGGCGGGGGCGGTCATTCTGGGAAAGACCACGACGACCGAGCTTGCCTTCATGAACCCCACGGCGACCCGGAACCCTCATAACCCGGCGCATACGCCCGGCGGCTCCTCGGCGGGCTCGGCTGCAGCTGTGGCTGCTGGCATGGTGCCGCTGGCCATCGGAACCCAGACCGGCGGGTCGGTCATCCGGCCCGCGGCCTTTTGCGGTGTGGTGGGGATGAAGCCGAGCTTCGATGCGATCCCGCGCGCCGGGGTCTGCATGCAGTCCCACACGCTGGATACGCTGGGGGTTTTTGCCCGCGATCCCAAGGATGCGGCCATTGCCGTCGCCCTCCTGACCGGTGCCGAGGACAGCGACCCGGCACGCCTGCGGGAGGATGCAGGCGCGCCGGTGCTGCGCGCGGCCAGTCGCCGTCCGGTCTTTGGGTATGTGCACCCGCCGGAATGGGACCGCGCGACCCCGGATATGCAAAAGCGGCTCGATGCGCTCGCGGCGGATCTGGGGGCTGTTCCCCTGACCCTGCCTGAGGGCTTTGCCCATGTGGCCGACGAGCGGGCGGTGATCAATTTCGTCGAAATGGCCTGGCATTACCGGCGCTATCGCAGCGCAGGTTGGGACCTGTTGAGCGAGGTGACCCGCAACGCGATGGAGGATGGGGCAGCCACGGCGGCCACGGATTACGTCGCGGCCCTGCGCCAGCGCGAGCCACTTTATGCCGGGCTCGAAGAGCTGTTCAGCAAGGTCGATTGCCTGATCTGCCCGCCCGCGCTGGGCGCAGCACCCCATGGGCTCGAAAGCACGGGGGATTCGATCTTCAACGGGCTGTGGACCTTCATGGGCACGCCCTGCATCACCCTGCCTCTGCCTCATGGCGCCGGAGAGCTGCCGCTCGGTGTGCAGCTCGTCGGACGGCGCGGCGAGGACAAGGCGCTTTTGGCCAAGGCGATGTGGGTGGCGGAGTATCTCGAGACGCTCTGAGCGGCGACCGGGCCAAGCCTGCGCACGGGGCGCATCCGGCGAAAAGGCGGGCGGTGGCAACGGCATGGCTCTGACTTGCGGAGATCTCTGTGGTGGATGCGGCTACTCTGCGCGGGGCGCGGGGGCCGGGGGAGGACGGGCCGCCAAAGCAGCCCGCCCCGTGAATAGTTGGATCTGATCTGTCAGACCTGGATTACTGCCAGGACTTGATCAGCTCGTCATAGGCGACGGTCTGAGGCTCTTCGTCCTCGTTCTCCAGCTTGGCGTAGGGCGCGCCGGGCTGCGAGAACCAGTGCTCGGCACTCATCTCGTCATTCAGCACCGGACCCAGATCGCCCTGAACGCCTGCGCGCTCGAGACGCTGGAGCACACGCTCCTGATCCGCGCAGAGGGCGTCGAGCGCTTCCTGCGGGGTCTTCGCACCGGACATGGCGTCACCGATATTCTGCCACCACAGCTGTGCGAGCTTCGGATAATCCGGAACATTGGTGCCCGTGGGCGACCAGGCCACCCGAGCCGGGGAGCGGTAGAATTCCACCAGACCGCCGAGACGCGGGGCGCGCTCGGTGAAGTGCTCGCTGTCGATCGTGCTCTCGCGGATGAAGGTCAGACCCACATCGGACTTCTTCAGGTCGACGGTCTTGGAGACCACGAACTGCGCATAGAGCCAGGCTGCCTTGGCGCGATCCACCGGGGTGGACTGCATCAGGGTCCAGGAACCCGCGTCCTGGTAGCCGATCTTCTGGCCGTCTTTCCAGTAGACACCATGGGGCGAGGGGGCCATGCGCCACTTGGGCGTGCCATCCTCGTTCATCACGGGCAGGTCGGGATCAACCGTGGCCGCGGTGAAGGCGGTGTACCAGAACATCTGCTGGGCGACGTTCCCCTGCGCCGGGATCGGACCGGCTTCGGAGAAGGTCATGCCAGCGGCGGCCGGGGGCGAGTACTTCTGCAGCCATTCGATGGCCTTGGTCACAGCATAGACTGCCGCCGGGGAGTTGGTCGCCCCGCCACGTGCCACGCAGGAACCGGTGGGCTGGGAGTTCTCGTTCACACGAATGCCCCACTCGTCCACGGGCAGGCCATTCGGCTCACCCACGTCGCCCATACCAGCCATGGACATCCACGCATCGGTGTAGCGCCAGCCGAGGGACGGGTCTTTCTTGCCGTAATCCATGTTGCCAAAGACTTCGCCTTCGACACCCAGATGGCTCAGATCGCGCCCGGTGAAGAACTCCGCGATATCCTCATAGGCCGTCCAGTTCACCGGAACGCCGAGGTCATAGCCATAAGCCGCCTTGAAGTCGGCTTTGTTCTTCTCGTCGTTGAACCAGTCATAGCGGAACCAGTAGAGGTTCGCGAATTGCTGGGTCGGCAGCTGATAGAGCTTGCCATCGGGGCCGGTGGTGAAGGAGGTGCCGATGAAATCCTCGACATCCAGCGTCGGCAGCGTCACATCCGCGCCTTCGCCCGCCATCCAGTCGGTCAGGTTGCGCACCTGCTGGTAGCGCCAGTGGGTCCCGATCAGGTCACTGTCGTTGATATAGGCGTCATAGATGTTCTCGCCGGACTGCATCTGCGTCTGCAGCTTTTCCACCACGTCGCCTTCGCCGATCAGGTCATGGGTGACCTTGATCCCGGTGATGGCTTCGAAGGCGGGGGCGAGCACTTCGCTCTCATACTGGTGCGTCGCGATGGTTTCGGAGACCACCTTGATGTCCATGCCCTGGAACGGCGCGGCTGCATCCACGAAGAACTGCATCTCCGCTTCCTGATCCGCGCGGGACAGGACGGACAGATCGCCGATCTCGGCATCCAGGAATGCGCGGGCCGCGTCCATATCGGCAAATGCCGGTGCCCCCATCATCCCAAGTGCCAGCGCGAGCGCCGTACTTGATTTTAGCGTGTAGGTCATCATTTCCTCCCTATGGAAACCAAAGACTTTTTAGGCATCCCTTGGACCCGCTATGTCCGAGGGCTGCCGGTTCCTCCCTATACCCAGCGGAACACCGCTGCGGCATAGATCAGACAGACGATCAGCGCGTAAGGTTGATTGGCGCCGATCACGCCCAGCCAGGCCAGATTGATAAAGGCCGAGCCGAGAAGCGTGATGAAGAGACGGTCCCCGCGGGTCGTCTCCATCCCGAGCACACCCTTCCGGGGCGTCTCGGGGAATTTGATGGCCAGCACGGTGAGCGTGATGAGCATCGTGGCAATGCAGATAAAGAAGATCGCCGTCGGCCAGGTCCAAGCCATCCAGTCCATATCAGGTCCCTCCCGGCTGAGTTAAACGCGGCCCAGGGCAAAGCCCTTGGCGATGTAGTTGCGGACGAAGTAGATCACGAGCGCGCCCGGGATGATCGTCAGCACACCGGCGGCGGCGAGCACGCCCCAGTCGATGCCTGCGGCCCCTTGGGTCCGGGTCATGATCGCCGAAATCGGCTTGGCGTCCACCGTGGTCAGGGTGCGGCTCAGAAGCAGCTCGACCCAGGAGAACATGAAGCAGAAGAACGCGGCCACGCCGATACCGGACGAGATCAGCGGCATGAAGATCTTCACGAAGAAGCTGCCAAAGCTGTAGCCGTCGATATAGGCGGTCTCGTCGATCTCTTTCGGGACGCCCCGCATGAAGCCTTCGAGGATCCAGACCGCGAGCGGCACGTTGAAGAGGCAATGGGCCAGCGCCACGGCGATATGGGTGTCGAACAGACCCACCGAGGAATAGAGCTGAAAGAAGGGCAGGGCGAAGACCGCGGGCGGGGCCATGCGGTTCGTGAGCAGCCAGAAGAACAGGTGCTTGTCGCCCATGAACGAATACCGGCTGAAGGCATAGGCTGCAGGCAGCGCCACCGCCAGCGAGATCGCCGTGTTCATCAGCACGTAGATCAGCGAGTTCACATAGCCCATATACCAGGCCGGATCCGTCAGGATCGTCGCGTAATTCGCGAAGGTCAGGTCATTGGGCCAGAGCGAGAAGGTGTTCAGGATCTCGGTATTGGTCTTCAGGCTCATGTTCAGCAGCCAGTAGATCGGCAAGAGCAGGAACAGGAGATAGAGCGTCATGACCACGGTCGATCCCTTGATCGGGAACCGGCGGGGCCGGGCGGTGGCCTTGGGGGCGGCGGTGCTGTTGGCCGCAGGGCTCAGAGTGCTCGTGGCGTCGGTCATCGCTCAGCCCTCCTTTTTGTCCATGGTGGTCATGACGGTGTAGAACACGTAGCTGATCGTCAGGATCACGAGGTAATACATGATCGAGAAGGCTGCCGCGGGGCCGAGGTCGAACTGCCCCAGTGCCATCTTCACCAGATCAATCGACAGCAGCGTGGTGGCGTTGCCGGGCCCACCGCCGGTGACGACGAATGGCTCGGTATAGATCATGAAGCTGTCCATGAAGCGCAGCAGGATCGCGATCATCAGAACGCCCATCATCTTGGGCAGTTCGATATAGCGGAACACGTTCCAGCGGGACGCCTGATCGATCTTGGCCGCCTGATAATAGGCATCGGGGATTGATTTCAGCCCGGCAAAGGCCAGCAGGGCCACCAGTGAGGTCCAGTGCCAGACATCCATGACGATGATCGTGGCCCAGGCGGCGAGCACGTCCTGCGTGTAGTTGTATTCAATCCCCAGCGCGTCGAGCGTATAGCCCAGCAAGCCGATATCCACCCGGCCAAAGATCTGCCAGATCGTGCCGACCACGTTCCACGGGATCAGCAGGGGCAGGGACATCATCACGAGGCAGAAGCTCGACCAGAAGCCACTCTTCGGCATGTTGAGCGCCACGAAGATCCCGAGCGGGATTTCAATGGCCAGAATAATGCCCGAGAACATGAGCTGGCGACCCAGCGCGTCCCACATCCGCTCGGACTGGAGCATCTCGGCATACCATTCGATCCCGGCCCAGAAGAACTGGTTGTTCCCGAACGTGTCCTGCACCGAGTAGTTCACCACGGTCATCACCGGGATCACCGCCGAGAAGGCCACCAGCAGCAGCACCGGGATGATCAGGAACCATGCCTTTTGGTTGACTGTCTTTTCCATCAGGCGGCCTCCCCCTCTTTGCGCCAATCGTCCACGTAGACGTTCACGTGATCCGGATCGAAGGTGACCCGGGTCATGTCCGGCGAGATCGCGGTGTCTTCGCCCGCGACGATGTTGATTTCGGTGCCGAAGAGGTCCGCGCGGATGATCTTGTGGCGGCCCACATCCTCGACCCGGCGCACCTGCACCGGCAGGCCCTCGCCCTCGGTCAGGGTGACGTATTCCGGGCGCACGCCCAGCTCGACCTTGCCCGACAGCGGTGCAAAGGCCTGTGTCAGGGACACCTGGGCGCCATGGACATTGGCCATGTTCCGCTCGATCGCGGCGGGGATGACATTCATCCCCGGCGAGCCGATGAAGTAGCCGACAAAGGTGTGCTCGGGCTTCTCGAAGAGCTCCTGCGGCGTGCCGATCTGCACAACGCGACCGTCATACATGACCACGACCTTGTCCGCGAAGGTCAGCGCCTCGGTCTGGTCATGGGTCACATAGATCATCGTGTGCCCGAACTCGTGGTGGAGCGATTTCAGCTGGGTCCGCAGCTCCCATTTCATATGGGGGTCGATCACGGTGAGCGGCTCGTCAAACAGGAGCGCATTCACATCCTCGCGGACCATGCCGCGCCCGAGCGAGATCTTCTGCTTGGCATCCGCCGTCAGGCCCCGGGCGCGCTTGTCGAGCATCGCCTCCATCCCGATCATCGCGCCGATCTGTTGCACGCGTTCGGCGATGTATTGCGGGCTGGCGCCCCGGTTCTTGAGCGGGAAGGCAAGGTTATCGCGCACGGTCATCGTGTCGTAAACCACGGGGAACTGGAACACCTGCGCGATGTTGCGATCCGCCGTGCTGGCGTGGGTCACGTCCTGATCATCGAAAAGGATCCGGCCCTGGCTCGGCTCCAGCAGCCCCGAAATGATGTTGAGAAGGGTCGATTTCCCGCAACCCGAAGAGCCGAGCAAGGCATAGGCCTCGCCATCGGCCCAGGCATGGTTCAGCTCCTTGAGGGCGTAGTCATCCTCGCTCTTGGGCGAAGGCAGATAGGAATGGGCGAGGTTGTCCAGGGTGATCTTGGCCATGGGTCAGCTCCTTACGCGGCCTGGGCGTAGGACGCCGGGGCCACCAGCGCGCCATCTTCGCGGAAAATGTAGACATGGCGCGGGTCGAGATAGACCTGCAGGGCCGCGCCCAGTTCGAGGTCATGAACCCCGTGCACCAGCCCGACCCATTTCTCGCCGTGGTGATCGAGATGGACGAAGGTTTCCGACCCCGTAAGTTCGGTCACGATCAACCGGGTTTCGAATTCCATCGCGCCTTCGGTATGGGAGACGATCTCCACATGGTTGGGGCGGAACCCGGCGAGATAGCTCCCATCGGACAGGGTCGCCATCTGCCCCGTGGCCGCCGCGCTCTGGCCATCGCCAAAGGTGATGCGGTCACCGGTCTTGCGGACCTTGAGGAAGTTCATGGGCGGATCGCTGAAGACCCGCGCGGTCGTCGCATCCACTGGCTGGCGATAGACATCCGGGGTCAGACCGAACTGCGTGACGCGGCCTTCCCACATGGCGGCGGTGTTGCCGCCCAGAAGAAGCGCCTCTTCGGGTTCGGTCGTGGCATAGACGAAGATCGACCCGGCCTCTTCAAAGATCTTTGGGATCTCGACCCGCAGCTCCTCGCGCAGCTTGTAGTCGAGATTGGCCAGCGGCTCGTCGAGCAATACAAGCCCTGCATCCTTGACCAGCGCGCGGGCGAGGGCACAGCGCTGCTGCTGACCCCCCGAAAGTTCGAGGGGCTTGCGCTCCAGCATCGGGGTGAGCTGCATCAGGTCTGCGGATTTGCGCACCGCCGCGTCGATCTCGGTCTTGGACTTGCCCAAAAGCCGCAGGGGCGAGGCGATGTTGTCGTAAACGGTCATGGAGGGGTAGTTGATGAACTGCTGGTAGACCATGGCCACCTGCCGGTCCTGGACCCGCATGCCGGTGACATCCGTGCCCTCCCAGAAGATCTGGCCCTCGGTCGGCACATCGAGCCCGGCCATCAGCCGCATCAGAGAGGTCTTCCCCGAAAGCGTGGGTCCGAGCAACACGTTCATCGTGCCTTTTTGGAGCGTCAGATCAGTGGGATAGATGTGAGTCTGCCCATTCACGACCTTTGACACGGTCCTGAGTTCGAGTGTCATTCGGCCTCCCCCCTTATTCCGCCGCTGCCGCGTGCGATGACCGGAGCCGTGCGGTCATCCATGCATCCAAGCTTGAGATTGCGTCGCTGTCCAGACGCAGTCCGAGCTTGCTGCGCCGCCAGACGACATCAGCCGCCTCGCGCGCGTATTCCTTGTCCATGAGCCATTCGACCTCGCGCGCCGTCAGGGTCGCGCCGAAATCCTTGCCGAGATCCGCTTCGCTCTGGGCGGTGCCCAGCATCTCGCGGGCCTCGACCCCGTAAGCGCGCACCAGACGCAGGGCCCAGCGCTCGGTCAGAAACGGAAAACTCTCGCGCAGGCCTGCGACCAGATCGGCCACGCCATCCACGGGGAAATCCCCGCCCGGCAGGGGCACGCCTGCGGTCCACGGGCCTTCGGTGACGGTCAGTTCCTTGCCGATCGCTTCCATCGCGCTTTCGGCGAGGCAGCGATAGGTGGTGATCTTGCCGCCGAAAACGTTCAGGGCAGGTGCACCCCGACTGCTATCGACCTTGAGGACATAATCCCTTGTCGCCGCCGCCGCCGTGCTCGCCCCGTCATCGTAAAGCGGACGGACGCCGGAATAGGTCCAGACGATGTCGGCGTCGCTGATCGGGTTGGCGAGGTACTTGTTGATGAAGTCAATCAGATAGCTTTGCTCTTCGGGTGTGATCTCGGGCTTGCGGGACGGCTCGGTGTGATCCGCATCCGTGGTCCCGATCAGGGTGAAATCCGTTTCATAGGGGATCGCGAAGATGATCCGCCCGTCGGAGCCCTGGAAGAAGTAGCATTTGTCATGCTCGAAGAGCCGCTTGGTCACGATATGGCTGCCGCGCACGAGACGGACGCCGTCGCTCGCATTGCTCTTGAGCACCCCGTGGAGCACATCGCTCACCCAGGGCCCGGCGGCATTCACGACCATCTTGGCATGGACCACGCGGGTCTCACCGGTGACGGTGTTCTCCAGCGCCACATGCCAGATCCCGTCCTCCACATGGGCAGAGGTGACTTTCTCGCGCAGCAGGAGCGACGCGCCCCGTGCCTCGGCATCCCGGGCGTTCAGAACCACGAGCCGCGAATCCTCAACCCAGCAATCGGAATACTCGTAGGCCTTCTCGAATTTCGGATCGAGCGGCTTGCCCTCGGGCGCGCTGCGCAGATCGAGGCTGCGCGTGCCGGGCAGGATCTTCCGACCACCCAGATTGTCATAGAGAAACAGCCCCACCCGGATCAGCCAGGACGGGCGCCGGCCCTTCATCCAGGGCATCAGCACGCCCAGAAGCTTCGAGGTCGGGGTCGAGGAATCGAACCGCATGCTCTTGTGGTAGGGCAGCACGAACCGCATGGGCCACGAAATGTGGGGCATCGCCCGCAAAAGCGTCTCGCGCTCGATCAGGGCCTCGCGGACCAGCCGGATCTCGAAATATTCAAGATAGCGCAAACCGCCATGAAAGAGCTTGGTGGAGGCCGCGGATGTCGCCGACCCGATGTCGTTCATCTCGGCCAGACCGACATTCAAACCCCGACCTGCCGCGTCCCGGGCGATGCCGCATCCATTGATGCCACCCCCAATGACAAGCAGGTCAAACGACGTGTTCATCCTAATCCTCCCCCGCTCCGTTTCCAGAGACTTTCTTCGTTTCTGGCAAAAAACGATCATGAAAGGAAGATATTTTTGTTCGTTTTCCTTCGTTATCGCGCAAACCTCTGTGTTGGCGAGATTCTTTTCCGGTCGCAGATCTTCGTTTTTCCGGGGAATCACGCATGAAATTTGATCAAACGCGCAAAATCGCGCTACAACTGCAGGAGACAACCCGGAAAGCCCCGCAATGCCGCAGACCATTCGAAAGCCCGAGATCATCAATATCGCGCGGCGTGAGGGCAAGGTGACGGTTGAAGGCCTGGTGGAGCATTTCGGGGTCACGCCCCAGACCATCCGCCGCGATCTGTCGGAGCTCGCCGATAGTGGCCAGCTTGAGCGCGTCCATGGCGGGGCGATCCTGCCCTCGACCACGGTCAATATCGGCTATTCCGAACGGCGCCAGCTCAACCAGTCCGCCAAGGTCGATATTGCCCGGGCTTGCGCGCGGGAGATCCCCAATGACTGCTCGGTGTTTCTGAATATCGGGACCACGACCGAGGCTGTGGCGACGGAACTATCGCACCATGTGGGCCTCTTGGTGGTGACCAACAACATCAACATCGCGACGATCCTGTCGAGCAATCACGAGATCGAAGTGGTGGTCACAGGCGGTCATCTGCGCCGCTCCGATGGTGGGTTGATCGGAGAGCGGGCCCGGGATGCGATTGCGCATTTCCGCTTTGACTACGCCGTGATCGGCTGTTCGGCCTTGCACGAGGAGGGCGAAATCCTCGATTTCGACGTGCAGGAAGTGGGCGTCAGCCGCGCCATCATCAGCCGCAGTGATCAGGTCTTTCTGGCGGCCGATGCCTCGAAGTTTGACCGCAAGGCGCCGGTCCGGATCGGCACTCTGGCGGAGGTTGATGCGGTCTTCACCGACCGGGCGATCCCGGCCGCAGCAACGGCGCTCTGCCGGGACGCGGGCACCCGGGTCGTGGTGGTCTGACCGACCCCGGGTCGCAAGCCGTTGCGCTGGGCGCGCTTTCCTGCATCTTGGTTCCGCATCTGATCTGACCGGAGGGAGACGCCCTGGCCACTTACCCATCCATGAAATGGCTGAGCGTGTTCCGCTATGTGGTCCAGTCCGGCACCGTTCAGGGCGCGGCGGAGGCGACAGGTCAGTCAATCAGTGCGGTGTCCAACCAGCTCAAGGCGCTCGAGGCCCATCTCGGCGTACCCCTTATGGACCACAGTCGCCGCCCCATGGTGCCCACGGCCCAGGGCCTCGCCTATCTCCGCACAGTGGAGGAGGTTTTGGGCCTTCTCGACAATGCCCAAGCCGAGATGAACGCGGCCAGTCCGAACCATCTCATGCGGTTGCGCTTTGCTATGATCGACGATTTCGAGACCGATATCGGACCCGAGATTACGCGGATGCTGGCGGCCAAGCTGCCGGATTGCCAGTTCATCCATCTGACCCGGGTCAGCCACGAGATCCTCGATCTCTTGCGGACCCGGGATCTGGATATGGGCATGGCGACCCAGCCTCAGACCCCCCTGCCGAATGTGGTGGAGTTCCCGGTGCTGCGCGATCCCTTCGTGCTGGCCGTGCCGGCGGGGATGTCCCTGCCGCCGGAGGCGTTTCTCGATGGCAGCGCGGGGGTGCCCTTTCTGCGTTACAATCGCGCCCATATCCTCGGCAGCATCATCGAGGCGCAGCTCGTGCGCCTGCGGCTCGATCTGGAAACGAGCTTCGAGTTTGACAGCACCTCCTCGATCCTCGCGCTCATCGCCCAAGGGGATGGTTGGGCGATCACCACGCCCAGCAACTATGCCCGCACCCGCCGGTTTCAGAGCGATGTGCGCCTCATCCCCTTCCCACGCAAGGGGTTCGCGCGGCGGATCTCGATCTTCGTCGCCGATCCCCAGGCCGAGGAGGTCGCGCGCAGCGTGGCAAGCGCCGTGCGCAGCCTGCTGGTCCGCCACCGCATCGCGCCGACGGTCGAGGCCTACCCCTGGCTGCAGGACAGCTATCGCCTGATCGACGGCTAGGGCTCACTCAAGAATGTTGAACTTCGCGCGGATCTCCGCGTCCTGCTCCTCGGTCAGATAGGCCGGGTGATGCTCGGCGAGGATCGTTTGGGCCGTGGCCTTGGCCCGGCTCCAGGCATCGGGGGCGCCTTCTTCGGCCCAAGCGCTGGGTTGGGCCCGGTCGGCGAGCTTGGGATAGTGATAATCCCGCTCCATGGCGCGATAGGTGTGATCGAGCCCGAGGAAATGCCCCTCGCCCATCACTGCGCCGACAATCTCGTCATAGCCAAGATTGTCCTCGGTCACCTCGACCCCGCGCAGGGTGCGATAGGTCAGGGCGTGCATCTCATTGTCGATTACAAAGCCCTCGAAGCTCACGCCCAGCAGTGAGGCGGTCATCCCCGCGCTCTCATAGATCAGGTTGCCCCCGGCGAGGGCCGCGGCAGCACTCGTCATGCCCTTTTCATAGCCATACTGCGCGTCGATCGCCTTGGCGTCGGTCATGGAACTTGCCACACCGGAGGGCAGGCCAAGCCAGTTCGAGAGTTGCGCCGAGGCCGCGTTGAGCAGCATTGTCTCGCCGCCACCCCCGGCAAAGGCCCCGCTGCGCAGGTCGATCACGAAAGGCCAGTTCGAAAAGATCATCGGGAAGCCCGGCGAAATTGCATTGACCACCACGAGGCTGGCCAAGGTCTCGGCCAGGGATTGCGCCAGGAACCCGGCCATGGTCGCAGGCGCGGTTGCACCGGCCTGGGCCGCGGTGATGCAATTGACCGGCATGTTATGGGCGATGCATTCGTAGATGACATCGATGGCGTCCTCGCCAAACCGCATGGGCGAGATCACCGGGCTGATATGCGCGGTCATGAACGGCCGCGCGGCAAAGCTGCCGGGGCCACCGGCGGCGATATCCAGCATTTCGACCACCGGGGCCACGTATTCCCCCAAGGTAAAGGAGGTCGCGATGGGTTTGGTCGTGTTCTTGATCAGCGCATAGGCGGTGTTGATGTCCAGATCGCGATTGTCCGGCACATCCGTCGCCACACAGCAGCGCGTGAACCAGGCGACATTCTCCAGCTTGTCCTGCAGTCGCGCGAAATCATGGAGGTCCGCAAGGGTCGAGGGCCGGTAGAGCCCCGTCTCCATATCCAGCGTGTTCACTGCCGCGCCCCCGGTCCCGAAATAGACCTTGTCGCCGCCCACCTCGATGGAGCGTTCCGGGTCCCGCGCGTGGAGGGTGAAGGTCTTCGGCGCCGCATCGATACAGCGCTCGACGAGGCTGCGGGGCAGGCCGATCCGCTCCCCGCCCAGATCCTCGGCGCCTGCCGCGATCAGGTCATCCCAGAGCCGTTTGGGCACCTCGCCCATGCCCAGCTCTGACAGAAGCCGCAAGGCGGTGCCATAGATCTGGACCATGTCACTGTCGCTGAGCGGGCGGTAGACGCCGCCGGGCACGCCGGGCGGAGCCGGGTTCACCGCGACGGGTTTCGCGCGCTGCGCCAACCGGGCCGAGCGCCCGGATCTGCGGGATCTTTGTGGGGTGTCAGCCATGGCGCCTCCTTGCAGGGAATGGGACTTCAGGCCCGCAGATCTGGCAATAGCCGAAATATAGTTTTCGATTCTTGAGATCTAGATTTGCGAAAAGCGAAATAGGAGTGCCGAACGATTGACCCGCGGGCCTTGTTTTCCCTCTCTATGCGCAGTGCAAGGAAAGGCCTGACCATGAAGACCCAGACACGTGTTGTGGTGATCGGCGGCGGAATCGCTGGCTGCTCGACCCTTTATCACCTCACCCGCGAGGGTTGGACCGATGTGGTTCTGGTGGAGCGGGATGAGCTGACCTCTGGCACCACTTGGCATTCTGCGGCGCAGGTCACCAATTTTGGTCAGACGCAGACCATGGTGGGCCTCAAATCCCACTCTATCGCCCTCTATCAGGAGCTGCGCGATGATCCGGATTATCCGGTGGATTACAAGCATGGGGATGGCGGCATTCGGCTTGCCAATACCGAGGCACAGATGGACGGCTACCGCCACTTCGCCTCCATGGCGCGGGGGATGGGGGTCGAGTTCGAAGTGCTCGACGCCGAGGAATGCGCGCGGCGGCATCCACTGATCTCGACCGAGAACCTGCTGGGCGGGCTCTGGGATCCGAGCGACGGGGATATCGACCCGGCGCAGCTGTGTCAGGCGCTGGCGCGGCGGGCGCGCAAGGCCGGGGCGGAGGTCTATCGCAACACGCCGGTGACGGGGCTCACCCAGCACGCCGATGACAGCTGGACCGTCCATACCGACAAGGGCGACATCGCCTGTGAGATCGTGGTGAATGCCTGTGGTTACCGGGTAAATGAGGTGGGCGCGATGATGGGCGTGCATCACCCGGTCATGTCCATGGAGCACCAGTATTTCGTCACCGAAGAGATCCCCGCGATCCGCGAGGCCGGGCATCGGATGCCGCTCCTGCGTTGCCCGATCAGCGACTACTATTGCCGGCAGGAAAAGAATGGGCTGCTGGTGGGGTTCTACGAGCAGGACTGCAAGACCTGGGGCATGGACGGGATCGACCCGCATTTCGTCAATGCGCTCTGCCCGGATGATCTGGACCGGATCACCGATGTGCTTGAGGGCGCGTTCGCCCGGATGCCCGCTCTGATGGAGGTGGGGATCCACACGGTCGTCAACGGCCCGATCACTTACACGATCGACGGTGCCCCCCTGGTCGGCCCGATCCCCGGCAAGCGCAATGCGTTCTGCATCATCGGGCTGCGCGCGGGTCTGGGCGAGGGGGGTGGCCATGGCTGGCTGCTCGCCCAGCAGATCGTCCATGGGGAGGCGGTCTATGACACCTGGGGCCTCGATCCGCGCCGCTTCACGGGCCACGCCAATGTGGAGCTGACCGCGCTAAAAGCCATCGAGGACTACCAGAACGAGTTCCGCTTCCACTTCCCGAACGAACATCGCCCGGCGGGCCGCATGGCCAAAACCACGCCCCTGACCCCGGTGCTCGCCGCCGAAGGGGCGGAGTTCACGGTGGTGAACGGGTGGGAACGCGCGGAGCTTTTCAAGCCCGACCCCGGGTTCGAGATCACCCATAGCTTCCGCTTTGACGAGGCAGAGGCGCTGGTCGCTGCAGAGGTCGCCGCCGTGCAGACCGCCGTCGGGCTGTGCGAGGTGAACGGGTTCAACCGCATCGAGATCACCGGGGCCGATGCCGAGAGTTTCCTTAACCGGATGATCTGTGGACGGATGCCGCGCAAGGAGGGGCGGGTGGGCCTGACCTATCTGCTCAACGAGCACGGCATGGTGAAGGCCGAGGCGACGCTCGCCCGCCTGCCCGCCTCGGATCGCGGTCCGGCGCGGATCTGGTACGGCTCGGCGGCGGCCTCAGAATTCCATGACATGGACTGGCTCGCACAGCATGTGCGCCCCGGCGAAGACGTTAGCCTGCGCAGCCTGACCAATGACCAGACGATCCTCGTGCTGGCCGGTCCCAAGGCGCGCGATGTCCTGAGCGCCGTGAGCCGTGGGGACTGGTCAGCGCAGGGCTTCCCCTGGCTCTCGGTGCGCGAGGGTTTTGTCGGGATTGCGCCGGTGACGGTCATGGCGGTGAGCTTCTCGGGCGAGCTGGCCTACGAGATCCATGTGCCGAATGCGTCTCTTTATAACGCTTATCTGTCTCTGCGTGCGGCGGGAGAGGCGCATGGGCTTCGGCTCTTCGGGGCACGGGCGGTGGAGTCCATGCGGCTCGAAAAGGGGTATCTGCATTGGAAGGCGGATATCCTGACCGAGTTCGACCCCTACGAGACCGGACTTGACCGCTTTGTGACGCCGGACAAACCCGATTTCATCGGCAAGGCGGCGTTGCTGGCACGGGAGGGGACCGCGCGGCACCGGCTCGTGACCCTGCGCCTGCCCGGCGGGCCCGAGGCGCCAAATGCGGCTGCCCATCCCGGGGCGTCGGTCATGCACGGAGGCAAGGTTGTGGGGACAGTCACGTCCGGTGGCTATGGTCACCGGGTCGGGGCCAATCTGGCCTATGCTTTCCTGAAACCCGGCGCGCCCGAGACCGGGCTGACGGTGGATGTGCTCGGCGCGCAGGTTGCAGCCGAGATCACCGAGCGGGGGCTTTACGATCCGCACATGGCGCGCGTTCGGGCCTGAGCCCGGGCGGCGGAAAGGTGCCGGTCCGCAGGGGTCTGCTGCGGACCGGCCGGGGCCATCAGGACAGGTGGTGGACATCCTGGAGGCCATAGACCGGGGTGGGGATCCCCTCCATCCGGGCCTTGATCTGTAACGACAGGAACTGCGAGTAGTGCCGCGACTGGTGCAGGTTGCCCCCATGCATCCAGAGGTTCGGAACCTGGGTCGGCTTCCACATATTGCGCTGCTCGCCTTCCCACGGACCGGGATCCTTGGTGGTGTCCGAGCCAAGGCCCCAGACCTTGCCGAGCTGGTCGGCTTTGTCCTGACCCATCAGGTCCGCGACCCAACCGTTCATCGAGTTGTAACCCGTGGCATAGACGATCAGATCCGCCTCAAGCTTGGTGCCGTCATCGAGGATCACGCCGTCTTCGACGACTTCGGTGACCTGCCCGCGCTTGAGCTTGATCTCGCCATCGATGATGAGCTGGCTCGCGCCAATATCGATATAGTAGCCTGAGCCGCGCCGCAGGTACTTCATGAAGAGCCCGCTCTCGTCATCTCCCCAGTCGAGCCAGAAGCCTGCCTTTTCGAGACCCGCATAGAACTCCTTGTCGCGCTCCTTCATCTCCGCATAGGCGGGGATCTGGAACTCGTGCAGGATCCGGTAGGGCAGGGAGGCGAAGATCAGGTCGGCCTTTTCGGTGGTCACCCCGGCATTCACCGCCTCCTCGGAATAGAGCGCGCCGAGGCCCACATCCATCAGCGTGTCCGACCGCACGATATGGGTTGAGGAGCGCTGAACCATGGTCACATCCGCCTCGCCTTCCCAGAGGGCCGCACAGATGTCATGGGCGGAGTTGTTGGATCCCACCACCACGCACTTCTTGCCTTTATAAGCGTCCGGACCCGGATGCTTGGAGGAATGGTGCTGGTCGCCCTTGAAGGTCTCCATGCCCGGGAAGTCTGGCATCCGGGCCTTGCCGGACATGCCCGTGGCCATCACCAGCTGCTTGGGCTTGAGCGTGACCTCTTCGCCGTCGCGATCCACCACGATGGTCCACTCGCCCGCCGCCTCGTCAAAGCTGGCGGATTTCGCGGTGGTGCGGGTCCAGTAGTTCAGCTCCATCACCTTGGTATACATCTCGAGCCAGTCGCCGATCTTGTCCTTGGGGCTGAAGACGGGCCAGTTCTCGGGGAACTTGATATAGGGCAGGTGGTCGTACCAGACCGGGTCATGCAGGCAGAGCGACTTGTAGCGGTTGCGCCAGCTGTCGCCGGGGCGGTCGTTCTTCTCGACGATGATCGTGGGCACGCCGAGCTGGCGCAGCCGCGCGCCCATGGCGATGCCGCCCTGTCCGCCGCCGATGATCACGCAATAGGGCTGTGTGGAATAGCCGAGCTCGGTCAGCTCCGCCTCGCGTTCCTCGGCCCAGGTGGTGCGGTTGCGGCCCGCCCCGTGTTTCGCGCCGAGGGGGCGGTCAAAGCCCTTCGGCTCCTCATGGCCCTTCAGCTCGACCATGGTGGTGAGCAGGGTCCAGATCTTGCCTTCCTTGAGGCGGATCAGCCCGTAGCCCCGAGCGACATCGGTCTCAAACGTGATCCAGGCGGTGGTCACGCCGTCTTCTTCGGTGGCGAACTCGCCCTCGGCCACATGCCAGTTGCGCGGCTTGGTCGTGGCCAGCTGATGGGTCAGCATATCCTCGACCTGCGCCTTGCCCTCGACGGTTTTGATGTTCCAGGTGAAGGTCACCAGGTCCCGCCAATAGCAATCGTCCTGAAACATCTCCACTGCCCCGGCAATGTCGCCCGCCGCGAGCGCGGCACCGAAGCTTTCGAGGAAGGCCTCTGTCTGGTCATTCACGGTTGTATCAAGCATCACGTCCTCCCGATTGTGCGCTGTCGGGGGCAAGCCTGCCCGAGAAATACGGCCCAGGGCTACGTCCGGGCCGGAGATCTGCGTAAAAAACCATAAGACGGGCGCGGTGCCGTTGCGCGCGCAACACCGCGCAACAGGGGGCGCGGGGCGTCACGAGGGCGGTGTCAGCCCTGCTTTGCGCACCCGCCGCAAAACGGTGGAGCGGTTCACTCCCAGCCGCCGTGCTGCCTTGGACATGTTCCAGTTGCAGGCATCGAGCAGGCTCTGGAGGTCCTCCTCCGGCGTCTCGTCGCGGCCCATGAGCCCCGGCGCGGGCAGGTCCGGCAGGTCGATCACCTGCCCCTCGGTGACAGCGGCGGCCACATCGAGCGCGGCCTGAAGCTCGCGGATATTGCCGGGCCAGGGGCGGGCGGTCAGCTCGGCCTTGGCGGCGGGCGAAAGGCTCAGATCCTGCGCGCAATGGCGCCGCATCAGCCGTGTGATCAGCCAATCCAGATCATGGCGCAGGCGCAGGGGCGGGATTTCGACCCGGTGCCCGGCAAGGCGGAAATACAGATCCGCGCGGAACTGGCCCGCGCGGACGGCATCCGCCAGATCCCCGGTGCTCGCCGCGATCACCCGCAGATCCGAGCGCGCCTCGATCAGGCTCAGCACTGCCGCTTGCCCCGCCGTGTCGAGATCCGCAACGCCCTTGAGGAACAGTGTGCCTTGGGCGGTGTCCGGCAGTTTCGCCTCCACAAGCCCGGCGCAGCGCAGGACCGAAAACCCCTCCCCCGGAGGGCCGCAGAGATGGATCGCCCGGGCGAGCCGTTCCTTTCCGGTGCCGGTCTCGCCCTCCAGCAGCAAGGGCACCTGGGTTGGGGCGAGCTGCGCCAGCTTGCGCAACAGTGGTGAGAGCACGGGGTCGGGGCCCGCGAAACTGTCGAGCGGGCCGGGCAAAGCCGCTGCCGGGGCGGCGGGGCGCGAGCTTCGCGGGGCTTGCGGGGCGATGGCATGGCCGAACACGCCGCGCCCGTCGCGCAGGCGCAGCACCCGGTCCTCCGTGGGCCGTCCGCGCATCAGGTCCGGCAGATCGTCGATGGACATCTCCATCACCGTATCGATCCGCGCCCCGATCAGGGTCGCGGGATCCTCCTCCCCCAGCACGGTCTGGGCCGCATGGGTCATGCCGATGATCCGCCCGGACCCGTCCAGCGCGACGGCAGCCTCGGGGTCCACTTCGAGAAACTCGGGCGAGGTCGAGAAGCGCAGCACCCAGTCGCGTCGCGCCGTGGTCATCAGGTTCGCCATCTCCACCCGCCGGGCCGAAGCCTTCACGAGGCTCATGGCGAGGTTCTGGCTCGATTTCGGTCCCGGGGAGCGCAGGAGCGAGATGTCGAGCACCGCAGAGAGCTGCCCCAGACTGTCATAGATCGGCGCCGCCGTGCAGGAGAGCGGGATATGCGCAAGGCCGAAATGGTCGTCCTGATGGATCGTAACCGCCTCGCCTGTCACGATGCAGGAGCCGACGCCGCAGGTCCCGGCCAGATCCTCGGACCAGTCGGAGCCGAGATAGAGCCCGGCGCGCCGCAGCTCGTCCTCGAACCTTGGATCGCCGAAGAAATCGACGCAAACCCCCTGCGCATCGGCCAGAAGGAGCACGTAATTCTGTCCGGCCACCTGCCGAAACAGCCCCTGCAACCCCGACCGCGCCACGGCGATCAGCCGTTCGGATTGCTCGCGGTGGGCGCGCAACTGCGTGTCGGTAACGATGTGCGGCGCGTCCCCGCTCGTGGGGTTCAGGCCATAGGTATCCACGCAGCGCCGCCAGCTTTCGGTGACGATCGCATCCCGCCCTGTGCCGGTGGCCTTGCCGCTGACGACACGGTCAATCTCCGTGACATGTGCCAGATCGCTCATGGCGTCCTCCCCTCGCCAATCCCGCCCCAGCCTAGCAAAACCGGGTCTTCAAGGCGACACTGCTTTGGTGGCGGGTGGATTGGCCCTCGGGCCGGGCGCCTCACGAGGTGGTGAACTCCGACCTTCGGCGCGTAGCGAGACGGCACTTTTCTTGCTACGGTCGCGCAGCCCCGGGGCGCGCGAGAGGCGCTCCGATGCCGGACGATCTGGGAGGAGAGCCTATGACACGTATCACCGCGCTGACCATGACAGCCGTTTTTCTGAGTACCACGACCGCCTTCGCCGCGTCCCAGACGCCGCTCGAGGATCCGATGAAATCGGGCATGTGGGACTATCATCAGGAGAACCTGCTGGGCGATCCGGCGGTGATCTCTTTCGATGACAGGGTGATCGTGCGTGGCCCGGCAGAGGCCGAGGATACGGTGAATGTGCCCCTTCTGGTGGATGCGACCGCCTTTGAAGATGTGGAGGAGATCGTGATCTCTGCCGATTACGGCCCGATCCCCCATATCCTGACCTATTACCCCGGCGAGGCAGAGGCCAAGATTTCCCTGCGGTTCAAGATCGACCAGGCGACGGCGATCCGCGCCTCGGTGCGCACGGCGGATGGCGCCTGGCATGTGGGCTCGACCTATATCGATGCGGCGGGCGGGGGCTGCACCGCGCCGGCGGCGGCCTATGCCAATGCGGATTGGTACGACAAGCTGGGCGAGATCCATGGCCAGATCTGGCCCGCCTCGGGCCGTGCCCGCATGGTGGTGGATCACCCGATGGATACGGGCCTTGCTGGCGATATCCCGGTCTTCATCATCGAAAAGCTCAACATCCAGAACGATGCGGGCGAGACGCTTGCCCATCTGGAGCTGAAGGAGCCCGTGAACGAGGATCCGGCCTTCACCCTCTATTTCGATCCCGCGACCATGCCCGCTGCGCTCCATGTGGATGGGCGTGACAACAACGGGAACGAGATCGAAGGCCTGCTCACGGCATCCGAGACCCACTGATGATCACGAGACGGACGAGCCTGGGCCTTCTGGCCTCGGCGGCCCTGGTGCGCCCTGCGCGCGCCGCCAGCCGCCTGAGCTATGACCTGCGCCCCCAGCCGGTGGCGAAGGGGGTCTGGATGATCGAGGGCAGCACCGATTACTTCACCATGCAGAATGGCGGGGCGATCGTGAACTGCGCGCTGTTGCAGGGGCAGAGCGGCCTGATCGTGGTCGATACCGGGGCGAGCCTGCGTTATGGCGAGGCGCTCAAGGCGCTGGCGGACGGGCTCGATCTGCGCGGGGTCTCGGCGGTGGTGAACACCCATCACCATCCGGATCATTTCTTTGGCAATCAGGTCTTCGCCGACAAGCCGATCCATGCGCTGGGCGAGACGATCCAGCAGGCCAATGAGAATGCCGATGCCTTTGCGGACAATATGTACCGGATCCTCGGCGACTGGATGCGCGGGACCGAGCCGGTCATGCCGCGCAATGTGATCGCAGGCGGAGACATCACCATCGATGGGCGCGTGTTCGAGGCGCTGCCGCTCTCGGGGCACACCGCAGCCGATCTCGCGCTGCTGGATCGCGAGACCGGGATCCTGATCACTGGCGATCTGGTGTTTTACGAGCGCGCCGCGACCACGCCTTCGGCTGCATTGCCCGATTGGCATGCCTCCCTCGATGCGTTGGAAGCGCTCCGCCCGGAGGCCGTTCTGCCTGGCCACGGGCCGCTTGACCGCTCCGGCGCGGCGATCCCCCAGACCCGCGCCTATCTGCGCTGGCTCGAGGAGACGTTCCGCGGTGCTGCCGCCTCGGGTCTCGATATGATCGAGGTGATGGATCTGGAACTGCCAGCGGAGTTCGCCCGGCTCGGCTCGGAACCGGAGGAGTTCTACCGCTCGGTCTCTCACCTCTATCCGCAGATCGAGCGGGAGGTGATGCCCCGTGCCAACTAGGCGCGGGCGCGTCCCGCATCAGTCCACATTCACGGGCACCGGGGTGGCGGGCACAAGGACCCGTTCCTCATCCAGCCAACCATCGGTGCCCAACCGGAACCAATAGACCGCGCTATAGCCCAGATCCGAGATCCGCTGCGCCGCGTTCCAGCTCATCCAGCAATCGGCAATGCAGAAGACCACGATCGGCTGCGCGAGGTTCCCCTCGGTCGCGGCGGCGAGATTGCTTTCCAGATAGGTCTGCATGGTCGGGCTCAGCCGTCCGCGCCCGGTTTCCGGCAGCCAGAGCGCGCCGGGCAAGCTGAGCCGTTCTTTTGACACGAGCCATGTGCCGTCCAGCTCATCGAATCGCGACTGGGCCGCGCCGAACACATCGAGCACCAGCGCGCCTGCCTCGATCAGCGCAGCGGCGGTTTCCGTGTCCACCAGCACCGCAGGCGGCGGGATATCCGTCGGCGTCGGCGCGCGCTGCCGCCCGATCCGGTATCCGGTCTCTGGATCAAACAGATCCGGACGTTTCGCGCGGGCTTCTTCATAGGTGGCGGCCAAGCCGGGCAGCGGGGCGAGCAGGGCAAGACAGAGCAGGATCCGGAGCATGGTGCAGCCTAGCCCGGCGCTCTGCGCAAAACCATGCTCGAGACAACTGAGTAAAAGACTCGGAATTGACTTTCCCGACTAAAGCTGTCAACTTTGAGTCCAACACCTCCAAACCCAAGAGCCCCGGCATGAAAATCGAGATGACGACAATCGCGGAAGGACCCGTCCGGATCCCGGAAATAGATGTTCGAAAGATGCTGGGCGACGATTTGCGCGCTTACCTGCGCCTTGATGAGCAGATCTACACTCTTCGCATCACACGCAACGGCAAGCTCATCCTCACGAAATAGGAGCGGATATGGCCAAGACCCCCAGCCCCTGCATTGATGTCTGCAAGTTCAAGCGGCAAGGCCATTGCATCGGCTGTTCCATGACGAAGGCTCAGAAGTCGCTGTTCAAGAGCCTCAAGAAGGACAGTCACCGGGAGGCGTTCGTGGCCATGCTGGTCCAGCAGCAGAAAATGCTCGGAAAATACAAGCATTGGGCGCCGGTCTATATGCGGAAATGTCTGAAGAAGAAGGCCAAGCCTGTGCAGGCCGTGCGCGACGCAGCCTGAGGCCCCGTCGCGCCAGATCGTAAGGGTTCAGCGCAGGTGCGAGCGCAGGAACCAGGCAAATTTTTCATGGGTCTGACCGCGCGCGATGCAGAGATCCTCGGTCAGGGTATCGCCATGCTCGGCGGCCAACTCTCCGCAGCCCGCCAGGGTCGCGGCCAGGGTCTCCTGCGCAGCTTGCATCGCCGCGATCATGGATGTTGCATCCCCATGGCCGTCATTCTCGGCGACTTTCGAGCGCGCGATCATGCCCGCGAGCGTGCCTTCGGCATGGGCATCCAGCGCCTTGATCCGCTCGGCCAGATCATCCTGGGCCTGAAAGTGGTCTTCATAGATTTCCTGAAACAGAGCGTGGAGCGGGCCAAATGCCATGCCGGTCACGTTCCAGTGGAAGTTTTGCGCGAGCATCGTGGTGACAGCGGTCTCAGCAACGGACTGATTCAACGCGTCTGCAATCGCCGTTTGCGCGTCCTGTGACAAGGCGGCGGCGGTTTGGGTCATGCTACCCTCCGTAAAGTATGTATGATTTTTGGCTGGCGTCGGGCTGGCTGTCACCCAAACCTAGACTTGTTATAAGTCTTGGCAAGCACCAAGCAGCATGCGCACCGCGACACGGGCGGGTCGGCACACGCGTCGCGCGATCAAAAAGTGCAAACTATCCCAATCGGTTGCATCGATCCGGTCCAGCATGGCCAGGATCCAGGCCTCGTCGAAGGACAGACTATCCTCTCCGACTCGGTAGATGGTCAGACGCCGGTCGATGGCTTCGGGCAGACAGGCGGTGAGGCTTTCGAACGGATGCGCCCGGTGTCGGTCCAGAAGGCAGGTCTGCTCCAGCGAGCGATAGGGCCGGAACCGTGTGGTGCGCGCAGCCTCCCGCAGAGCGGTGAGGTGCGCTTGGCTCCTCTTCGACAGCGACGCAACTGGTCGCTCAGGCGCCTTGGCGGGACGGAGGTCGGAGGAAAGAGGCACAGCGTGCAGGGGCATTGCGACGGTCTTCTGTCGAATCTATTCCCGAGTAGATTTATCGGAAATCGACCTGTTTGGCAATGCATCCGGGTAAAATTGTCAGGATTACGTGTCACCCGGAAGTGTTAATCCCGCATTACGGGCATAGACCTTGGCCACAGCCGCATCATCCTCGGATCCAAGCCCGGAGCCCGCCGCCGCCATGAATTGCTGCAAGGCCGCTGCCGCCAGGGGGGCCGAGAATTTTGCCTCCGCCGCGATGTCGAGGACGATGCCCAGATCCTTGGGCCAGATATTGACCGAGCTGCGCGGTGTGTAGTCGCCGTCGACGATATGCGGCCCGCGATTCTCGAACATCCAGGAGGAGCCTGCGCATTTCGAGATCACCTCGACCGTTTTGGCCGGGTCTACGCCCTGGGTCATGCCAAAGGTCACCGCTTCGGCCATGGCGGCGATATGGGTCCCGGCGAGCATCTGGTTGATCGCCTTCATGGCGGAGCCCGCGCCCGGCTCTGGCCCGAGGCCGAACACCGTCTCCGCCATCGCCTCCAGCGCCGGGCCCGCGCCAGTGAACGCCTCGGCGGAGCCGGACGCCATGATGCTGAGCGCCCCTTGTGCGGCCTTGGCCGCCCCGCCCGAGATCGGGGCATCGAGATAGTGGAGGCCAGCCTCTGCACAGCGCGCGGCCATCGCCCGGGCAAAACTCGGCGGGACCGTCGCGCAGGCAATGACCGTGCCGCCCTTGCGCAGGCGCGGGGCCCAACCATCTTCGCCAAACAATACGGCTTCGGTCTGGGCTGCGTTCAGAACCGCGATGACCAGCGTGTCGATGGCCTCGGGACGCGCGGCCAGCCCGCCTTCGGCCTGAAACCGGGACATGGGCTCGGGCGCGATATCCGCGCCAAAGACCGCGTGCCCGGCCCGCAGCAGGGATTGCGCCATTCCATAGCCCATGGAGCCCAACCCGATCAGAGCCATCGTTTCCGTCATATCCTAGTCCTTTCGAGTCCGCAGCGCGCGGATCAGGGGCAGGCTGAGCATGCCCGCCGCCGCAATGGTCAGGCCGAGCGCGATCGGGTGGCCTGTGAAGAAGGCCCCGAAATTGCCGTCGGTGATGATCAGCCCCTGCCGCAGGCTGAGCTCCAGCGTCGGGCCCAGCACCATGCCGATCACCAGCGGCGCCATCGGGTAGCCTTGCCGCCGCAGGATGAAGCCAAGGATCCCGGCCCCGGCCATCACCAGCAGGTCAAACGGGTTCCCGCGCACGAAGAAGACGCCCACGGTGCAGAGCAGCGTGATCACGATCAGCATATAGGCCTCGCGCATCCGCAGGAGCGGCGCGGCCATCTTCGACACCATCATGCCCAGCGGCAGCAGCATCAGGTTGATCACGAAGAACCCGGCAAAGATCGAGGCCATGAGGACCGGGTTGTCTTCCATCAGCCTGATGCCCGGCGTCACCCCATGCAGGGTCAGGGTCGCGAGCATCACCGCCGTGATCGCATCCCCGGGAATGCCGAGCGCCATGGTCGGTACCAGCGCGCCGCCAGTTACCGCGTTATTGGCGGATTCCGAGGCGATCAGGCCATCAGGTTCCCCCTTGCCGAAATTGTCCTTGGTGGGGGCGGAGCGGCGCGCTTCGGCATAGGAGATGAAGGCGGCGGTCGCAGCACCCGTGCCGGGCAGGATGCCCACGCCATTGCCGATGGCCACGGATTTCACGAGGCCTCGGATTCGACCCTTCCATTCCGCGAGCTTGGGCAGAACGATCCCCTTGAAGTCCACCAGCATCCCCGCCGGGTCCGGCCCGGAGCTGGCGCGGATCAGCACTTCCGACAGGGCAAAGACCCCGATCACCACCGCCAGCAGGTTGAACCCTGCGATGAGCTGGAACTGCCCGAAGGTAAAGCGCGCCTCGCCCGTGATCGGATCGCCGCCAACCGTCGACAGAAAGATCCCCAACATCCCCGCCATAAGGCCCTTCACAAGGCTGCCTTCGGAAACCGAGACAATGCACGTCAGGCCCAGCAGGATGAGGGCAAAGGTCTCGATCGGTCCGAAATTCAGGGCAAAGGCGGCCAGTTGAGGTGCCGCGAAGATGAGAACGATGGCCGATACAAGGCCACCGGTGACCGAGGCGATGGTCGCCCAACCAAGGGCCTTTCCGGCCTCGCCGCGCTGGGCCATGGGGAACCCGTCAAGGCAGGTCGCTGCCGATTGCGGTGTCCCGGGTGTGTTGATCAGGATGGCCGAGATCGAGCCGCCATAGACTGAACCCGCATAGATCGCCAGCAACAGTAGGATCGCCGGGGCCTGATCCATGGTCAGGGTGAAAGGCAGGATCATCGCCACGGCCACGGTCGAGCCGATCCCCGGAAGGGCGCCAAGAATGATCCCCAGCATGGTGCCGAGGCTCAGCACGAGGAGCCCTTGTGGCGACAAAAGCAGGGCGAAGGCCTGGGGCAGAAGCTCAACCATTCAGAGCCACCAGACAAATGGCGAGACCGGCAGGGGCATGGTCAGAATGTGGTTGAACAGGAGCACAAGCCCGCCGGGCACCCCAAGGGAGATCCCCGCAAGGGCCAGCGGATTGCGCACCTCCAGCACCCAGAGCATCCCGAAGGCGAGCGGTACGGAGCAGAGGAAAAACCCAAGCTTCGGCAGCAGGATCACATAGGCCACGAAGGCCACCGAGATCACCGCGACCGTGCCCAGCCGGATCGGTTTCGACGCGCTCTGGGCCATGACGTCGCTCATCACGTTGAGCAGGGCGAGCGCCACCCACATCATCAGCACGATCCGGGGGAAGAACATGGGGCTGAACGCACCGCCCAGATCCGCGAATTGCAGGCCGAAGGTGCTGAGCATCAGCCCCGCCCCCACCAGCAACAAGATCACTGAGACGACCGATCTTTCGGTCAGCATACGCGTCATCCCGCCCCTCCCCGAGCAAGAAAGCGCCGCGCCCGGAGAGGTCCGGACGCGCCAACTGCGTTTGTCTTAGAGGCCCGCGGCTTCGATCAGCGCGCCATTGGACTCGTATTGCGCCCGGAAGAACGCTTCGAACTCCTCGGAACCGCGATAGTTGATCACGGTGGAGGTGTTGGTCGCGAACTCCTGGAACCCGTCCGAGTTCACAGCCGTCTCGCAGGCAGCCTCAAGCTTGGCGACAACCTCGGGCTCAACACCGGCGGGCGCAAAGAGGCCACCCCAGAGATAGAGCTCGTTCAGGGGCGCTTCGATCCCGGCCTCGGCGGCGGTGGGCACATCCGGGTAGTTCTCGAGCCGTTCGTCATTGAAGACCATCAGCGGACGGAAATCGCCGCGGGTCATCAGGATCTCGGTATCGCCGAAGAACTGAATGGTGCCTGCGGCCATGGCCTGCACGGCGGGGCCGGAGCCCTGGAAGGGCAGGTGCTTCAGCTTGTCGAGCACACCCAGACCGGCAAAACCCGCCACGGTGGTCAGGTGGGTCATCGCGCCCGGACCCGAGGAGCCGTAGATCAGCTTGCCCGGATCCGCCTCGATGGCCGCAACAGCTTCTTCGATGGTGGTGTAGGGGCTGGAGGCCGTGGTGAACAGGAGCGTCGGCGAGGCCGCGACCGAGCAGATCGGCGTCCAGCTGTCCACGTCATAGGGGACGTCCTTGATCTGCGGCTGGATCGTCGAGACGGTGATCGAGAAATAGCCCAGCTGGTAGCCATCCGCCCGCTGCCCGGCCAGCGCGCCCGCCGCCACAGTGCCGGAGCCCCCGGCCATGTTCGACACGAACGCGTCGCCGCCAATGGCTTCGGCGAAATGCGGAGCAAAGCCGCGCAGCAGCAGGTCCGTGCCGCCACCCGCGTTGAACGGGGCAATCAGGTTGATCGGCCGCTGCGGGAAGTCGTCGGCAAGCGCCGCTGTTCCCACCATGGCCACGGTCGCGCTCAGGAGCGCGGAGAGCGTCAAAGTCTTCATGTCTTCCTCCCTGGTATCGCCATTATTGCGATTGGTAACGTTGTCACGGCATATGGTAACGTTGTCAATAACCCTGTTATAGGGCTATGCTTCCCCACATCCACCGATTGCAACTGGAGCTTGCCGTGCCCGATGGGGACTCTCGTCCGACGCTGAAACATGTGGCCGCCCGGGCGGGTGTGAGCCTGATTTCGGCGTCCCGGGTGATGCGCGGCGCGGCCAATGTCTCGGCGGATCTGCGCGCGAAGGTCGAGGCCGCCGCGTCCGAGCTCGGCTATAGCCGCAACCGGATCGCGGGCTCCCTGCGTGGCCAGTCGAGCGACCTGATCGCGGTGATCGTGCCCTCCATGTCGAACCATGTGTTCCCGCCCATTGTCGACGGGATCGACGCCGCTCTGCAGGGCAGCCGGTTCCGCCCGGTCCTCGGCATGACGGGCTATGACATCGCCACGGAGGAGACGATCCTCCGCGATCTCCTCTCCTGGACCCCGTCGGCGGTCATCCTGAGCGGGGCAGAGCATACGGAAGGGGCGCGCAAGCTCCTGTCGCGCCATTCCGGGCCGGTGGTCGAGATGCTCGACACGGATATGGAGCCGATTGATCTTGCGGTCGGAATCTCCCAGCGCGCGGCGGGGGAGATGATGGCCCAACACCTGATCGCGCGGGGCTATCGCCGGATCGGCTTTGTCGGCGCCTGGGGCGGGCGGGACATGCGTGCGGCCAAACGGCTCGCCGCACTTGCCGCCGCGATCGAGGCGGCAGGGCTGCCGCCGCTGGTCCAGCATATCGCGCCCGAGCCGTCTTCCCTGCCCGTGGGGGCCGAGGCTGTGGGGACCCTGCGCGCCATGGCCCCGGATCTCGACGCCGTAGTCTTTGCCAATGACGATCTGGCGCTGGGCGCGCTCTTTGCCTGCCAGGGGGCGGGGCTGTCCGTGCCGGACGACCTGGCGCTTGCGGGGTTCAACGGGCTCGATATGTGCCAGGTGATCGCGCCGCGGCTTACCACGATCCAGACCCCGCGTTTCGAGGTGGGGCGCAGGGCGGGAGAGAGCCTGCTCGCGGCGCTGGAGGGGGACACGCGGCCCGATCCAGCGACGCTGCCACTGCGCCTGATTGAGGGCGAGACGACCTAGAGATAAGGCTCTAACAAAGGGCGAATCGCGATCTGGGCGCGCAGGCGGGCGGCCAACAGAAACATGCCGCCCATCTTGCGCTGGAGATAGAGCGCATCCATGGGCGGGATCACCCAGAAATCCCAGTCCTCGGCAAACTCCATCCCGGCCTGCCGCAGCTCCCGCACCAGCGGGGTCGTGGCAAAGTCGGTCGGGTCCGGGCTGTGCAGGGGCTCCATGGCCAGCTCGACCATGTCTAGGATCGGCTCGCGGTGTTTGGGGGCCGTGTCCGGCTCGAGAAACCCGATATCCTCCATCGCGACCCGGGTCGCGGCGCGGTTTCCGGAGAGCCCGGCGCGCATCAGGGTGCGGTACTGGGCAACCAGTTCGGGGGCAAAGGCGCGCGATGCTCCGAAATCCAGCAGCACGATACGACCGCTCTCGGGCTGGTAGCGATAATTGGCGAAATTCGGGTCGGTCTGCATCAGGCCGAACTCAAAGAGCTCCCGCAGCATCAGCCGGATCAGGCCCGAGACGACCCGGTTCCGCGTCTCCGCATCAGCCTCGGTCAGATCCTCCACCGCGACGCTGTCCACAAAGGCCATCCCGAGGATGTCGGGCGTGGTCAGATCCGGCTGACCCGCGGGCACGAGGTAGTCCGGATCCCCCTCCAGCAACGCGCCGAACCGGGCGAGCATCTCGGCCTCGCGCCCGTAATCCGCCTCCTCATGGAGCTGGCGGCGCGCTTCCTCCATCAGGGGGGCGAGGTCGATCTCCTTCGGGACGAGGCCAGACATGCGCAAGAGGCTCGCCACATTGCGCACGTCGCTGTCGATGCTGTCGCGGACGCCGGGATACTGGATCTTGAGCGCCACGTCGCGCCCGTCCTTGGTTCGGGCCCGGTGGACCTGCCCGATGCTCGCGGCGGCCACGGGGCGGACATCGAAGCGCGCAAATTTCCGGCGATACTCCGGCCCCCAGTTCCGCTTGAGCACCTGATCGAGCTGTTGCGGCGGCATGAAATGCGCATCCGCCCGCAGATGACCGAGGACTTCGGCCAGCTCTGTGGGCAGAAAATCTCCGGCTTCGAGGCTGAGGAGCTGACCGACCTTCATGGCCGCCCCACGCATCTGTGCAAGTTGCGCTGTGATCCGGGCGGCATTGCCGGGGGTCAAGAGCAGCTCTTCGAGCCTGGGCCTCTTGCCGGTCAGAAGCTGCCGCCCGCCCGCCACCGCCATGGAGCCTGCGACGCCCGCGGCCATCCCGCCGAGCCGCGCCATGCGCGACGCGCGGGAGTTAGGCACGGGCAACCCGCGCGGTTCATGGACATATTTGGTCATGGGGGGCGAGCTAGGGCGCAGTCGCTCCCCCGCCAGCGGTTACTTCAACTGCAGGCTGCTGACCCGGGCCGCGATCTTGCCGTCCGTGTCGTCACTATCGGCGGAGACGCCAAGCCCGATCAGCACCGGGGCTTCCTCGCCAAAGGCCTTGCGATAATCCGCGCGCAGATCGACATTTTCAGCGAACTGACCGGTGCCCGGCCCGCGCTTGACGATGGTGACAAGGCTCGGGTGATAGGGGCTCGGCAGCACGGCGTTCTTGGCGTGATCGCCACCCCAGACGTAAACCAGCGCCCGGGTCCCCGGTGCCTTGAGCAGCTTGCGCGCGGAGTTCGGGTTCACCGAAGCGGCGGTCCCCTCATCGGTGAAGACGAAATAGAGCGCGAGGTTGCGGTCATCGCCCCCCTTGCGGCGCAGATCCGTTGCGCCCACACCCTCGGCCACGGCCCATTGCCAGGAGGCCTTGCCCGCATCCCGCGCGCTGGTCGGCACGGCCCGCCACAGGAGCGAGACCGTCCCCTTGGAGATCACGTCGAGCGATCCGCCCTTTTGCACGAAGTCATTCGTGAACAGGCGCAGGAAGCCCTGCTCGCGCCAGGACCCGTCAAAGGGCACAGGCTCCGCAAAGGCCGGGGTGGACAGGGCAAGGGCGAGGGCGGTGAGTGTGGCACGATATGTCATGCCCTCTGAGCTAGCGGGCCGGGATGCGTCCGGCAAATCAACGGCTCTCACGCCTGTGTGACGCTCTGTTGCAATGGGCGCTTAGCGCAGTCGGACCCAGAGGCTCGCCGCGACGATCAGGGTGGATCCGGCAAGGAGCGACAGGGTCGGCACCTCGTCAAAGACGAAGAACCCGACTGCCGTGGTCAGCACGAGGCTGAGATAGCCGAGAATGGCGAGCATTCCGGCCTCTCCCAGCTTGTGGGCCCGCAGGAAACAGAACTGCGCAGCCTGGGCGAAGGCGCCGATGGCCAGAAGGGTCGGCCAGTCCCCGGGCGCGACCGGGGTCCATTGAAAGGCGGCCACCGGGGCCAGCACAAGCGTCAGCCCGGCTGTGTAGAAGGTCATCAGCACCACCGTCGGCGCGGCCTTCAACCGCCGGGTGACGATCACCGCACCAGTGCCCGCGAGGATCGTCACCGCCAGCGCCCAGAGCGCCGGGTCATAGGCCACCGCCCCGGGTTGCAGCGCGATACCAACGCCGCAGAGGCAGACGAGCCCGGCCACCCATTGGCTCCGCCGGATCGGTTCGGCCAAAAGCAGCGCCGCCATGGCCATCAGGACCAGAGGTCGGGTGAAGTTCATCGCCGTGAAGAGTGCGAAGGGCACCCGTGCGATTGCGTAGAAGGAACAGGTCAGCGCCAGCGCCGAGAGCCCGACGCGCAGCCCATGGAGCGGCAGTTCCGTGATCCCGCGAAACGCCACGCGGTCACGCCAGATCCACGGCAGCATCAGGATCAGGCCGACGCCTGCCCGGATCAGCACGAGCTGGACGGCGGGCACCTCCAGCCCCATGGCCTTGACGATGGACAGCGCCCAGATGTTGAGCGCCATATCCGCCAGAAGCCACCCGCCCCCGCGTCGGTTGTCACTGGCGGGCGCGGCTTGGGCGGGCGTCGTCACCGGGGGCGCGGCGCGGTCAGGTTCATCATCAACCGGAACGCGCCTTGGGTCAGACGCTCCATCTGGTGATGCAGGATCAGGGCGCAATGGATATGCCGCCCCGCGCCGATCTCGGCCGCCAGAAGCGCGCCGCGATGGGGGGCCTCATCCGGGTCAGCCATCTCCAGAAGCGGGGTATAGGCCGCGTCCCATGACTTGGCGAAATAGAGCCCACGCTCCTTGTGCCAGCCCTCCCAATCGGCTGGGCCGATCACGTTCGGACTGGTCAGGCAAGGATGATCCGGGACGAGATGGGTGACCTCCGCCCGCTCATCTGTGACCCGCCAGCGCAAGGAAGGTTGCCCGATCTCCAGCGGACGGGGCGCCGTGCGGCTTGCGTCCCAGTTGTCCCAAGGCCGGTGATAGAGGGTCAGCAACGTGCCGCCCTCCTCCACCCAGTGGTGGATCGCGGGCAGCGCCTCGGCCAGACCGGGCCGCATACGGATCGCAAAAATCCCGATCACCAGCGTGTCGTATTGGGCGAGTGCCGCGGCATCGCCAAGCTCGCGATCTTCCAGCGCGGTAACATCCGCCCCGACAGCGCTCAGCCAATGATCGACCCGATCATTGCCGCCGCCGATATAGCCGATCCGCCCGGTATGGGGCGTGGCCTCCAGCACGCGGATCTGAACCTCCGCAGGTCGCGAAAGAAGCCGCGGCGCGGTATGATCATAGGCGATGAGCTGGCTCTCATGGGCGGGCGCACCGTCGAGGGTCAGGGGCAGGCGATAGAGCCTGTCGGTCAGATCCGCAGGTAGAGCTACGCGCAGACCGGTGGCCGTCGGCTCCGCCTGCCAACCCTCGGGCAGGGTGATCCCGGCCTGCGCGCCATGGGGACGGATGTCGTGCAGGGGGATCTCGATCGTTTCTGGCGGCGCTGCGCGGTTCACGACGATCCGTGTATCGTCACAGACGAGGCTGCGCGCGGGCTGCACGAGGGGAGGCGTCTCGAAGGGCAGAAAACTCTCGCTCTCGATCCCAAGCGCGCGGGTCACCACGCGCAAGGCCGGGGCGGGGGGCGCGTCGGGCAGGAAGATCGGCGGATAGGGGTCGGAGGGCGCGGCCTCAGCGTCCGGGCCTATGCCCGCTTCGGTTTGGCTCCAATCCGGGGGCAGATGCGGTGTGACCGTGATCTCTGCGGTCTCCGCAAAGGCCTCTAGCGCCCAATCGGTCGTCTCGCCCGGGTTCAATAGAGCCGTGTCGCAACGCCCCCGCACCTCAACCCCAGCCGCGATGCGGATCAGGGTCGAAAGCTGGGTAATCTTGCGCGCGATCCGGTGGGCGCTGCGGGGCGGGTTCCGAGCTTCCGCCGCCCGGCGCAGGGCCGTGAGGGCCGCCGTGGCCGCCTCCAGGATCACGGTCTGGTCCGGGAAAGCGGCCATCGCCCGGGCGATCTGCGCCTCCGCCTCAGCCAGATCCGCCTTTGCCGCGCTGTCGAGGGCGTTCAGCGCTGCGGGCAGACCTGCGGACACCGTGTCATCGGCCCCGGATGTCCGCCGCTGGGCCAGATGCAAGGGAATGTCGCGACCCGCGCCGCTGGGCACCCAACGCCCCATGGCTTGTGTTCGGTGACAGGCGCGCGATTGCTGCCCGATCTGGGCATAGTCCCACCCGGTCACCGGATCGGTTCCGGCGGCAGGGACGGTCAGGGTGGCTGGCGGCGGCGGCAGATCATCGTCATAGGCCTGCCCCGCGCCGGACATGGCGGGCAGATAGAGCTTTGCGATTTCCCAGGGCGCACCGAGCTCCGGGGCATAACTCGGGTCTGCGGCCAGATCGAACACCTCATGGGCGGCTTGGGTCATGGCCCGGTGATGACCGTGCTGGCCCGGCACATTAAGAAAGGTGGTGCAGAGAATATCCGGCATCTCGGCCCGGATGACCTCGACGAAGCGGCGCAGAGTGCGCTCGCGCCCCCAGTTGCGCAGGGTCTCTTCACCGGATTTCGAGAAGCCGAAATCGAAGATCGCGTCCTCGGGATGTTCGGACAGCCAGTAGAGCCGCAGGGGCAGGACCTCCGCCGCGCGCTCCATCTCGGCGGTGCGCAGGGTGCCGAGCGCGGTGGTCGCCTCGGTCCCGATATCGTTCTGCCCGCCTTCGCCGCGATTGGCGCAGACATAGCTGAGGTCGATCCCGTCGCGCCAACTGAGCGCGGCGAGCATATCCGAGATCTCATCATCCGGATGGGCGCCGGAATTCATGAAACTGACGGTGGTCTGCAGCGGGCGTAGGGCGCGCCAGAGCGCGACAATGCGGGGGACGGCGCGCTGGGCGGCGATGCGGGTCTGGTCCGGGGTCGGCATGGCGACGGTTCCTCAGGCGGAGAGGCTGAATTGCGGCGAGAGCGCGTTGCTGAGCACAAGGGCAGCGGCCCCGCGCGTGGCGGTCAGACGCCCGCAGGTGCCGACCTGCAGACGCGGGTGCAGGCGGTCGGGGCGGTTGGCGACCGAGATCTCCGGGAGGGTGATCCGTGCGACCATGGCCTCGACAATCTCGGCGGGCATGGCGCCACCGAGCAGGATGGTCTCGGGGTCAAACAGGTTCTCCAGCAGGGGAAGAACCTGCGACAGCGCCGCCGCGGCCCCGTCGATCCAGGAGAGCAGCGCCGGGGTTCCATCCGCGTAATGGCGCGCGAGGTGCTCGATCTCATCCCCGGGCAGGCCGGCGCTGGCCAGATGGCTTTGAACCGCGTTGCGACTGGCGCAGGCCTCCAGCGTGCTGGGGCCCTCCGGGGTCATAACGGGGATCTGGCCCATCTCGCCCGCATTGCCAAAGGCGCCGGTGATGAGTTGACCATGGGCGACGAGCCCCAGCCCGAGCCCCGCGCCGAAATAGAGATAGGCGAAGTTCTGCAGCCCTTGGGCGATGCCGCCGAGCCGCTCCGCCATGGCCGCTGCATTGGCATCGTTCTGAACAAAGACCGGTCCGTCCAGCGTGGCCTCGAACGCGCCCTGCACATCCATATCCGTCCAGCCCGTCAGATCCGCCGAGGCCCCGGAGAGCCCCGTCGCGCCAAAGGGTCCGGGCATGACAAGCCCCGCGCCCAAGAGCTTGTGGGTGGCGCGCGGGCAGCTCGCCAGAAGCCGCTGTTTCAGGCTCTTCACAAGGGGCAGAATGGTCTCGGGCGAAGTGTCGGTCAGGGACATGCGCTGGGTTGCCTGCACCCCTCCGCCCAGATCCAGAAGCGCGCCGACAAGGGCGGTCTGGCGCACCTCGATCCCCAGCGCGTAGGCGCCGCCCGGATTGATCTGATACTGCATCGCCGGCAGGCCTCGCCCGACCGTGCGCGCGCCGCAAGGTTCCAGCAGGCCGTCGGTCTCCAGATCGGCGATGATATTGCTCACGGCCTGGGTGCTCAGCCCGGTGGAGCGGGCGAGGGCCGCGCGCCCCATGGGACCCGCGGCCTGGATCTGACCGAGGATGACATGCCGATTATGGCTGCGCGACCGGGGTGCATTGGCACCGGGGGAGGGAGGGATCAGAGCCATGTCCTCAGGATTAAGTCAAATCAGTTGATAGCTCAAGTGACTTGACCTAAGCTCGCCCCCAGTGCGGGGCGCGCGCCAGCTGCGGGCCAGGAGACACCATCAGGGAGACGATAGATGACGACAGAATTTCGCAAGCTGACCCTGGCCGGGATGACCAGCCTTCTGGCGCTGGCTGCCGGGGCGGCGCAGGCCGAAAAGGTCGAGATCGAGTATTGGCAGTATTTCTTCGATGCGCGTGTGACGGCGATGGAGCAACTGATCGAGAGCTTCGAGGCGGCCAATCCCGATATCGACGTGACGATGACCCATTTCCCTTACGCGGATTACCGCACCAAGGTCGCCGCGGCGGTGCCTGCGGGTGAGGGTCCGGATGTGGTGCAGCTCTTTTACGGCTGGCTGAACGACTATGTGGAGGCAGAGCTGATCCAGCCGCTGCCTGCGGCGGATTTCCCGCCGGAGACCATCGAGGCGGAGTTCTTCCCCATGGTTGCCGCCATGCGCGAGGGTGACAATTACTGGGCCCTGCCGACGGCGGTGCGCTCGCTGGCGCTCTTTTACAACGAGCGGCTCTTTGACGAGGCTGGCATCGACGCGCCGCCCACCACGCTGGACGAGTTGGTCGAGACGGCGGCCAAGCTGACCAAGCGCGATGGGGCGGGCAATATCACCCAGGTCGGGATCACGGCGGGCATGACCGCGCAGGATCACCACTGGTTCCGCGAAGTGCTGGTCCGGCAGATGGGCGGGGAGCCTTATCTGAACGACTACCAGACGGTGAATTACAACAGCGAGGCCGGTCAGAAGGCGCTGGAGTTCTACACCAATCTCTTTACCGGCGATGACGCTGTGAGCGCGATTGGTTTCATGGATGAGCCGCAGGCCGCCTTCAAGGCGGGTCGTGCAGGTATGCATATTGACGGGTCCTTCCGGATCGGCTCGCTGAACAAGACGCGCGGGCTGAAATGGGGTGTGACCGAACTGCCGGCGACGGCGGATGGGACGCGCTCGAACTACTCATCCTATTGGGTGAACGCGATCACGACCAAGGCAGAGGGTGCGAAATACGATGCCTCGGTGAAGTTCATGCAATACATCACCTCAGATGAGGCGATGCAGGTCTGGCTTGATGTGGTCGGTGAACTGCCCGCGAAACCCTCGGTGGGCATGACTGAGGCGAATGCCGCCGACGAGACCTTCGGACCGTTCATCCGCGGGCTGGCCTATGCCAACACCACCAAGTTCGCCAATGAGAGCGCCCAACGTCAGCTCATGGTCGAAATGGTGGAACGGATCACCCTGCAGGATGTCTCGCTTGCCGACAGTCTCGCCACGGCGGCGGAGGCTGAGCAGGCGATCCTCGACGACTACTACGCCGACTGAGATCGGTGGCACCGCCCGGGCGAGCCGGGCGGTGCGGACCCGCCCCGGACCACCACGATCCGCCCAATGGGATCCCGGGGTGGGTGAACCCCTTGCAGAGAGCCGCCTATGCCGGGCTATTCCAACCTGTCGATCAAACAGAAGCAGATCGTCTGGGCGTGGATCTTCCTCGCCATCCCTGTGCTGTTTTACGGGATCATCCGGTTCTATCCGACCGGCAATGCCTTTCTGATCTCGTTTCAGGAATGGAACCTGCTGGGGGACCGGACCTGGACCGGGTGGGACAATTACGAGAAACTGATCGCCGATCCAGTCTTCTGGAAGGTCTTCAAGAACACGTTCCTCTATCTGCTGATCGGCACGCCCGTGAGCCTCGTGATCGCATTTGCGGTGGCCTATCATCTGGACAAGCTGCGCTTTGCCCATGGCTTCCTGCGCATGCTCTATTTCCTGCCCTTCATGACAAGCGCCGTGGCCATGGCCTGGGTCTGGCGCTGGTTCTATCAGGGGGTGCCCATCGGGCTCTTCAACAACCTCTTGGCCTCTGTGGGGATCGCACAGATCGAGTTTCTGAACTCGACCACCAATGCGCTCCCGGCGGTGCTGGCCCCGGCGGTCTGGGCGGGGCTCGGATTTCAGATCATTATCTTCATGGCCGGCCTACGGGCGATCCCGACCTCTTACTATGAGGCCGCGAAGATCGACGGGGTGAGCAGTTGGACCGTGCTCACACAGATCACAATTCCGCTTTTGAGGCCGACCATCGTCTTCATCGTGGTGTTTTCCTCCATCGGGTTCCTGCGGATCTTCGACCATGTTTTCAACATGACGACGAACAATCCGGGCGGGCCTCTGAACTCCACCAAGCCGCTGGTCCTGATGATCTATGAGACCGCCTTTTCCAGCTTCGACATGGGGTATGCGGCGGCGCAGACCGTGGTGCTGTTCCTGATCCTGCTGGTGGTGAGCCTGATTCAGCTCTGGCTCTTGAGGACGGATAAATGAGCACGTTCGAGGAGATCCGCCCGACCGCCAGTACGGCGCTCGACGCCAAGGGGCCGAAGAAGCCGCGCAATATGGGGCAGGTGATCCGTTGGTGGATCCTGTTTATCGGCGGGATCCTGATGATCATGCCGATCGTCTACATGATCTCGACCTCGCTGAAATGGCCTCACGAGGTCTATAACGTCAATCTCATCCCCGATGAGCCGACGATCGAGAACTACACTTTCGTGCTGGAGGATGGGCGGTTCTATGGCTGGTTCATCAACTCGCTGATCATCGCGGTGCTGACGACGATCTCGAACCTCTTTTTCGACAGTCTGGTGGGCTACACGCTCTGCAAGTTCAAGTTTCCGGGCCGCACGCTTGTCTTCATCGCAATCCTGTCGACCCTGATGATCCCGACCGAGATGCTGGTGATCCCGTGGTACCTGATGAGCCAGAGCCTCGGTTGGCTGGACACCTATTGGGGAATTATGTTCCCCGGCATGATGACGGCCTTTGGCGTCTTCCTGATGAAGCAGTTCTTCGAGAGCGTGCCGGATGACTTCATTGAGGCCGCGCGGATCGACGGGCTGAACGAGTTCCAGATCTGGTGGACTGTGGCAATGCCTCTGGTGCGGCCAGCACTGGCGGCGCTGGCGATATTCGTGTTCCTCGGGAACTGGACCGCGTTCCTCTGGCCGCTGATCGTGACCAACTCGGTGGAGATGTACACGCTGCCCGTGGGCCTGTCGGGCTTCGGGGATGAAGCGGATGTGCAATGGGAGCTGATCATGACCGGGGCGGCGATCTCGACCATCCCGACGCTGATCGTGTTCCTTGTCTTCCAACGCTTCATCATCCGTGGCGTCGTCATGGCGGGGCTGAAGGGGTGAGCGGTGGTTCGGCGCAGCCGATGAAAGGTCCAGTGGACCTTTCAAGCCGCGAACGCGCGGAGCGCAGGCAAGTGGCCGGTCCGACACTGTCGGCAATCGGTCCAGTGGACCGATTGAGGCCCGAACGGACGGAGCCCAGGAAAAGCGGTGGTTCGGCGCAGGCGATGAAAGGTCCAGTGGACATTTCGAGTCGCGAACGCGCGGAGCGCTGGGAAGGTTGCGCGCCGAGAGCTTCTATCCCGATGGCACGCCCGTGGTGGCGGCGGGATTTGAGTATTTGGGGAACAATGAGAGGGGCGGTGTGATGTCTGCAGCGCTCGCGCCGGTGTCAGCCATTGATCATGGTCATTTTTATGTCGCGGATCTCGACGCGGCTGTGGATTGGTATGGTCGGGTTCTCGGGCTGACCGAGTTGCCGTTCCGACCGCGCGCAGCCGATGGGCGCTATATGGCGACGCCCAAAGGGCAGTATTGCGCGACGATCTTTCCCGGCAAGCCGCCCTCCGATGGGGACCACACAAAGGCCTTTCGGGTCACGGGCACCGTGTTTCTCGGCTTTGCTGCTGCCTTGCCCCATGCGGATGTCATGGGGCGTCGCGGAACCCTCCTGCAGGCCGAGGATGCGGATGATCATGGCCGAGCCTGGTCGTTCTATTTCCAGGATCCCGATGGCAATCATCTGGAGCTGACCACCTATGACCACGACAAGGTCCGCGCTGCTTTGGGGGCCCAATGACAGACCAGTCCACCTTTCCCGATCCGACCTATCGCGACACGGTGCTCGCCCCCCTCTTTGAAGGGGTGAAGGCCCATTACGCGGCGCATATGGGGGCGATCAATCGGGCGCATCTGGTGATGCTGGTGGAGACCGGAATTCTCAGCGCATCGGATGGCGCGGCCTTGGCGCGTGCGCTGACGGAGATCGATGCGGAGGTGGAGATCCCCAAGCTCACCTATACGGGCGAGCATGAGGATTACTTCTTCCTGGTGGAGGCTGAGCTGCGCGCGCGCCTCGGGGATCTGGGCGGAGCGCTCCACACGGCGCGATCGCGCAACGATATGGACCATACGCTGTTCAAACTGGCCCTGCGCAGCCGCGGAGCGGAGACACAGGCGCTGGTTCTGGCACTGGCGGAGGCGCTGATTGCCAAGGCGGAGGCGGAGCGGGACACATTGATCGTGGCTTATACCCACGGCCAGCCTGCGCAACCCACGACATTTGGACACTACCTGTCGGCGGCGGCAGAGGTCTTGCTGCGGGATGCGGCGCGGCTCGACGCGGCGTTGGAGGGGCTGGAGCATTGCCCCATGGGGGCGGCGGCCATCACCACCAGCGGTTTCGCCATCGACCGGCACCGGGTGGCGGAGCTTTTGGGCTTCGATGGTCCCTTGCGCAACTCCTATGGCTGCATTGCCAGTGTGGATTACGTGACCGGGCTCTATTCCGCGTTGAAGCTCGTGTTCCTCCATCTCGGACGGGTGGTGCAGGACATGGCCTTCTGGTCGTCCTTTGAGGTCGGGCAGCTTTATGTGCCAAACGCGCTGGTGCAGGTCAGCTCGATCATGCCGCAGAAGCGCAATCCGGTGCCGATCGAGCATATGCGCCACTTGGCCAGCGTGACCTGCGGGCGTTGCGATATGGTGGTGAACACGATGCACAATACCCCCTTCACGGACATGAATGACAGTGAGGGCGAGGTGCAGCAGGCGGGCTATGCGGCGTTCGAGAGTGGCAACCGGGTGTTGCGGCTGCTGGCGGCGATGGTGCCGCAATGCGGGATCCGGGCGGACCGGGTGCAGGCCAACGCGGATGCCGCCTGCGTCACGATCACGGAACTGGCCGATACGCTGGTGCGGGAAGAGGGCCTGACCTTCCGCCGCGCCCATGAGGTGGCTGCCGCGACGGCGAAATCGGTGATTGCGCAAGCCGCGCCCCTCTCCGACGGGTTTGAGGCGTTCAGCGCCGCCTTCACGGCACAGGAAGGCCGCGCGCCCGGGCTGGATGCGGCGGGCTATGGTGCGGCGGTCTCGGCCAAGAGCTTTGTCGCCCGTCGGGATCGGTTCGGAGGGCCGGCGCCGACCGTGCTCGACGCGGCCTTTGCGGCTTACCGCGCCGAGTATTGCGAATTGCGCGACGTGCTTGAGTCACGGCAGGCCCGCTGGCGCGCAGCCGATACGGCTCGCGATGGGGCCTTTGCACAGGTTTTGGAGGGGTAGATGGCTAATCTGAAGCTCACGGAGCTCACCAAGGCCTATGGCAGCACGCAGGTTCTGCATGGGATCGACCTGACCATCCATGATGGCGAATTCGTTGTGCTGGTCGGCCCGTCGGGATGCGGGAAATCCACCACCCTGCGGATGATCGCCGGGCTCGAAGAGGTCACCGGTGGCACGATCGAGATCGGCGGACGCGTGGTCAACAACCTCGAGCCGAAAGAGCGGGACATCGCCATGGTGTTCCAGAACTACGCGATCTATCCGCATATGACCGTGCGCAAGAATATCGGGTTCGGGTTGCGCGCATCGAAGATGTCCAAGGCCGACAAGGATGCGCGGATCGATGAGGTCGCGGGCATTCTCGACATGACCGACCTGCTGGGGCGCAAGCCGAGCCAGCTCAGCGGGGGGCAGCGGCAGCGTGTGGCCATCGGACGGGCCATGGTGCGGGACCCGGCGGTGTTTCTCTTTGACGAGCCGCTCTCGAACCTCGATGCGCAGCTTCGGACGCAGATGCGGCTCGAGATCAAGAAGCTGCACCAGCGGGTCGGCAACACCATCGTCTTCGTCACCCATGACCAGGTTGAAGCGATGACCATGGCGGACCGGATCGTCATCATGAAGGACGGCCACATCCAGCAGGTCGGCACCCCGGCAGAGGTCTATCACAGCCCCGCCAACACCTTTGTCGCGCAGTTTATCGGCGCGCCGGCCATGAACATGCTGCCGGGGCAGATCGCCGACGGGGCAGTGCGGCTCGCCTCGGGGCGGGACATCGCGCTGCCCCGCGCGAAATCGGGGGGAGACGTGCTTGTCGGGGTTCGGCCCGATGATCTGATTGCCGATCAGGGCGTACCCCTTGTGGAGGGGCGTGTGTCCGTGCGGGAGCCTCTGGGCTCCGAGACCCTGATCTATGTGGAGACGGAGGCTGGCGAGGTCGTGGCCAAGGCCGATGGCCGCACACCGCCCGAGGTTGGGGCGACCGTCCGTCTGGGGGCAGCGCCGGAGACCTTGCATCTCTTTGACACAGCCACGGGCACGGCCCTGCCATGAGCGGTGGGGTCCTCTGCGCCGGTCGGCTCTATTGCGATCTGGTGTTTCAGGGGCTCGGGCGGATGCCCAGCCTCGGGACCGAGGTTTTTGCCGAGGGGCTGAGCCTACATCCCGGGGGCGGTGCGGCCCTGACGGGCGCTTATCTCTCGGCTTTGGGTGTGCCGGTGACGCTCTTGGCGACCCTGCCCGCCGCGCCTTTCGAGGCGCCGGTCGCGTCGGCGCTCGGGGCCGCGCAGATCGATCTGAGCCTTTGCTCAACCGCGCCCGATGGGGCCGATCCGCAGATCACCGTGGCCATGCCCGTAGGGGAGGATCGGGCCTTTGTCACCCGGACCGATGGCCCGGCCCTGCCGCGTATCACAGGCGCGCAGATGCAGGCGCTGAAGCTTCAACATCTGCATATCGGCGAGCTGCGCACCCTGGCGGAGCAGCCCTGGCTCGTGGCTGCGGCGCGCGAGGCCGGGATGACTGTCTCGCTCGACTGTGGCTGGGATGACGCGATGGGGACGGAGGTGTTCGGGCTGATCGCGCAGGTCGATGTCTTCCTGCCCAATCAGGCGGAAACCGAGGCTCTGGAACAGTTGGGCATGGCCGAGTGTCCCGCCCCGGTGACCGTGATCAAGCGCGGCGCTGACGGGGCGGAGGCACTCACCCGGCAGGGCAGTCTGCGCCTCCCGGCGCGGAAAGCCGAGGTCGTCGACAGTACCGGCGCGGGGGACGCGTTCAATGGCGGGTTCCTGGCACGCTGGCTTGAGGGGGCCTCCCTGCGCCACTGCGTGGAGGAAGGCGTGCGCTGCGGGGCGGCCGCGGTGGCCGCACCCGGCGGGTTGAGCGGGGCGGAGGCCTTGCGCGAAACATGCCCGCAAAAGCTCAAGGTGCCGGGATGAGACCCCTCGCCTTGCGAAGGGTGCAAACATGACCGCTCTGCCAAGTTGCATGGCGCGGGAGATTGCCGAGATCCCCGAGGCCGCGGCCCGCCTGATACAACCTGACTGGCAGTCAGCGCTGATGGATCTGGCCGGGACCCTGCGCGGGGCGCGACCAACCTCCCTGTCGATCATCGCCCATGGTTCGTCGCGCCATGCGGGCGCGGTGATCGGGCATGCGCTCTGGCGCTGTCTTGGGCTGCCCGTGGCTTTGGAGCCCTTGGGACCGGGCGGTCTGCCGGAGGCTGTCGCCCATGGCCCCGTGCGTGCGGTGCTCGGGATCAGCCAATCGGGGCAAAGCCCGGATCTGAGCGCGGCGATGGCGGCGGCGCGGAGCACGGGGGCGCTGACCCTGACGCTCACCAACACACCGGGCAGCCCGCTGAGTGCCGCGGCGGCCCATGAAATCGACATGTTGGCGGGGCCCGAACAGGCGGTGGCGGCGACGAAAAGCTATGTGAACTCTGCCCTAGCCGGGCTGTGGCTGGTGGCTCATTGGGCCGAGGATCAGGGCCTGTCCGAGGCGCTGACCCGGGTGCCCGAGGCGCTGGAGCGCGGCGATCGGGTGGACCCGGGGTTGCAGAGGCTCTTTTGCGAGAGCAAGGGCCTCTTCATTCTGGGGCGGGCGGCGGCGGCCGGGGTGGCCTCCGAGATCGCGCTGAAGGCGATGGAGCTCTGCGGGCGCCATGCCACGGCCTATTCCGAGGCGGAGGTGCTGCATGGCCCCGCCGCCATTGCGGTGGATGGGTTCGGCGTGATTGGCTTTGGACCGCGGGCGCAGGCCTCGCTCGATCAGCTCGCGGCACAGGGCGCGCGCTGTGTCCGGGTGCCTGCCGGGCCATCCTTGCATCCGCTTGTTGACCCGCTGCTTCAGCTGCCGCCGGTCTACCGCGCGCTGGAGGCCGCGACCCGCCAGCTGGGCCGTAACCCGGACCGGCCGCAATTTCTGGCCAAGGTCACCAAGACCCACTGATCCCGGTGTTCAGAGCGCGCCAGCGCGCCGCGCCGTGATCGTTTCCGCGCCTGCGAGATGGGCGGTCCAGGGCAAGTTCGTCCTTTGAAACATAGTAGCTGTTTACCCGCTAAACGCTTCATGCCATGGTCTCGAGGCCGCGCCGTGCCAGGCGCTCAAACGAACGATGTGCAGACCAGATGCCTTTGACGTCTCGCAGGACTCTCCGCAGCCACCCTTGCAAACGTGCGATAAACGCCCCCGTTGCCTGTGTCCGGACCCATGTGCGCGTTTCTGGAGACGGTGCAAGCTTGGAGTTTAGCTATGCTCTATGAAGACCATAATCTGGTATTCATACACCAACGAAAATGCGCGGGCTCGACCGCCTACAAGTTCTTGGGACCGCTCTCGCGCGAGGACAAGGGCAAGTACCAGAACGGCGTGACCGACAAGTATTGGGATGAGGCGGCGCTGGCCGATCGGCTCAAGGTGGCGATCGTCCGAAACCCCTGGGATCGGTTCGTGTCCGGCTGGAAGTATTGCGAGTCCACCAAGGAGAATTCCTTGCTCGAAACCCTCAAGAACCCGCCCATGGAGGGCCATGACTACCGGCATCTGACGCGCAGCCAGGTCGCGGCCCTCAAATACCCGGACGGGCGCTGGGCGGTGGATATGCTGATCAGCTTCGAGGATCTGCAGACCGGCTTTGACATTCTCTGTGACCACCTGAAGATCGAGAAGAAGCAGCTGCCGGTGATCAATGCTCTGAAAGACCGCCCGACCTACCAGGCGGCCTTTGGCCCCGAGGAGCAGGAGGTGTTCGCCTCGCTCATGGCCGATGACATCGAGAGCCTTGGCTATTCCTTCGACAAGCCCGGCGTGCCGGGCATCACGATGTACCCCTAGGGATCGATTGCGACCCGTCGCCCGGGTCTGCCCGCCCCGGAGGATCCCGTACTGATCCATCCCGGGCCCTTATTTTCGGGACAGCCCCGGCAAGACTTATGGAGACCGCGTCTTTCATGAAACCCAATATCATCGTCATCGGCGCACAGAAGGCTGGCTCCACATGGTTTCACGCGATGCTGGGGGATCATCCGGACATCTTCATGTCCGAGAAGAAAGAGCTGAAGTATTTCGACAAGGTCAATCAGTCCGATGAGAGCTACGCGACCTATCTGAGCAACTTCGATGCGGCGGGCGCTGCGACCTATCGCGGGGAGAGCACGCCGGGCTATTTCTGGACCAATACGGAACGGGCCGCGACGCCGGAGCGGATCAAGCATCGGCTCGGGCTGGATGTGCGCTTCTTCCTTGCGCTGCGGAACCCGGTGGAGCGTGCGATCTCGGCCTATTGGCACCATTTCCGGAACGGGCGGCTCGATCTGACGAAACCCTTCATCGACAATGTGAAGGCTGGGGTCGGCCGGATCGAGGCCATTGGCCATTACAAGCAGCATTGGCTGGATTGGCGTGCGGTCTATCCGCGCGAGCATTTCTTCGTCGAGCGGTTCGAGAGCATCAAGAGCGATGGGCAAAGCGTGGCAGAGGCGGCCTATGCCTTTCTGGATCTGGCGCCGCACAGCTTTGAAGAGCAGGGCAAGCAGTTCAATCGTGGCCCGTCCTACGAAAAGGTCGATGGCGCGATCACGGTGCTGGGCGACATCCACCCGCGGATCCAGGGCCGGTATCCCGGCATCGATTTCGATGATCGCGCAGCCCTGCCCGGGATGAAGATCCCGGATGATGCCTTGGCCGAGCTCTATGAGATCTATGCCGAGGACATCGCCTTCTGCGAGACCGAGATTTTTGGCACGCCTCTCGGCTGGGCGCCGCGCGCCTAGACGCCGCGCCCGATCCTAGTTGGTCAGCCAGAGCCGCGAGAAGGTCAGGCTTTCGGTCTCTTCGGGCATCGCCCAGGCCTCGGGCCAGGCGGCGGTCGGCCCAGCGTCGCTGCCATCCTCGGTTTCTGCGGGCGGCCCGGGCGGGATATCCCAGCCGGTCACATAGAGGGTCTGGGTCAGCGAGGCCTGGCTGAGCGCGCGCAAGGCGCTGTCCACCGGTGCTCCGCCGACAAGTGTCAGGGTGGCGCCCTCCGGCAGGCTCACTTCCAGCGCGTCTGCATTGGCTGCGACGGTGATCCCGTCCAGAGGGGCGGCGATCGGCGCGGCGGTCACACCGCGTCCCGAGATCTGGTAGGTGCCGCCACCGCTCAGGGTGACACAGCTCGGGGCGCTGCTCTCCTGGATCAGGGTCACGTTGCCCGCATCTGCGGCGAGGGCCTGCACCTCCGGCGCCGTGCCCGTGGCGAGCGCGGCCTTGACCAGCGCCCGAATGTTGTTGAGCGGCAGTGACGCGGCCATCTGCTTGCTGAGGCTCGGGACCAGCTCCGGTCCGAACTTCTTGGACAGGGTCCGCGCCCCCCGGGCCGAGAGCGTTTCCTTGCGGGCGGAGCCGAAGGATTTGCTCTTCTGGTGGTGGACAAAGCAGTCGAGCAGCACGCAGAGGCGATAGCCCTCGGCCTTCAGCCGGATGCAGAGGTCGTTCTCCTCGCCATAGCCTTCGGGGTAGCCCTCCGTGTCGAACCCGCCGATGGCGTCGAGAGCGGAGCGGCGGAACACCGTGCAGAACCCGTTCAGGATCGGCACATCCACAAGGCCGCCCTTGCCGAGGCTGCGCAGCAGGGCCGCGACGGTCTCACGCTCTTCCGGGTCAAAGCCAAGCCCGTCATTCTCCGAGAATTTCCCGGTTTCGGGATCCACAAGATCCGGCACGGACTGATAGCTGGCCGCATTGGACAAGGGACCGACCCCGGCGAGATAGGCGTCGCTGTCCAGCCGCGCCACGAGGGGTCCGGCCCAGATCGCCGGCAGCAGCGTGTCGGAGTTCAGGATGCAGACATAGGTCGTGGAGGTCTGATCCACCCCCATGGAGATATTGCGCGTATAGCCGCGATTTCGGAAATGGGAGATCAGCGTGACATTGGGCTTGTCCGCATAGGCGCTGCGCAAGCTGTCCTGCACATGCCAGTCGGACCCGTCATCCATCAGGAAGATCGGGCAGCCACCCGCATCGCTCAGAAGCAGGGAGTCCACGCAGGCCAGCGTCTCTTCCAGCGCGCCATAGACAGGGATGACAATCGACAGATCGTCCAGATCGGGTGCGGCGGCAGGCGTACTCATACAAATCGTCCTGTCAGGTTCTTATGGGCGCGCTTGGTGAAAAAGCGGCTGTTCTTGGCGCAATAGCGGGCGTCCAGCGGCGTGATGTCGATCCCTTCCTTCCAGGCGGAGAAGGTGAAGGACATCTGATCCCGGCGCGAGCCCAGATAGATCCGCCGCCACCAGGTCTCGAAGAAGGCACGCACGCCGAGATCCTGATTGCGCGAGAAGAGCACATTGGTCTCGTAGAGCCCGTAATGCTTGGGCAGACCGGCCTTCTTCATCTCATCGAGCACGCGGTCGATGATCTGGGCCTGATCCAGCTTCAGCTTCTTGATCATCAGCGCCTCTTCATAGACGCAATCCCGGTCCGGATGCATGAAGGTGGCGATCTCGGACAGGGTTTCATGGGCGATCAGGATCTGCCCACTGGAGGACTTGCACTCCACATTGCTGTCGATCCAGGTGACGTATTCGGCATCTGGGAAGAGCCAATGGGGATGGGTCTTGTACCACAGGCATTGCCGCTTGATATCGGTCTCCTGCAGGGTCGGGCTGACCAGGGTCCAAGGGCTGTCCTCGGGGATCTCGGCGGCGTCGGTGATCAGGAAGTAGCTGCAATCCTCCATCTCCGGCGGGATCGGCAGGTCGTCATAGCCGCCAAGATTGACGCAATAAACCACCCGTTTGGTCGTGACCTTATGGGCTCCGGACATGAGATCGCGGTCGAGGATGGCCTCGGCGCCCACGGGTCGCAGGGCCGGTGCGGGTGTCTCGTCGTCGACCAGGACGGGGATCACCAATGTCTCGCGCTTGGCCATCAGATCCTGCAGCAGGATCAGGTTCTCAAGGTCCAGATCCGAGACCTCGTTCGGATGCGCCCGGTTCATGACGGAGCGCACGGCGAGGATGGTCGGATCGTCGGATGTGCTGAATTTGAGGCTCTGCGGCAGCAGCTCGGTGGGGTTCTGCGGCGTCAGCAGTGAGGGCCGGGACAGGTGCGTCCGGTAGACCGTGGCGCATTGGGTGAGGAAAACCCGCTCCATCGTCGCGTTGGAGGGGCGCCGGTTGCCGATGAATTTGAGCCGGTTCTCGAACGCGCCGTTCGACCAGAGATGGGCGAAGGCCGCCTTGGTCTTGCCCCGCAGATGGGTCAGATCCCGGTGGTTCGAGATGTAATGGGTCAGGTCGATCAGCGAGAGCTCTTCGTAATCCTCATCGCTGAGATCCTTGAACAGGGTATGGATCGGCTTTGCTTCGGTCACCGTGATCGGGCCAAAGCCCGGATGTAGGGACATCTTGCCCAGCGGCGCCTCCATGGCGAGCAACTCGGCCAGAGTGATCTCGTCGCCTGCGCCCACTTGCAGCTTGAGCCAGAGCGGGCAGATCAGCGGCGCGGGTCCGAACACCGTATCCCCGGGCCAGGCCATCAGCATATCCGCGAACGCGTCGATCGTGGCGGGGATCTCCTCGAGCGGATGCTCCTCTTGCGAGACGAGGAATTTCAGGAACCCCATCTCCACCATGCGCGAGGGCGCGCGGCCTTCGGCAAACCCGTTGGTCAGGAAGTGCTCGAAGCCTTCGATCCCGGCATCCTGCACATCCGTATTGGTGTCGTAGTAATGGGCCTCGTCAAAGAAGAGCGCGACGGCGCTGCGTTCTTCGTCGGTCATCAGGCTGGCCAGTTCGACACCGACATCACTCTCAAATTCGTCGTCCGGGTAAAGCAAGAAAGCCCCACAAGTTGCGGCATTCGAGTCTCGACGCCTGGGTGGCAGGAATGGACAGGTGGTGCCCGAGATCACGTGAATTTGCAAGTTGGTTTGCCCCATCCACCCTGCGGCAGAGGCGAAGTGTTAACCCACGGCCACAGGCGAACGGGCTTGCTCCGGGCGCTTTGCATGGGCGGGTGGCCCCGGATCGCGGAGCGCCTCGTGCAAGGGCCCGGAATGTGCCAATTGCGACATGAAAGATGGCGCAGATCGCGCGGACGGGTCCGGGTGAGTCGGGCATAGCTCGGCCAAACCGGATGTGCCTGACGAGAGACCCGAGATGATGATGGACACCCCCCCGCAGCCGCAAGGCGCCGAGATCGCGCCGACGCTTTTCGACCATCCGGACTGGCTCTACCTGCTGCGCGAGTTCGATGCGCTGTATCGCCAGGGCTCCGCCGGGGGCAGCAAGCTGATCCGGGGGCATCGCAAGCGGGTGCGGGACACCCTGTCCAAGACGATCGAGAGCAATCCGGCGCTGGTCACCCGCGCGCCCGAGACCAAGCCGGTGACAGCCCATCTGGCTCGTGCGCTGGATCTGGGGGAGCGGGGGGCTGTCTCCGGCATGGCCCGGGCGCTGGCGCGGGTCTCTCGGTCGCTGACCTGGGAGTATGGTTACACCAAGGTGCCCCGGGCGCTCGTTCGGAAATACGCCTATTGCGAGGTTCTGGGGCCGCGCGGCCCGGTGCAGTCGGACCGGCTGGTGCTGGGGTTCGTGCTCTTCGCGCCGCGCACCACCTATCCGCAGCACAGCCATTCGGAGATCGAAGAGAGCTATATCTCCATTGCCGGGGCATGGTCGGAAAATGACGTGGCGGTGCATGCGCCGGGGTCGCTGATCCTCAACCGTCCGGGAGAGGAGCACCGGATCACCACCGCGGATCTCGACCCGTGCCTTCTGGCCTATGCATGGGTCGGGCCGTCGACACGGCTGAGCGATCCGGGGATGAAGATGAGCTCGACCCGCAAGGCCCGGATGCGGCAGGGCATCTAGTCGCGCCTGCTCGGACCAGGCGGAGGAGCCGCGCCACCCCATGGCGGCGCGGCTCTGGGCGATCAGTTCCCGCCCGGTGCCAACATGTGGATGTCGCCCTGATCCACGGCTGCATAGAGATTGCCATCGGGGCCAAGCACCAGGGACCGGAACCGTCCGGTTTCCATGGGCAGGGTCATCTCGGTGACATCAACCACCTCGGTGCCGGCCTCGTTCAGCTCGACCACATCGATGCGCTGACCGATGGGCGTGCCACCAAAGCCGATGCCCATGATGCCGACCACCATGGCATTCTCCCAGTCGCCCCATTGGGAGCCAATGAGGAACTCCGCCGACGAAGTGCCCTGTGACCAGCCATTATTGTCCCAGATCGGCGGCATCGCATCCGGATAGGTCGCGGTGTCGGTCATCGGCATGAAGGCCGCGCGCTGGTAGCGGTCCATGCCCTCCATCTGGTTCGGCGAGTAGCCGCAGTAATTGTCCGGGCACTCCCCCCGACCACCGACATTCGGGCGCGGATCCCAGCCCGCATTGCCGCCATTGCTCAGCACGGTGATCTCGTCCGAGTGCCAGGGGCCATGCTCGGCTGTGATCGGTGCGCCAGAGGCCGGGTGGAAGGTGATGCCCTGCACATTGCGGTGGCCATAGGTATAGATCCGCGGATCGAACCCTTCGGGCGGCGTATTGCCCTCGGCGGCATTGCCGTCCCGGTCGATGCGCAGCACCTTGCCGCCGATCAGGGTCGGGCTCTGGGGCACTTCGCCGTTATGGGTGTCGCCGGTGGTCAGGTAGATGAACCCGTCCGGGCCAAAGCGCACGCGCCCGCCATTATGGGCCCCGGGTCCGCCAAAGGGATGGTCGGTCGCCTGGGGCTTGTACTGCACATCCTCGACGATATCGGTGCGGTCGGTGATCGAGGTCATGTCCTCGCTCACGGTCAGCCGCATCAACCGGTTCGTCCCGGGTGCGGTCATATCCGAGGTGGAATAGACGTAGATCTGCCGATTCTCGGCAAAATCCGGGTCCACGGCCACGCCCTGCATCCCGGCCTGTCCCTCGCAGAACAGATCCTCGGCCGTCGAGGCGTAATCGTCATCGGTGTCCTTCATCCCGAGCAGCTTGTTCACCGTCCCGTCGGTCATCCGAACCGAGAGACCGAGGCATTTCTCGGTGAAAAACATCTCGCCATCGGGCAGAAATGCCATGTCCCACGGGTTCTCCAGACCTGTGAGGACGAGCGTATGGCCGAGGCTCGTGGTGTTGGCTGCCATGGCGGGCGAGGCCAGAGCTGTCGCGGAGGCGATGGCCGCGCAAAGCGACAGTCGTGTGAAGTGATGGGTCATGAAACTCCTCCCTGAGTTCTTCCGATAATCACGACCCGGAGCGAGCACCCCTCTGTAATTCTGATGTAATCAAAGCACCCTCCCCAGGTTTCCCTAAGGTAAGACGATGGCGGACCTGATCAACAGTGATCGCCGATATCCGCCTCTGTCGCGCGTTTGCGATCAGCCAGATTTGGCGAGATAGGCCACGAGATTGGCGATGTCCTCGTCCGACAGATCCACTGCCATGGGGATCATCAACATCGAGTTCGGGCCCACCCGCTCCCCCGCGCGGTAGGTGGTCAGGCGGTCGGTCAGGTATTCCGCCTCCTTCCCGGCGATCCGCGGATAGCTGGCCATGCCCTTGCCTGTGCGCCCGTGGCAGGCGGCGCAGACATCCTTGTAAAGCCCCTCGCCGCTGGCGGCATCCCCGGCCTGCACCGGCATGGCGGCAATGCCTGCCAGCGTGGTGAGTGTGAACAAGTGTCGTATCATGTGTCTTCCTCCCGCTCCCTGAGCTAGGCCGCGGCGCGGGCAGGGCCAGCATCGGCGGTCAGTCGATGCGGAAGGGCACCGCCTGGCGGGAGTGGTGATCCACCGCGATCTCACGGGCCAGGGGCGGGACGGAACGGTGGCTGCAGTCCTCCCGCTCGCAAATCCGGCAGCCCGTGCCGATGGGCTCGAACCGGTCCACATTCGTGACATCGAGATCATCCGCGTAGACCAGCTGGGAGGCGTATTTCGCCTCGCATCCCAGCCCGATCGCGTATTTGCGCGAGCTCGTGTGGAAATCCCCGCTGCGGATGGTCTTGCTGAAGGCGAGGCAGAGGTATTGCCGCCCATCTGGGGTCCCGGCGAGCTGGCGCAGGATCTCGCCATGGCTTTCAAAGGCGCGGTGGACATTCCACAGGGGGCAGGAGCCGCCGAAGCGGGTGAAGTGCAGGCTGGTCGCGCTGTGGCGCTTTGTGATGTTCCCGGCCCGGTCGATTCGCAGAAAGTAGAAGGGCACGCCTTTGTTGCCCGGGCGTTGCAACATGCTGAGCCGGTGGCAGACCTGCTCGCGGCTGGCATCGAAACGAAAGGCGAGCCGGTCGAGATCGTGGCGCATCTCCGCTGCCGCGGCGCGGAAATCCCCGTAGGGCAGGACCACCGCTCCGGCGAAGTAATTCGCGAGGGTCATGCGGCAGACCTCCCGTGCGCTGGTAGAGTGGAAGGACGCGTCTTCGAGCAGGCCCTCGATCAGCCCGCGCTGCTCAATCAGGGCAAGCTGATAGGCCATCTGGAAGAGGTTCGTGGCCGCCGTTGAGGTCGCGCTCAGATGCAGGGTCCTGGTCGCCGGGTCATAGCGCCGAATGGCGCCCGCTTCGGCCGCTTTCTTGGTCTCCACCACGCGCACCCCATGGGTGTCGGCGAGGTATTCCACCAGCTGCGTCGCGCGCTGGTTTTCCGAGTGGTCGAGGATCTTGGCAAAGGCCTCCGCCTTGCGGTCCAGCTCGTCTATGTAATTGTCTTTGTAGTGAAAATAGTCGCGCACTTCCTCATAGGGCAGGGGGGTGACCGAAGCCTCGGTCTCGGCCAGCCGGTGATCGATCTGACCCAGCTGCGCGCGGGTCTGCTGGAACACCTGATAGAGGCCGAGAAAGGCGCGCACCATATTCGGAGTGTTCGAGGCTGCGACCTTCAACTCCTGCGGCAGGACCGTGTCATCGGCAAAGATCGGGTCCGACAGGATTTCGCCCAGATCCACGGCCACCTTGCCGGACTCGTCCAGCGCCAGTTCCGACAGGTCGAAATCGAATACATCAAAGAGGGCTAGGATAACCGAGGCCGAAAGAGAGCGATGATTGTTCTCGATCTGGTTGACGTAGCTCGTGGAAATCCCAAGTTCCTTGGCGAACTCGGCCTGTGTCAGCTTGCGGCTTTGGCGCAGATGACGGATGCGGGCACCGGCAAAGACTTTTCGCAGTTCATCGGCCATTCACATTTCCACATTTCACATAATTCATTTTGTGTATTCGTACATCGTAACACGTTCAGGGATCGACGCATAGCGGACCTGTCGCCTACCCCATTGGACAGATCGAGGACGAAGCGCCGCCAAGGTGCCGGACCAAACGGTCGAGGGGGGATCCAGAGATGACACTGCGCGACCGCATCCTGCCCGGTGAGCAAGATGAGGCCCGCGCCACCGCGTAGCGAGACGCGGACCAGACACAGCGCGGGCGGTCCCGGCTGCGCGATCCTAGACGTGAAGGGGGGATTTTATGGGGAAGTATTCAGAGATTTACGGTGCATCGCAGGCCGATCCGGAGGCCTTTTGGGCCGAGGCCGCGAAAGAGGTGTCCTGGAGCGTGCCGCCGACCAAGGTGCTCGATGACAGTGCTGCGCCGTTTTACCGGTGGTTTGCCGATGCGGAGGCGAACACCTGCTATAACGCGGTCGACCGCCATGTGGAGGCCGGGCGCGGCGATCAGCCCGCCATCATCCATGACAGCCCGGTCACCGACAGCAAGACGATCATCACCTATGCCGAGCTTCTGGAGCATGTCTCGCGCCTCGCCGGTGTGCTGGCCGCGCGCGGTGTGGGCAAGGGCGACCGGGTGGTCATCTACATGCCCATGGTGCCCGAGGCCCTTGTGGCGATGCTCGCCTGCGCCCGGATCGGTGCGATCCATTCCGTGGTCTTTGGCGGGTTCGCCGCCCATGAGCTGGCCGTTCGGATCAATGATGCCGCGCCCAAGGCGATCCTGAGCGCCTCCTGCGGGATCGAGGGCAGCCGGGTCATCGCCTATAAGCCGCTGCTCGACGAGGCGATCTCGCAATCCGAGCACAAGCCGAACTTCACGGTGATCCTCCAGCGTCCGCAGCTCGAGGCCTCCATGGAGGCCGGGCGTGATCTCGACTGGGCCGACAGCGTGGCCTGCGCCGAGCCGGTGGGCTGCACGCCCGTGGGCGGGGCGGATCCGCTCTATATCCTCTATACCTCCGGCACGACCGGGCAGCCCAAGGGCGTGGTGCGCCATGCGGGCGGCCATATGGTGGCGCTGCTCTGGACGATGAAGAACCTCTACAATGTCGAGGCGGGGGATGTGTTCTGGGCCGCCTCGGATGTGGGCTGGGTCGTGGGGCACAGTTATATCTGCTATGGACCGCTGCTGGCAGGCTGCACGACGATTGTGTTCGAGGGCAAGCCCGTGGGCACCCCGGATCCGGGCACCTTCTGGCGGGTGATCGAGGATCACGACGTCAAGGTTCTCTTCACTGCGCCGACCGCCCTGCGGGCCATCAAGCGTGAGGATCCCGAAGGCTCCTATATCGGCAAGTACGACCTGAGCGGGCTGCAGGCCCTGTTCCTCGCCGGAGAGCGCGCCGATCCCGACACGATCGCCTGGGCCCAGACCCATCTGGAGAAGCCGGTGATCGACCATTGGTGGCAGACCGAGACCGGCTGGGCCATCGCCGCCAACCCGCTGGGCATTGAAGAGCTGCCGGTCAAGCCGGGCTCTCCGGCGGTGCCCATGCCTGGCTACAGCATCGAGATCCTGGACGACGCGGGCCACCCCGTCGGTCCGGGCACCCTGGGGGCCATCACCGTAAAGCTCCCCCTGCCCCCAGGGACCCTACCCACGCTCTGGAACGCCGATGCGCGCTACGAGAGCAGCTACCTGCACGCCTTCCCAGGCTATTACGAGACCGGCGATGCGGGGATGATGGATGAGGACGGATACCTCTACATCATGGCGCGCACGGATGACGTCATCAATGTGGCGGGCCACCGTCTGTCCACCGGTGGGATGGAAGAGGTGCTGGCCGCCCATCCCGACATCGCCGAATGCGCGGTGATCGGCATCGGTGACAAGCTGAAGGGGCAGGCGCCTCTGGGGCTCGTCTGCCTCAATGCCGGGGCGGACCGGACCGAGGCGGATATCGCCAAGGAATGCGTCGCCCTCGTGCGGCAGGAGATCGGGCCGGTTGCGGCCTTCAAGACCTGCCTCGTGGTGAGCGGTCTGCCCAAGACCCGTTCGGGCAAGATCCTGCGCGGGACGATGGTCTCCATCGCCAATGGCACCCCGTGGAAGATGCCCGCCACCATTGATGACCCGGCGATTCTGGATGTCATCTCGGACCGAATTGCCGGTCTCGGGCACCCGGTCGATTGATTTCAGGAGTGAGGAAAACGCTATGACGAAAGATGTTGTTATTCTGGACGGGGCCCGCACGGCCATTGGCACCTTTGGCGGTTCGCTGGCGGGAACGGCCCCCACGGCGCTGGCCACCGCGGTCTCGAAAGAGGCCATGTCCCGCTCCGGTGTCGAGCCTGGGCAGATCGGCGCCTCGGTCTTTGGCCATGTGATCAACACCGAGCCCAAGGACATGTATATGGGCCGCGTGGCTGCTGTGGACGCGGGCGTGTCCGAGGATGCGCCGGGCCTGACGGTCAACCGGCTCTGTGGCTCGGGGGCGCAGGCCATCGTCTCGGCGGCACAGCACATCATGCTGGGTGATACCGATTTCGCGCTGGCCGGTGGAGCCGAGAGCATGTCCCGCTCCCCCCATGCGACCCAGTCGATCCGCACGGGTCAGAAGATGGGCGATGTCTCCTTCACCGACATGATGATCGGCGCGCTGAACGACCCGTTCGGGGTCGGTCATATGGGCGTTACCGCTGAAAACGTCGCCGCCGAGCATCAGATCAGCCGCGATCAGCAGGACGCCTTTGCCGTCGAGAGCCAGAAGCGGGCTGCCGCAGCGGTCGAGGCCGGGCATTTCAAGAGCCAGATCCTCCCCATCGAGGTGAAGGTCCGCCGCGAGATGGTCGCCTTTGACACCGACGAGCACATCAAGGCCACGACCACCATGGACAGCCTCGGCAAGCTGCGCCCGGCCTTCAAGAAAGACGGCAGCGTGACCGCGGGCAACGCCTCGGGGATCAATGACGGCGCGGCTGCGCTGGTCTTGGCCTCGGCGGATGCGGCAGAGGCGGCAGGGCTCAAGCCCCGCGCGCGTCTGCTCGGCTATGCTTTGGCCGGGGTGCGCCATGAGGTGATGGGGATCGGGCCGATCCCGGCCGTGTCCAACCTGCTCAAGAAGATAGACATGACCGCCGACCAGTTCGACGTGATCGAGAGCAACGAGGCCTTTGCCGCCCAGGCTTGCGCGGTGAATGCGGGGCTCGGGCTCGACACGGACAAGGTCAATCCCAATGGCGGCGCCATCGCGCTGGGCCACCCGATCGGGGCCACGGGCGCGATCATTTCCATCAAGGCGCTCTATGAGCTGGAGCGGATTGATGGACGGTTCGGCCTCGTCACCATGTGTATCGGTGGCGGTCAAGGTATCGCGCTGGCCTTTGAACGGCTAAGCTGACCATCCGGGGGGTGCCCCAAGGGGCACCTCCCTGATCACGCGTTTATTGATCGGCGCAGCAGGGGGGAGAGTGCCATGACCGATGTGACAACAGAAACCGAGGGCGTGAACCTGCCCGAGGCCACCCTGCGCATGATGTCGATTGCGCAGCGCAGCATGGCCGTGGCGGCCAAGATGCAGGCCCTGTCCGTGGCCAAGGCGAATGGCTCCGAATACTCGCTGATGGATGCCTCGACCCTGGCCAAGGCCTATACCAATGTCTGGACCCGGATGCTGACCAAGCCGCAGGAGCTCTGGGCCGCGCAGCTCCAGATGGGCACGAGCATGGCCCAGGCCTGGACCGCGATGCTCATGCCGCCCTCGGGCGATGCCGAGCCGGTCCGCGACCGCCGTTTCGCCAATGCGGAATGGAGCGAGGACCCGGTGTCCCGCGCCTATCGCGACGCATTTCTGGTGCTGGAGAAGTCGATTTCGGACCTCTTGGACACGATGACCGAAGAGGGGCGCGACGATATGCGGGTGAATTTCTATACCCGTCAGGCGGTCAGTGCCCTCTCGCCCGCAAACTACCTTGCGACCAACGCATCGGCCCGCACCAAGCTGCTGGAGACCGGGGGCAACAGCCTGCTCGACGGTCTTGAGAACATGCTCGATGATTTGGAGCGCGGGGACGGGCGGCTCGATATCGCCACCAATGACGCCCATGCCTTCGAGGTCGGGGTGGATCTGGCCACGACCGAGGGCGAGGTGATCTTCGAGAACGAGCTGATGCAGCTCATCCAGTATCACCCGCGCACCGAGAAGCAGAACAAGATCCCCATGCTGTTCGTGCCGGCCTGGATCAACAAGTTCTACATCATGGACATGCAGCCGAAGAACAGCCTGATCCGCTACGCGCTGGAACAGGGGCATTCGGTCTTCGTGATCTCCTGGGCGAACCCGACCAAGGCCCATGCGGATCTGGATTTCGGCGACTACATGAAGCTCGGCCCGCTCACGGCGCTGGACGTGATCCGCGACATCACCGGCGAGGAGAAGGCCAATGTGCTGGGCTTCTGCATCGGTGGGATCCTCGTGACGGCCATGCTCGGCTATCTCGCCGCCAAGGGGGATGATCGGATCAACGCCGCGACCACGCTGGCAACCATGGTGGATTTCAAGGATGTGGGCGAGATCGGTGTCTTCATCGATGAGGAACGGCTGGAGATCCTCCGCGCTCATATGGAGGAAAAGGGATATCTCGAATCCCATCATCTGCAGGACATGTTCTCGATGCTGCGGGAGAATGACCTGATCTGGTCCTTCTACGAGGCCAACTACCTGCAGGGGAACAAGCCCCGGGCCTTTGACCTGCTTTACTGGAACTCTGACAGCACGCGCCTGCCGAAGGCCATGCTGCTCTGGTATCTCAAGGAGGTCTATCTGGAGAACAAGCTGCGCCAGCCCGGCGGGCTTGAGATGGACGGTCAGAAGATCGATGTGAGCAAGGTCGAGACCCCGGTTTTCGTGCTGGCCACGATTGACGACCATATCGCGCCCTGGACCTCGATCTATCCGGCAACGGGTCTGTTCGGCGGCGAGGTGGAGTTTGTGCTTGGCGGCTCGGGCCACATCGCCGGGGTGATCAACCCGCCCAATGAGCGGATGAAATACGGCTACCGCACGGGCGAGGCTTATCCGGCGGAGGCGCAGGCCTTCCTGAACGCCTCGGAGCAGCACAAGGGGTCCTGGTGGCCCCATTGGACCGAGTGGCTCGCCCAGCATGACGGGGAGCTTGTCCCCGCCCGCAAGCCCAAGACCCGCGGCAAGTACAAGTCGATCGAGCCCGCCCCCGGCCGCTACGTCACGGCGCGCCCGGCGGACTGAGCGCAGGTGCGGACATGAAAAAAAGGGGCGCTGGGCGCCCCTTTTCTTTGTGCGGTTAGACCAGCTTCAGCGGCTGATGATTGTCGGCATGCCCAGCATCTTGGACAGGGAGAATCGCCCCTCGCCCTTGCTCAGAAGGCCGATGGGGAAGTTTGCCATCCGCGCATGCTTGGAGAAGATCGACCCGGTAAAGGGCTTGCGCTTGCTGATCAGTGAGATCGGGAAGTTCGCCATGCGCCCATGTCTGGGGATGAGCGAGCCAGTGAACGGCTTGCGATCGCTGGTGAGCGGGATCGGGAAATTTGCCATGCGCGGCGCACCGGGCATCAGCGCGTTGGTCCCGGTCTTGCCGTTGATCAGATGCGGGAAGGGCCAGTTCGCCATGCGCTGGTGGCGCGGGATCAGCGAGCCGGTATAGGGCTTGCGCTTGCTCAAGAGCGGCAGCGGGAAGTTCGCCATCCGGGCGTGACGCGGGAAGAGGAACTTGTCCGAGGGCTTGCGCCGAATGGTCAGCGGCAGCGGGAAGTTCGCCATGCGCGCATGGCGCGGGAAGGCAAATTCGTCGCGCGGCTTCATCCGAATGGTCAGGGGGATGGGGAAGTCGGCCATGCGGGCGTGGCGCGGGAAAGCGAACTCATCCTTGGGCTTGCGGTGGCTGATCAGGGGGATCGGCCAATTGGCCATGTAGTGGTTCGTCTGTTCCGGATCCTTCGCCCGGGTCAGGAAATGCGGATGATCGGTCAGGACGCTGCTCGACTTGCCGGGCTTGTCCGCGACATAGACCTCTTCCACGAGGTCTCCCATGTCCTTGGCGCCCATGGCGGCCGTGGTGTCCCGGGTGATTTGGGCCACACCGAGGGGCTTGTGCCCGGCCTTGACCACCATCACCGCGCCGCCCTTGCCCATGGCCTTGGTATAGGCCTTGGCGGTAGCAGCCTCGACATTGGCCGCAGCCAGGGCGTCGCTCAGGCCGTCAGCATCGGTGTAGACCCGCAGAATGCTGCGCGGAAACCTTTGTTCGAGGAACTTGCGCTCCACCGTCTTCGCTTGTTTCGCGTCTTCAAAAAACCGGGTGATGACTTTTGTCATGATGCCTCCGCCTGTTCGGAATGGGTGTCCGATACGGACCTTGCGGACCGCGTGGTGTCAGGGCCTTGCGCGAACCGCGCCTTACCCAGCAACGGGAGTAAGGTAGCGCAAGCAAGGCCAAGGAAAACGATCTCGATGAGAAAAACGGCATTATAGGGCGTGTGGACGGCGATCCCGGCCTCGGACGAGCTGCTGAGGATCACATCGCGGACGATGCCGGCCAAGGCCACGCCGAGCCCGGCTGCCGTGGCCTGAACCGCGCCCCAGGTGCCCAGGGCCAAGCCGATCTGGTCCTTCTGCGCCATGCGCATGGTGGCGGTGAGGGTCGCATGGCCAAAGAGCCCGGCCCCGAGGCCACAGGCCAGTGTGCCCGCGAGGAAGACCTGCGCGCCGCCCCCCATGGAAGACAGAATGATCGCCGCAAAGCCGGGGATCCCGATCAGCGCACCGATCAGTCCGAGCCGGATGGGGGGCCCGCCGGAGCCGAGAACCCGCGAGGCGATGCCAAACCCGATCAGGGTGCCGCCTGCGAGCAGGGCGGTGAGTTTCGTGGTCTCCGCCACGGAGAAGCCGAGCGCCTGTCCGCCATAGGGCTCCAACAGCACATCCGCCGCGCCGAACCCGAAGGTGCCAAAGGCGATCACCACCAGAAGCCGCATCTTGCCTGGCGCCTGCATCAGCTTGGCCATGGCCGTGCGGAACGGCTCGTGCTGGGCGACGGCCATCCGGCGCGCGCGGTCGCGGTCGCGGGCCTCCTGCTTCCACATGGCGTACATGTTCAGGGTGACGGTCACCACCGCCGCGCCCTGGATCACCTGGATCAGGCGCCCGGGCGTGTAATTCTCTAGAAGTGCGCCAAAGACGAGCGCGCTCACCACCATCCCGAAGAGCAGCATGACATACATCAGGCCGACCACCTTGGGCTGGTCTTCTTCCTCTACAAGGTCCGTCGCCAGCGCGAGGCCCACGGTCTGGACCATATGCATGCCCGCGCCCACGAGGAGGAACGCGAGTGCCGCCGAGGACAGGCCGATCCAGCGTGGCGCATCCACCGCTTCGCCGTAGCCCGACAGGACCAGCAGCGAGAAGGGCAGGATCGCAAAGCCCCCGAACTGATAGAGCGTGCCCTTCCAGATGTAGGGAACCCGTCGCAGGCCCAGAGCCGAGACATGGGTGTCCGACTTGTAGCCGATCAGGGTGCGGAAGGGCGCGAACAGCAACGGAAGCGCCAACATCACCGCCACGAGGGTCGCGGGCACGCTGAGCTCGACGATCATCACGCGATTCAGAGTGCCCACAAGCAGCACCACCGCCATCCCGACGGTCACCTGAAACAACGAAAGACGGAGCAGCCGCGACAAGGGCAGATCGTCGGTGGCGACATCTGCGAAAGGCAGATAACGCGGACCGATCGAGGTCAGTTTGCGCAAAGCGAAGTCGCGGTAATTCAGCATCACCCACTCATGGTCGGGGGTCAAAAGGGACCTGCGGACAGCGGCCCGCAGATCTCAGGATTGGTTGAGCTCTGACCGGCTGGTCAGTGCTCCAGCACCTGCGGGTGTGGCGCAGCGCTCGCCAGAACTGTGTCTGCCTGCAAAACCGCCGTGGTGGTGGTTCCATCCGGCATGATCACGAGGACCTGCTGTCCTCCATCCGGTGCGGGCATCACATAGGAGGCCTTGGCGGTCTCTGTGTTCTTCAGCATCGTCGCCGAGGCTTCTTCCTGATCGCCCGTTCCCAGAGGTTGGCCGGACAGGAAGTCAGACACCCAGGAGGTGTTGCTCAGAACAGCAACATGGACGGAAAAGGAGCCGAGCGCGACGGCACCGAGAAACACGGGCACGCCCACGGCAGGAGGCACGACAAGCCACATCTTTGCGTTGTTCATGTCGGTCCTCCGTTATCCGAGCCAGGGCGTAGCAGCCGCGACCAGGAAATGCGCAAGAAGCGCGATTGCACCGAAGACACGCGTGCCATCAATCAGATAGCTGTGCACCTCTTCAGCTTCGTTGAGGGTCAAGCCTGTTGGCCAGACCTTATCGGGGTCATCGGACATATGGGTCCTCCTTCAATGCGGCGTCATTTGAAGCGCAATGACGATCAGCAGTGCATTGCACCAATGATGCCACGCAACTTTACGGTCACGAGACGTCCTTCTCCGGACCGCAGGCTTAGTGTGTCATGATTTATGGACATTGCAAGTGTAAATACAGATTTACAATGCAGAGCTCCGATAGGTCGACCGAGGGTCAAGAAGCTCAAGCGTTTCAGATCTTTGCCTGGGCGTCGGCGCCGCGAAAGGGGGGCGATCTGGTCCCGGACATGCCGGAAACGTCATTGCCTTCGGACAAGATGGCGCGAGAATCGCTTTTTGCAAATCGATCTGGCTGTTTTGCACATAGTCGCTTGTTTGGGAGGCGCTTTTCCAACGGCTCAACCGGTGGGGGAGCCTGCGAGGCAGGCGGGAAACAGCGGTCGGAGGCGGTCTTAGCCCCGCCTTTGACAGCCTTTGAAAACACGTGTCCGATCGCGCCGGTGGCGCCCCTCAACAGGCCTTGCACGGCGCCCCCGGAGACGCTAAACGACCCGTCATCGTCTTGAGCGATCTGGTTCATCTGGGCCCCGTGCCTGCAGATCAGCACCGCCCAAGGCCGCAGCCCCACCAAGGCCGCGTGAAAAGAAGAAAGCCGCTGTAGCTCAGCTGGTAGAGCACGTCATTCGTAATGATGGGGTCGGGGGTTCGAGTCCCTTCAGCGGCACCAATAAATTCAAGAACTTAGCGCCATGTGGCGCGGGTTGGCGAGTTTACAGGAAGCACATAGGTATCACCGTAAAGGTCAATCGAGGTAAATTCGCCTCGCTCCCGTTCGCTTCCTCCCCCCTAACAAACAGTTAGAGATAGATAGCTACATAAGCTTGTTTTCCTCGGAGCCGCCTTCGCGCCCCTCACACACGCGGCGGAGGTGGCTGCGAGGGAAACAAGCGCGTTTTCCTTGGTGAGCAAGAGCATCCACCGAGGCCTTGATCATCCCACCGCACCTTTGGCGAAATTGCAGTCGGGACAGGCAACCTGACCATTCTCGACGGTTGTTTTTCCTCCCGCCGAATGCGGAACCTTGTGGTCTGCATGCCAATTATTCCATTTCAACTTCTCGGAACCGTCGCATTTGATCCGGAGCTGGCATCTCGCACCATCTCTCCTGTAAATTGCCAGCCGCTGCGCCTCGGAAAAGATGCGGGTCGGGTCAACTAGCTCGATGTCAGGTGCAGCGAGGAAAAAGCGGCGTTGCATGTGTTCAAGGCGTTTGGCTAGGGACTCCGCCGCATCGGTCGAGTAGCTGGTCAGGCGCTGATACTCGACCAGTTGAACGTCCCGGCTATCTTCGTCCTTTTCCATGTCAGCGCGACGTTCCGTTTCAAAGGCGATGAACCAGTCTGCTAGCTTCTTCTCGGTTCCTTGGTGGACATAATTGTCGATCAAGGATGAGGCCAAACTGTAGAGTGTGACGGCGTTGTACCGTTCCAGCTCGCGCGTGTGCTCGGGAAAAGCCTGCGTAAGGTAGTCAAGGGTCCGGCGGACCTTCTTTGCGACGTTCCCCTTGGGGTCGAAGTCCGTCTGCTCGGCATACATCTTGTTCAAATCGCTGTCGCGAAGGCTTACTGGTTCACCTGCCAATTCTAGGCAGGTCATTTGCGCGGCGATGTGATCGTAGGTGAAACGTGTGTTGCTGAATTTGCAGCTTTCAAAAAACGGGTGCTGCGCTACTTCTTTGACAAAGGCCCGCATCCGACCCGTCATGGCATTCCGTTTTTCCTGTGCTTTTAGCGTCGTGCCATTCTGGAGGCGCAGGAACATTTCGCGGACTTCGTCCTCTTCGTCGTTCTGGATCGCCTCTTCGACGATCACCACGTCAAAAGAATATAGGTGGAGGCGCTTTTTCAGTTCAGTGTTGAAGCCCGAGTATTTGAGCTTTGCAGTTGAAATGCCATCGACCGGATCACTGTCCTTTGGAAGAGCGAATCCATCGTTGCAGAACTCCCAAATTGTAGTCAGGCGCTGTTGACCGTCGACGACATGGAACTCGAATTGCTCTTCGTCAGGCTGCCGGTGCCAGTACATCTTCGGCACATCGTAGCCACGAAGTATCGAGTCGATCAGGAGCCGTTTTTGTTTCAACGTCCAGACAAGTGGCCGCTGATACTCTGGTCTAACGTCAATGCTGTCCTGTACCTCCTTGAGTACTGAAACAGGATACCGCTCTTTACTTAATTTCATCTGAAATGATGCCCTCCCTATACGCCTCCATCTGGAAGCTCAGCCGCAGCTGTCACCACACGATAACTTGCTGAAAGCGCATCGCCAAAATGCTTACGACCACAGATTATCTTTCGTCGTTCATCGGGTCGCAGGTCGTTCAAGTCGAGTGAACCTTTGGTCTCTCTGACCAAATAAAGCCGCCCTTCATCGTTCTCTGGATCATCCATGACGATTGCCCAATCTGGGTTGTAGCGCCCAATAGGCGTGCCGATGGTGAACCAGTCTGGCAGCTTGATGTAGAGTTTGACATTGGCCATTTTCTCAAGGCTTTCAGCAAATGGCTTCTCGATGGTCGGAGAGTCCCATTTCACTCCATCGTAGAGATGAGTTCCGCCCACACCTGCGATCTCTTCGCTGGGTATTAGATAGTCTTCCCAAGTCTGAATTTCCTCAGCGAACTGTGTCTGTTCGTACCAAGTACCGTCTTTCTCGTATTTGATCCCATTGACCATTTGGTCAGCAAGTTTGGCCTTGAGGATGTTGACCGCAGTGATCGCGAATTCATGCGGGTTCTCCGTGGCTTCACCACGCTTGGCGGTCTTCCGGAAAACTTCCAGAAGGGTGCGCCGTGACAATCGCATCGGAGGGGAAGTGTTCTCCATCAGGCTTTCCATCACCTCAATCAGGTTCGGGAGAGGATAGCGACCAGCGAGGTCAACAGCGGTCTTTGCGCCGCTCAAGACGATTGGTTCAAAGAAGTCTTCGGCCTCATCGACCCGAATGTTGGCTTTTGAAACCGTGATGCGGGGCTTGCTGATGGTCGCTTCGTCAAGTTCGGCAACAGTGTCGGCAACCAGTTTCGCGGTGTCGATCTGCACGGAATACCGGGTCTTGTGTTTGATCTTCTCCCAAAGCTCTTTGAACTCCGGTTTGAGCAGGAACTGTTTGCGCAGCTTTATCGTCTTGCGCTTGCGCCGGTCGGGCGGTGGCGGCGGAACGCCTTCTTTCCCGTACTCCCGCTCGATTTCGCTTTGCAGGCCCGCCACAAACCGTTCATAGGTTTCGCTGGCGATGACCGTCAGGACGTTGATCTGTTCGTCTTGGATGCGGTCACCATCCTGATTGACGGGAAGGCGCACACCGCGTCCGACCTGCTGACGGCGTTCGGTATCGCTGCCAACTTCGCGCATAGTGCAGATTTGGAAGACGTTCGGATTGTCCCAGCCTTCACGAAGCGCGGAGTGCGAGAAGATGAACGCAACAGGTTCTTCAAAGGAAAGCAGGCGCTCCTTTTCGCGCATGATGAGGTTGAAGGCCTCGTCGTCCTGCTTGGTCTTGCCTGTGCTGTCCAAGACTTCCGTCTCGCCCGTCTTCTTGGTCTTGGTGGCGAAATAAGCCTTCTGGACATCGGAAGCCTTGACGTCCTTCCATTCCTCGTACCGCTGCTTGATTTCGTCAAATGCCTTGACGAACATCAGTTTCAGCTTGCCATCGTCGGGGGCGTAGTTGTCCACCTTGTCGATGAAGAACAGGGATAAGACCTTGATGCCGTGTTCCTTCAAGCGCCGCTGGCGGCGGAAGTGCTCCTCGATAGTGAAGGCGACTTGGGCTTCGAAGATCGCATCGCGGTCGGAGCCTTGTTCGCCGCCAAGGGCCAGCTCCTGATTGTTGGCAAAGCGGATGAAACCCGATCCGGGGTTGATCTCGTCCACGACGAAACCTTCGTATTCTGCGCGCCCCGTCTTCTCGATTAGACTATCGCCGCTTCGAACCGTGATGGGCTTCTCTTGGATCTTCCCTGTCGCCATCAGCTTGTGAACGCTCAGCTTGGCGCTGACGGTTCGCTTGGTGGCGTTCAGCTCTTCGACCCGCACAAAGGGCAGGTTCTCATTGTCCTGCTGCACCACCGATGCGACCTCGATCCGCTTCACCAGCCCTTGGCGGTAGGCATCGAACGGGGTCAGCCGATAGACCACGTTGTAGGCGTTGCGGTGGGTCGCGCTGTAGCGCAGGGCGCAAATCGGATTGAGCGAAGCTAGTGCGGACACTGAAAGATCGCTTTCCATGTTTTGCGGCTCGTCCAAGATCAACACGGGGCGCGTTTCTTGAAGCTGGTAGATTGGCGGGTCCAGCCCCTCACGCGATTGGCGAATGACGGTTTCGGCGCGTTTGAAGGCATCGATGGTCATCACCATGATCGCGATCCCGTCAGAGAGGGCGAAACCGGATACCTGGCTCTTGCGGGCGGAGTCGTAGACTGTGAAGTGATACGGCGGCTTGCCGAAAAGCTTGTCGAAGTGGGTCTTGGTCACTTCCAGCGTCTTCTTCACCCCTTCGCGCACGGCGACCGAGGGCACGACGATGATAAATTTCCGCAGCCCGTAGGTCTCATACAGGCGCAGCGCCGTGCGGATGTAAACGTAGGTCTTTCCGGTGCCCGTCTCCATCTCGACCGAGAAGTTGGGGAAGGTGATGTCTTCCTCGCCGCGCAGGGTCTCGACCTTGGCAGTCAGAGTTTCCAGCTTGTCGTCTTGGTCCAGTCCCCGGTCGCCTTGCACCTTTTGCAGGTTGGAAAGAAGCTGGTCCGAAGTCAGGTCCAGCCGGTTCGGGACAACCTGAAAGGTCGCGCCTGTCGGTACGATGAGTTGATTGCGCACGAAGGCCTGACCGTCGAACAGACCCACGACGCTTTCGACGGCACCGACCTGATATTTCTGATCGCTGTCGAACTTGAACTTCATGGCCTCAGATCACCTTCAACCGGCATTGCAGGGCGAGGTTGGCGGCGAGTGTGTCGTCCAGCGCGGTGTCACGGCAGACGAACATGTCGTCCTTGTTCAGGCCCAGCGGGGCGACGGCATCAAGCGTCAGCGCATCGTCCAGACAGATCGTGAAGCTGCGATCCTCGTCCGACACGCGCCAGAAGGTCGGGCCAGTGTCGATCTCCAGTTCATCCACCGCTGAGGTCAGGCTGTAGCCTTCGCGCAAGGCAACCTCCCAGATCACGTCTTGCGGTTGCCAACCGGGGGCGAGGCTGTCGGTGAAAGCCTCAAGCTGTGCTGCATAGGCCTCGGGGTCTTTGGCTTCAACGCCGGTCCAGCGTTTCAACGATGTCTCGGAAAGCTTGAAGACGCGCAGACCAAGGCCACCTCCTCCCATGTTCTCGATCACCTTTGTGATCCGTGCGCGGGCCACATCAGCAATTGTAGCGAAGCCTGCTGCCAAAGCTGCCTTGCCAGTTTTATCTTTCGGGTCACAGGGTTCGGGAAGCTGCACCGTGATGAAGCGCATGTCGGGGTTGGTGTCGGCAGTAAGCGATAGTACCGCTTCCGCACTTGAACCTGACCCGCCGAAGAAATCCATGACTAAGGGTTTCTCTGTGCCGTTACAGACGTACTTGAACAAGCGTGCAAGCTCGACAGAGTCCTTGGGGTTGTCGAAGACCTTTGCAAAGCCTTTCTTTTTTCCGGCTGCAGGGATTTGCATGAGTTCTCGCAGGGCTCTCACCGCGACCTGAGATTGCTTGTAGAAGTAGGTTCCACGAACCTGGGTCGCTAACTCTTCCTGTTCTGCCTCATCTTCGCTGTCTATCTCGTCTTCGGCTTCTAGCTCTTCGACTACCGGGCGAATATGCGCTTTGCGGAAGGGTGGTTCGGTGTGGTCATCGCGGAAAACGACTAGACCAAGGTCAATGAATTTCTGCATCTCCTTTGGGTTAGAATAAATCCAACCACGGTCGGGAACGTTGCAGGGTTTTTTCGTTTTGGGGTGAATTACATCATAGGAAGGGCCATCACCTCCGGGCCACGAAATGTCCCGATCTCGCCAAGGTCCGTATTTGTCTACGCGCTTATACCGGGACCATTTCTTCGACGGGTCACCTTTGGGAAGGTCACTGAACCACTTTTGCAAGGCGACGCTGATAGTCTTATCATCTTCGCCATATTCTTCGCGGAGTTCGACATACTTGTCCCAAATCTCTCGCGCACCCGGCTTTTCTTCTCGCCAGACAGTCTTGTCTTCTTTCAGCGCAGCAACTGATTTCCCATAGACGATGATGTATTCATGACCGACCGAGAATAGCTTTGCGTCGTTCTTCCGACCCTTTTCCCACACAAGTTGTGCGATGAAGTTTTCTTCCCCGAACACCTCGTCGGCCAGCCTGCGTAGGTTCGGCTGCTCCTTATCGTTGATGCTCATCATGATGACGCCGTCGTCAGCTAAGAACTGCCGTGCCAGTGACAGCCTTGGATACATCATCGACAGCCAACCGGAATGCAGCCGCCCTGCTGTCTCCGTCTTGCTGGTAGTGTCGTCCCCATCCTCGGTGCGCTGTCCGGTCAGTTTCAGGTAGTGATCCAGCGGGTCCGCGAAGTTGTCGGGATAGATGAAATCGTTGCCCGTGTTGTAGGGCGGGTCGATGTAGATCAGCTTCACCCGGCCAAAGTAGGACCGGTAGAGCACCTTGAGCACTTCAAGGTTCTCACCTTCGATGAACACATGCTGCGCGTCTTCGAAGTTGATGCTGTTATCGGGGTCGGGTGCGAGCGTGGCCGAAGACGGCGCTTGCAGCATCGCCATAGCCTCCCGCTTGCCAGCCCAAGTGAAAGTGAACCGCTCCGGCCCGCCCTCTACCTTATCGCCCAATAGGCTTTGCAGGGCTTCGACATCCAGCTTCCCGTCCGAAAACGCCTCAGGCACGGAAGCCTTGAGGCGGTTCAGCAGCTCGTTGCCCTGGTCCGGGGTTTCTGGGTCGATCTGCTCAAGCTCTGGTCTGTCGGTCATCTGCGGCCTTCGCGGCTTGGACGCCGCCTGATTTTGTTAACGATTGAAAGGGGAAACCCCGTTGGCCTGACTGTCGCAGATCGTCCCCCTAGTGACCAGTTCAAACGAAAAGTGTCCGGGGTAGGTTCTACCCTATCCCAGACACTCCAACGGTATATCCCAACCGTTAAGGGGTATGATCCTGTTCGTTTTGATCCTGTTCCGTCAAACTATTCTTCTTATCCATCGAATAAAGAGTGTTCTTTCCTGTTTCATTATCCCGGGGGCATTTAGCCGATTTGGTTTGGTTGTGTTTCCGGTCACTTCGCCAGTTTCTTAGGGCACACCATCTCAGCGCCGGGTGGGAACGGGTGCGCCAGCGGGTTTTCTGGCCCGCAAAGTATCATACGCCCGCACTGACTCTTTCACACAATCCGCCGGTTGCGACTCCGTGGTGGGATACTGCGTTGCCTTGCTGTTTCGCGTTGGTTCCTAAGCCAGCCGTGAGCGGGGCTACTGTTAGGCGCTGTGGTCCAGTCAGAACGCTCCATCGCGTTTCAGGCTTTGTTTCCCTTGGAGTTGGGATTTGACTGTCGGCCTGTCTGTATCCGACAGTCTTAGGCCGACAGTGTTTCCCGTTTTGCCGGGGTACCACAGGGGAACCGGCTCAAGACGGACTGGATGAACGCGCCCTTCGCATCAATTCGCCGCTTTTGTGCATGGATTGCGGGTCAAATCCAGCCCTCGCTTCGATCAAGACTTCTCTGGCGATGTTTCTTGCGAGGTCCAACGGTAACGTTCCGGCCTTTCCAAGCGTGATCTTGCCTTGGCGTTCACTTCCAGCGATCCGATATTTGACGATGAAGCTGCGACATCCACTTGGCCGAATGCGTAGGCCGAAGCATGGAAGATTTGGCGACCAGATCGTGTATTCCTTTTCCTCTGCTGGGGCAGACGCGACAATATCCTCTGTCAGGTCGGGCCGTACTTCCACGGCCATCTTGGTAAACTCGACATTTACCTGCGGCACGATCAGCAGGTCTTCCGGGTCTACATCCCGAAGGTATTCGTCGTCGTCTGGAACGGCCTTGTTTTCGGCAATGTAGTAGCGCGGAGCGATGCTACGGATTGCACGGCGGGCGACTGCGTCTGGGTAGCCTTGGTGCCTGAGCGCCCAGTAGGCATCGTTCCTGACGCGAGGATTGTGTGGCCCGACAGGCTCTTTCTGCTTGCGTCTAGTAAGCTGTTCATCTGTGGGATTGCTGCGAGGCTTCATGTCGAAACCTCGCAGGCTTTGGGGCCGTTAGCGCGCCATTTCGGCGCGGCTTGCGCCAAGGTACTCCGCAAGCTGCGGAATGCTGGCCGTCGTGTAAACCGACGGACCGGAGGCCAGATAGAGGATGGCGCCATCGGCACCGTTTGCGCGGCCTCCCGCGACTTGGCTGCGCCGAACAAGCGCGCCGCCACCACTTTTGGCGGGAATGAGGATGAAGTTGTCATTTTGATCTTCCATGACGAGACCCTTTCTGTTGGTTGGCGTCATGGTGAAGGCCGGGTGGCCTTCACCTATCTATACAAACCAGACCCACAGAGGGTGTCAACTTTTGATTTTATTAAACTACTGATAAGGCTTGTTAATTTCAGCCCGGCTTTCCTTCGAGTAAGGCGAATATGTCGTAGTCTCGGCTCAGACCATTGCCTGCCGCGTGGTTGTCTTCGCCCTTGAACTTCGCCACCCATGCGCGGTTTGGTTTTGGCATAGCGGTATGTGCGCGGACGTGGCTCCGTGAAGCGATCCACGCTTCAAGGTCTTTCATCTGATAGTAGATGCGACCGTTTCCGAGTTTTGTATGGATTGGGCCACCGCCTTCGCACCTCAAACGTGCGAGGTAGGACGGGCTGTAGGAAATGTTGAAGGTTTGGCGCAGATACTGGACTGCTTGCTTTGGGCAGAGGTAGGTCATTTGACACTCCATGAGGTTTCAAGAGTGCAGCGAGGGTCCGCTACCCACTATAATACAGTGAAACTCATTTTCAGCGGGTGTCCGGCGATAGAAAACATGCGCTGAAATGCCAAGCTATTGTTTGGAATGGATTCTTTTTTTGGCGACTGGAGGCAATCCGGCGCTCATTTCATCCAACGCACGCCGCAGTGGGTCATCAGCAAGGTGCGCGTATCTAGCAGTGGTTTGCGGGGATTTATGGCCCAAAAGCCGCCCGATCATTGGAAGGCTTAGGCCGTGGGCTGCACCTCGTGAGGCAAACGTGTGGCGCAGATCATGGATGCGGGTGCCTTCGATGCCAGCATGCGCAGAGATGCGTTTCCAAGGGCGCTTTAAGTCTGCTCTTGGTTTGTCTGGCGTGCCACCTGCGATGACGTAGGCGCCGGCGCGGGGTAAGCTTTCCAGAACTTCAATGGCGGGCAGGGACAGCAACACCGATTTCTTCCCTGTCTTGCTGTCGGGGAGGAATAGCATCGCCCTTTCAAAATCCACCTCGGACCATCTGAGGTGAAGGATTTCGCGCAATCGACAGCCCGTCAGGACAAGTAGTCGGATCGCCCCGGTGACGTGTGGCGACATGATCTCGCGCATGTGATCTGTGCTGGGTCGGTGCTTGGCTGCGGAGTTGTCACGCAAGGTCCAAGGCAAGCCTTTGGTTTCGGCAAGGACAAGCGTGTCAAAGAGCTGTTCGATCTGATTTTGGGTCAGATAGTGCTCTTTGGCTTGATCCTTAAATAACTTCACGCCACTGCACGGGTTCGCCTCCGCAATGCCGTGGTCGATGGCGTAGGTGAACATACTGCTTAGGACACGGACGGATCTCGTGGCGGCGCTCTTTCCACCTTTCACGATTGAGCGGCCCTTTTCCGTTCGCTCGTCCTGCGCCGTTTTGCCCTTGGCGATGTCGTGCAAGAGGCGTTCAACGTCCTGTTTGGTGAGTTCGGAAATCCTCTTCCCGCCAATCAAAGGGCGGATGTGTCGCTTGATCTTGCTTAGGTCGGTCTCAATGGTTGAGGCCTTCTTCATCGTCATCCCATGCGCGATGTAGTCGTCGCAAAGATCGTTGATGGTTAGCGCGGCCCTAGATCGGCGCTCGGACTCGATCAGGTCGTTCCCAAGCTGTGCTGACGCAAGATATTCCTCGGCCTTCTTCCGGGCCGCTTCTACCGTGATCGTTCCATAGGTGCCGATGGTCTTGCGCTGCGTCTTCGATCCGCGTCCGCCAGTGCGATACTGCACCACGAAAGCCTTTCGCCCTTTTGGCCAGACTCTTACCCCAAAGCCTGAGAGCTTCCCGCACCAGACAAAGTAGTCCTTCGCGGCTGGTTCCAGCCGATCAACGAGCGTTTTGGTTAGGCGATCTGAGGGCATCGGTGTAATAGGTATCACATAGGAAGCACGGTTGAGGTAAAGCGAGGGAATCCATAGCTGTGCGAATTTCCCGCTCTCTACCACTTAGAACACTATTTTCACAATAAAATCAAATGCCGCGGGTGTTTCAAGTAATCTCAGGAAAAGCCAAGTAGACATATTCCTTGGCATTCGTAATGATGGGGTCGGAGGTTCGAGTCCCTTCAGCGGCACCACTCCACGATCGGATATGCCGATGACATCCTGAAGTGGCTTGTATGCAAGGCTCCGGTGGTATTCCTTTGTTCGGTCCAGAGGGAACCGGAGACATGTACCTCCGTTGTCGTGCTTTTTTGGGAGTCTCTCAAAGCTCCTCAAGAGCGATACCCCGAGAGATGCGCTCAAGAGGCACCAAGGCTCGAAACGCAAAACCAAAAGCTTAGATACACGCCGACTTCGGTAGGCTGTTTCTTAAAGTAAATCCTAATGGATAAAAGCTCTGGCGCATGAAGTATGATGCGTCGCGGTTGGCAATCATAAGGCTGCGAAGCACTAAGGACGATATGGGTATTGCAAGGTCGCTGACCTGCCTCACGTCGCGGGCTGGCCCCCTCTCGGTAGATTTGGCATTGCCAAATCGCCTGCCGGGCAAAGGGTCAATCACAAGAAGGTCGAGCGACGAGACATTGTCCACCGTTGGTCCGAGGACAATGGTCGAGTGGCGCGAGGACGGGCTGCAGCTTTCGCAGCGGCATAAGAAGCGCAAGCGGATCTACTACAAGGACAGCGCGAACATCCGGCTTCGACCCACCTATCCGAACCTTGTTTGGGCAATAGACTTCGTGCGTGACAGGCTCGGCAATGGGCGCAATTAAAAGATGCTGACGGTTCTCGATGGGTTCGCGCGGCAGGTCTTGGCTGTTGTGGTCCGCACCAAAATGGGTGCCGACGATGTTCTCGAAGCGCTCTTTCCACTCCTGCTGCGCCACGGTTCCCCGAAGTATTTCCGATCCGATAACGGCCCCGAGTTCGCAGCGGAGGCGATGCAGAACTGGCTTCGACGTGTGGGGATCAAGCCCATCCGCAGTCACCCGGGATCGTCCCTTGCGGGACATCGCCATGCGATGCCGTGTCGGGCAATGCATGGGAGAACGGAGACAAGGAACACTTCAATGGAACACTGCGCCGGGAGGTTCCCAATGGGGAATGGGTGACAACAACCGAGCAGGCCCAGATCGGTACCAATCACTGGCTCAGGCAATACAATCATGCTCGACCGCATCCGGCTCTCAACATGCGCCCACCAGGTCCAGAAACACCATGAGAGAAACGCCCGATCAGTGGCCCAAGCACAAGGGGGTTAGACAGTCTGAAAAGCAACCTTTGCCGACATTCGGCTTCGCGGTTGCAAAACCGGCAACGCAGAATGCTCTGCAAAGCTCGGAAGCGGCTGGCGTTTAGATCAAGGTCGGGTATGGGCCATTTGGGGTGGCCGGTGATAGGCAAGTTGCTCTGTACTCGCTGGGATCAATGCTGCAAATCGCGCGTTGATGAACCTGCCCGATTTCAGCACTGCGCTCTCAATTGAAGCCAACACCGCGCGAATTCGTGCTGACGAGTTTCAAACAGGCTCGAAATTTGGGGCTAGTTTTTCCATGGCACTGGCGTTTAACACGCATCAGCCAGCGTTCCGGCCTGCAGCGCGGCCCGAGAAGATACACCCGCCGAGGAATGTCCCTTCTAGAGAGTTGTAGCCGTGGTAGCCACCTCCACCGAAGCCTGCCGCTTCGCCTGCCGCATAGAGGCCGGCGATGCGGTCGCCTCGGGCGTCAACCAACCGGCTGTCGAGATTGGTTTGAAGCCCGCCAAGCGTTTTGCGGGTGATCAGGTTGAGGCGAACGGCAATGAGAGGCCCATTTCCCGGATCGAGAAAGCGATGCGGCTTTGCGGTCCGGATCAGCCTGTCTCCTAGGTAATGGCGCGCGGCTTGGATGGCGGTGATCTGCGGGTCCTTTGAGAAAGGGTTGTCGACCTGCGCGTCCCGGGCTTCGATCTGTTTGCGTAAATGGTCTGCCTCGACCAAAGCCTGTCCCGTCAAGGCATTCATTCCTTTGACGAGATCCGACAGCGTGTCGGCCACAACAAAGTCTGCGCCATGCTCCTTGAACGCTTCCACCGGTCCGGTGGCCGACTTGCCGGACAAAATGCGTTCTTTCAGTACCTTTGACCATTTCGCGGAGGTCAGGTCGGGGTTTTGCTCCGAGCCCGAGAGGGCGAATTCCTTCTTGATGATCTTTTGGGTCAGAACGAACCAGCTGTAGTCAAAGCCTGTTTCGAGGATTGCCTTGAAGGTGCCATTGGTGTCAAAGCCCGGCATCGCGGGCGGAGCGAAACGGTTTCCGCGCGCGTCAAACCACATGGATGAGGGGCCCGGCAGGATGCGGATCCCGTGATGTGGCCAAATCGGATCCCAGTTCTTGACGCCTTCGGTGTAGAACCATAGCCGGTCGCGATTGATGGCGTGGCCGCCAGCGTCGGTGGTGATATCGATCATGCGGCCGTCGACATGGGCCGGAACACCGGAGAGCATGTTGTCTGGAGCGGGGCCAAGGCGGTCTGTCGGCCAAACTTTGCGAATGAGATCAAAATTGCCGCCGATCCCGCCAGAGGCGACGATGACAGCGTCGGCATCGATACGAAACTCCCCAATGGCGGTTCGGTTGGTTGCCCCCCCTTGTTGCGCATCATCCGGCGCCAGTTGCGTGCCGCTGACACCGACGGCAGCGCCGCTTTGCATTTCAAGGCGGTCTACTTGATGGCGGTAAAGGTAGGTCAGCAAGCCCGCATCTGCATGTGCGTGACACCGCCGGATAAAGGGCTCTAGCACACCCGGCCCGGTGCCCCATGTAATATGAAACCGAGGCACGGAATTGCCATGCCCCATGGCGTCGGACCCACCGCGCTCAGCCCAACCCACAACCGGGAACCAGCGGAGGCCCATGTCATAGAGCCAAGGACGCATTTCGCCCGCGGCGAAGTCGAGATAGGCCTGCGCCCATGCGCGGGGAAAGGCGTCTTCTGGGCGGTCAAACTGTGCCGACCCCATCCAATCGCTTGTCGCCAGGTCCAGGCTGTCTTTGATGCCCAGGCGTCGCTGCTCGGGGGTGTTGACCATGAACAGCCCGCCCAAAGACCAATGCGCTTGCCCTCCCAGGTTTTGCGGACCTTCCTGGTCGACGATCACCACCTTTTTGCCGCGATCACCAAGCTCGGCGGCGGTTACGAGGCCAGACAGGCCGGCACCGACCACAACGACGTTTGTTCTCATGATCTGCGACCTCGGATTGATGTTGGCTACGTGCGAGGGACAGTCGCATCGATCCGGGACCTTGGCCAGTTTTGAGCGTTTGAGGTTCGGTACGGCACGTAGGTCCCCGTTCAAGCACCATCGCTTTCCGTGGGGCGTTTTCCCCTGCGCAGTGCGCTGGTATCAGCGCGACCCATAGGCCTATCAGAAGGCCGCAGGTCGACCACGCCGCTCAGCGCCTTCTGTTCGAGCAGAGCCAAAAGCGAACAAGCGACACAGCGCCCCTGAAGTCTCCTCCGGGCCATTCCGGCCGCCTGAGCGCCCCGCTTCCCAGGTCTGCTGTGATTCGGGTTTCTCGGACGCCGTGCGCTTTCGTTTGAGTTGCGCGGGGCGCTGCCCGGCGTCGGAGAAGCGCTCAGGCGGGAAATCGCGGGTTTGGTCTTGGTGGGTGGGTTCTATGGGGATTTGTAGGCTGGGCTGGGCTGGGCTTTGGGCTAACCCTGCCAGGCCGTAGAACGACTCCCGTCTGGCTGGGCGCGGCATTGGCCTGGCTTGTTTCTGGGCGATATGGACGGTGTTTTTCACGAGCCCTCGCCTTTTGAGATTTCGGTGACGTGATCCACACATAACTATGGTGCCGCAGGTGGCTGCAGCTGAGGTGTCGTCAGTCCTATTTGGCGCGTGTGTCATGCTGCGTCTCTTGCCGATCTCGGCGGTGCTCTGGGATGTTGCGCAGGGGCGAAGGTGTCGGTGATCATCAACCGCCCACCGCAGCAGGGGCATGGCAGCGCGAGGACCCTGGGGTGCTGATCGGTGTCGCCTCCATTTGCATCACCGGTGTCGTTTCGGCTCGGCGCTCTGGCCCCGATCAATTCTCTGATCCGGGCGATATTGGCGGCACGGTTGCCATTTCCGTAGAAGCCGTAGTGGCGGATACGGTGCTGGCCTTTGGGCAGGACGTGGATCAGGAACCGGCGGATGAATTCCTCGGTTGCGAACGTCATAGTGGTGTGTCGTCTGGGGCCGTCGACCCTGTAATCCTTCACCTTGAAGGTCACGCTTGCCGCATCGAACCGGACCAGGCGACTGTTGGATGCCGCGATGCGGTGGGTGTAGCGCGACAGGTAGGCCAGCACGGCCTTTGGTCCGGCGAAGGGTTCTTTGGCGTAAACGACCCAATCGATCTTGCGTAGCGTTTGCAGAAATGCCCCAAAGACTGCGGGATCGGCAAGTTTGGCGTGATCGCCGAAAAACTGCAGCTTTCCTGCGCTGTGCAACTTCGCCAGCCCTTCCAAAAGCAGCCGCCGGTAGAGCCGGGACAGAACCCTGACGGAGAGCAAGAAGTTCTTGCGGCAAGTGATCCACTTGGTGCCGTCCGCAGACAGACCGCCGCCCGGCACGATCATGTGGACATGCGGGTGGTGCGTCATTGCGGAGCCCCAGCTGTGCAGTACCGAAGTAATACCGACTCGAGCACCAAGGTGCTTGGGGTCGGCGGCGATTTTGATCACGGTGTCGGCGCTCGCGCGCATTAACAGATTGTAGATCTCGCGTTTGTTCTGGCGGGCGATGTCGGCAATGGGCTTTGGCAACGTGAAGACAAGATGGAAGTACCGCACCGGCAGCAGTTCAGCCTCCGGCGCGGCAAGCCAAGCCTTTGCCGCGCCGGACTGACATTCAGGACAGTGCCGATTGCGGCAGGAATTGTAAGCGATGTGCTCGTGCATGCAGTCTTCGCAGCGTGTCACATGACCGCCAAGTGCCGCTGTGCGGCAGCGTTCAACGGCGCTCGTGACCTTCATCTGATCAAGGCTGATATGGCCTATATTGGCCGCGCGCCACGCCGCACCATGGTCACGGAAGATATCCGCGACTTCCAGGCCTGCCCGTGCCAACGCGGGCTATGGCGCGCCTTTCTTGCCCCTCTTACTTTTGGCTTGGCCAAGATTGTCCAGCGGGCTCTCCACCGCCGAGATCATGCCCGTGGCAACGCTGGCATAGCGCGCCGTCGTAGTCAGCTTGGTGTGTCCGAGCAGAGCTTGGATCACGCGGATATCCACGCCACGTTCCAACAGATGGGTGGCAAACCTGTGCCTCAGAGTGTGCAATGTGACTGGCTTGGTGATGCCCGCCGCCTTTGCGGCCTGCTTGAACAGGCGCGAGATCTGGCGCGGCGACAGGAGCTTGCCGTTATACCCTGGGAAGATCACCCGGTTCGGACCCGCCACGCCCTTGTCCTGACTGGTCGGGGCTTCTTTCCACCACTCGCGCATCAGGCCAAGAATATCAGCGGGCCGCATCACATTGCGATCCTTGCGCCCTTTGGATTGCACGATCCGGGTGATCTTCTGTTCCCCATCGATATCCCCAGCCTGCAGCCTGACCACCTCGCCCGCACGCATCACGCAACCATAGGCAAGCGACAACATCACCCGCGCTTTCAAGCTCGGGGCCATGAGTAGGATCCGTTTGACCTCGTTGCGGCTCAACACCAGCGGGATCTTGACGGGCTCCTTCAGGCTGAAAATCGCCGCCACCAAATCATGCCGCCGCAGGGTTACCCGGAACAGAAACTTCACCCCTGTCATCGTGCGATTGCGCGTGCAGATGCTGGTCCCGGTCTCAATCAGATGCTGCTGGAACTCGCGCACATCATCCGGCTCAGCGGTCTCCGGAGAGCGCTCCAACCACGCCGCGAACCTCTTGCAGGCCCGCAAGTGACCGAGCTGTGACGCGGGGCCAAGATTGCGCGATGTCATATCCGCGATCATGCGTGCACGCAGCGGCGTCATGTTCGTTGTTTGCTGAATGTTCATGGGAATATCCTCTGTCAACCAAGGCAAAATCACCTCGACCAACAGCAAACTTCCAACCCCACAATCCGCGAAACAAATCCCGGCTACGCCCAACCCACGCCAAAAGCACCCCTATCGCGAAGCGTTTTAGTGCGTGGGCC
>NZ_JBNAGH010000005.1:2500-284039 GCF_049801095.1 Dinoroseobacter sp. S76 | reverse complement strand
AGGAGACATGGTCTTATGAAGGTATTGGTGCCTGTGAAGCGCGTTATTGATTATAACGTGAAGGTCCGTGTTAAGGCGGATGGGAGTGGTGTTGATCTTGCGAATGTGAAGATGTCGATGAACCCGTTTGACGAGATTGCCGTGGAAGAGGCGATCCGTTTGAAGGAGGCGGGGACGGCCACGGAAGTTGTGGCGGTGTCGATCGGCGTCAAGCAATCCCAGGAGACCCTGCGCACGGCGCTGGCCATGGGCGCGGATCGGGCGATCCTGATCAATGCGGCCGAGGACGTGCACACGGATATCGAGCCTCTGGCCGTGGCCAAGCTGCTGGCGGCGGTGGTCAAGGACGAAGAGCCGGGGCTCGTGCTCTGCGGCAAGCAGGCGATCGACAATGACATGAACGCCACGGGCCAGATGCTCAGCGCGCTTCTGGGCTGGTCCCAGGCGACCTTTGCCTCGGAGCTGGCTGTCGAGGGCGACAGTGCCAGCGTGACCCGCGAGGTCGATGGCGGTCTGCAGACGATCAAGGTCTCCCTGCCGGCGATTGTCAGCGTGGATCTGCGCCTCAACGAGCCGCGCTACGCCTCGCTGCCCAACATCATGAAGGCCAAGAAGAAGCCTCTGGATGAGAAGACGCCGGCGGATTACGGCGTCGATGTGACCCCGCGCCTGAGCGTGGTCAAGACCTCCGAGCCGGCCGAGCGCGCCGCCGGGATCAAGGTCGGCTCTGTCGAGGAGCTGGTGTCGAAACTCAAGGAAGCAGGAGCTGTCTGATGGCTGTTTTGTGTCTGGCAGAAGTAACCGATGGGGCGCTGGCGATGGATGCCACCGCCAAGGCTGTGACCGCGAGCGCGGCTCTGGGGGAGGTGACCCTGCTCTGCGTGGGGGCCTCCGCCAAGGAGGCTGCGGCCGAGGCGGCGACGATCTCGGGCGTGGCCAAGGTGCTGGTGGCCGAAGATGCGCTTTACGGGCATCGCCTGGCCGAGCCGGTGGCGGCGCTGATCGCGTCCCTGGCGGGGGGCTATTCCCATGTGGTGGCGCCCGCGACGACCGATGCCAAGAACATCATGCCCCGGGTGGCGGCGCTCCTGGATGTGATGGTGCTGTCGGATGTGGTGGCCGTGGTGGATGCGGACACGTTCGACCGTCCGATCTATGCGGGCAACGCGATCCAGACCGTGAAATCCGCCGATGCGACCAAGGTGATCACCTTCCGGACCTCGACCTTTGACGCGGCCGAGACCGGGGGCAGCGCACCGGTTGAAGAGATCGCCGCGGGCGATAATCCGGGCCTGAGCGCTTGGGTCGAGGACAAGGTCGCCGAGAGCGACCGGCCCGAGCTGACCTCCGCGGGCGTGGTGGTCTCCGGCGGGCGCGGCGTGGGCTCCGAAGAGGACTTCGCCATGATCGAGAAGCTCGCCGATACCCTGGGTGCCGCCGTGGGCGCCTCCCGGGCCGCGGTGGATTCGGGCTATGCGCCGAATGACTGGCAGGTCGGGCAGACCGGCAAGGTCGTGGCCCCGGATCTCTACGTGGCCGTGGGGATCTCGGGGGCGATCCAGCACCTGGCCGGGATGAAGGACAGCAAGGTGATCGTGGCGATCAACAAGGACGAAGAAGCGCCGATCTTCCAGGTCGCCGATTACGGCCTGGTCGCCGACCTCTTCGCCGCCGTGCCCGAACTCACCGAAAAACTCGGCTGAACACCCGAAGGGACAGGGGCGGGCCGAGGCGGGTTAGGGCGTGACCCAAGGTTGCCCCGGGGCCGGTCCGGTTTGGCCAGAGGCTGGTCAAACCCGCACCCAGCAAAACACAACCGAACCCAAAAGGCCGGAGGAAACAAAACCTCCGGCCTTTTGACTTTTTGCCCCAGTTTGGGAGCCCTCTTTTTACCCTTCGTTCTAGGTCCCAAGCCCACTTCCACAGCCTTTGGACACCGCCTTATCCCGCAAACGCCGAACCAACGCAGTCCCCGCCAAAAGGCTCTCGGTTCGAGACCTGACACCCGTCGCGTCCACCAGCATAGAACGCGTTCAAGCCGTCAGCCCGGACCCCGCCTCGACAAAGGCCCGCCCCCGGCCAAAGCCCAACTCCTGCAAGGGGTCCAGCAACGCCATCGCCCCTTCGCGCAGCAAAGCGCCGCGAGGCAAGGCAGAGGCGATTTGGTTGTCCGTTTCGGGAACCTGCATGCCAAGGTGCCCCTGGGCGAGGATCGCCGGGGTCTCCCGGACCTCGACCACCCGATCCACAAGACCGGACACCGCCTGGACGGAGGCCCGGTCGACCAGCAGCGGGTCCTGATCCAGCCCCGGCTCCGCCCCGGGGACGGGCGCGGGCACAATCCAAAGCAGCACGGCTGGCCCTTTCAGCCCCTCCAGCAGCCTCGCCATATGCTCCACCCAGGCGCTGCGCAGCTCTTCGACCACCGTGTCATACCGGTTCGGCGCATCGCGTTTCATCATCGCCAGCAAATGGCGCGTGAAATGCACATCGCAAAGATCCAACTCGGGAAACACCTGTCGGAAGAGCCGCGTCGGCGCCACCAGACGGTCATTGCGCCGAGGATGGACGCGGTAGAACTGATTGCTCAGGTTATGGGCCCCGACCACCTCGACCACGGTCGCGACACCGCCATTGGCCAAAGACAGCATCGCCTCGGCCCCCATGACCCCGACACCGCCATTCATCAATCCAAGATTGACGCATCCGAGACCGATCGCGGCCTCGACCCGGTCCGGGATCGCTTGCGTTACATATCGCCCATAAAACGCCGTTCCCCCGAGGAACGTGATATATGGATCAGAGAGGGACCGTTTCGGTCCACGGAATGCCATTTCCAACCCCGGATAATGACATGCCGAATAATTCAGCGCTGGCGCGCCGTGACGCACATACGTCATTTCGCCACCTCAATTTCGACTCACCCAAGACCACATTGCGCCCAAAGCTTTAGCGAAGCCCTAACCCTCTAATTCGACGACATTTTTATCTTTCCCTTTCCCTTGAGAGCACGGGATGCGCCGCGTATGCTGCGGCGGCACAAGTCAGTGAGGGCAAAGATGGACATCAAATCCGTGGGCGTGATCGGCGCCGGGCAAATGGGCAACGGGATCGCCCATGTTTTCGCGGTCGCGGGATTTGACGTGGTGATCAACGACATCTCGCAAGAGGCGCTGGACAAGGGCACGGGCCTCATTCGCCGCAATCTCGAACGGCAGGTGAGCCGGGACAAGATCTCGGCTGAGACCATGGATGCGGCCATGGCCCGGATCAAGACGACCCTCAAGCTGCCGGAGCTGGGCCAGACCGATCTGGTGATCGAGGCCGCGACCGAACGCGAGACCGTGAAATCGGCGATTTTCGAGGATCTCCAGCCCCATCTGAAGCCCGAGACGATCCTGACCTCGAACACCTCCTCGATCTCGATCACCCGGCTGGCGAGCCGCACGGACCGGCCCGAGCGCTTCATGGGGTTCCACTTCATGAACCCGGTGCCCGTGATGCAGCTGGTCGAGCTGATCCGCGGGATCGCCACGGATGAGGCGACCTACAAGACCCTGCTGGGCGTGGTCGAGAAGCTCGGCAAAACTGCCGCAAGCGCCGAGGATTTCCCCGCCTTCATCGTGAACCGGATCCTGATGCCGATGATCAACGAGGCGGTCTATACGCTCTATGAAGGGGTCGGGTCGGTAAAGTCGATCGACGAGTCCATGAAGCTCGGGGCGAACCACCCGATGGGGCCACTGGAGCTGGCGGATTTCATCGGGCTCGACACCTGCCTTGCGATCATGAACGTGCTCCATGACGGGCTGGCGGACACCAAGTACCGCCCTTGCCCTCTGCTCACGAAATATGTCGAGGCAGGCTGGCTGGGGCGCAAGACCCAGCGCGGTTTCTACGATTATCGCGGCGAGACGCCGGTCCCCACGCGTTAGACCGAACATCCCGTACAACGAAAAAACCCCGGCCCAATGGACCGGGGTTTTTCTTTGTCTGCGAGGCGGGCTCAGCCGATAGCGACGGCTTTCACGTCCTCGTCGATATAGGGCACGTATTGCTCGAAGTTCTCGGCGAACATGTCCACGAGCTTCTGGGCCTGCGCGTCATAGGCGGCGCTGTCTTCCCAGGTGCTGCGCGGGTCGAGCAGCGCGGCATCCACGTCATGCACGGTCACCGGCACGTCGAAGCCGAAATTCGCATCCTTGCGGAAGGTGGCATCGGCCAGCGAGCCGTCGAGTGCGGCGGTCAGCAGAGCGCGGGTCGCCTTGATCGGCATCCGCGAACCGGTGCCATAAGCGCCACCGGTCCAGCCGGTATTGACCAGCCAGCAGGTCGCCCCATGCTTGGCGATCTTCTCCTGCAGGAGCTTGCCATAGACCTCGGGGCGACGCGGCATGAAAGGCGCACCAAAACAGGTCGAGAAGGTCGGCTGCGGCTCGGTCACGCCCCGCTCGGTGCCCGCCACCTTGGAGGTGAAGCCCGACAGGAAGTGATACATCGCCTGGGCCGGGGTCAGCCGCGAGATCGGCGGCAGGACACCGAAGGCGTCGCAGGTCAGCATGATGATGTTCTTGGGATGCCCGCCCAGCGCCGAGTCCGACGCGTTGGAGATGTAGTTCAGCGGGTAGGCGCAGCGCATGTTCGGCGTCAGGCTGTCATCCTCAAAGTCGAGATCGAGGGTTTCCTCGTCAAACACCATGTTCTCGATCACGGTGCCGAACATCTCGGTCGTGGCAAAGATCTCGGGCTCAGCCTCGGCGCTCAGATTGATGGTCTTGGCGTAGCAGCCGCCTTCGAAGTTGAAGGTGCCGCGCTCGGACCAGCCATGCTCGTCATCGCCGATCAGGACCCGCTCGGGATCGGCAGACAGGGTCGTCTTGCCGGTACCGGACAGGCCGAAGAACACGGCCGTGTCGACCGGATTGCCCACCGCATGGTTGGCCGAGCAGTGCATCGGCATGATGTTCTTTTCGGGCAGCAGGTAGTTGAGCAGGGTGAAGACGGATTTCTTGTTCTCACCGGCGTATTCGGTGCCGCCGATCAGGATGAGCTTCTTGTCGAAGTTCAGCGCGATCACGGTGTCCGAGCGGCAGTCATGCTTGGCCGGGTCGGCCTTGAAGCTCGGGCAGTTGATGATCGTGAAATCAGCGGTGAAGGTGTCGAGCTCGGACCGCTCGGGGCGGCGCAGCATGTGACGGATGAAGAGGCCATGCCAAGCCAGCTCGGTCACGACGCGCACATCCAGACGATGGGCCGGGTCGGCGCCACCAAAGAGATCCTGAACGAAGTATTCCTTGCCCTTCATATGCTCAAGCATGTCGGCATAGAGCGCATCGAAGCCTTCGGGCGACATCTCGGCGTTGTTCTCCCACCAGATCGTGTCGGCCACGGAGGCAGTCTTGACCACGTGCTTGTCCTGGGGCGAGCGGCCCGTGTACTTGCCGGTGGTCACTAGGAAGGTACCACCCTTGCCGAGGGTGCCTTCTTCGCGTTTGAGCGCTTCCTGGATCAGCGCAGGCTCGATCAGGTTGTAATGGGCCGCTCCGAGCCCCGTGATACCCTGATCCTCCAACGTGAATGTTGGATTCACCCGTCCATTTGCCATGTGTGAGCTCCTGCTTCGTTACGCACCGCCAGTCGCGGCCGGGACCCGAAAAAAGATGTGAACCACTTGTTCGCATAGCGCCCTCTTGGCGCATGAAGGTCTGTATATCATGGGCCTAGGACGGGAGAACAGGACCGTTCCGCACAGTTAGCGCCACCAAGTGCAAGTTAGCGCAACCAAATTTCGGAAAAGCTGCAATATTAGCTCTTTGTTATCCGAACTGGTGTGTTTTGGCGGCGTCGAAACCCTGCCAAGGCGAGAAAACCGTTGATTCTCGGGAGTCGAGGACTCATCCTCGTCGCAAAAAAGAGGCAGGACGCAGGAAAAGGACCTCGCTTATGTCGCGGATCGCTTTGGTCGATGATGACCGCAATATCCTGACCTCGGTGGCCATCACGCTTGAGGCCGAGGGGTTCCAGGTCGAAACCTATAATGACGGCCAGTCGGCGCTGGACGCCTTCAGCCGCCGCATGCCCGAGCTGGGTGTGTTCGATATCAAGATGCCCCGGATGGACGGGATGGATCTGCTGCAGCGTGTTCGCATGAAGAGCAAGATGCCCGTGATCTTCCTCACGTCGAAGGATGACGAGATCGATGAGGTGCTCGGGCTGCGTATGGGGGCGGATGACTACGTCAAGAAGCCCTTCTCCCAGCGGCTGCTGGTTGAGCGGATCCGGGCGCTCCTGCGCCGCCAGGACGCGGTCGCGAGCCACGAGGCGGGCGACCTGGACGAGAGCAAGACGATCGTGCGCGGCAACCTGACCATGGACCCGCTGCGCCATGCGGTTCTGTGGAAAGGCAAGGATGTCGCCCTGACCGTGACCGAGTTCCTTCTGTTGCAGGCCCTGGCCCAGCGCCCGGGCTTTGTCAAAAGTCGGGATCAGCTGATGGATGTGGCCTATGATGATCAGGTCTATGTGGACGACCGGACCATCGACAGCCATATCAAGCGCCTGCGCAAGAAGATGCGCTCGGTCGATGAAAGCTTCACCGCCATCGAGACCCTCTATGGCATCGGATACAAGTATAACGAAGAATGACATTCGTATCGGCTCCTGACGGATCTCCTGCGCGCCGCCCCGACGGGTCGGAACGCGGAGATGTGGGGGCCGATGCGCAGGCTGCTCCGGACCCGGAGCCTGGAAAGGCCCCGCGCCGGTCGCGCAGGGTGCTGGCCATCAACAGCTCCCCGCTCGCGCGCAAGATCATCAGCTTCAACCTGCTGGCCCTGCTGATCCTTGTGGCCGGGGTGCTTTACCTCAATCCGTTTCGCGACAGTCTCGTGTTCCAGCGCGAACAGGGCCTCGTCTTCGAGGCCCATCTGATCGCCGATGTGTTCGAGGCCGTCGCCACGACCGAGGAGGCCGCCAGCGATCTTGGCGCGATGAATGTGCCCCGGCTGGTGGCGTCGCTTGATCTCGCGCCATCGCTCGAGCTCTTTGTCTTTGCCCCGGACGGGGAAGTTCTGGCCCGCGGCGAGGGCGCCAAACGGTCTGAATGGGTGGCCCTGACGGAGACCGACGCGCCGCCGCCGACCTTTATCACGGACATGTTCATCACTCTCTGGGAGGGGATCGCCCGCCTGCTCGGGCGCGAAAAACTGCCCGTTCTGCTCGCCAGTGAGGATCAGGCCCGCAGCCTTTTACCCGGCGCGCTCACCGGGCGCACGACCATCGAGAACAGCATCGATCCCGCGGGCAATCAGATCTTCGCCGTGGGGACCCCGATCCTGATCAGGGGCGAAGTCGCGGGGGTCGTGGCCCTCACCACCGCCTCGGGCGAGATCGATACGCTGGTCCAGAACGAGCGGGAACAATTCCTGCAGATGTTCATGGTCGCGCTCCTGGTCTCGATCGGGCTGAGCCTTGTGCTGGCGGGGACCATCGCCAACCCGCTCTCGGATCTGGCCGCCGCCGCCGAGCTTGGTCGCGACCGCAATGCGCGCAAGATGAGCCCGGGCCGCGTGCGGATCCCGGATCTGACCACACGCCCGGACGAGATCGGACGGCTGAGCGGCGCGTTGCGGGGCATGGTCTCCGCGCTTTACGACCGGATCGACGCGAATGAACAGTTCGCCGCCGACGTCGCCCATGAGATCAAGAACCCCTTGGCTTCCCTTCGCTCGGCGACGGGTACGCTGCGGGTCGCCAAGCGCGAGGATCAAAGACAGAAATTGCTGAACGTGATCGAACATGATGTGCGGCGGCTCGACCGTCTGGTTTCGGATATCTCGAACGCCTCGCGCCTCGACAGCGAGCTGGTGAAGGAAGAAGAAGAGACCTTCGACCTAATCAAGATGCTCCGCACGCTCACGGATTTCCACGCCGAGGAAGTCGCCAAACGCGGGATCGATTTCATCACCGACCTGCCGCCGCGCCCGCTGCCGATCCAGGGGCTTGAGCCGCGTCTCGCTCAGGTTTTCGTGAATCTCCTGGGCAACGCGATCTCGTTCTGCGAACAGGGTGACGCGGTGCGTCTCTGGGTGCGCCAGCGCGACAATCGCGTTCTCATCGTGGTTGAGGATACCGGCCCCGGCATCCCCGAGGAGGCGCTGAACAAGATCTTTACGCGCTTCTACTCCGAACGGCCGGAGCGGCAGTTTGGCAACCATTCCGGCCTCGGGCTCGCCATCTCAAAACAGATTGTCGAAGCCCATGGAGGCGTGATCTGGGCCGAAAACATCCGCCCGACCGATCTCGACATCACGTCTGAGCCTCTGGGCGCGCGGTTCATCGTCGGCCTGCCGCTCTGAGCGATGGCCGAGGAGGTGATCCTCCACGCGACCAGTGTCGCCTTCGAGGGGCGCGCCCTCGTGATCACCGGGCCGAGCGGCGCGGGGAAGTCTGACCTTGCCCTTTGGATGGTCGCCCTGGGCGCCGGGTTGATCTGCGACGATCGCACACGGATCCTTGGGCAAGGGGATGCACTCTGGGCTCATCCGGCCCCCAACGCGACCGGGTTGATCGAAGCGCGGGGGCTAGGCCTCCTCCCTGCCCCTGCGGCCGCACCTGCGCCGGTCGCGGCGATCCTCGACCTTTCGCAGCTTGAGACGGAGCGCCTCCCCCCGGCACGAAGCCGGAGCCTGCTGGGACGGAGTGTTCCCCTGCTTCACAAGGTGACGAGCCCCTCTTTTCCCGCCGCCCTGATCCTCTATCTTCGGCAGGGACGGGCTGCGCCATAGCGGCAGCCCGACCCACGAGAGACCAACATGCAAGACGCCGCGCCCAGCCCCACAGATCCGCCCCAGAAGATCGTTCTGGTGACCGGCCCGTCCGGTGCGGGCCGGACAACGGCGATCCATGGCCTCGAGGACCTCGGGTTTGAAGCCATCGACAACCTGCCGCTCTCACTGGTGCCGCGTCTTCTGGATGGCCCGCCTTTGCGACGCCCTCTGGCGCTTGGGCTTGATGTGCGGACGCGGGATTTCAGCCTACCCGCCATCGCAGACCTGCTCAGCACGCTCGAAGCCGATCCGCGCGCGGATGCGCAGCTCTTGTATCTCGACGCCTCCGCCCCGGTTCTTGCGCGGCGCTTTTCGGAAACCCGGCGCCGGCACCCAATGGCCCCAGCCGAGAGCCCTTCGGAAGGGATCGAGCGCGAGGCCGACCTTCTCGCGCCAATCCGGGCGCGGGCGGATATCCTGATCGACACCTCGGACATGTCCCCCCACGACCTGCGCGCCGACATGCTGCGCTGGTTCGGCAATCGCGACAGCTTGCGACTCGCCGTATCGGTGCGCTCTTTTTCATACAAGCGCGGCACCCCCCAGAGCACGGATATGGTCTTCGACGTGCGATTCCTGCAGAACCCCTATTGGTGCGAAGACCTGCGCAAGCTGGACGGGCGCTCCAAGGCTGTCGCGGCCTATGTGGCCAGCGACCCGCGCTTTGATGCATTCTTCGACAATGTTCTGTCCCTGACCCGATTGTTGCTGCCAGCCTACCGGGCTGAAGGGAAATCGCATCTCGCTATTGGCTTCGGCTGCACGGGCGGGCAGCATCGCAGCGTCACGGTCACAGAAAAGCTGGCGGCGGCCCTTGTCGAAGACGGTTGGCAGGTATCTATAAGACATCTGGGGTTGGAGCAGCGCCATGCAACGCGACGCGGTTGAGGTCCTTTCCCCCACAGGTCAGCCCCGAGGAGGCCGCTTGATTGGAATCGTGATCGTCGCCCACGGAGGCCTTGCCGGGGAATACTTGCATGCTGTCGAACACGTGGTCGGCAAGCAGGTCGGGATGCGCGCGATTTCCATTGCCGCCGATTGCGACCGGGAGGCCAAGCAGGCCGAGATCTGCGCCGCCGCCAACGAGGTTGATACCGGCAATGGCGTCGTGGTGGTCACCGATATGTTTGGCGGATCGCCCTCCAATCTCGCGCTCAGCGCCTGCTCTCCGGGGAACCGCCGCATCGTCTATGGCGCGAACCTGCCGATGCTTATCAAATTGGCAAAATCGCGGCGCGCCTCGGTGGATGATGCAGTAAAGCTTTCGCTCGACGCCGGTCGGAAGTATATAAATAGCTTTGACGGAACTGTCTGAAGGGAGGTCAGATGATCCGCCAGGAACTGAAGATCGTGAACGAAAAGGGCCTTCACGCCCGGGCATCAGCCAAATTCGTGGAATGTGTCGAGGCGCATGACGCCAGCGCAGAGGTGGAGAAGGACGGCCTGTCGGCCGCGGGGGATTCGATCATGGGATTGCTGATGCTGGCGGCCTCCAAGGGCACGTCCATTCAGGTCGAGACCAAGGGCCCGGCTGCGCAAGAGCTTGCCGCAGCCCTCGAAAACCTGGTCGCCAACCGTTTCGGTGAAAAGTATTAGGGCGCGCCCCGGCGCGCGGTGAGCCGACCAGCCCGGTCGGGAATGTCCATGAGTGACACGATGTGCAGAGGACCCAGATTGTGACTGAAAGCTCTGCGCAACCGACCTCAACCGACATCCCGGACCGGGATGAACAGCCGTATGACGTAAAGAACCTGTCTTACGCCAAGACCTTTACGAATCCCTGGGCCTCCGCAGTGATCCGAACCCTGGAATGGTGTACGGGCAAGATCCGCCTGCTTCGCCTGATCCGCAAATTCGAGGCCCAAGGCGTGCCCGAGGGTCAGGGCTTCTGGCGCCCGGCGCTGGACATCATGGGGATTGATCTGGCCACGCCGGAGGAGCAGCTCGCCCGGATCCCTGCCGAGGGTCCGGTGATCATTGTCGCAAACCACCCGCACGGGCTGGTCGACGGCATGATCCTCGCGGATCTGATCGGGCGCGTGCGGACGGATTACAAGATCCTGACCCGCTCGCTTCTGACGGATGTGGAAGAAATCCAGCAATTCATGATCCCGGTGCCCTTCCCCCATGACGAGGACGCGCTGCAAAAGAACCTCGAGATGCGCAAGCAAGCCATGGCCCATCTGGCCGGCGGCGGGGTGATCGTGGTCTTCCCGTCCGGCGTGGTGGCGAGTTCCGACACCATGTTCGGACCGGCGATCGAGCGGGAGTGGAACCCCTTCACGGCCAAGATGATCGCGCGCAGCGGCGCGACGGTCGTGCCCATCCGCTTCCCGGGGCAAAACTCGCGCTGCTATCAGGTCGCGAACCAGATCCATCCGGCCTTGCGGCAGGGGCTCTTGCTCCATGAGGTCGTCCACGCGCTCAACAAGCCTCAGGCGCCGATCGTGGGTGAGCCGCTCCCGCAGAGCGAGATCGACGCCCGCAAGAGCAACCCGCGCGGCTTCATGGAATGGCTGCGCACCCGCACGCTCGAGCTGGACTAGGCTCTACATAATCCCGCGCCGGATCAGGTTCAGCCCCGCGATCAGCAAGAGCACCATGGTCGCCTGCCGGAACCGCGCCTGATCCATACGGTCCTGCAACCAGAAACCGATCAGCATCCCGATCGCGGCCGGCGCCAGCAGGATGGCCGAAAACTGCAGGCTGGGACCTGTCACGACCCCCGTTTTCAGATGCGTGACGAGAAACATCACGCTGCCCACGCCATACAGCATGCCCTGAGCGCGGACCTGTTCCGCCTTGGGGGTGTCGAGCGCCGTCAGATAGGCCACGATGGGCGGCCCCCAGATCCCACTGAACCCGCCGAAAAATCCGGCCACGACCCCGGTCGCAAGCTCGGCCCGGCGATGGTGCTGCGGCGCGACCCGCAGCCGCCACCCCGCGAGCTGGCTCGCCGCATAAAGAACAATGGGCACTCCGATCATCAGCGACAGGAGACGGTCGGAGAGCGCGAGCACCAATTGCCCCGACAAGACAATGAAGACCAGAACCAGCGCCAGCAGCCGCCAGTGGCGTTGCGCGGCGCTCCAGAGGGCGGGCAACCCGCCGCGCACAGCCTGCCAGAGGTTCATGACCAGCGTCGGCAAGATCAGCCCGGCCAGGGCAACCGGCACCGGCAGCACCGCCGAGAGCCCCGACATCATGATCAGCGGCATGGCAAAGCCCACAGCCCCTTTGACCACCCCGGCAAAAAGGGCGACCCCCATGAGAAAGATCATCACAGCGCCGGGCAGCGAGAGAAACAGGTCCATGTCAGGCTCCTTCCCCAGCGCCATAGCCCTCCAGCCGCGCCGCCGCAAGGGATCGCGATTCGCGCCCAACCTGTTGCAGTGCAGCACGCGCGGACGCTCCGATACGCCACATGGGAAGCTCACGTTTTTCGTGCATTCTCGCCTTGTCCGCGCCTTAGGCTGCCCTAGCGAGGGTCATAATGCTTCGCAAATTGCCGCGTTTGCGAATTTTTCTTGCGCTGCGGTTGCGAAGTCCTTATCCCGGAGCAAACCGGAATCTGCTGGAGAATGACGATGCCCCATGACGGACAGGATCTTGCCCTGAGCGAAGCCCAACAAGTGATCCTCCCCGATCTCTTGACCCTGACAGCCGCTGCCGTACCCCCGGTGGAGGCGCTGGTCGAGAAAGCCGTTGCGACGCTGAAGGACGCCCTGTCTGTGGAGGGTCGGATCTCCGGCGCGCTGGTCGAAGAGAACCAGACCGCCTCTCATGGGCTGGCCTGGCTCGCGACCTACGCCCAGTCCCTGCGCCAGATGCAGAAATGGGCCGAGGCGCTGAATACCGACGGCAAGTTTGGTGAGGTCGAGCAGCTGATCCACCAGATCGCCTTTGGCGAATACCTCTGGCAGCTCTACGGCGGCATCCCCATGTCCCAGGGCGAGATCCTGCGCCTGCAGGACATCGGCCTCAGCCAGGAAGACCAGCGCGGCATGATGATCCCCGAGATCATGACGCTGACCCAATCCGGCAACACCCAGGCCGCCCGCTCGCGCCTTGTGGAGCTGATGCAGGAGCGCTCCGCCGAGATCACCGTCGGCGCCTCCGGCCTCGATGACGAACTCGAGATGATCCGCGAGCAGTTCCGCCGCTTCGCCGTGGACCGGGTCGAGCCCAACGCCCATGAATGGCACCTCAAGGACGAGCTGATCCCGATGGAGATCATCGAAGAGCTCGCCGAAATGGGCGTCTTCGGCCTGACCATCCCCGAGGAATATGGCGGGTTCGGCCTCTCCAAGGCCTCCATGTGCGTGGTCTCCGAAGAGCTGTCCCGCGGCTATATCGGTGTCGGCTCGCTGGGCACCCGCTCCGAAATCGCGGCGGAGCTGATCCTTTGCGGTGGCACCGAGGAGCAGAAGCAGAAATGGCTGCCGCAGTTGGCTTCGGCAGAAACCCTGCCCACGGCCGTCTTCACCGAGCCGAATACCGGGTCGGATCTGGGCTCGCTCCGGACCCGTGCGGTCAAGGACGAAAACGGCGATTACAAGATCACCGGCAACAAAACCTGGATCACCCACGCCGCCCGGACCCATATCATGACCCTGCTGGCGCGGACCGATCCGAGCACGGACAACCACAAGGGTCTGTCCATGTTCCTGGCCGAGAAGACCCCCGGCACCGATGAGGCCCCCTTCCCGACCGAGGGCATGACCGGTGGCGAGATCGAAGTGCTCGGCTATCGTGGCATGAAGGAATACGAGCTCGGCTTCGACAACTTCCACGTGAAGGGCGAGAACCTGCTCGGCGGTGAGGAAGGCAAGGGCTTCAAACAGCTCATGGAAACCTTCGAGAGCGCCCGGATCCAGACCGCCGCCCGCGCCATCGGCGTGGCCCAGTCGGCGCTGGACGTGTCCATGCAATACGCGATCGACCGCAAACAGTTCGGCAAGTCCCTGATCAACTTCCCCCGCGTCTCCGGCAAGCTCGCGATGATGGCGGTGGAACTGATGGTCGCGCGCCAGCTCACTTACTTCTCGGCCTTCGAGAAGGATGAGGGCCGGCGCTGCGATGTGGAGGCTGGCATGGCTAAACTTCTCGGCGCGCGCGTGGCCTGGGCTGCTGCAGATAACGGGCTGCAGATCCATGGCGGCAACGGCTTTGCGCTGGAATACTCGATCAGCCGCATCCTTTGCGATGCGCGGATCCTGAACATCTTCGAAGGTGCAGCCGAGATCCAGGCCCAGGTGATTGCCCGTCGCCTTCTGGGCTAACCCCTTCGAACAGAGTTGAAAAACACCCCGGGCGCTGCGCGGGGTGTTTTTTTGTCCCGCAGGTTCGGGACAAGGATCCGCTTGCGCGGCAGGCGGCGCGGTCCCATCTGAAGGCTATGACCAAATTGCCCCTCGCCGCCGCGGCGCTCGCCACCCTCCTTGCTGCCTGTTCCACCTCGGATGAGACCCTCTCGGGCTTCACCGATCCGGAGACAGTCTGGACCCTGACCGAATTGGACGGCGCAGCCTTCGCCGAACGCATGAGTCTGCAATTCCCCGAACCGGGGCGGATCGCGGGCCAGGCGCCCTGCAACCGGTTTTCCGGCGCGCTGACCGTGCCCTACCCGTGGTTCGGCACCAGCCCTCTGGCGGCGACGCTCATGGCTTGCCCGGATCTCGAGGCGGAGCGCGCAGTGTTAGAGGCGCTTGGCGCAATGACCGAGGCCGAGGTCAGTGGTCCCGTCCTGATCCTGCGGAACTCCGATCTCGGGCGCGAGATGGTGTTCAAGGCCGAGGGCCAGACCTGAGGCATCCTACAGGCGGGTGGCGAGATCCTCGGCAAGCCCGGGGCACCCGTCCGCCGCCCAATCGCGGAACGCCGCCTGCGAGCCCGCCCCGAAAATCCCATCGATCGGGCCGGAATAGGCCCCGGCCCGCGCCATCCGCTCCTGATAGAGACGCGCCACCTCCGGCGGCAGATCCTGCATCGCGAGAGGGTGCAGCATATCGGCAATCGCCCCCTCGTGCCGCCCTGCTAGGCACTGGCTGATCCCCCGCGCCAAGAGCAGATCGCCGATCCCGACGGCCCAATTGCAGCTCTCCTGCGGATAGGCTTCGATGGGCCGGGTCAGGTCCGCGACCGCGTCACCCCACGCCTGATCGAGAAAGAAGATCCGCTGCCGCTCCCACCAGATATCAAGATCAAACGCCTCGCCCGTGAACCGGATCCGCTCTGGACAAGAAAGCCCATTAAGCGCCGGGTTCGGATCCCGCTGAAAGCGCTGCATGGATAGGAGCTGGCGCTGTGCCAAACGCTCGGAGGCCGCGAGAGCCGCCGCAGGATCTGCCGAAGGCCCCCGTGCCAAGGCCATCACAAGGTTCTCCCCATAGCCCCAATTGAGCGCATCAAAGGACAGCGCCGCTTCGAAACAGGCCACTGCCCGGCGGAAATCCCGATCCTGACCCGCGCGGATCCCTCTGGCGTTCAAGGTCTGTGCCGCCAGTTTCGGATCTTCGGACAGGGTGACACCCGGGGCACAGGCCCCCACCTGCGTGCCAGCGGACCCGCCCGCATCCACCGCCATCTTCAAGGCAAAGGCCGCAAAAAGCGCGAGGATCACGAGCGGCCAAAGCCCCCCTTTGCGCGAATTGTCGATCGTCACCGCGCCATGGATCTGTGTGCCCTGCCCGGCGATCCCGCCCGGCGCGCTGGCATCGATGCGCGGCTCGGGCTTGCCCCCTCGCTTGCCACGCAACCGCCCCCACAGCTTCCACAGCGTCGTGGCCGTCGCGACCAGCGCAGCGCCCAGCCAGGCCAGCGTCTCCCGATTGTTCTTCTCGGTCAGAAACGACCAGATCGCCTCGAAATCCATGGCGCGTCCAAGACTGCAAATGGGTTGCGGCAGTCTAGCATAGCCCCCCGCGCGGGCCCAAATCCTCAGCCCGACTTGACCAAAAGGTCCACGAAACGTGCGCGCGCCGGGGGCAAAGGCCGATTGCCGAGGGCGGGGGCGAGCTTCTCTTCCAGGAAATGCCCGGTGGTGCGCAAACCCGCCTGCACACCCACGAGCCCTGCCGGTCCGCCCAGCATCACCTCCGGCAAGGGCAGCAAGCGATCGACCCAGGCCCCGGCCGCCTGCCGCGACACCGCCCGACCCGTGCGCGGGGAGACATAGGCCAGATCCTCGTTCACCCCGCGCACAGCGCAGGCCGACAGGTCGAGCCCAAAGCCCATCTGCTCCAACAAAGCCATTTCCCAATCGAGGTAAGCGGGCAACCAGCCGGTCCCGGCCGCCATGGCGTCCAAAAGCGCCACCGTTTGGGCGTAAAACACTGGATAAGCAGCCCGTTCAGGCAGAGCGAACCCGGCCAGTGCGAGCGCGGCACTCATGGCCGACAGCGCCAGCCGATCCCCCAGCACCGCCGCCGCGCGCCCCTTGATCGGCTCCACGGAAAACGCGCCCAGATGATCCTCCAACCGCGCCTTCCAATGCAGATCAAGCTGCGCGCCGGGCTGCAAGACAGGGGCCAGCTTGCGCGAGATCCCCCCGCGCACAACGCCCAGATGCCGCCCATGCCCCTCGGTGAAGGCCTCGACAATGACCGAGGTCTCCCCGTGGGGCCGCACGGACAAGAGCACGCCCTCTTCGCGCCACTCGATCACCCGGGCGCTCCCTCCTTCATTGTTCTGAAAAATACTCTCGCCGAAGGCTCCCACGGGCACAAGAAGCGGCTAGCTCTCCAATCCGGGCGCATCCAGCAGATGCCGCCCTGCGCGATCCTCGACCGCGACGATCCACAGATCCGGGTCGCGCGCCCGGGCACGGGCCAGGGTGGCGTCCACCTCCGCCTCCGGCCCCTCGACCAGAACGTCCCAGGACCGCGTGTCGCGCATCAGATCATAGCGCCGCTCATAGGCGCAGGCCTGCCCGTCCAGCGTGCAGAGCTTGATGATCACAGCCCCCGCCGTGCCATCGCCGCGTGCCTCCACATAGACCGGGATCCCTTCGATCTGGCAGCGCATCATATAGGCCTGCACCCAGAGACCGGCGGCCAGACGCGCCATGGCTCAGGCGTTCCCGTCCTTGAAGTCGAGCCCCATCTCGTCGAAGCGCTCTTTCTCCTCGAGCCAGCCCGGACGGACCTTCACCTGCACGAAAAGATGCGCGGGCCGTCCGAGAAACTCGATCAGCTCTTCCCGCGCTGCCTTGGACACGGCCTTCACCGTCTCGCCCTTGTTGCCGAGCACGATCCCCTTGTGACCGTCGCGGGCCACATAGATCACCTGATCAATCCGCACGGAACCGTCCTTCCGCTCCTGCCAGCTCTCGGTCTCCACCGTCAGCTGATAGGGCAGCTCCTGATGCAGGCGCAGGGTAAGCTTCTCCCGGGTGATCTCGGCGGCGATCATGCGCATGGGCACATCGGCGATCTGATCCTCCGGATAGAGCCACGGCCCCTCGGGCAGCGTCTCGGCAAGCCAGGTCCGCAGATCGCCCACGCCATAACCCTTCTCGGCGGAGATCATGAAGGTCTCCACAAAGGGATAGGCCGTGTTCAGATCCTCGGTCAGCTTCAGCAGCACCTCCGCCTTCACCCGGTCGATCTTGTTGATCGCCAGCGCCACGGATTGGCCGGGATTGGTACGCTCGGCGAGCGCCTCAAGGATCGCCTTGACCCCGTCGGTCATCCCGCGATGGGCCTCGACCAAAAGCACGACGATATCCGCATCCGCCGCCCCGCCCCAGGCCGCGGCCACCATGGCGCGGTCCAGCCGGCGCCGCGGACGGAAGAGACCCGGCGTGTCCACAAAGACCAGCTGCGCGGCGCCCTCGATCGCCACACCGCGGATCCGCGCCCGGGTGGTCTGCACCTTGTGGGTCACGATCGAGACCTTGGCGCCCACCATGGCATTGGTCAGGGTCGATTTCCCGGCATTCGGCTCGCCGATCAGCGCCACGAACCCGGCGCGGGTGGTCGTCGTTTCGTCAGTCATGCTTGCTCTCTACCTGGCTCAGCAGGGCCTTGGCTGCGGCCTGCTCCGCCTGTCTCTTGTTGCCCGCGCTCGCCTTGGCCTCGGCTCCGGTCTCAAGCCGGGCCAGGATGGTGAAGACCGGCGCGTGATCCGGGCCGCTGCGGCCCATTTCCTCATAGCGCGGCGGCGGCAATTTGCGCGCCTGCGCCCATTCTTGCAGGGCGGTTTTGGGATCCCGCGCATCGGCCTCGACCGAGCGGATCCGCTTGCCCCAGAGCCGCAGTACCAGCGCCTTGGCGGCCTCGAACCCCGCATCGCGGTAGACCGCGGCGATCACCGCCTCCATCCCGTCGCCGAGCAAGGCCTCCTTGCGGCGCCCCCCGGTCAGCATCTCGGACCGCCCGAGCCGCAGCACATCGCCCAACCCGATCTCGCGCGCCACCTCGGCGCAGGTTTCCTTGCGCACCAGCGCGTTGAACCGCGGCGCCAACTGGCCCTCCCGCGCGTCTGGATCCGCCTCCAGCAGGGCTTCGGCCATCACCAGCCCCAGCACCCGGTCGCCGAGGAACTCGAGCCGCTGATTGTCGGACCGCACCGCCGCACTGCGCGAGGCATGGGTCACAGCCCGGACGAGCACTTCCGGGCGCGCGAACGTATGGCCGATCCGCGCGCTGAAGGCGGCAAGCTCCTTGGACAGCTTCAATCGAGCGCCTTGAAGAAGCGATCCCCGCGCCAGGTCCAGAAATAGAGCATCCGGGAGCCGGCAGAGCTGAAGATCACGCGATCCGCGCGCCCGATCAGGTTCTCAAAGGGCACAAAGCCAACGCCACCCACGGATTGCGCGTAGCGGCTGTCCTGACTGTTGTCGCGGTTGTCGCCCACGAAGAAGAAATGCCCCTCGGGCACCGTGAACTCGGGCGTGTTGTCACCAAAGCTGCGATCGATATTCAGGATCGAATGGCTGACACCGCCGGGCAGGGTCTCGACGAATTTCTCTTTCTCGCAGATGCCACCCTCGCCCACGGGCTGGTTCGAACAGCGCGGGTAAGACCCGATCGGGCCCTGACGACCAAACACCTCGTCAAAGGTTCCGTTGCGCTCGGTCGGGACCGCCTCGCCATTCAGATAGAGCGCGCCCTCGCGGAACTGCACCCGGTCGCCGGGCAGGCCGATCAGCCGCTTGATGAAGTCCGACCCGTTCACCGGATGGCGGAAGACGACGATATCGCCCCGCTCGGGATCGGAGGCGAGGATCCGCCCCGGGATTGGGCAGATCGAGAACGGGCAGGAAACCTGGCTGTAGCCATAGGCCATCTTATTCACGAAGAGGAAATCACCGACCAGCAGCGTGTCCTTCATGGAGCCCGAGGGGATCCAGAAGGGCTGGAAAAACAGGGTGCGGAAGACCCCCGCAATCAGCAGCGCATAGACCACGGTCTTGACCGTTTCCATAATGCCGCCTTCGGCCTTTTCAGTGCTTGCCATATCACGCCTCTACCCGGGTTTGGCCCGCTTCATGGGCGTGCGGGGGCGGGGAGTCAAGCGGAGGGCGCGCCGGGATCAATCGCGACCGCCGAGATCACCACATAAGCCTGTGCCCAGGGATGATCATCGGTGAGCGAGACATGGATCACCGCCTCATGGCCCTCGGGGGTCAGATCCTTGAGCCGCTCCGCCGCCCAGCCGGTGACATACATTGTCGGCTGGCCCGTGGGCAGGTTCTGCACGGCCATATCCCGCCAGGAGATCCCCATGCGCAGCCCCGTTCCCAGCGCCTTGGAGCAGGCCTCTTTCGCGGCCCAGCGCTTGGCATAGGTGGCAGCGGTCTGCGCCCGGCTATCGGCCTTGCGCTGCTCCTGCTCGGTGAAGACACGGTTGCGGAACCGGTCACCAAACCGCTCCAGCGTGCGTTCGATCCGCTCGATATTCGCAAGATCCGTACCGATTCCGATGATCATGGGCCGCTCACAACAATCCTGAGTCTCAGAAACACCATTTCCCTCTGCGGGAATACCACACGAATTGCAAGGCTTGGCGTGCCCGGGCGCCTAGCTTGCGCGGGCCGCCTCCATCAAACGACGCATCTCGGCCATGGCATCGGGCAGGCCCCGGAAGATCGCCTCGCCAATCAGGAAGTGACCGATATTCAACTCGCGGATCTGGGGCAAGGCGGCAATTGGCGACACGCAGCCATAGGTCAGCCCGTGCCCCGCATGGACCTCGAGCCCGAGGTCATGGGCAAAGGCCGCCATCTCGGTCAGGCGCGCAAGCTCGGCGTCCCGGGTGGCAAAATCGCCCTCCGCATGGGCCTCGCAATAGGCCCCGGTATGGAGCTCGATCACCGGCGCACCAATGCGGTGGGCAGCCTCGATCTGCGCCCGCTCGGCGGCGATGAAGATCGACACCCGGCAGCCTGCCTCGGCCAGGGGCGCGATGAAATGCGCCAGACGGTTTTCTTCGCGCGCCACTTCGAGCCCGCCCTCGGTCGTCCGCTCCTCGCGCTTTTCCGGCACGATGCAGACCGCGTGGGGCGTGTGACGCAGGGCGATCTGCTGCATCTCGTCCGTCGCGGCCATCTCGAAATTCAGCGGCACGGTCAGCGCCTCCATCAGCGCCTCGATATCGCGATCCGCAATATGGCGGCGATCCTCGCGCAGATGGGCGGTGATGCCATCGGCCCCGGCCTCCTGCGCCAGTACGGCGGCCCGCACCGGGTCCGGGGTCGCCCCGCCGCGCGCATTCCGCACGGTCGCCACATGGTCGATATTCACCCCAAGGCGCAGCACATTCGGGGTCGCGTCAGAAACAGTCATGGTCAGGGCCTCCTGACCGCGAACCTAGGGCGCTCAATGGGCTTCGTCAGCCCTCGACTTCGCTTTGACGCGCAAAGCCTGGATCTTTTTCTTCAGCTGGCCCTTGCGGCGTTTCTGATAGGCGCGCAGCACCGGCAGGCTGAGATAGTACATCACCGAGGCCGCGATAATCCCCGGGATGATTCCCCCCACCAGATAGGGGAAGAACACCTCGTCAAAGAACCGCTCCAGATGGTCCCACTCCGCATCGCGATCGGTGAAGAGCGCGACGATATTGTTGCCCAGATCCGCCCCGGCCTCGGTGAACTTGCCCACGAAGGAGGTCTCATCCTCCGGGTCGAACTCGGTGCCGAGAATGAAGTGACCCGTCTTGAGCGAGATCACCCCGATCGGGATATAGGTCAGCGGGTTGCCAAAGAAGGTGGCCAGCAAAGAGGCGAGGATGTTGCCGCGCATGGTCTTGGCCAGAAGTGCGGCGATGACGAAATGCACCGTGTAGAAGGGCGTGAAGGTCGTGAAGACCCCCGCCGCGATCCCGCGCGCAATCCTTTCGGGAGGATCGGGCAGCCGCTGCAACCTGCGCGCGATATAATGGAAGGCCCGAGTCCACCCGCCACGAGGCCAAAGGGCCTCTGCCACGATCTTCCAGACCGGACGTTTATCGCGGCGCTTGAATACCAAGCGGGTCCTCTTTCCATCTGGCCCGCCCGCCCCTGGGGATCAGGGCTTGCGGCTTAAATCTCTGTGCCGGTCGAGCCCGGCCACGTCGCTATCGGCCTGAACGGCCGTCATGACGCGGTGCAAATGCTCCAGGTCACGTACCTCTACTTCTAGAAGTAGGCGGTAAAAGTCAGGTTTCCGGTCAACAAAGTGCAAGTCTGAAATATTGGCCCTCTGTTCACCAATCAATGTGCAGATTCGTCCCAGAACGCCCTGATCGTTACCGATCGTGACATCGAGACGGACCGCATGGGCGGCGGCGTGGCGCCCGGAATGCCATTGCAGGTCAATCCAGCGCCGCATTTCATCCTCGAACTCCTCGAGCGCGGGGCAGTCGATGGCGTGGATCCGCACGCCGCGCCCCCGATAGGCGATCCCGACGATTCGCTCGCCCGGGACCGGTTGGCAGCAGCGCGACCGCTCGAAGCTCTGATCGGGGTTGAGGCCGACCACGGCCCGTTCCGCATCGACCTCGTCTCCGGTACTGCCCTGCAGTTCGGGATAGAGCACCTCGACGACTTCGCGAGCGGAGATATCCGTGCTGCCCAGAGCCGAGAGCAGATCCTGCTGACCGCCATAGCCCAGCTGATGAGCGGCGGTCTTCAGCGCCTTGTCGGTGACGCGCTTGCCCACATGCTCAAATGCCACGCGGGCCAGCTCCTGCCCGAGTTTCACAAAGCGCGCGCGATCCTCCTCGCGGAGCGACCGGCGGATCGCCTGCTTGGCGCGGCCCGTGACCACGATATCGATCCAGGTCGCCTGGGGGCGCTGACCATCGGCGGTGATAATCTCCACCGATTGACCATTTTTCAGCCGGGTCCAGAGGGGCACGCGAATGCCATCCACCTTGGCGCCCACGCAGCTGTCGCCGATCCGCGTGTGGATCCCGTAGGCATAGTCGAGCGGCGTCGCGCCCTTGGGCAGCTTGACCACCTCGCCCTTGGGCGTGAAGCAGAAGACCTGATCCGAATACATCTCGAGCTTCACATGCTCGAGGAACTCGCCATGGTCCTCGGACTGTTCGAACCGTTCGCTCAGGGTCGAGATCCACTCCGCCGGGTCCACGGCAAACGGGTTCTCCACCTGAATCCCGTCGCGATAGGACCAATGGGCCGCCACGCCCGCCTCGGCGACCTCGTGCATCTGGCGGGTGCGGATCTGCACCTCGACGCGCTTGCCATCCCGACCCGAGACCGTGGTGTGGATCGAGCGGTAGCCGTTGGACTTGGGCTGACTGATATAGTCCTTGAACCGCCCCGGCACCGCGCGCCACCGCTGGTGGATCGCGCCCAGCACGCCGTAGCAGTCATCCTCGCTCTGGGTGATGACGCGAAACCCGTAGATATCCGACAGGCGCGAGAAGCCGAGCTTCTTCGTCTCCATCTTGCGCCAGATCGAATAGGGTTTCTTCGCGCGGCCATAGACCTCGGCCTGGATCCCGTGGCGGTCGAGCTCGGTGCGGATGTCGCTGGTGATCTTCTGCACCATGTCGCCGGTCTCGTTCTGCAGCTTGATGAAACGGCGCATGATGGACTGGCGGCCATCGGGGTTGAGCACGCGGAAGGACAGATCCTCCAGTTCGTCGCGCATCCACTGCATCCCCATCCGCCCGGCGAGGGGCGCATAGATATCCATGGTCTCCTGCGCCTTCTTGACCTGCTTGGCCTGGGGCATGTGCTTGATCGTGCGCATATTGTGGAGCCGGTCGCCCAGCTTCACGAGGATCACGCGCAGATCCTTGGACATGGCCATGAAGAGCTTGCGGAAATTCTCGGCCTGCTTGTTCTCGCGACTGGTAAGCTGCAGGTTGGTGAGGTTCGTCACCCCGTTGACCAGCTCGGCAATCTCGCGCCCAAAGCGGCGTTCGAGCTCGGCAAAGGTCGATCGGGTGTCCTCGATCGTGTCATGCAGAAGTGCGGTGATGATCGTGCTGTCATCGAGCCGCTGCTCGGCGAGGATCGCCGCCACGGCCACCGGGTGGGTAAAATACTCCTCCCCGGAATGGCGCATCTGGCCCTGGTGCATCTCGCGCCCATAGGCATAGGCGGCCTCGATCAAGGCCGCGTTCGTTTTCGGGTTGTAGGTCTGGATCAGGGCGACGAGGTCGCGTGCTTCGAGCATAGACTCCGGCTGATCCCGAGGCATGGGATCAGGGCTGACCTTGCGCTTCCATCAGCGCGCGCAGAAGCTTCTCCTCGGACATGTCGTCCTCGGCAGGCTTATCCGGCTGGCCACCCATGAGCATCGCCATGGTGTCCTCTTCGGGCTCGTCCACTTCGATCTGGGTCTGGTTCGACTCGATCAGGCGCTCACGCAGGGCATCCGCCGACTGGGTCTCTTCGGCGATCTCACGCAGGGACACGACCGGGTTCTTGTCGTTGTCGCGATCAATGGTCAGCTCGGCCCCGGCGGAAATCTCGCGGGCGCGGTGGGCCGCCAGCATCACCAGCTCGAACCGGTTGGGAACCTTGTCAACGCAATCTTCAACCGTCACGCGGGCCATGGATGTCTCCGTTTCACGAAAAGGGGCAGTGGCCAGCATGTAAGGCCTCGGAAAACCCTTGACAAGTAAAATGCACTCAGTCGAGGGGCCGGATGGCGGCAATATCCTCTTTTGGGAGGGTTGCGAGCATCTCATCGGCGGTTTTGCCCGTCACCGGGTGCCGCCAGAGGGGGGCCACGTCCCGCAGAGGCACCAGAACGAAGGGGCGATCGGCGATGCGGGGATGGGGGAGAATCAGGTGATCGGGTGTTCGGGCGATCTGGTCCGCGACCGGAAGGTCCGCCCAACGCTGATATGTTTCAAGATCCGGTAAGATCGTGATCCCGAGTGTGAGCAGATCGAGATCCAGCGTCCGCGCCCCCCAACGCTGCACCCGCGCCCGACCAAGACGGCGCTCGATCCCGTGCAGAACCTCTAAAAGCGCTTTGGGAGACAGGTCCGTATCCACTGTCACACAGCTGTTAACATACTCTGGTTCAGACGGATCCGGGAATGCAGGCGTCGCATAGAAACGGCTGCGCGCAACAATCTCGATCGAAGCCTCTTCCAGAGCTTCGTAAGCTTGACGTAAAGTAAGCTCCGGCGCAAAATCCCCGAGAGGTTGATTTGCGCCCAGCGCTATTATGCCTACAGACGAAATTTTGAGCGCCTTTCCAGTTGCGATGGCCGTGAAATGGCTTACTTTCCATGACGCGTTTCATCAATTTAAAATAATTCGCACTCACGGAATTCGATGAAGCGCATTACTTGGAAGGACCAGTAATGTTTTATAAAGACGACAGGTTGGCGCTGTTTATTGATGGCTCCAACCTCTACGCCGCAGCCAAAGCGCTGGGGTTTGACATCGATTACAAGTTGCTCAGGCAAGAGTTCATGCGTCGCGGAAAACTGCTGCGTGCGTTCTATTACACTGCGCTCTTGGAGAACGATGAATACTCACCGATCCGCCCGCTTGTGGACTGGCTCCACTACAATGGGTTCAGCATGGTGACTAAGCCGGCCAAGGAGTACACCGACAGCCAGGGTCGCCGGAAGGTGAAAGGGAACATGGACATCGAGCTGGCCGTGGACGCAATGGAACTCGCGCCCCACATGGACCATGCCGTTCTCTTTTCTGGCGATGGAGACTTCCGTCCGCTGATCGAGGCCCTCCAGCGCCGTGGCGTGCGGGTTTCGGTGGTCTCGACCATCCGGTCGCATCCGCCGATGATCTCGGACGAGCTGCGCCGTCAGGCCGACAACTTCATTGAGCTCGACGAGCTCAAGGAGATCATCGGGCGTCCGCCGCGCGAGCCGCGCGAGCCCCGGGAAACGGTGAGCGAAACCGCCGAATAAGAGCGCCATCACCGCTCAGGAATGGACCCGCTCCGGCGGGTCTTTTTCATGCTGGGGGACTTTCATGGGCATCTGGGACACCATGGCGGGCGTGCTCGTCACCATGTTCGCCGTGGCCTTTGGGGCGGCGACCTTGCTGCCCTTGCAGTCGGAGATCGTCTTCACCGCGTTCCAGATCCAGGCGGCGGTCCCGCTCTGGGCGTTGCTGGTCGTGGCGTCGGTGGGCAACACGCTGGGCTCGGTGCTGAACTACGCCCTCGGCTGGCAGATCCCGCGCTTTCGCGACAAGCGCTGGTTTCCCGTGACCGAGGAGCAGCTGGAGAAGGCGCAAACCTGGTTCGCGAAATACGGCAAATGGAGCCTCCTGCTGAGCTGGGCCCCCCTGGGCGATGCGATCACCGTGGCCGCGGGCGTGATGCGCACACCCCTGATCCTGTTCGTTCTGCTGGTCGGCTTTGCCAAAACCGCGCGCTATCTTGTGCTCGCTGCCGCCGTGGCCGGAGGGGGCGAGCTGCTCTCCTGACCCCGCCTATTGCGCAGCTGCATTCACCCGGTCATGGGCAGCCCGCACCCGGTCGGGCCATGTGCTCTTGATATAGCCCAGCACCGCGAGGATCTCCGCATCGCTGAGCACATCGCCGAACCCGGCCATGTTGCTGCGATAATCGCCGCCGATCAGCGCCTCGGTTCCGTATTTGGTGATCCGGAAGAGCAGCAAATCCGCATGGTGCCAGGTATGGCCGCTCGCATCATGGGGCGGCGCGGGCAGGAGACCATCCTCCCCCGGACTGCGCCAATCGGGCACCTGCCCCTCCAGATTGGCCCCGTGGCAGGCCGCGCAATAGCCGTCATAGATCTCGGCGCCGCGCGCCACCGCCTCCGGATCCTGCCAGGGCAGCAGGGATTGCGCCTGCGCCGCACCGCAAAGCAGTGCCGCCGCGATCATCGTTCGTGCAAACATCGCTTTCCTCCTCGGGACAGAGCCAAGCCGCTTCCCCCGCTGGAAGGTCAAGCCCCATGCCGCGCCGCGCCTACGCGCGCGTCTCGGGACTGGTCAAACGCGTTCTGGACACCTATTCGTAAAGAAACTCTGACAGATCGAGGACCGCGCCATGTCCCTGCCCCAGCTGACACTCTACCTCGCCGCCCCGCGCGGGTTCTGCGCTGGCGTGGACCGGGCGATCAAGATCGTTGAGATGGCGCTCGAGAAATGGGGCGCGCCGGTCTATGTGCGCCACGAGATCGTCCACAACAAATACGTGGTCGACGGGCTGCGCGCGAAAGGGGCGGTCTTCGTCAAGGAGCTTGAGGACTGCCCCGATGACCGCCCGGTGATCTTCTCGGCCCATGGGGTGCCCAAGGCCGTACCCGCCGAGGCCGCCCGGCGCGAGATGGTCTATGTGGACGCCACCTGTCCGCTGGTGAGCAAGGTGCATATCGAGGCGGAGCGCCACCACGGCAACGGGCTGCAGATGGTGATGATCGGCCATGACGGCCATCCCGAAACCGTGGGCACCATGGGCCAACTTCCTGAAGGCGAGGTCCTGCTGGTGGAGACGGTGGCGGATGTGGCGACGCTCACCCCGCGCGACCCGGATCAGCTGGCCTTCATCACCCAGACAACGCTCTCGGTGGATGACACCGCTGATATCGTGGCGGCCCTGCAAGCGCGTTTCCCGGCCATTGTCGGGCCCCATAAGGAAGACATCTGCTACGCCACCACGAACCGACAGGGCGCGGTGAAGGCCATGGCGCCCAAGGCGGATGCCATGCTTGTGATCGGCGCGCCGAATTCCTCGAACTCCAAGCGTCTGGTCGAGGTCGGTCGCGCGGCCGGGTGCCAATATGCCCAACTGGTGCAGCGGGCCGAGGATATCGACTGGCGCGCGCTCGAGGGGATCGGGTCCATCGGGATCACCGCTGGCGCCTCAGCACCGGAAGTGCTGGTCAATGAGGTGATCGACGCCTTCCGCGCCCGGTTCGACGTGACGGTCGCGCAGGTCGAGACCGCACAGGAGAACGTCGAGTTCAAGGTGCCCCGAATCCTCCGCGAGCCCGCCGGGGCCTGAGGCCGCACGGGACAAAGTCTCGGCTGAAACGCTTGGAAATGTCGCGAGTCGCGCCGGTGTAAACCTGTGGAATCACCGGCAATTCCCCAGCACTTCGCCATGGAAACACGCCCCGGATGCGTGGCCTGCCCCTCACTCGCCTGAACGGCGGACCCCAGATCCGCATAGACGCCAAGACACTGGCCAAGCCCGCTGATTTCGCCTTACGCTGGGGCGCTTGCAAGTTTCTGCGAAAGGGCGCGCCATGATCACCACCTCCTTCCTGCTCACCGCCCTTGTGGTCGTGCTCTCTCCGGGGACCGGGGTGGTCTATACGCTGGCACTTGGGCTGGGCCGCGGGCGCCGGGCGGCGGCTTGGGCCGCGCTTGGCTGCACCTTCGGGATTGTGCCTCACCTTCTGGCGGCGACGCTGGGGCTGGCCGCGGTGCTTCACACCTCGGCGCTCCTCTTCAACGTGGTGAAGTTCGCCGGGGTCGCCTATCTGCTCTGGCTTGCCTGGGGCGCCTTGCGCGAGGGCGGCGCGCTGCAGGTGCGGGCCGAAACCACGGCAGAACCTGGCTGGCGCATCGCCCGGCGCGGCGCGCTGATCAATATCCTGAACCCCAAGCTGTCGATCTTCTTTCTCGCACTCTTGCCCCCGTTCCTGAGCGGGAACGCAGCCACCGCCACGGCGGAGATGGCCCTCTTGGGCGCGGTCTTCATGGCGATGACCTTCGTGGTCTTTCTCGGCTATGGCGCGTTCGCGGCCAAGGCGCGGGACTGGGTGCTCGGCTCGGCGCGGGTGATGACCTGGCTGAACCGCTCCTTCGCGGCGGTCTTTGCCCTGCTGGCCGGGCGCCTCGCGATGGAGCGCGCGTGACGGGCGGCCGCCTCGGCCCATGAAGCGGCTGGTCACCTCCTTTGCCGCCTGGCTGCTGGGCTCGGGCCTGATCCTGCTGGCACGGCTTCTGACCGCGCCGCGGGCGATCTGGCACGGGATCGAACCGGTCCCGAAACAGCGCCTCTATTTCGCCAACCACACGAGCAATGCGGACCTGATCCTGATCTGGACCGTGCTGCCCCCGCGCCTGCGCAAGCAGACTCGCGCGGTCGCGGGCAGCGATTATTGGCTGAAATCCAAGCTCCGCGCCTTTGTCGGCCATGAGGTCGTACGCGCCGTGATGATCGAGCGCCGCCCGGAGCATCGCGGGGACGAAGACCCGGTGGCCAAGATCCTCGAGGCGGTGGATCAGGGCGACTCGCTGATCATCTTTCCCGAAGGCAAACGCAACATGACCGACAAGCCGGTCCTGCGCTTCAAATCGGGGATCTACAACGTCTCCAAGGCACGGCCGGAGCTCGATCTCGTGCCGGTCTGGATCGAGAACCTCAACAGCGTCATGCCCAAGGGCCATGTGATCCCGGTGCCGCTGCTCTGCACCGTGAGCTTTGGCGCGCCGGTGCGCGTCGAGCCGGGCGAGAGCATCGACGCCTTTCTCGCCCGCGCCTCCGAGGCGATGGTCGCCCTGCGCCCGCAGAACGGGGGGCAGCGCCCATGACCGAGATCCCGATCGAACCGCATCCCTTTGCCTGGGAGATCCTGGGCGTCGGCACGCTCCTGATCCTTGCGACCATCCTCGCCGAGACCTTGCGCTGGCGCCTCCCGCCCCATGAGGTGAACACAACGATCGAGAACCTGAACGCGCGGATCATGGCCTGGTGGGCAATGACGGCGCTGGTCGCGCTGTTCTCGCTGGGCGGCAGCACAGGGATCGTGGTGCTTTTTGCGATCTGCTCTTTCTCGGCCCTGCGCGAGTTCATGACCCTGACCAACAAGCGGGTGGCGGATCACTGGGCGATTGCCGCATCTTTCTTTGTCGTCCTGCCGGTGCAGTACATTCTGGTCGGGCTGGGCTGGTACGGGATGTCCTCCATGTTCATCCCGGTCTATGCCTTCCTGCTCTTGCCGATCCTCTCGGCGCTGGAGGGGGACCGGACGAACTTCCTCGAGCGCGTGGCCGAAACCCAATGGGCACTGATGATCTGCGTCTATTGCATGAGCCATGTGCCTGCCCTCCTGACGCTGGAGATCCCGGGCTATGGCGGGCGGCTGATCCTGCTGGTTGCCTGGCTGGTGATCGTGGTCCAAATCGCGGATGTGCTGCAATATGCCGGGACCAAGCTGATCGGGCGGCGCAAGATCGCCCCCTCCCTGTCGCGCTCCCGCACTTGGGAGGGGACCATGGCCGGGGTTCTGCTGGCGAGTGTGATCGGCGGCGCGCTCTGGTGGATCACGCCTTTCGCCCCGTGGCAGGCCTTCCTTCTGGCGCTTTTGGCGTCCACGGTCGGTATGTTCGGCGCTCTGGTAATGAACGCGATCAAGCGCGATCGCGGGGTCAAGGATTGGGGGCCGATGTTCGCGGGCCATGGCGGCTTCATCGACCGACTTGATTCCGTGCTCTTCGCGGCGCCGATCTTCTTTCATGCAGTGCGCTTCTTCTTCGACGCGAGCGCCTGAGGCGCAATCTGCGCCGCACCGCCTGCTGCCCCTTGCAGCGCCCCGGCGCGGGCGGCACAAAGACCCCATGACACAGATCCCCCGTTCCGCCCTGATCCTCGGCCTGGCCGGTCTGATCCCGTTCCTCTTCGGCGCAGGCACGCTTCTCTCCGAGGCGCTGGCCAACTTCGGCATGGCGCAGTTCGGCCCGCGCTTCATCGGGCCCTATGTGCAGATCTTCTACGGTACGATCATACTGGCTTTCATGTCCGGCGTGCTTTGGGGCTTTGCGACCAAGGCGGAGGGGACGGTGGCGACCACCGGCTACGGGCTGAGCGTGGTGCCGGCGCTCTGGGCGTTTTTCATGGTCGGCGGCGGACCGGTCTCTGCCCAGATCAACCTGATCGCAGGCTTCGTTGGGCTTTTGGGGCTCGACTACCTCTTCTGGCGGCAAGGGCTCGCCCCGGCCTGGTGGATGCATCTGCGGGTGCTCCTGACCAGCATCGTGGTGGCCTGCCTCGCGGTCGGGGTTCTGCTATGAGCGATCCGCAAACCTTAGCCGCCTATGGACGCGAGGCCGAGCGCTACCGAGCCCGGTTTGCCGACAAGGGGGCCGATGGTGACCTGCAGGCGTTTCTGGACGCCCTGCCCGAGGCGGCAGATGTGCTCGATCTCGGCTGTGGCCCCGGGCGCGCGGCTTCCCTCATGAAGGCCGCGGGACACCGGGTGATCGCCTATGACGCGACGCCGGAATTCGTGGCCCAAGCCCAGGCGCTCGGCGTCGATGCACGGCTCGCGCGGTTCGAGGATCTGACCGACGTGGAGGCCTTCGATGGGATCTGGGCCAACTTCAGCTTGCTCCACGCGCCGCGCAACGAGATGCCCCTCCATCTGGCGGCCATCGCCCGTGCCCTGAGACCGGGTGGTGTGTTCCATCTCGGCCTCAAGCTGGGCGACGGGGAAGAGCGTGATGCGCTGGGGCGCTTTTACACCTATTACACCGAGGATGCCTTGCGATCACTCCTGACTGAGATGGGCCTTACGGTCTCAAAGACCCGCGAAGGTCGGGGCGAAGGCCTCTCGGGCCGCACGGACCCGTTCATCATTTTGACTGCCCGGAGGCCCGCCCATGGCTGATCTGTTTGCCTATACGGATGGGGCCTGTTCGGGGAACCCCGGTCCCGGCGGCTGGGGCGCGTTGCTGATCGCGCGGGACGGCGAGGAAGTCGTAAAGGAACGCACCCTCAAAGGAGGAGAGGCCCACACGACGAACAACCGGATGGAGCTTCTGGCCGCGATCAACGCGCTGGAGGCACTTGAACGCCCCGCGCGGCTGACCGTGGTGACGGACAGCGCCTATGTAAAAGGTGGCGTGACCGGCTGGATCCATGGCTGGAAGCGCAACGGGTGGAAAACCTCAACCAAGAAACCGGTGAAGAACGAAGATCTCTGGCGTCGCCTCGATGCCGCCCAAGCCCGCCACGACGTGCAATGGGAATGGGTCAAGGGACATGCGGGTCACCCGGAGAACGAGCGCGCGGATGAGCTTGCCCGTGCCGGCATGGCGCCCTTCAAGCCCGGCAAAAGCAAAGGCTGAGGTCGCAGCAAAAAAGATTCTATGCCTCCGGCGGGGATATTTCCGGACTTAAGAAATACCCAGGAAAAGCGAGGTCAAACCAAGGTTGATCTGCCAGGCGACCCGCCTGTCTTCTTAAGTCTCCAAATATCCCCGCCGGAGGCTCCCGTTCCTCAGAACCAGCGAGACTGCTGATCAGGAGAGGTGATCGGGCAAGCTGAGCCCGCGCAGGATGACCGCAGCCTCCGCCGCCTTCTTGCCGGCCCGTTGCGCGCGGGTGATCTCCACCGCACCGCTGCCGCAGGCCACCGTGAAGCCACCCAAAACCTGACCCGGTGTTCCCGCGCCTGCGGCCAGCCGCGCTCCCAGAAGCTTCACCCGTTCCCCCGCGATCTCGCACCAGGCACCCGGGAAGGGGGAGAGCCCACGGATCTGCCGGTCGACCTCTGCCGCCGGGCGGCTCCAATCCACGCGCGCCTCTGCTTTGTCGATCTTTGCCGCATAGGTCACGCCCGCCTCCGGCTGGGTCTCGGGCGCGAGTTCCGTGCGCTGTGCCAAAGCCTCGACAATCAACCGCGCGCCCATCTCGGAGAGGCGGTCATGGAGAGCCCCGGTCGTCTCTTCAGGCCCAATCTCCAGCGCATCGCGCAGCAGCACGGGGCCGGTGTCGAGACCTGCCTCCATCTGCATGATGCAAACCCCGGTTTCCCTGTCCCCGGCGAGGATCGCCCGATGGATCGGCGCCGCCCCGCGCCAGCGGGGCAGGAGCGAGGCGTGGATGTTCCAGCATCCATGCTCCGGAGCATCGAGCACCGCTTGTGGCAGGATCAAACCATAGGCGACGACCACGGCGATCTCGGCATCGAGCGCGGCAAATTCCGCCTGCGCCTCGGCCCCTTTCAAGGACACTGGGTAGCGCACCGGCAGGCCCAGCGCCTCGGCACGGGCCTGCACCGGACTCGGGCGGGGCTTCTTGCCTCGGCCTGCCGGGCGCGGCGGCTGGCAATAAACGGCAGCCACCTCGTGACCAGCCGCGACCAGAGCATCCAGAACCGGCACGGAAAACACCGGCGTACCCATGAAAACCAGTCTCATTTGCCCTGCTTTCGTGCCTTGCGCAGCAGCATGTCGCGCTTGGTCTTGCTCAGCCGGTCGAAATACATCCTCCCCGCCAGATGGTCGATCTGATGCTGCACGCTGGTGGCCCAGAGGCCGACGAAATCCTGCTCCTTCACCGCGCCCGTCGCATCGAGAAACCGGACGGTCACCGCACGCGGACGCTCGATCTTGGCGAACACTCCGGGCAGGTTCGGTGAGGCCTCCTCATGGCTGCGCAGTTTGGCACTGGAATGCAGCACTTCGGGATTGGCCATCCGCACTGCACGTCCGCGATCCTCGGAGGCATCGACCACAGCCAGCGCCTGCATCACGCCGATCTGCGGCGCGGCGAGGCCAACACCGGGCATCGCCTCCATCGTGTCGATCATATCGTCCCAGATCCCGCGGATCTCATCAGTGATCTCGGTCACGGGCTCCGCCGCACTGCGCAGACGCTTGTCAGGCCAGGGGATGAAAGGTCGAATCATTTCAGTGCCTCACCGCGCCGGGGCGCGTCAGCTGCTCGCGCGGGCCCGCTCACGCTTGAGCTTGACCATCTTGCGGGTGATGAGCTGCCGCTTCAGGGGCTTGAGGTAGTCGATGAAGAGCTTGCCATCGAGATGGTCGATCTCGTGCTGCACACACGTGGCATAAAGCCCGTCCATCTTGGCGCTCGCCTCACCGCCATCAAGGGTGGTCCAGCGGACCTCCACCTCGGCGGGACGCTCAACATCCGCGTACATCTCGGGGATCGAGAGGCACCCCTCTTCGTAGGTGTTCATCTCCTCCGAGGACCAGGTGATCTCGGGATTGATCAGGACCATCGGGTCCGGATCCCCATCCTTGGGCGCGCAATCCATGGTGATGATCCGGGTCATGGCAGCAACCTGCGGCCCGGCCAGCCCGATGCCCGGCGCGTCATACATGGTCACCAACATATCCTCGGCCAGAGCACGGATCTCGTCGGTGATCTCGGCCACCGGATCGACGGTTTTCTTCAGACGCGGGTCGGGGTGGATCAGGATCGGGCGAATGGTCATAACGCTGATGTAATGGACCCTTAGGATCAGCGCAACATGGCGTCCCGCCCCCGCAGGGCTTGCGCCTGCGCCGGATCCCGCTAGCTTCGCCCGGTACTCACGGAGACCTTCATGACCTTTGACACCCAGATCGACCGGCGCGGCACGGACTGCTCCAAATGGGACCTGATGGAGCGCGCCTTTGGCGTCCCTGCCGAGGACGGGCTTGCCATGTGGATCGCGGATATGGATTTCGCGCCTGGCCCCTTCCTGCAGGACGCCATGAAGGGCCTCTTGGAGCGGGCGGATTACGGGTATTTCTGCGGACTTGAGAGCTATCAGGACGCGATCATCGGCTGGATGCAGGACCGCCATGGCTGGACGGTCGAGCGGGACTGGATGTTCACCACCTATGGGCTCGGCAACGGGATCGCGATCACGCTGAACGCCTTGACCGAGCCGGGCGATGAGGTCGCGATCTTCTCGCCGGTCTATCACGAGTTCGCTGCCAAGATCCGCAAGACGGGCCGCGTGGTGCGCGAGCTGCCTCTGGTGATCGAGGACGGGATCTATCGGATGGATTTTGACGCCTATGACGGGATGATGTCCGGGCGTGAGAAGATGATCATCGCCTGCTCGCCCCATAACCCGGCGGGTCGGGTCTGGACCCAGGCGGAGCTGAACGGGCTCGCCGCCTTCTGTCAGCGCCACGACCTGCTGCTGATCTCCGACGAGATCCATGCGGATCTGACCTTTTCCGGCCACACCCATATCCCCATGGCCGTAGCCGCGCCCGAGATCACCGACCGGCTCGTAATGGCGACCTCGGCGTCCAAGACCTTCAACATCGCGGGCGGGCGTACGGGCTGCATCACGGTGCCAGACCCGGATCTGCGCGCGCGGTTCTTCAAGTTCGTCAACGCGCTCGACATGCAACCCAACCTCATGGGCGTGGCCCTGACCCGGGCGGCCTATACCCCCGAGGGGGCGGCCTGGACCGATGCGCTCCGCGCCTATCTTGAGGAAAATGCTCGGGTCTTCTCCGAAGGCGTGGACGCGATTCCGGGCCTGCGCGCGATGCCCATGCAGGGCACCTATCTGGCCTGGGTGGATTTCGCAGGCACCGGGATGGAGCGCGACGCTTTCAGCGCCCGGGTCTATGGGGACGCCAAAATCGCCACCACCCCGGGCCATACGCTGGGCCAAGGCGGAGAAAGCTTCCTGCGGTTCAATATCGGCACCAACCGCGCGCGGATCGACGAGGCGGTTTCCCGCCTCGCGGATGCGTTCAAGGACCTGCAGTAAGGCCTATTGCTTGGTGATCAGCGCGGCGGGCGCAGTGCGGTCCCGCGCGTAATCCAGCGGGACCTGATCCCGCGCTTTGGTCATGCGCTTGAACTCATAGCGCATCTCCGGCCCATCCTGGGCCGCGGTCACGATCAGCGCCTGATAAAGATGCTCGGAGCCGCGGAAGATATCGACGAGCCCGCGCAGATGCGGCGCGCCTTCGGCCTTGAGTGTAAAGGCCTCGGCCCCAAACTTGCGGATGGAATAGGCCTCGGGCCCCACATGAACACGCAGCCGCGTCTTCGACTTGCGGGCGGCGCGTTCGCGCGCTTGGTCCAGACCCTCCCGGACCTCCTTGGGCAGATAACTCGACATGGCGGCAGCCTTTCGTATCCCTCAGGAGACAAGATGCGCTGCCCTGCACGAAGATCAAGTTAAGCCCGTCGGCCCCGGCCGCGGCTCAGCCAGCTGTTGCCGATTTGCGCGCATGGGGGCGCAGGACATGGGGCATTTCGGGGTCGTAGAGGGCGCTGTCCTTGAAATCCCCGACCTCGCCCAGGGCAGGCCCCACGAGAATCAGCGCCGTGCGCGTGATCTTCTCGGCCCGGACCTTGGCGTGAATATCGCTGAGCGTACCGCGCAGGAACATCTGGTCCGGCCAGCCTACCCGGTAGGCCACGACCACCGGACACTCGGCCCCATAATAGGGCGACAGCACCCGCTCGATCTCGCGCAGGTTCCGCACGCCCAGATGAATGGCCAGGGTGGCCCGGGTGCGCGCGAAGTTCTCCAGCGTCTCGTGCTCGGGCATGGAGGTCGACTTCATCGACACCCGGGTCAGCACGATGGATTGCGCAATCTCCGGAATGGTCAGCTCCTGTCCCAGGGCCGCCGCCGCCGCCGCATAGGCCGGAACCCCCGGGATGATCTCATAGGGAATGCCATCGGCGCGCAGGCGCCGGATCTGCTCCGCAATCGCCCCGTAAAGCGAGGGATCCCCGGAATGCACCCGGGCCACATCCTCGCCGCGCCCATGGGCCGCGACGATCTCCGCATGGGTGTCTTCCAGCGTCATCGGGGCCGTATCCAAGACCCGCGCCCCCTCGGGCGCACAGGCCACAACCTCCGCCGGTACAAGCGAGCCCGCATAAAGGCAAACCGGACACGCCCCGATCACCCGCTGCGCCTTCAGCGTCAAAAGCTCCGGATCCCCCGGCCCCGCGCCAATGAAATACACTGTCATGTCAGCCTCTCCTTGAGGTCAGGCGTGGGTCAAGGCGCGCGCAGCGCCGGGCAAAGCCCGCTTGGCCTTGACGCGCGACGGACCGGACACAAACTCGAGCTGGCCTGTTTGCGGCAGACCTGCCCGCAAACGGCCTCTCCGCAGACCTCCCACCGCCCGCAGCCGCCGCAGCCCCCAAAGTCACGCGCCCCCCGTCGCCACAGGCGGACAAAAAATCGCGTGCAGGCGCAGCCTGCTCAATTGGATCACCCCACATTCGAGAGATCCCCGTCGATCTTGCGCGCATAGCCGCGTGGCGTGTACATGCGCGGCCCGGCGCCGAGCTGGGCCAGCTGCGAGTTCGACGAGCCCACAAGCACAACCGTCAGCATATCCACCTCATCCACCTCCAGCGCATCGAGCCGCCGGTAGCGGATCTCCTCCTCGGGTCGACCCAGCGAACTCGCGAGCAGAACAGGCGTATCCGCCGGGCGATGCCGCAACAGGATCTCGCGCGCCTCGGCCAGCAAGGTCCGCCGCGTCTTCGACACCGGGTTGTAGAACGCAATCACGAAATCGCCCTCCGCCGCCGCCTGCAAGCGCCGCAAGATATCCGCCCGCGGAGTCAGTAAGTCCGACAGCGAAATCGCACAGAAATCATGGCCCAAAGGCGCGCCCGCCCGGGCTGCCGCAGCTTGCAATGCGCTCACCCCCGGCGAGCAGACGACCTCAACCCGCCGCGCCGCATCAGAGACACCCTGCGCCTCCGGCCCCCGATCCAAGAGCTCAAAGACCAGCGCACCCATGGCATAGATCCCCGCATCCCCCGAGCAGACCAGTGCCACATTGCGCCCCTCGCCCGCGCGCTCCAGCGCGTAGCGGCAGCGATCCTCTTCCCCACCCAGGGGGAAATCCGACCGCGTCTTGCCCGCCGCGAGCGGCCCCAGCAGATCGATATAGAGGCCATAGCCCACAAGCTCCTCGGCCTCGGCCACGAGCCGGCTCACTTCCGGCGTGCGCCAGGCCGATTGGCCCGGCCCAATCCCGACGACCGAGACCCGCCCCCGCGCCCGGCCCCGCAACTCGGTGATCGGCTCCGGCGCACGCGCCAGGGCACAGGTCGTGGTCGCGGTCTTGCGCTTGGTCTCTACCAGCACGGCCTCACCCCCGGCGGCGGCCAGCGCGGCCCCTTCGGCCACCCCGTGACACCCAACCTCAGCAAAGACCACCTCGGACGGATTGGCGAGACGCGGCGCTTCGGCCTCCAGCTCCGCCGCTGTGAAGACCCGCAAGGGCACGTCCAGCTCTGCTGCCAGCGCATGCATGGCCGGCTCATCTGCCTTGAGATCCAGCGTGTTCACCGAAGCCACTGCCCCGGGCGCAATCCCAGCCTCTGCCAGCATCTCGAAGACCTGCGTGCGCAGCACTTCGGGGGCCGCGTCGCGCGCGCAGCCAACGCCGAGCGCAAAGCGTTGCGGATGGTAGACTAGGCGCGCCGGCCCGCCCGCCAGCCGCGCCTCGGTCACCGCGATCTCGGCGCCCTCGCCCTCAGGCAGATCAAAAAGCGGCTCGCCAACCAGACGTGCCCCGCCCCCGGACAGGAGCCCCGCCATGACCGGTTTCGCATCGCCCGGATTGGCCAGACGGTAGCCCGCAGGCGGCGCATCCAGGGCCACGCCCAGCGCCACATCCCCCGCCGTCGTCACTGCCGAGACACTCCCGAGCAGCGCGGAAAGATCCGCCGCAATCCGGTTCGCCCCGCGATGCCCACCCAAAAGCGGCACCACAACCGAACCATCCTCGGCCACGGCCACCACGGGTGGCTCCGTGGTCTTGTCGGCCAAAAGGGGTGCAACCGCGCGGATCAGGATCCCCGCCGCACAGACCCCGACCACGGGCACACCGGCAGCAAAGAGGTCGCGCACATGGGTCAGCGCATTGTCAAAATGGGCATCCGCTTCGGCCACGCGCCCGGCACGGCCATGAACCACCCAGCCCTGTGCGCCGGCGATCCGATGCGCCATCTCTTCACCCGCGGCTGAAATCGCCACAACAACCGGCGTCACAGCCATGGATCGGCTCCTTTCGTCACCAGAATCATCGAAAAATAGGGGGCGGGATCCGGCGCCTCGGCCAGCGGCAGGGCCTTCTCGGCGGGCAGGGTCGCGCGCTCCAGATAGACCGCGTTCTCCGCCAGCCCGACCGCCTCCAGCACCTGCCGGATCTTCCCCAGATGTCGGCCGACCTTCATGATCACCGCCGTCTCACACTCCGCCAGACGCGCCGTCAACTCGGCCTCGGGCAAGGGCCCCGGCAAGACCGTGAGCCGCTCATTCCGCGCCACCAGAGGTCGGGCTGCCAGCGCCGCGCAAGCGGTCATGGAGGTAACTCCGGGCACAACTTCCACCGGGAACTCCTCCGACAACCGGGCATGGAGATACATGAAGGAGCCATAGAAAAACGGATCCCCTTCGCAGAGACAGACCACATCCTCCCCGGACGAGAGCGCCTCGGCGATCTCGACAGAGGCGCGATCATAGGCCGCCTGCGCCGGGGCCCGCTCGGGGGTCATCGGGACCTCGATCCGGATCTCGCGCGCGTCCTCCGGGATCGCGCTCGCCGCGATCCCGCGCGCGAAGCTCTCTCCCGCGACCAACGCCGGATAGGCCACCACACGCGCGCCCCGGATCAACCGATCGGCCTTCAGCGTCATCAGCTCCGGATCCCCGGGGCCGAGGCCAATTCCATAAAGCGTCCCGCTCATCGCTTGATCAGGCTCCACTGGGTCACAGGCATGAATGGCCGCCAGCCGGTGCGCGGCCCGACGGGCTCGGCCCGGTGCACCGAAAGCTTGGTCAGCTCACCGCCATGGGCCGCGTGCAGCCCGATCAGCTCCTGCTCACTCTCCAGCGTCACGGCGTTCGCCACAAGCCGCCCGAGGGGGCGCAACGCGCCCCAGGCCGCCTCAAACACCTCCGGGCTCAGCCCACCCCCGACGAAGATCGCATCCGGGGCCTCCAGCCCCTCCAGCGCGCCGGGCGCGGTGCCCTCGATCACCTCGAGCTTCGGCACCCCGAGCGCCAGCGCATTGGCCGCCGCCATAGCCCGCCGGTCCGCGCGCGGCTCGATCCCGATGGCGCGGGCATAGCGCGCGCCGCGCATCCACTCGACCGCCACCGACCCGCAGCCCGTGCCGATATCCCACAAAAGCGCCCCGCGCATGGGCATGAGCTTGGCGAGCGTCACTGCCCGCACCTCGCGCTTGGTCATGGTCCCATCATGGACAAAGAGGCCATCCGCCAGCCCCGGCACCCGGGGCAGAAGCGCGCAATCCGGCGCCGCGATGCACTCCACCGCCAAGGTGTTGAAGGGAGGCACCTCGTGATCCCAGCTCTCGGCGACACCGTCAAACCGCGCCTCATCCGGCCCGCCCATGGCCGCGAGCACAGTCATCTTCGACTGACCAAAGCCCCGCTCGGACAGGAACCTCGCGATCTGAGCCGGGGTCTCGGCCCCCGTCGTCAGGATCAGGAGCCGCTGGTCAGGCTGGATGAAGGCGATCATCTGCTCCACCGGGCGACCATGCACGGTGAGCGTCTCCACATCCGCGAGGCTCCAGCCCATCCGGGCGGAGGCCAGTTGAAACGCGGACAGCTGCGGGTGATAGGTGATCTCGCCGGGCGGGATGGCCCGTCCGATCCGCGCGCCGACCGAGAACCACAGGGGGTCGCCCGTCGCCAGCACCACGACCCGCCGCCCGGCCAGGGATTTCAGCGTATCCACGAGCGCATCAAAGGGATGGGGCCAGGCCAGACGCTCGGCGGTGACCGAGGCGGAAAGCTGATGATGCCGCTCGCCGCCGACGATCACTTCGGCAGCCTCAACCACGGCGCGGGTCGCGGGCATGAGCCCGGCCAGCCCGTCCTCGCCAATGCCAACAATATGGAGCCAGGGGGTCGTGCTCATGAAGCGATCTCCGGAAGTCCTGCGGCCAGGGCGTTCACCGCGGCCGAGGCCATGGCCGAGCCGCCGCGACGCCCGCGCAGGGCCACGAAATCGCAGCCGCGCGGGTCGCGCGCCAGTTCCGCCTTGGATTCCGCGGCACCGACAAAGCCCACAGGGAAGCCAAGGATGACTGCGGGGCGCGGGGCGCCGGCATCAATCAGTTCCAGCAGATGGAAGAGGGCCGTGGGCGCATTGCCGATGGCCACCACGGCGCCGTCCAGATGGTCCGCCCAAAGTTCCACCGCCGCCGCAGAGCGTGTGTTGCCGATGTCTTGGGCGCGCCCGGGCACAGACGGGTCATTCAGGGTGACAACCACCGGGTTTTCGGCGGGCAGATAGCGCCGAATGATCCCGGCCCCGACCATCTCGCAATCACAAAGCACAGGCTTTCCGGCCCGGAGCGCGTCATGCCCCGCCGTGAAGGCCTCCGGCGAAAAGACCAGCCGGTCTGCCACCTCGACCATCCCGCAGGCATGGATCAGGCGCGTCGCCAGGCGGTCGAGACCCTGGGGAAACCGCGCGAGATTGGCCTCCGCCTGCACGGTGGCAAAGCTCTGGGCGTAGATCGCGGCGGGGTCTTTCTCATAGGGGCGCATGGGCGGGCGCGACGCTTTCGGTGGGGCCGTGATCTCGGCGGCGGCCTCGGTGACCGCACGGCCCAACAGGGCCTCATAGCCGAGCCCGAGGATCGTCGCCTCGTGGCGCATCACATCGTCGGGCTGCGCCTTGGGTGCATCCAGCATCCCTGCCAACCGACCCGCACCGTCCAGCGCGCAGAGCGCTCGGGCGAGACTTTCCACCTGTACCGCGTCGCGCACTTTGCCGGGCAGGTGCGGGACCTCCACAAGCGAGGGAAACACTTCGGCCAGCACCGGCGCGGTCCCGTCGGCCCAGGGCTCGAACGGCCAGACCCGCGCGCCCAGCGCATGGCGCAGCCCTTCGAGGGCAGCGATCCCGGTCAGGGCCTGCCCGCCAACGGAGCCCACACCCGAAAGCTTCCAGACCTCCTGCGCCGCGCTCGCCTGACCCTCGGCGTGACGCAGCCGCACAGGCAGCGCCTCGCCATAGCCCTCGGGCAGTTTGCGCGGCAGGCCGGGGATGTCCCGCTTCAGACCATTGCCCCAGAAGGGCCCGTCACCGGGGAAAAGCGCATTCAGCGCCGCCGCCGCGTCGAAGCGGTTATTGGCGTTGCTGTCGCCCTCGACCACCTCCTCGGCGATCCGCGCCCAGACCGCCTGCCAATCGCCGGTGCCGCCCAGTTGCGCGGCAAAACCCGCCGGATAGCCGAAGGGAAAATCGAACCCCGCCAGCACGCGGCGCCCGGCGGCCTGTTCGGTCTCGATCAGGGCAGCAAGGCGCGCGACGGCTTCGGCCCGCGTCGCCGGGTTTTCCACAAGGGCAGGCTCACCCGGTCGCGCGAGGGCGAGCCAGATACTGTCCTTGCCGGTCTTGGGCGTGCCATTGGCCGACCAATCGACAACGAGATAAGAACCGAAGATCCGCGTCATCAGCCCGTCGGCTTCGCCGTCTTGCGCGCGCTTTCAGGCCCGTGCGGGTGTTTCGCATGGGGGTAAGGCGCGTGGTGATGATGGTGGTGCCCGTGATCATGTCCGTGACTGTGATCATGGTCGTGGCTATGGGAATGGTCGTGATCGTGGTGATGATCATGCCCATGGTGATGGTGGTGATGCCCGTGATCGCCCTGCATTTCGAGCCGACAGAGTCCGGTGCAGAACGTATCGCAGAGCGTGCAGTCAGCCACATTGGAGCCGGGGGCCGAGGCGCCCTGCCCTTCCACATGGTGGTGATGGCTTTCCTGTACCGCGCCAACCTCGGCCTCGAAGCCCAGAACCTGCGTCCGGTACTTGCAGAGCACGCAAGTGGCCGGTGGCACGGCGCCAAAGGCCGGATGGGTCCGCTCTTCGGCGCTGATCACATGGGACGCGCCATCCTCTAGCGACAGGATCTGCGCGCGATACCCGCATTGCCCGCAATTGGGCGGCGGGGTGTCGGACATCTGCTCCTGCACGCGCTCGGCAAAGGTCTGCAGCACGGCCTCGTGGTCCCGCAGATAAAGCGCTTTGACGAACTGGATCTCCGGATGCTCGGCGGCGACCTGATCTGTGAAACCATAGATCCGGTCGATCAGGATCCCGGTGAAGAGGAAATAGGGCAGCACGAGGATGCGTTTGTAGCCGAGCTTGGCGGCGTGTTGCAGGCAAGGCTCCACCAGCGGGAAGGTCACGCCGGAATAGCCGACCTCGCACCAGCCAAAGCCCAGGCCTTCCTGCAGCATCCGCGCGATCTTGGCGACGTTGCCATTGGCATCCGGATCCGACGCGCCGCGCCCGATCACCACGAGGCAGGTTTCGTGCAGCGGGACCTCGCCATGGGCAGCATTGGCCTCGGCCACAGCCTCCATGGCGCGGGCCCCGGCGGCGGCGATCATCTTGGGATCCACGCCGAGCTCGCGGCCATAAGAGACCGACAGCCCATGCTTGGCCGCATAGGTGTTCAGCACCGTGGGGATGTCGTTCTTGGAGTGCATCGCAGCAAAGAGCATGCCCGGAACAGCCAGGATCCGGTCGCACCCCTTCTCGCGCAGCTTGTCGAGCCCGTCGCGGATGACCGGATTGGCAAATTCGAGATAGCCGTATTCCATCTCCCACCCGGCGGGCAGGTAAACCGGCAGCTTCTCGGCCAGCAGGGCGAATTCATCCACGGCCGCCTGACTGCGCGAGCCATGGCCGCAGATCATGACGCCGATCTTGCCTTCGGGCGGGGTCGGCGCGCTCATGCGGGGGCCTCGGCGCTATCATCCTCGACGGCCTCTTCACTCTCGGTCTCCTCGGATGCGCCTTCGGACTTCCGCCCCTTCAGCGCTCCGTAGATCCCCAGCGCGATGGCCAGCCCGATCGCCGCACCCGCCACCCAGTGGTCATGCCCCGCCAGGCCCGACAAATGCCCGGGATGGGCCCAGAGCGGGCCAGCGCTCAAAGCCAGACAAGCCAAGAGAAAACGGAAGCAGAAGCGGGTCATTGGCGCGGTCCTTGTCCTTCAACATGCCCGTCCAGACCTGGCCCCGCGCGCCCCGCCACAGATCAGCGAAGCGCCCTGACGATCCCTGTCGCGCGCTCCCGAGTTGGGTCAGCCGCAGGCAAGGCAACCATTCTGGCCCGAAACGGGCGTCGTCTCCTCGGGTCATAGCTGTCGCCCCACAAACGCGCAATTGCTTTCGGCGCTGCAGCACGGGCCAAAGCGCCGCGCACCCGCCGGGGACCTGTGCGCCCATGCGGGAGAGGCTCTGCGGCTCTGCGTATTTTCGCAGAGTGCCCGGCCCGCTAGGTTTTGGTCGAGCAAAGCAAAGGGAAGGCGCAATGGGACAGCTTGTCGACGGCAAATGGCACGACGTCTGGTATGACACCAAGAGCACGGGCGGCAAATTCGTCCGCTCCACGGCAGGCTTTCGCAACTGGATCACCGCCGATGGCAGCGCGGGCCCCTCGGGCAAGGGCGGCTTTCCGGCCGAAAGCGGGCGCTATCATCTCTATGTCTCACTCGCCTGTCCCTGGGCCCATCGCACGCTGATTTTCCGCGAACTCAAAGGGCTCGCGCCGCATATCGACGTCTCGGTCGTGCATCCTGATATGCTCTCCGATGGCTGGACCTTCGAGACCGATAATGACGGGGCCACGGGCGACAAGCTCTATGGTCTGCCCTTTGCGCGTGACCTCTATGTCAAGGCCGACCCGCAGGTCTCGGGCCGCGTGACGGTGCCGATCCTCTGGGACAAGGCGAGCAAGACCATCGTCTCCAATGAAAGCTCCGAGATCATCCGGATGTTCAACACAGCCTTCAACGGGCTGACCGGCGATACGCAGGATTTCTATCCCGAGGCCCTGCGATCGGAGATCGATGCGGTGAATGACCGGATCTATTCAGACATCAATAATGGCGTCTACAAATCCGGCTTCGCCACGAGCCAAGCGGCCTATGACGAGGCGGTCACCACGTTGTTCGATGCGCTCGATTGGGTCGAAGAGCGGCTGAGCCACCGGCGCTATCTGGCCGGGGACCAGATCACCGAGGCCGATTGGCGGCTCTTCACGACGCTGGTGCGGTTCGATCCGGTCTATCACCTGCATTTCAAATGCAATCGCCGCCGGATCATCGATTACCCCCATCTCTGGGCCTATACGCGCGAGCTCTACCAGTGGCCGGGCGTCGCCGAGACGGTGAATTTCGCCCATATCGTGCGCCACTATCATTACAGCCACGAGAGCATCAATCCGCACCGGATCATCCCGATCAATCCCGAGATCGACTGGATGGCCCCCCATGGGCGCGAGCGTCTGCTCGCTGCCTGAGGCCGCGCGTTCGGCTGCTTTTCAGCAAGGATCAGTGGGTGGCGTAGTGCTCCACCATCGCCGTCAGGTCTTCGGGCGGGGTGTCTTCGGGCATCATCGCCCGGGCGTTTGAAACGTGGTTGAAAATCGACCCGTCGCTGAAAAATTGCGAGTTGTTGACGAAGATCACCTGGGTATCAGGGCGGCGATAGCTGGCGTAATCGGCAATGGCCAAAGCGCTGCCCTCCGCAAGGGTCAGCGAGAGCAAAACCACATCCACCGGATGTTCGCTCAGATGCCGCACAGCGTCTTCCTGCGCCGACACACAGTCGACACGGGCGCCGCCGCGCTTGAGATGTGAAGCCCAAATACCGGCAAGACCCGCCTGGCCATGGACGATCAAAACGCGCATTTTACCCCCTTGGCGATTCTGGACGGCAGGGCCGCCGGGCTCGCACTGCGGGCAAGCTAGCCGATAAGTCTGCCGGATCGGTAATACTTTTTGACCCCATCTTCAAAATTTGAATGGATCGGCGGTTTTTCACTCATGGTTTACCACTGGGGAAACCAATCTGCCGTCTTGCTTTGCAGGTCGGGGTTGGGTCACCCCAGATCGCATCGCCGATTGAACCCCGGCGCGAAATGCGGGACATGACGGGGAACGCGCCATCGCCACGGACCAAGGACGAGCCATGACCAGCTGGATCACTATCTGCGACACTTGCAAACGCGCCGATTGGGAAGATCGCGGGATCGAAACCACGGATGGCGAAGTGCTCGCCGACCTGATCGAGGCTGCAGCGAAAGGCACCGCTGAGGTCCGGACCCGGCGGCATTCCTGCCTCATGGGCTGCAAGGCTGGATGCAATGTGACGATCCAGGGAGCCGGCAAGCTGGCCTATACGCTGGGGGATTTCGAGGCGGGAGCCGAAGCGGCAGAGGCCATCGTGGACTATGCCGCGCTCCATGCGGCGTCGGAGACCGGACAGGTGCCCTACCGGACCTGGCCGCAAGGGGTGAAGGGGCATTTCGTGACCCGCCACCTGCCCCTGCCCGCGGATGAGGCCGAGGATCAGACCCCATGACCCGGCCCCCGCCCCGCGACCATGGCGGCGGGATCGAAGCGGCGCGCGCCCGCTGGGGCGGCGCGCCGGATGCCTGGCTGGATCTGTCGACCGGGATCAACCCGGTGCCCTATCCTGTGGGCGCGTTCTCTCCATCCGACTGGACCGCCCTGCCCGACCGGCCCGCCTTTGAGGCCCTGATCGCGGCGGCCCGCACCTTCTGGCAGGTCCCCGACGGGGCCGAGATCCTGCCCGCCCCCGGCGCCTCGGCCCTGATCGCGAGCCTGCCCGGGCTGCACAGCCCGGGTCGCGTCGCCATCCCGGGCCCGACCTATAACGAGCATGGGGCCGCCTTCGCCGCCCATGGCTGGGAGGTCACGCAGGATCCGCTTGATACGACCGGCCTGCAGGCGCGCGTGGTCGTGCATCCCAACAATCCCGATGGGCGGGCATGGCGCGGGGACGAGATCCCCGCGGATGACGCGCTCACGGTGATCGATGAGAGCTTTTGCGACGTGATGCCCGAGGCGAGCCTGATCGCCCGGGCCGTGCGGCCCGGGACCCTTGTGCTCAAGAGCTTTGGCAAGTTCTGGGGGCTCGCCGGGCTGCGGCTGGGCTTTGCGATCGGCCATCCCGACACACTGGCCCCGCTGCGCGAGCGGATCGGACCCTGGGCGGTCTCTGGCCCGGCCCTGCGGATTGGTGAGACGGCGCTCTCGGACCATGGCTGGGCCGATGCGACCCGCGCTCGCCTATCCCAGGACGCGAACCGGCTCGACCGGCTGACCATGGGCGCGGGCTGGCGCGTTCTGGGGGGCACGCCGCTCTTTCGGCTCTATGACACGCCCTCGGCGGAGGCTGCGCAGGACCGGCTCGGCGCCTGTCACATCCTCGCCCGCCGCTTCCCCTATTCCGACACATGGCTGCGGCTCGGCCTGCCCGGCAGCTCAGAGGGTTGGGTGCGGTTGGAGAAGGCCCTGTCATGACGGAACATGCCGCGATCCTGCTGGTGGCGCTCCTGCTCGATGCGGCGTTCGGCGAGCCGGATTGGCTCTGGTCGCGACTGCCGCATCCGGCGGTGCTCATGGGGCGGCTCATCGGCGGGGCGGATGCACGGCTGAACACCGGCAAGGACGGCCGGTTCCGGGGCGTGCTGGTGATGGTGACCCTGGGCCTCGGCGCGCTGGCGCTCGGGCTCGCGCTGGCCAGCCTCGGCTGGATCGTCGAGGCGATACTCGCCGCGATCCTGCTGGCCCATCGCAGCCTCGTGGAGCACGTGCGCGCCGTCGCCACGGGCCTGCAGGCGGGCCTGCCCCAGGGCCGCACCGCCGTCGCGATGATCGTAGGGCGGGACACCGCCACGCTCGACGCGCCCGGGGTGGCCCGCGCCGCCATCGAATCCGGGGCCGAGAACTTCTCGGACGGGGTGCTGGCCCCGGCCTTCTGGTTCCTGGTCGGCGGGCTCCCGGGGCTGATGCTCTACAAGATCACCAACACCGCCGACAGCATGATCGGCTACCGCACCCCACGCCACGCGGAATTCGGCTGGGCCGCCGCGCGCTTTGACGACCTGCTGAACTGGGTGCCTGCGCGGCTAAGCGCGCTCGTCATCCTCGTGGCCGCAGGCCGCCCGCAGGACTGGCCGCTGATCGCCCGGGACGCCCCCTTGCACCGCTCGCCCAATGCCGGCTGGCCCGAAGCGGCCATGGCCGTTGCCCTCGGCACCGCGCTGGCCGGGCCGCGCAGCTATGAGGGCGAGATGCGCGATTTCCCTTTCGTCCATCCCGAGGGCAGCCGCAGCCCGGGCCCCGAGACCATCGAGGCCGCATGCCGCGCGCTCTGGCGAGCCTGGGGCCTGACCATGGCGCTGGTGGCGATCCTCGCCGTGGTCTGATCCGCGCTCTGCGTTAACCCTTGGGCGCTTGCGGTCGGGCACGAGCCTGCTACCGTCGCCGCGACCAGCCTGAGGGGAGCCCCATGCGCCAGACCATCCTGCCGATCCTGATCTCGCTCGCTCTAACGGGAACCGCCGCAGCCCAATGCGGTGGCAGCTTTTCGAGCTTTGTCTCCGGGCTGAAGGCCGAGGCGCAGGCAAAGGGCCACAGCAAAGCCACCGTCGACGCCTTCTTTCGCACCGCCGCCCAGGACAGCCGGACCCTGCGCGCGGACCGGGCCCAGGGCGTGTTCAAGATGCCCTTCACCGAGTTCGCCCGGCGGGTGATCAGCCAGAACCGCATGGATAATGGCCGCCGCAATGCCGAGCGCTTCGACGCGGTCTTCGATCAGGCCGAAGCGCGCTTCGGCGTCCAGCGCGGGGTTCTTCTGGCCCTCTGGGCGCTGGAGACCGATTACGGCGCGGTGCAGGGCGATTTCAACACGCTGAACTCGCTGGTCACCCTCGCCCATGACTGCCGCCGTCCCGAGCTTTTCCGCCCGCAGGTCTTCGCCGCGCTGGAGCTCTATGAGGCGGGCGATTTCGACCCGGCCCGCACCACAGGCGCCTGGGCCGGAGAGATCGGCATGGTCCAGATGCTGCCCGAGGATATCCTCACCAAGGGGATCGACGGCGATGGCGACGGCCATGTCTACCTCAAGACCTCGGCCCCCGATGCGCTGCTGAGCGGGTCGAACATGCTGAGCGGGCTGGGTTGGCGCAAGGGCGAGCCTTGGCTGCAGGAGGTTTCGGTCCCCGATACCCTGAACTGGGCAGAAACGGGCCTCACCCACCGCAAATCCGGGCGCGACTGGGCGCGGATGGGGGTGACCCCGCGCTGGGGCGAGATCCAGAGTGGGCTCAAGGCCGCGCTGATCCTGCCCCAGGGGCGCAAAGGCCCGGCCTTTCTCGCTTATCCGAATTTCGATGTGTTCTTCGAATGGAACCAGAGCTTCGTCTATGTCACCACGGCGGCCTATTTCGCCACACGCCTCTCCGGGGCACCGGTCTTTGACGCGGGCGCCCCGGAGCCCGGCCTCAATGACGCGCAAATGAAGCAGCTGCAGACCCGGCTGCAGGCCAGGGGCCATGACGTCGGCAAGATCGACGGGATCCTCGGGGCCCGCACCCGCGCCGCCGTGCAGGCCGAGCAGCAGCGTCTGGGCCTGCCCGCCGATGCCTGGCCGACTGCGGCGCTTCTGTCGAAGCTCTAGGGCCGGATCGGGAAACGCAGCCCGTCCGTGGTCAGCAGGATGAAGCGCTCGCCATTCTGGACGTAGCGGTCGCAGCGAGAGAACCCGTTGATAAAATCGATGCAGACGAGCCCGTCCTCGGCGATCTCGAATTGGCCATAGGCCGTGCCGCCCTGATCATAGGTATAAGAGTAGCGCCCATCGGTCTCGAACCGGGAAATCCCGTTGTCGTAAAACTGGATTTGCTGGCCTACGAGCCGCTCGGTCAGGGCTGCTTGCGCCAAGGCCTCGTCCCCGTCGCGCACAGCCCATTCTTGGGCGGTCGCCGGAAGGGCGAGGAAAATCAGTCCAAGTGTCAGGTATCGCATGGGGCCTCCGAGTGCTGTGCCTGGATGGTAGCCCGGTCTTGGCGAAGTCTCCCGTCACAATTCGGTCAGGGCCGTGCGCAGGACCGCCTCCGGAGGTGTCATCCCGCGATTTGCCCGGCCAAGCCGCGCCCGATGTTGTTCCGGGATCAGCCCCTCGATAGCCTGCGGCCATGGATATCTTCGGCAAGGCCCTTCTGGGGTATTACAACGGGCAAACGGACACGCCGCTCAAGGTGCTGCGGGACGATGGCTGGACGGATGAGCACAGCCCGGCCCTCTATTTTCAGGAGGAGCCCTTCGCGTTCGAAGCCCCCGCCCTGCGGCTGATCGACGGGCCGACTCTGGATCTCGGCTGTGGCGCGGGCCGCCACCTGAGATGGCTCGGCGCGCATGGCCACGCGGCCTTCGGTCTGGACAGCTCGGACGGCGCTTTGGCGGTGTGCCGGGCGCAGGGGCTGACCGGAGTCGGCGCCTTCGATGCCCTGTCGGACCAATCGCCGGAGCTGCCGTTTGTGCCGGCACATATCACGCTCTTTGGGAACAATATCGGGATCGGAGGCTCCTTCGAGGGCAGCGCAACCCTCTTGCACCGCTTGCGGGAGATCTGCGCAGAGGACGGCCAGCTCCTGCTGACCGGCATCAATGTGCGGGGGACCGACAATCCCCGTCACCTCGCCTATCATGCGCGCAACCTGGACGAGGGTCGACGGCGCGGTGAGCTGAAACTCCGCCTCTCCTATGAGGGCGAGATCGGCCCCGAATTCGGCTGGTTCCACCCCGAACCCCACGAGATCGAGGAGCTCGCTGCGCTGTCAGGATGGACGGTCATCCGCCTCGAACCCGAGGGCGGGTTTTTCTGGGCGAGCCTGCGGGCCCGTTAAGGACCTCCCCCGGCCACAACCCGGCTGACAGCTCCCAAAGTGGACAGAAGCGCTTACGTCACATCGATTGCAACCGCACGGGCGTGATACCCAAAGACCATCTTTGGTTGCCGGGTTTGTTTTGATTGGAGTGCAGGATGCGATGGCACGCGGCGCGATCCTTGATCGCCTTTCTCACCTTGGTCGGATGCACGGTCCCCCCGGTCGACCCCACATTCATCAGCTCCGTCCCCGCGGACCCGCAAAGCTTTGCGGTTGCGCAAAAGGCGGTCAGGGCGTGTTCTGAGCCCCTCAACAAAGAGCGCGTCCTCAAAAACTTTCAACGCGCCGGGTTCACCGTCTCCCAATACCCGGTTGCCTCGAGATTCGGAGGAACAGCAACGCGCATTGATGTTTCAGCACCAGATCCCGCCGTGTCCGTGCTCTACCAATCGGGGACGTGTTATGTCGGCCTCGAGAGCATGACCCCGAGCCAGTCTGCGCAATTGGCAGAGATCTGGGTGAACGCCCATGACGCCCGCCCGAATTCCGAATTCGGAGACGGCCTGTCTGACCATGTCTCCGGAGCGTGGCGGCACTTCTTTACGGAACCGGCGCGCGTGCCCAGCAAGGCCGCCTATTATCACCGGATCTACATCGCGTCCTACAAGACATGGCCGCATGGAGCCTATGATCCGCAAAGCAGCTTTGCCTACGACATCTCTGGTGTGTTCCCGGACAAACCCGGCGCGGCGGTGGAACTGAACCATGCGTTCGAGTGTAAACCGGACTACGCACTCCGTCCAAACAGCGGTGTTTTTCTTCTTCCGTGCTCCGGTCCAGACTACCGGCCAAACTGACCGGCAGAGTTCAAGCCCGGGCTGACCCCGACGCGCACATGCTATGCGACCAGCGTTTCCGCCTTGCGCAGGTCCACTGAGACGAGCTGGCTGACCCCCTGCTCGCCCATGGTCACCCCAAAGAGCCGATCCATCCGCGCCATGGTCACCGCGTGGTGGGTGATGATCAGGAAGCGCGTTTCCGTGCGCCGGGTCATCTCGTCCAGCAGGTCGCAGAAGCGCGTGACATTTGCGTCGTCGAGCGGCGCGTCGACCTCGTCGAGCACGCAAATCGGCGCCGGGTTGGCGAGGAAGACCGCAAAGATCAGCGCGAGCGCCGTGAGGGTCTGCTCCCCGCCCGAGAGCAGGCTGAGCGTGCTCAGGCGTTTGCCCGGGGGCTGGCACATGATCTCGAGCCCGGCTTCAAGCGGGTCGTCGGATTCCACCAGCACCAGCTTGGCCTCCCCGCCGCCAAAGAGGTGGGTGAAGAGCATTGAGAAGTTCTCGTTCACCTGTTCGAACGCCGTCAGAAGCCGCTCGCGCCCCTCCTTGTTCAGGCTGGAGATGCCCGTGCGCAGCTTGCCGATCGCGCCTTCCAGATCGCCCTTCTCCGAGATCAGCGTCTGGTATTCCTCGTCGACGGCTTTGGCGTCTTCCTCAGCCCGCAGGTTCACGGCCCCCATGGCGTCGCGCTGACGCTTGAGACGGTTGACCTCGGCTTCAATGGCCTCGGCAGCGGGCATGCCATCGGCATCGACCTTGAGCGTATCGAGGAGCTGTTGCGGCGTGACCTCCAGCGCCTCCTGGATCCGTTCGGCAGCCAGGGCCACGGTCTCGGCAGCGGCCTCCGCCCGGGCCTCGGAGGCCGCCCGGGCCTCCCGCGCCTCGGAGGCGGCACGCTCCGCATCCCGCTCCGCCTGCTCGGCCTTGCGGGCAGCACCCTCGGCGGTGCTCAGGGCATCGGCGGCGGCGGCTTTGCGCGCCTCGGCCCGCGAGATCTCATGGGCCAGCGCCTCGCGCTTGGCGGCGATCTCCCCCGGGGCGGCGGTGGCTGTTTTCAACTCCGCACGGCTGTTCTCAAGCCGCCCCTCCAGTTCGGCCTTATGGGCCTCGGCGGTCTCCAGCCGGTGGCGCCAGCCACTGATCTGCTGGGTGATTTCCTGACTGCGGCGGGTGCGCGCCTCACCTTCACGGCGCAGCTCGTCATGGGCGGAGCGTTTGGCGAGCATGGTCATCCGCGCTGCGTCCACGGTGACGCGGATCGCCTCGACCTGCGCGCGCGCGGCTTCCAGATCGCCGAGCCCGGCTTGCGCGGCCTGCGCCTCGGACAGGGCCTTGCGTGCCTCGAGCACCTCGTCGCGGTAGCGCGCGACCGAACCCGAGAGCGTCTCGAGCTTGCCCGCCATGATATTCTTGTCGGCCTCGGCCCGGCTCAGGGCACGGCTCGCCTCGCCCAAGCTGCGCTCGGCCGCTTTGCGCGCTTCGCGGGCCGTCCGGTCGGCGTCGGCAGCAGCGCGCAGATCCGCTTGCAGGGCCTCATGGCTGGCCCGCGCGGTGCTCGCCTGCGCCTCCGCCCGTTCAAGATCAGACTTCAGCGCGGACAGACGGTTGATCTGCTGCAACCGGGCTGCGGCGGCCGAGGGCGCGTCCTCGGCGCGGGCCGCCAGACCGTCCCAGCGCCAGAGATCGCCCTCCCGCGACACGAGGCGCTGACCCGGGCGCAAAGCGGGCTGCAACCGCGCGCCCTCGGACCGATCCACGAGCCCCACCTGCGCCATGCGGCGCGCCAAAACGCCCGGGACCGTGACATGCTCGGCCAGAGGCGTCGCGCCATCGGGCAAAGTGGCCGCGCTGTCATAGCCCGGCAGGAGGTGCCAGCCCGAGCGGTCGCCCTCGACCTCAGGTGCTTTCAGATCATCGGCCAATGCGGCCCCGAGTGCGGCCTCAAAGCCCGGCGCGGCGGTCACCGCATCCAGCACCTGTCCGCCCTCGGCCCGGTCGCGCGCCACGAGTTTCTCCAAGGCACCCACCTCGGCCCGCAGAGCGGTCGCTTCGCCCTCGGCCTCGGAGCGGGCGGCGCGGGCATCGGCTTCCTCGCCCTGCACAGCACTACGACGCGCCTCGGCCTCGGTGAGAGCCGCCTCGGCCGCCTCGGTTTCGGACTGGGCCGCCGTCTGCGCCGTACCAGCCTCGGCAAACCGGGCCTCTGCCTGGGTCAGACCCGCCTGCGCCTCCGAAAGGGCCGTGTCGGCCTTGGCAGCCTGCTCCTGCGCGCGGGCCTCGGTGCGCGTCGCCTCCTGCAAGAGGCGCTGGGTCGATTGGTGCCGGGCCGCAAGACGCGCCACATCCTCGGTCATCTCCGACTGCGTCGTCTCGCGATCGGTCAGGACCTCGCCCGCCGCCCGCGCAGCCTCCGCCGCCTCGGCAAGCTTCTCGTCATGACCCTCGGTGGCCTTGGCGATCTGGCCCTGCTCCCATTCGAGCTTGTCGATGGTCTCGCCCGCATCCTTGTTGAGCTCCGCCTCCCGGGCAATATCCGCCTCGAGCGTGGTGATCCGCCCGGTCAGGGTGTCGATCGCGTCCCGGGCGCGCGTCTCCTGATCCGCCAGCGTGTCCCGCTGCACATGGAGGCGCTGGACCACGGCCCCGGCAATTGCCTCCTCCTCGCGCAGAGGCGGCAGGGCTTCATCGGCCTTGACGCGGGCCTGTCCCGCCTGCCGCGCGGCGGTCTCGGCTGCACCCGCCTCGGTGGTGCGGGTGGTCAGGGCCTGCACCGCGATGAGCCGCGCCTCATCCGCCTCGCGCCAGCGCCGATAGAGCAGTAGCCCTTCGGCCTGCCGCAGTTGCGTGCCGATCTCGCGATACCGCGCGGCCTGCTTGGCTTGCCGCGCGAGGGTCGAGAGCTGCGCCGCGAGCGCCTCCAGCACGTCATCGACCCGGTCGAGATTGGTCTCCGCGCCCTTGAGCTTCAGCTCGGCCTCATGCCGTCGCTGGTAAAGGCCGGAGATCCCAGCTGCCTCCTCGAGAATCCGGCGGCGCGCCTTGGGCTTGGCGTTGATCAGCTCGGAGATCTGGCCCTGCCGCACCAGTGCCGGAGAATGAGCCCCGGTGGAGGCATCGGCAAAGAGCATCTGCACATCGCGCGCCCGCACATCCTTGCCATTGGTCTTGTAGGCCGAGCCCACATCCCGGGTGATCCGGCGGATGATCTCGAGCTGGTCCGTGTCGTTGAACCCCGCAGGCGCGCGGCGGTCGGAATTGTCCATGATCAGCGCCACTTCGGCGAAGTTCCGGGCCGGACGGCTGGCGGCCCCGGCAAAGATCACATCCTCCATCCCGCCGCCACGCATGGCGGTGGGCCGGTTCTCCCCCATCACCCAGCGCAGAGCCTCGAGCAGGTTCGACTTGCCACAGCCATTCGGCCCGACCACGCCGGTCAGCCCGTCCCCGATGATGAGATCGGTCGGGTCCACAAAGCTTTTGAAGCCATTCAGGCGCAGTCGGTTGAACCGCATCGGTGTTCTCCGGACATGATTCTTCAACCTCCGAGGGTCACGACCCACGGGCCATGAGTCAATCCCGCCACCAAATATCGTCGTGGATAAGTCGAAATCCGCGATATATTGCGGTGCCTTCAAGATGATCCGCGCCCCCTGCGGCACCCCCGCGCGCATTCGGATCTTGACGCCCCGCGCATCCCGCGCGCACAAACGCCGGGCATGGTTCCCCGTGCCAGCGCCAAGCGCCCGGGGGATCAAATGGGAATGTGGAACGGCCCGATCCAACCCGGAGGGCCCAAGCCTCAGCCGCCCCCGCGACTGTATGCGGAGAGGGTCACCGACACGCCACTGGAGCAGGCGCTCTGGGAAGGCCGGTGCCACCCATCGACCCGCGAGCCAGGAGACCAGCCATGCAGACTGCAACCGTTCCTGTCGGGTGTGACAGGTTAAGGAGACTGACATGCATATCGAACCCGGCGTCGTAAACGGCGCCAAACTTGCCCTGAGCTACGCCACCGCCGCAGGCGCAGGCGTCTGGACGGCGAAACTGGCCTGGGAGACGCTGAAAACCACGCGCATTCCCGGATTTGCCGCCCGTGTTGCGGCCTCGACCCTGGCCGTTTTCTTCTTCTTTGAAGTGCTGCCGAAATTCCCGGTCGGGGTTTCGGAAGTGCATTTCATCCTGGGCTCGACGCTCTTCCTGCTCTTTGGCGCGGCGCCGGCGGCGCTGGGTCTGATGCTCGGGCTGCTGGCCCAGGGGATGCTTTTCGCCCCTGCAGATCTGCCGCAATACTTCATGAACGTGACGACCCTGCTGGTGCCGCTCTTTGCGATCAGTGCCCTTGCGAAACGGATCATCGCGCCGGGCACGCCCTATGTGGATCTGAGCTATGTGCAGGCACTCAAGCTATCGACCACCTATCAGGCGGGCGTCGTGGCCTGGGTCGGGTTCTGGGCGCTCTATGGCTCGGGCTTTGGCGCCGAGAACCTCGCGGCGATCGCGAGCTTTGGGGCCGCCTATATGCTGGTGATCCTGATCGAGCCCCTTGCGGATCTTGCCGTGCTGGCCGCGGCCAAGGCCGGGCGCGACATCTCTCGCTCGGCGCTCTTCCACCCGCATCTGCATGACGGGCACAGCGCCTGAGCCTTTCCTTTGCCCGGATCGCCGCGCGGTCCGGGCCCTTTCATCACAGCCGCAGCGCGCCCGCGCCTTCGGCCCCTCACATGGCTCCGCCCCCGTCCGGGCGGAGCGCGCATTTCAGACCGGAGTGTCCCATGCCAGCCAAGATCCCTGCGACCGTCGTCACCGGCTTTCTCGGTGCCGGAAAGACGACCTTGATCCGCCACATGCTCGCCAATGCCGAGGGCAAGCGGATCGCGCTCATCATCAACGAGTTCGGCGATCTGGGCGTCGATGGGGATATCCTCAAGGGCTGCGGGGACGAGACCTGCACCGAAGACGACATCATGGAGCTGAGCAATGGTTGCATCTGCTGCACCGTGGCCGATGACTTCATCCCGACCATGGAGGCGTTGCTCGCCCGTGAGACGCCCCCGGATCACATCGTGATCGAGACCTCGGGGCTGGCCCTGCCACAACCGCTGGTCCGCGCCTTCAACTGGCCGGGCATTTCGACCAAGGTGACCGTGGATGGCGTGGTGACCGTGGTCGATGGCAAGGCCGTGACAGAGGGGCGTTTTGCCCACTCCGTCGATGCGGTGGATGCCCAGCGCAAGCTGGACGAGAACCTTGATCACGAGACCCCGCTCTCGGAACTTTTCGAGGATCAGGTGGCCTGCGCGGATATGCTTGTGGTGAACAAGTCCGACCTGCTGAGCCCGGCGGAAGCCGAGGCCCTGACCGGCAAGCTGAAATCCGAAGCCCGCGCCGGGGTACAGGTGGTCAGCGCGACCCAGGGCGCCCTGCCCGTGGATGTCCTGCTGGGCCAGGGGATCGGAGCCGAGGCGGATCTGGACGCGCGAAGCGAGGTGCATCACCACCATCACCACGCGGACGACCACCCTCACGACCATGACGACCACTCGCACGACCATGATCATCAACAAGACCATGATCACGCGCATCATCACCACCATGACCACGACCATGATGCCTTCACCTCTTTCGTGGTCACCCTGCCCGAGATCACCGACCCCGCGGCCTTCGCCGCCCATGTCACAAGCGTGATCGAGGCCCATGACATCCTGCGTCTCAAAGGCTTTGCCGCCGTGGCGGGCAAGCCCATGCGCCTGACCCTGCAAGCGGTAGGCCCTCGGATCGACACCTATTTCGACCGCCCCCTCGGCGCATCCGAAGCGCGCGAGACCCGTCTCGTGGTAATCGGTCAGGCCGGGCTTGATCAGGCCGCGATCGACGCGGCCCTACGGGCATGAGTGTCACCGTCACGCCGGGCGATCCGCTCAGCCCCGAGGCGCGCGCGCTGCTCGGGGCGAGTGCCGCCATGATGATGGACCGCTATCCGGCAGAGGTGAATTACAGCATGGCCCCCGAGGATCTCGACGATCCCCGGATCCAGTTCTTTCTGGCCATGTCGGGCGGTCAGGCCATCGGCTGCGCGGCCCTCGCGACGCGCGATGGCTATGGCGAGATCAAGTCCATGTTCGTTGCCCCCGAGGCGCGCGGGCTCGGCGCTGGCGCAGCCCTAATGCAAGCGCTGGAGGCCTTTGCCCGGGAAAAGGGCCTCCCGATCCTGCGGCTCGAAACCGGTCCCGACCTGATCTCCGCCTGCGCCTTGTACGAGCGGGAGGGATTCGCGATCCGTGGACCGTTCGGCGATTACCTCGACGATCCCCTGAGTCGCTTCTACGAAAAGCCGCTCCGAGCTTGATCCGACGCAGGTTTCGGCGCGAATTTTAGCCAATTTCCCGCCGGATCGCTCTTTGTCGCAGCGTAAAGCTGGATTTGATCCTCGCCTTTCGCGCCACAAGCAGTCATACTTTGGTCGAGGGGTATGGGTCCGTCCGCGGACCCGGAGTTATGAGCATATGCCACGCGAGATCCGGATTTACCGGACAACCCCGTTTGATCCTCTGGCGCAGACCCTGCTGATCCCGCCGAAGTCGCGGACCCGTCCGGATATGTCCGACGTGACCGGACCCAACGGCTATTTCTACCTTGCAGCCCGGGATGAGGTCGGCCTCGGCTGCATCGCCCTGCGCAACATGGGCAGTTTCGGTCTGGTCAGCGCCTTTCGCTTTGTCGCCGCCGAGGCGCCGGGCAGCCTGCCCGATATCCTGATCGAACAGGTCGAAACGCTGGCGCGCAGCCTGCGCCTGCGGGTCCTGCGGGCCTGGGTCGATCGGATGCACCCGGTCCAAGCCGAAGCGCTGCGGCGCAACCGTTACGAGGCCAGCTCCGAAGAGCTCGGGAATGATGAGTTGGTCCTCTATGAGCGGGAGCTGACCCGCAGCCCCCAACGCCCGGCCGAGATCGTCCTGAAAGGGCCACCGATTTTCTCCAAGGGCTAGAGGCGCGACCATTGCCCGGCTGAGGCAGGCTTGATAGACCCGCCGCTGCACTTGGAGAAACGGGGCGCAACATGCATCTTCTGGCCGCGACACCCGGCAGCATCGATGACGGGCAGGAGCCTGTCGATCTGGGTCAGACCCCCGCCGATCTGGTCTTCATTTCCGCCGCCGATACAGAGTTGGCCGCCCTGAGCGCAGCGCGCGCCGAGATGGCCGCGCCACCGAACCTGCGGCTAGCGAGCATGATGCATCTGCGCCACCCGATGTCCGTGGATCTCCATATCGATGACTGCGCCTCCAAGGCCCGGCTGGTAGTCGCGCGTGTGCTGGGCGGGCTGGGCTATTGGCGCTACGGGGCCGAGCAATATGCGGCACGGGTTGCGGCCGCGGGGGGCCATGTGATCCTGCTGCCCGGGGATGACAAACCCGATGACAGTCTGCGAGAGCTCTCGACCCTGCGCGGCGCGGAATATGACGCGCTCTGGTCCTATCTGGTCGAAGGCGGGCCGGAGAATGCCGCGAATTTCCTCGGTTATGCGCAGCATCTGCTGGATCCTGAGACCCCAGAACCGCCCGCCGCCGCCCCGCTCTTGCGGGCCGGGGTCTATTGGCCCGGGGCGGGGCTGAGCGATCTCGCGACGGTGCAGGCGCAATGGCAGGCGGATGCGCCCGTTGTGCCCCTGATCTTTTACCGGGCGCTGGTTCAGGGAGCGGGCCTTCACCCGATCAACCGTTTGGTCCGGGCGCTCGCGCGCAAGGAGTTGAACCCGCTGCCGGTTTTTGTGGCCTCCCTGAAGGATCCGGTCTCGGTCGCAACCCTGCAGGGGCTCTTCACCCAGGCGCCGCCGGATGTGATCCTGAACTGCACGAGCTTTGCGGTGGGCACGCCCGATGGTGCCGGCAAAAGCGGGACCAACCCGCTCACCATGGCCGAAGCCCAGGGCGCCCCGGTCTTTCAGGTCGTGCTCGCCGGCAGCAGCGAAGAGGCTTGGGCCGAGGGCACAACCGGCCTCTCAGCCCGCGATATCGCCATGAATGTCGCCCTGCCGGAGGTCGATGGCCGTGTGCTGACCCGGGCCGTCAGCTTCAAGGGCGAGGCCTTCTTCGACGAAGCCACCGAATGCACCATCGCGACCTATCAAGCCCAGGGCGACCGGATCGCCTTTGTGGCCGATCTCGCGGCGAACTGGGCCGCCCTGCGCCGGTCCCCGGTCAGCCAGCGGCGCACGGCGCTGATTCTCGCGAACTACCCGAACAAAGACGGACGGCTCGCCAATGGCGTGGGCCTCGATACGCCCGAGGCAACCGCGCGGATGCTCACGCGCCTCGCCGCCGAAGGTTACCAGGTCACAGATGCCCCCAAGGACAGCGCTGCCTTGATGGCCGCCATCCGGCAGGGCCCGACCAATTGGCTGACCGACCGGGCAGCGCGCACGGGCGGCGAACGCCTGCCGCTGGAGACCTACCTCGCCCACTACCGCGCCCTCCCGCTTGCGGCCCGCGAACAGATTGAGGACCGCTGGGGCGCCCCGGAAGACGACCCCTTCTTCATTGTTCCTCAAATACTCAATTCCGACGCTGCCCCGAGCGGGGCCTTCGCCCTATCGATCTTGAGCTATGGACATGTGGTGGTCGGGATCCAGCCCGCGCGCGGCTATAACATCGACCCGACCGAGACCTATCACGCGCCTGATCTCGTCCCGCCCCATAACTATCTGGCCTTCTACTTCTGGCTGCGCCATGTCCATGGCGCCCATGCGCTCGTCCATATGGGCAAGCATGGCAATCTCGAGTGGCTGCCGGGAAAATCCGTGGCCCTGTCCGAGGCCTGTTTTCCAGAAGTCGTCTTCGGGCCGCTGCCTCATATCTACCCTTTCATCGTCAACGACCCCGGCGAAGGCACTCAGGCCAAGCGCCGGGCGCAGGCGGTGATCATCGACCATCTGACCCCGCCCCTGACCCGGGCAGAGACCTATGGGCCCTTGCGTGATCTCGAGGCGCTGGTGGACGAGTATTACGAGGCCGCCGGTGTCGACCCGCGCCGGATCACCGAGTTGCGGCGCGAGATCCTGTCCCTGACCTCGGTCACCGGGCTCGACAAGGATGCCGGGTTTACCGGCGATGAGGATGGCGATCTCGCGAAACTCGACGCCTATCTTTGCGAGTTGAAAGAGGCGCAGATCCGCGATGGTTTGCATATCTTTGGCACCGCGCCCGAGGGCGATCTTGCGCGCGATCTTGCGATCGCGCTGACCCGCCTGCCCCGGGGCGACGGCAAGGAGGGCGACGCCTCGCTCCTGCGGGCGTTTGCAGGGGATCTGGCGCTTGGCTTCGACCCGCTTGATTGCGAGATGGCGGCCCCCTGGGCGGGGCCGCGTCCCGATCTTCTGGCAGGTCTTCTTTCTGATCCATGGCGCAGTCATGGCGACACGGTGGAGCGGCTGGAGGCTCTGGCCGTGGCGTGTGTCGAGGGCGGCATGGCCGCACCAGGTCCGGCGAGCCGCGCGGTTCTCGAGGCGATTGCAGACCATGTCCTGCCGACCATTGCGGAATGCGGGCCGGCGGAGAAATCGGGCCTCCTCACAGCCCTGTCAGGGCGGTTCGTCGCCCCGGCGCCCTCCGGCGCGCCCACACGGGGGCGCATGGATGTCCTGCCCACGGGACGGAATTTCTTCAGTGTCGACAGTCGCGCGATCCCCACGCCCACCGCGTGGAAGCTGGGCTGGGCTTCGGCAAACCTGTTGATCGAGAAGCATTTGCAGGATCACGGGGATTGGCCCCGGTCCCTGCTGCTGACGGCCTGGGGCACGGCGAATATGCGCACGGGCGGGGATGACATCGCCCAGTGCCTCGCCCTGATGGGGGTAAAGCCGCAATGGGACAGTGCCAATCGCCGGGTCACCGGGTTCGAGGTGCTGCCCCTGTCCGTATTGGGGCGTCCACGTGTGGATGTGACCCTGCGCGTCTCGGGGTTTTTCCGCGATGCCTTTCCCCAGCAGATCGCGCTGGTGGACAGTGCGGCGCGGGCGGTCATGGCGCTGGACGAGCCCGAGGCGGAAAACCCGGCCGCGGCGCGCGCGAAGGCCGAAGGGCAGACCGCGCGGGTCTTTGGCTCAAAGCCCGGGGCCTATGGGGCTGGCCTGCAGGCGATGATTGATGAGCGGCTCTGGGCTGACAAGGCGGATCTGGCCGAGGCCTATATTGCCTGGTCGAGCTATGCTTATGGCGCCGCGGAGGAGGGCACACCGGATCGCGCGGGGTTCACCGCACGGCTGAGCCAGGCTGAGGCGATTGTCCAGAATCAGGACAATCGCGAGCATGACCTTCTGGACAGTGATGATTACTACCAGTTCGAGGGCGGCGCGGCGGCGGCGGTGGCCACCCTGCAGGGCAAGGAGCGGCCGATCTATCACAATGACCATTCCCGCCCGGAACGTCCGGTGATCCGCACGCTGGAGGAAGAAATAGGACGGGTAGTCCGCTCCCGCGTGGTGAACCCGAAATGGATCGCCGGGGTGAAACGCCATGGCTACAAGGGCGCTTTCGAGATCGCGGCGACGGTGGATTACCTCTTTGCCTTTGCAGCCACCACGGGCGCGGTGGCAAGCCACCATTTCGATCTGGTCCATGCAGCAATGCTGGAGGATGAGGAGACCCGCGCCTTCATCGCCGAGGCCAATCCGGATGCCTTGCGCGAGATTGCCGAGCGGCTCAGCGAAGCCATTGACCGGGGGCTTTGGCAACCGCGCTCGAACAGCGCCAAAGCGCAGCTGAGAGATCTCGCTGCCCCGGGCGGGCCGGCGCGGGAGGCCTCCGGCGCATGAGTATTTTTGGAACAATGAAGGGGGCAGGCGTGCTGCCCCCGCGTTGCGCGAGGGGGCGCCGTTAGAACTCCACGCCGATCTGGGCCTTGATCCCTGAGCGGAAGGGGTGCTTCACAAGCTCCATCTCGGTGACGAGATCGGCGGCCTCTATCAGCTCTTCCTTGGCGTTGCGCCCGGTCAGGACCACATGGGTCATCTCTGGTTTCTCGGTTTGCAGGAAGGCGACGACCTCGTTGATATCGAGATAGTCGTAGCGCAGGGCGATGTTGATCTCGTCGAGCAGCACCATCTTGTTCGCGGGATCGCGGATCAGCTCCTTGGCCTTGGCCCAGGCGGCCTGTGCCATCTCGATATCGCGGTCCTTGTCCTGGGTCTCCCATGTGAAACCCTCGCCCATGGTGTGGAAGGCGCAGCGGTCAGAGAAATGGGACAGGATCAGATCACGTTCTCCGGTGCTCATGCCCCCTTTGATGAACTGCACCACGGCGCAAGGCATCTCATGGGCGATACAGCGAAAGATCATCCCGAAGGCGGCGGAGGATTTGCCCTTCCCCTTGCCCGTATGGACGATGATCAGACCCTTCTTATCAGTCTTGGTCGCCATGATCTTGTCGCGCGCGGCCTTCTTCTTGGCCATCTTGGCATTGTGGCGCGCGGCGTCATTGGTCTCGGTCATCGCATCCTCCCTCAGAAAATCAGCCCCATGAGCACCGGGGCGAGCACGGCGGTCAGTACAGCGTTTACGCCCATGCCGATCCCGGCGAAAGCCCCGGCGGTCTCATTGACCTGAAAGGCGCGGGCGGTGCCGATCCCATGGGCAGCAACCCCGGTGGCAAAGCCCCGGGCGCGCCAGTCATGGATCCGCAGCAGGTTCAGGAGCGGCGTGGCGAAGACCGCGCCGATGATGCCGGTCAGGATCACGAGCACCGCTGTCAGGGTGGGCAAGCCGCCGATTGCCTCGGAGATCCCGAGCGCCACGGGAGCAGTGGCAGATTTCGGCGCGAGCGACATCAGGACCTCGCCCCGAATGCCCAGCGCGTAGCCGAGCCCAACCGCGGTTGCCATGGCCGTGAGAGAGCCCGCCAGAAGGGCCGCGATCATGGGCAGGGCCGCGGCGCGCACCTTGGCGAGGTTGGTATAGAGCGGCACCGCCAGCGCCACAGTGGCGGGGCCAAGCATGAAATGGACGAATTGCGCACCCTCGAAATAGGTCTGGTAGGGCGTGTCCGACAGCCAGAGCACCGCCGCAAGAAGCGCCACCGCCACCAGCACCGGGTTCACCAGGGGCGCGCGGCCCGAAGCGCGGAAAAGCGCGTCGCCAATCACATAGGCCGCGAGCGTCGCGGTCAGCCAGAGGAGCGGCTCGGAGGACAGGTAAACCCAGATCGCGCCGAGATCACTCATCCCCCTGCCCTCCGACCGACCAGCCGCGCGACCCCGGTGAAGACCAGCGCCCCCACCGCGATCGACACCAGCGTCGAGACCACCAGCACCGCCATCAGCGGGCCGCCATTGCTGCCCAGCACGTCGAGATGGGCCACCACGCCCACCCCTGCCGGCACAAAGAGCAGCGAGAGATGCGAGAGGAGCCCGCTTGCCGTGGGGCGCACGGCGTCGGCCACTTTGGGCACGAGCAGGAAGAAAGCCAGCAAGAGCACCAGCCCCAGAACCGGCCCGGGCACCAGGAGGCCCAGGGTCCGGGTCAGAACCTCGCCAATCAGCTGAAAGGCCAGCAGCACCAGAAGATGCAGGATCATCGCAAGGGTCCTTTGGTCAGGGCAGGGCAGATCCGGCCAGCCTAGAGCCCCCGGCCCGGGGCGCAATCGGGAAACACCGGCAGCGCTAGCAGCGCGAATAGACATGGGCCCAGAAATTGCGATTGGGCAGCGGGTCCGGCGCGTGCATCTGGCGCAGATAAAGCCCACCGGCAGCATAGGCTTCGGTCTCGCCCTGAGCGGGGCAGAGATAGGTCTCCGCCACGCCGGTCTGGAACTGCAGGTGGTGGATCAGCTCATGAAGGACCATCTCGCGGAAGGCCGGGTTGGTATAGGGATCATCATCCTGATCCGCCCCCTCCACCCATTCCGCAGCCAGCACATAGACCCGGCCATGGGTGCCCTCCCGGGGGGAATAGAGCGCCTGGACACGACTATCGACGCCCTGGGCCGGGATCAGGTGAGGGACATCGGTGTAGTATTCGGCGGTCAGCTCCACCGGGGTCATCTCGATCACATCCGGCAGAGGGATGCCCGCCGTATCATAGGCAGTATTGGCTGAGATCCAGAGCATCAGCGCCGTCAGAAGTTCCGTCATAGGGGCCTCGCGGGTGCGGCCTTTGTGCCGCCTTGAAGTGGATGGGACACCGGCGGATCCGGTGCGGTTCGGTCCTCCCGCAGCACAAATCTACGACCAAAGTCGTACGAGGCGAGGGAACCGGTCCCGTGCGGAGCGGGTTTTTGACCTACGGGCGACAAAAATGCCGCGCCCTGTCCGGTGCCTGCTCAAAGGCGCGGCAGGGATGGCCCGAAAGGGATCAGCTCGGCGGCATTCGGTAGATGCGCCAGCCCCGCGCGGGGCTGCGCACACGGCGCGTGCGCCCCTGATCACAACGCCCCCTAGGCCTCCGGTCCGGGGGCGGCTACCACTGGGGCAAAGGAAAAAGGACAGGTCATGACAACGCCAAAACTTCTGGGGATCTCCGGGTCCCTGCGCGCCGAGAGCTTCAACTCCAAATTGCTGCGCGAGGCCGCGAGCCGGTTCGGGCCCGCCGCGTTCACCGAAGGCAATCTGCGCCTCCCGCTCTATGATGGAGATCTCGAGGCCCAGGGCATCCCGGCGGAGGTCCAGACCCTCGCGGACCAGATCGCGGCGGCAGATGCGGTGATCATTGCCTCGCCAGAATACAACCAGAGCTTTACCGGCGTGCTGAAAAACGCGCTCGACTGGGTGAGCCGGGTCGAGGGCAAGCCGTGGCAGGACAAGCCCGTGGCGATCATCGGGGCTGCGGCCGGACGCTCCGGTGGCGCGCGCTCGGCCTATGCGCTGCGGCTGGCGATGATGCCCTTTCAGGCGCAGGTCCTGCCGGGGCCGGAGGTGCTGGTCGCCGGAGCCTTCCGGGAGTTCGACGAGGCCGGGGCCCTGACCGGTGAGAGCTATCAGGAGATCCTCGATGCCCTGATGGCCAAGCTGCGCGCTGCGGCTACAGCAGCCTGATCAGCAGGGTCGTCGCGGCCAGCCCCGCGAGGCCCAGCGCCCAGGGTCGGATGGCATGGCGCGCCACCCGCGCCGAAAGTGGGCGCGCCAGCCAGAGCGCCAGGGGCACGGCGGGCGACAGGAGTGCGGCAAAGCCCAGCGCGCGCAGGCTGAGCAGCCCTTGCCAGCCGAGCGCCGCCACGCTCACAGCCATGCCGAAGGCGAAGAACGCGTTCTGCATCGCGGCTGAACGGGCTTGGGTTTCGTGCTGATAGAGCAGCGCCATGGGTGGCGCGCCCACTGCGGTCAGGGTCCCCATGATCCCCGCCAGCGTGCCCGCGCCAAAGAGCGTCGGCGCGATGATCGGCACCCGCAGCCCGATTAGGGACAGCGCAATCCCGAGATAGACCATGAGCGCGACAAGGGCCGCGAGCGCCTCGGGGGCCGCGAGCCGGGCGGCGATCATCGCCGCCAGCACCGCGCCCAGGGTGCGCCCGGCAAAACCGGGCAGCAGCTCCGCCCGGCTGAGCTGCGTCCGGTCGACCGACACCGCGCCCGCCCCAACGGCGATCCCGAGAAACAGAAGCGCTGCGGGCAGGACCTCCGGCGCAACCATGGCGATGAGCGGCGCGGCCAGCATTCCGAACCCCTGCCCCGCCAGCCGCTGCAAGAGCGCGCCGCAAAACACCGCCGCAAAGGCGAAGGCCAGAACGCCCGGTTCGTAACCCAGCAGCGTCATGCCACGGGCGCGCGCGGCAGGCTGGCCTCTGGGCGAAAGCCTTCGGGGATGCGGTCCTGACCGTCGAGCAGCAGATCGGCGACCATCTCGGCGAGTTCCGGCGCCATGCCGAAGCCGATCTTGAACCCGCCATTCAGGATCAGCCGATCCGGGCGCAGGGGATGGGCACCGAGCATCGGCGCGCGGGATTTGGCCCGGGGGCGCAGCCCGGCCCAGCGCGCGAGCACCGGGGCCTCGGCCAGAACCGGCGCGGCACGGCGCGCGCGAGCAATCACATCGTCAAGCAGGGCATCAGTGCTCTTGGGGTCGTCAAATTCTCGCTCCGAGGTGGAGCCCACGGCCGTGGTCCCATCCGTATGGGGCACGATGTGCAGCCCCTCGACAAAGAGCTGCGGCAGATCCCGCGCGTCATGGCCGAGCACTGCCGCCTGCCCCTTCACCGCGTTGCCGACCATGGCTCCGAGCGCGGTGCTGAGCTCCGCCAGCCCTGCAGCCCCGGTGGCCTCGATCACCTTGCCGTGCGGGGCGTGATCGCCGATCAGGATCTCCGCTCCCATCTGGCGCAGGGCCTCGGCCATGGCTGCGCAGGCCTTGGCCGGGTGAAGCCGTGCCGTGAGCGTGTCGTGGATCAGCAGACCGGTGGGGCTCTCTGGCGCCCAGCCCGGGAAGTCCGAAACCGGCCGGATCCGCCATGCCGCGCGCCCTTGCCACAGGCTCTCTGCCTGCACGGCCCGCGCCTTGGCCAGATCCAGCGCACGGTCTTCGGCCAGCGGCTGCACCCGGCCCAGCCGCGCATAGCCCGGATCCATCCCCGTACCCGCCGCGATCTCGGTCCACCAGGCCTCGGCCCGCATGAGGCTGTCGAACTGTACCTGCTTCTTCGGGTTCCAGTTTTCCGGCGTATGGGGGGCCAGCGCGCCGACGACCCCGCCCGAGGATCCCGCGCCGATCCGCGCCGCCTCGATCACCCGCACTCGCGCCCCGCGCCGGGCGCAGGCATAGGCGGCCGAGAGCCCGAAAATCCCGGCCCCGAGAACGGTCACATCCGCAATTGCCAAACTCGTCCTCCTTGCCCATTGTCGCGCCGGGCCGCGATCCGGCCCTGAGATGTAAGGCAGGACGGCATGCAAGGCCAGCAGGCAGAGGTCGCGTGGACAGAGGGCGTTCCCGTCTCGGTGCGCTTTGATGATCCCTATTACTCCAAGGCGGACGGGCTCTCTGAGACCCGCCATGTCTTTGTGGCCGGCAATGAGCTGCCCGCGCGGTTCCGCCCGGGCTTTGCCGTGGCCGAGCTGGGCTTTGGCACGGGTCTCACCCTGGCGGTGATGCGCAGAACGTGGCGGGAGGCCGGGATCGACGCCCCCCTGCGCTTCACCAGTTTTGAGGCATTTCCCATGCCCGTGCCGGAGATGCGCGCAGCGCTTGATGCCTTTCCCGGAGTGGTCCCGGTGCTGGAGGATGTTCTCGCCGCGCTCGAGGGGGGCGCAACCACCTTCAACGCCCCGGACCTGACCTTTGAGCTGATCCTCGGGGATGCACGCGAGACGCTGCCGCGCTGGGAAGGGCAGGCCGATGCCTGGTGCCTCGACGGGTTCTCCCCCGCCAAAAACCCCGAGCTCTGGGACCCGGACCTCATGGCCGAGGTCGCGCGCCACACCGCCCCGGGCGGCAGTTTTGCCACCTATACAGCCGCGGGCCATGTGCGCCGGGCCCTCGCCGCGGCGGGGTTCGAGGTCACCCGCATCCCCGGCTTTGGCCGCAAGCGGCATATGAGTGTGGGGCGCCTGCCATGACCGGGAACAACACGCGGCTGGGCATCTGGCTGATGGTCGCGACGACGATTGTCTTTGCCCTGCAGGACGGGATCTCCCGCCATCTGGCCGCTGAATACAACGTGCTGATGGTGGTGATGATCCGCTATTGGTTCTTTGCGGCCTTCGTCATCGCCATCGCGTCGCGGCAGGCGGGCGGGGTCCGCGCGGCGGCCAAGACCGAACAGCCGGTGATCCAGGGGCTGCGCGCAGTGCTGCTGGTCACCGAGATCTGCATCATGGTGGCGGGCTTTGTCCTGCTGGGCCTCGTGGAAAGCCACGCGGTCTTCACCTGCTATCCGCTCCTGATCGCGGCGCTGTCGGGCCCCGTGCTGGGGGAGCGCGTGGGCTGGCGGCGCTGGGTCGCCATCGGGGTGGGCTTTGTCGGCGTGATCATCATCCTGCAGCCGGGCTTCGGGGTGTTTCAGGTCGAGGCGCTGGTGCCGCTGCTGGCGGCCTTTCTCTTTGCGCTCTACGGGCTGCTCACCCGCTATGCCGCGCGCAAGGACAGTGCAGAGACCAGCTTCTTCTGGACCGGCACCGTGGGCGCGCTGGCAATCACCGGCGTGGGCATCTGGGGCTGGGAGCCGATGACGCCCGGCGACTGGGCCTGGATGATCGCGCTCTGCATCACCGGGGCGGGCGGGCATTTCCTCTTGATCAAATGCTATGAGGTGGCCGAGGCGAGCTCGGTCCAGCCCTTCGCCTATCTGCAACTGGTCTGGGGCGCGATGCTGGGCGTCAGCGTCTTTGGCGAAGAGATCCGGATGAACGTCGCCATCGGCGCGGCCCTCGTGGTCGGCGCCGGGATCTTCACCCTTTGGCGGGCACAGGTCGCCGCAGCGCTGGAGGCCCGCGCCCGGCGTACCGGGTCCTAGCGCGCGGTCAGGCGGTCGATGACGCGGAAGGGCTGCGCCTCGCCAGCCAGCCGCATGCCATAGATGATCCGGCTTTCAGTCACGCGCATGATGTAGTTGCGCGTCTCGCGGAAGGGCACATGCTCGATCCAGTCGACCATCGCGTCCTCACCCAGCCCCTTGGGCGTGCCGAACCGGTCCGTCCAACTGCGCGAGCGTCCGGGCCCCGCGTTGTAGCCGATCGAGATCAGCGTCAGGTTCGGCCCGAACTCGTCAATCAGCTGCAAGAGATAGCTCGATCCAAAGCGCACATTCTGTGCCGGATCGCTCAGCAGGCGGGAGACGGAGAAGGGCTCGCCCAGCTTCTGGGCCATGGACTGGCCGGTGCTCGGCATAAGCTGCATGAGCCCGCGTGCGCCCACGGGGCTGACAACCACCGAGTCGAACTCGCTCTCGCGGCGGGCGATGGCAAGGGCCAGCGCGCGGTTGACCGGGAGCGCGCCGGGCACGAGCGATGTCACCGGGTGATAGGCCCGGTGCAGCACGCCCCCGCTGCGCGCCGCGTATTTCGCGATCATCAGCGCGATATGGGGCTCGTCCCAGGCCAGGGCCACATCCGCCAGCGCGCCCTGCTCTTCCAGGGTCAGTCGCTCGCTGAGATGGACGAGAAAACGCTCGGCGAGCCCGCGCTCCCCCGCGCCCTGAAGCGCACGGGCGGCGAGATAGACGGAGGTGCGCGCATAGGGTGTTGCGGACCAATCCGGGTAGTTCTCTCGTCCAGCGAGGGCCGGATCCGGGGCGATGCCCGCCCGCTCGGCCGCCAGCTGACCATAGAACGCAGTCTGGTGCTGGGCCCCGAACGCATAGGCCGCCCGCGCGCCATCGCGCTGACCTATGGCCTCCAGCGCGCGGCCTTCCCAATACCCGGCTCGGCCCAGCGAAATCGGCGAGGCCACCGAGGCGCGGAAGGCCCGGAAATGGCGCAGGGCAGTTTCGGGATCGTTGAGCTTGCGCAGGGCGATAAAGCCCGAGAGCCATTCGAGATCCGAATAATGCCGCCCTTCGGTCAGGTGGTGGTTTGCCGCCAGACGGTAGGCCTCCCGGTCCCGGTCATCGCGCATCAGGTCCCGCGCCAGGGAGCGACGGCGATTGCCCCACTCCTCGGGCCGGCCCAGCGCGTCTGCGGAACTCGACCGCTCCATCATCAAGGACCGCGCGGAGTCCGTACGTCCCTTGCGCACCCGCCATAGGAACCGCTCATAGGCGAGCCCCGGATCCCCGCTGAGCGAGGAGGGCACCGCCGCGATCAGCCCGTCGACACCGTTCTCATCGAGCCGCAGGGCGATCCGCGCCTGAGCCAGCTTGCGCCAATCGGCGGGCACCAGATCGAGCATCGCACTCGCATCGCGCGTCCGCCCGGCCCAGAGGAGCCGGTCCAGCCGCGCCACATGGGCCGAGGCGATGTCGGAGCGGTGGTTGCGCAGAAAGAGCGCCTGTTCCTCCGCGTCGAGATTGAGATCACGCCAGGCAGCGGCGAGCGTCTCACCCGCCGCCGTGCTCTGCCCCGCAGCCCGCTGCGCGGCGGCCAGACGGCGCGCGCCCGTGCCGGTGCGCGGGGCCTGGGCGGCGAAATAGGCGCGGACATCCGCCGGGTTCGCGTTTTCGGGGATCTTCGGCTCCCCCCGCGCCCGCAAGAGCGGCAGGCCCGGCCAATCCGCATTGCGCGCCAAAAAATCTCGATACTGTGCCCAATTCCCCTGACGCGCGCGCAGCAGCGTCCAGATCACCACATCCCGGGCCGCCGGATCGGTGATCCGCCCCGCCTCCCGGGCGACTCGGTCCCAATCGCTGCCCCGGGCCGCCTGTAACGCCCCCGCAAGATCCGCTTTGGCCACCACCGGCGCCAATGCGAGCGTTGCCACCAGCGCCATCTGTCCCAACGCTTTGCCAATCCTGTTCATCTCGCGCCTCGCCTGCTCTTGTTTTTTGATCTTAGGGGTCATCTAGGGTGTCCTGACCGCCCATCATAGGGGAAACCGCCCGGTATTTCGCCCGAGCCCCTTGCCTTGCCCCCGGCCGGAGCGGTATGCGCCCGTGACACTATCGGACCGATCATCGTTAAGGAGGGTATCCATGTTCAAAGGGTCTATGCCAGCGTTGGTCACGCCGATGAAAGACGGGGCCGTGGATTTCGCGACGCTGGAGGCGTTTGTCGAGTGGCAGATTTCCGAGGGCAGCCATGGGCTGGTGCCCGTGGGCACAACCGGCGAGAGCCCCACGCTCAGCCATGACGAGCACGAAGCCGTGGTCGCCAAGGTGATCGAGGTTGCTGCCGGGCGCGTGCCGGTGATCGCGGGCGCGGGCTCGAACAACACGGTTGAGGCGATCCGCTTTGTGCGCCACGCCGCCGAGGCTGGCGCCCAGGGCGCGCTCGTGGTGACGCCCTATTACAACAAGCCGACCCAGGCCGGGATGGTGGCCCATTACACGGCTCTGGCCGAGGCTGCGGACATCCCGATCGTGATCTACAACATCCCCGGCCGCTCCGTGGTGGATATGACGCCCGCCACCATGGCGACGCTTGCCGCCCTGCCGACCATTGTCGGCGTGAAGGACGCCACCGGCGACCTGGCTCGGGTCAGCCAGACCCGCATGGCCTGTGGGGCTGAGTTCATCCAGCTGTCGGGCGAAGATGCAACTGCGCTCGGCTTCAACGCCCATGGCGGCGTCGGCTGCATCTCGGTCACGGCCAATGTGGCGCCGAAGCTCTGCGCCCAGTTCCAGGAGGCGACGCTGGCCGGCGACTACGCCGCAGCGCTGACCCTGCAGGACAAGCTCATGCCGCTCCATGAGGCGATCTTCATGGAGCCGGGCCTCGTGGGCGCGAAATACGCCCTCTCCCTGCTCGGCAAATGCAGTGAGGAGGTCCGCCTGCCGCTTCAGTGCCTGACCGACGGCACCAAAGAGGCGGTGAAGGCCGCGATGGCCCATGCCGGGCTCCTCGACTGATCTCATCCTGCGCCCGCGTCTGGCGGCGGATCTGGACGCGCTCTGCGACGTCTGGGAGGCCGCCACCCGTAGCACCCATCCCTTTCTCAGCGATGCCCAGATCGCGGCAGAGCGCGCGCGGCTGGAGGGGGATTACTTCCCCGCCACCCAGACCCTTGTCGCCCTCCGCGCAGGCCAGATCGTCGGTTTCGCCTCCCTGACCCGGGGACAGGAACTGGCCGGGCTTTTCGTGGCGCCCGAGGCCCAACGCAGCGGGATCGGCCGCGCGCTTTGCGCTGAGCTTTGCGCCGAGCAGGACGTCACGCTCGAAGTCTATACCCTCAACATGCACGGCCGCGCCGCCTATCACCGGCTGGGCTTTGCCGAGACCGGACGGCGCATGGATCCCGAAACCGGGCTGGAGCGGGTGCAGATGCGGCTGGTTGAATCCCCCGCCGCACCTGCTATGTGAGCCAGATGGCCAAACCGAAGACCCCCGAAGAGAAGAACTACAAAGTCGTCGCCGAGAATCGGCGCGCACGGCGGGAATATGCCATCGAAGACGACCTCGAAGTCGGTATTGTGCTCGAAGGGTCCGAGGTGAAATCCCTGCGAGAGGGTGGCTCGAACATCGCCGAGAGCTACGCGACCGTGGATGAAGCCGAGCTTTGGTTGGTCAACAGCTACATCGCCCCCTATGCGCAGGCCAAAACCTGGAAGCATGAAGAGCGCCGCCGCCGCAAGCTGCTGGCCTCGAAACGGGAGCTGTCGCGGCTCTGGAACGCCACCCAGCGGCAGGGCATGACGCTCGTGCCCATGGCGATGTATTTCAACCATCGCGGGCTGGTGAAGCTGAAGATCGGGATCGCCAAGGGCAAGAAGCTCGCCGACAAGCGCGCCACGGATGCCAAGCGCGACTGGAACCGGCAAAAGCAGCGGCTTCTCAAGGAACGGCACTAGGTTGACCGCGCGCGAGGCCGACCCGCTTGGCCGTGAGTATTTGAAGAACAATGAAACCAGGAACGCGGTCTGGATCTGACGCGCGTCCTTTCCCTCATTGTTCCAAAAATACTCAAAATCCAACGGCGCACGTCCAGGCCTGTCCTTTGGCCTCTCTTGCCAGCGGGGTCTCCGCTCGTTACCCAATGATGAGACCACAGCAGGACAAGGCCGCATCCCGTGTCACAAGACGATCCCAAGACCCTGGTATCCACCGATTGGCTGGAGGCGCATCTGACCAATCCCGATCTGCGGATCCTGGATGCGTCTTGGTATCTGCCCGACGCGCAGCGCGACCCGAAGGCGGAGTATGACGCGGCCCATATCCCGGGCGCGCGGTTTCTGGCCATGGATGATGTGAGCGATGCGCGCTCGGATCTGCCCCATACGGCCCCGCCGGTCGAGAAGTTCATGTCCCGCATGCGCGCCCTTGGCGTGGGCGATGGGCATCAGGTGGTGGTCTATGACGGCGCGGGACTGTTCTCGGCGGCGCGCATCTGGTGGCTCTTCCGGCTCATGGGCAAGACCGATATTGCCGTGCTCGACGGCGGCTTTCGCAAATGGCAGGCCGAGGGCCGCGAGATCGAGGACCTGCCCCCGGTGATCCGCGACCGGCACATGACAGTGCAGCGCCAGGCCCATCTGATCAAGGACGTCACCCAGGTGGCCGCCGCCGCCAAGCTCGGCGTGCCGCAGGTTGTCGATGCCCGCTCCCCCAGCCGGTTCCGCGGCGAGGATCCGGAGCCGCGCCCTGGCCTGCGCGCCGGGCATATCCCCGGCTCCAAGAACCTGCACTACGCGAGCCTGCTCGCAGAAGACGGGACCATGAAACCGGTGCCGGAGTTGCGCGCGGCCTTCGAGGCCGCGGGGATCGATCTCAGCAAACCGGTGATCACCAGCTGCGGCTCCGGGGTCACGGCGGCGATCCTCAGCCTCGCGCTCGAGCGGATCGGGCATCGCGATCACAGCCTCTATGATGGCTCCTGGAGCGAATGGGGCATGTATGACGGGCTGAAAGTCGCCACGGGCTGAGACAGGCCATGTTCGAACGCCTGTCGACGTCGGAAACAGACCCGATCCTAGCGCTGATGCAGGCCTTTCAGGCGGACCCGCGCCCGAACAAGGTCGATCTCGGTATCGGTGTCTGGCGGGATGCGGAGGGGCGCACACCTGTTTTCCAAGCCGTGAAGACCGCGGAGGAGCGGATCTGGCACAGTCAGGACAGCAAGATCTATGTGGGCTTTCGCGGCGATCCGGGCTTTCACGCGGCGGTCTCGGATCTGTTGCTAGGGCCGGAGGGCGACGGAGACTGGCGCGCGGCCAGCGCGACCACCGGTGGGACCTCCGCTGTTCAAACCGCTCTCGCTCTGGCGCGCACCGCGCGGCCCGACCTGCGCGTCTGGGTCCCAGAGGAGTCCTGGCCGAACCACTGGGTTCTGGCCCGGAGCCTGGGGCTCGAGACCCGGAACTTCACCTATATCGACCCGGCGACGCAGGAAATCGAACGCGCAGGCCTTCTCCGCGATCTGGCGGGGGCGCGGGCCGGGGATGTGGTGCTGCTCCATGCCTGCTGCCACAATCCGACGGGGGCCGATCCGGATCCGGAACTGCAGGAGGAGATCGTGACCAGCCTTGCGCAGAGCGGCGCGATACCCGTGGTCGATTGCGCCTATCTCGGCTTCGGCGCAGCCCCAGAGGCGGATCTGGCCTTCCTGCGGCGCCTCAGCGCTCTGCCCGAGTCGATCGTGGCATTTTCCGGCTCCAAGAGCTTCGGGCTCTACCGGGAGCGTGTGGGACTGTGTCTTGCGCTGACGGAGAGCGCCCGCGCCCGGGATGCGGTGGAGAGCCAACTCACCCGTCTCAATCGCGAGACCTATTCCTTCCCGCCAGATCACGGCGCACGGGTGGTCACCGAGATCCTCACGGATCCCACGCTGCGTGCGTCCTGGGACACTGAGCTCAGCGCCATCCGCAGGGCGTTGATCGACAACCGCGCCAATCTGGCCGCCAGTCTGCGCGCACGGCTGAACTCGGATGCGTTCGACCGGCTTACCCGGCAGAACGGCATGTTCGCCATGCTGCCCCTCGGCACGGAGCGCGTGGCGCGCCTGCGCGCGGAGCACGGGCTCTATATCGTGGGCACGGGCCGGATCAATCTGGCCGGCGTGACCGAGGCCACCTGTGCCCCCGTGGCCGATGCTTTGGCGGCTGTGCTGCGCTAAGCCCTCGGAGCCCTTGTTCAAAGAGAAACCGGGCCCCTCGGTTGCCCGAAAGACCCGGCTCTGCACTGTACACTAAGCGGCCTGTGGCCAAACACACATCACCAAATACGCGGCGATACTTTGATAAAAAGCCCGGGCGAAAATACGCCCGGGGAGTGTTCAGGCTGAGTGGAAGGAGTCTCAGCCCTTGGAGAACTCCGGATAGGCTTCCATGCCCATTTCGGACATGTCCAAGCCGTTGATCTCGTCTTCTTCGCTGACGCGGATGCCCATCACTGCTTTGAGGATGAACCACACAACGAGACTGGCGACGAAGGTGAAGACGCCGTAGGCCACGATGCCTTTCAGCTGGGTGAACAGGTTCGCGTCGGAGTTGGAAAGCACAACAGCGATCGTGCCCCAGATGCCTGCAAAGAGGTGCACCGGAATTGCGCCGACAACGTCGTCGATCTTGAGCTTATCCAGCAGCGGCACAGTGAAGACCACGATCACACCACCGATAGCACCGATCACCAGAGACAAGCCCAAGGACGGCGCCAGAGGCTCGGCCGTGATGGAAACGAGGCCTGCCAGAGCGCCGTTCAGCACCATGGTGAGGTCCGGCTTCTTGTAGAGAACCTGGGTCAGGATCAGCGCAGTCACAGCACCGGCAGCCGCAGCCATGTTGGTGTTGGCGAAGATGCGCGAAACGTCAGAGACATCGCCCACGGTGCCCATGGCCAGCTGCGAGCCGCCATTGAAGCCGAACCAGCCAAGCCACAGGATGAACGTGCCCAGTGTGGCAAGGGCGAGGTTGGAGCCGGGCATCGGGTTGACCTTGCCGTCCTTGTATTTGCCAAGGCGCGGACCGAGGACAATCGCACCAGCCAGAGCGGCCCAGCCACCCACGGAGTGCACAACGGTCGAACCGGCGAAGTCAGAGAAGCCAGCTTCAGACAACCAGCCGCCGCCCCACTGCCAGGAGCCGGAGATCGGGTACATGACACCGGTCAGGACCACGACGAAGATCAGGAAGGGCCACAGCTTGATGCGCTCGGCCAGAGCACCGGACACGATGGACGCGGTGGCAGCCACAAACACCAGCTGGAAGAAGAAGTCCGAACCGACCGACGCGTAGTCAAGCGCGGCATCAGCGGCGGCAACACCCACCGGGTCCAGCTCGGTCAGAACAAAGAAGCTGCCCACATAGCCGTTGAAATCGCCCGGATACATCAGGTTGAAGCCGATCAGCCAGTACATGATGGCCGCAATGGAGTAGAGCGCGATGTTCTTGGTCATCTGCATGGTGACGTTCTTGGAACGCACCAGACCGCCTTCGAGCATCGCAAAGCCCGCGGCCATGAAGAACACCAGGAAACCCGCCATGCAGAACAGCAGCGTGGTCATGATGTACGGGCCGATTTCGTCGAAAGTCGGCGCAGCATCCTGAGCAAGACCCAGGCTCGGCAGCGCGATCGCAGCGGCCGCCAGGGGAAGGAGCTTGGTTATTTTCATTATACGGTTACCCTCTGAAAAGAGACGCAGGCTTTACAGCGCGTCGTCGTTGGTTTCGCCCGTGCGGACGCGGACCGCCTGCTGCACGTCGAGAACAAAGATCTTGCCGTCGCCGATCTTGTCGGTCTTGGCGGTGGATTGGATGGCCTCGACCACCTGGTCGGCCATGGCATCGCCCACGACGATTTCAAGCTTGACCTTCGGGACGAAATTCACGGCGTATTCCGCGCCCCGGTAGATTTCGGTGTGACCGGACTGAGAGCCAAAGCCCTTGATCTCGGTGACCATCATGCCGCGCACGCCGATGGATGTGAGCGCTTCGCGCACTTCCTCCAGCTTGAACGGTTTGATTGCTGCGATGATGAGTTTCACGTCTTACCCTTCCTTAAGGCAGGTTCCCTGCGAGAGTTCACGGGCGCACAACAGAACGTGACGCGGGGCGGCTTCAATCCGACAGGGGCAAATCTCGACAACCTGAGGTTGTTGTCGCACATTTTTTGCACGATTTTCACCGATCGCACATTTTTCGGGCAGTTGGCGAACGAAGAAACGGAATCGGACCGGTGCAAAATCGAGTCACGAAAGGTTACATTGGGCCAGGGCGGAGACCCGGGCCCTTGCAGGGCGCACCAGAGCAGTACAGGCACCGTGTATGAGTTCAGATAAGCGAAAACGGCCGGTGCTGCGCGCCGACCCGCGGCCTGCCGGGCGTCCGGCCAAGGCCGCCAAAGCCAAGCCCAAACCAAAGCCGAAGGCGCCCGCGCGCAAGGCGCCCACCAAGAAGGCGGCGCCCCGCAAATCCGTGGCACGCAAACCGGCCCCGACCCGCAAACGGCGGCGCAGTGGCGGCGGCCAGCCGCCCCGCGGGTTCTTTGCGCGCATCCTCTGGAGCATCAAACGGCTGATCGGCTGGATTTTCGGCCTGATCTTTGCGGTGGCCTGGCGCGGGCTCGCGGTGCTCGCGCTTATTCTGGCGGGGGCCACGGCCTATCACTATTCCACACTGCCCCCGGCTCTGGAGCTGACCGATGCGCGGGTGCGCGGTTCGGTGACGCTTCTGGACCGGGAAGGCGACGTCTATGCTTGGCGCGGCGACCAGTTTGGTGGGATCATCACCGCCGATACGGTCTCGCCCCATCTCAAGAACGCGATCATCGCCACCGAAGACCGTCGGTTCTACCGCCATTTCGGGATCAGCCCGCGGGGCATCGCCAGTGCGGTGCGCATCAACCTGCGCGAAGGGCGCGGCCCGCTCTCGGGCCATGGCGGCTCGACCATCACCCAGCAGGTGGCGAAGCTGCTCTGTCTCGGAACCGAGTTCAAACCGGAGAGCGGCCAGAGCGAGGCGGAATACGAGGTGGAGTGCCGCTCGGGCGGGATCTGGCGCAAGGTCAAGGAAATCCCCTACTCCATGGCGCTGGAGACGGCCTATACCAAGGACGAGATCCTCACGATCTATCTCAACCGCGCCTATCTCGGCGCAGGCGCGCGCGGGTTTGAGGCCGCGAGCCAGCGGTATTTCGGAAAATCCGCCGCTGAGGTGACCCCGCCCGAGGCTGCGATGCTCGCGGGATTGCTGGTGGCCCCCACGCGGTTTGCGCCCACCAATGATCTGGCGCGCAGCCAGCGGCGTGCGGCAACGATTATCGGGTTGATGCAGGAACAGGGCTATCTGAGCGACACCGAAGCCGCCGTGGCCCAGGCCAATCCCGCGACCCTCTCTGCGGCGGCGGAGCGTCGGGCGGGGGGGTATTTCGCCGATTGGGTCATGGAATCGGGCCCGAGCTTTCTGACATCGGAGACCACCGAGGATGTGATCATCCGCACGACCTTTGACCAGGACATCCAGAGCGCGGCCGAAGAGGCCCTGCAATATGTCTTCGACACCAAGGTCTCGAAGGGGTCCAAGGCTCAGGCGGCGATCGTGGTGATGTCCGCCGATGGCGCGGTGCGGGCCATGGTGGGCGGGCGCAAGCTGCAGGTTTCGGGCGCGTTCAACCGGGCGACCCAGGCCCTGCGCCAGACCGGCTCGGCTTTCAAACCCTTTGTCTATGCGGCAGCGCTCGATCTCGGCTATCGGCCGAATGATCTGATCCTTGATGCCCCGCTGACCATCAACATCCCCGGCTCGGGCCCCTGGAGCCCGCGGAACTACACGGGCAATTTCTATGGCGAGGTGACCCTGACCGAGGCCTTGATGAACTCGCTCAACACCCCCGCTGTGCGGCTTTCGGAAGAGGTCGGACGCGAGAATGTGCGCAAGGTCGCCACGGATTTCGGGATCGCGCGCAAGATGGCCGATGGCCCGGCCCTGGCGCTCGGGGCCTCGGAGAGCACGCTTTTGGAGATGACGGCGGCCTATGCGGGCATCCTCAACGGTGGCAGCAGCGTGGCACCCTATGGGCTGACCGAGCTGCGGCTCTTGGGGGATACCACCCCGCTCATGGGGCAAGCCGGCGGGATTGGCGAACGTGTGGTAAGCCAGCGCGCCGCACAGGAACTCACCTATATGATGTACCGTGTAATCGCCGATGGCACAGGCGGGCGCGCCAAGCTGCCGGAGGACCGGCAGGCCGCGGGCAAGACCGGCACGACACAGGCCGCGCGCGATGCGTGGTTCGTGGGCTTCACCGCCGATTATGTCGCCGGGATCTGGATGGGATATGACGACAACACGCCCCTGACCGGGGTAACGGGGGGAGGGCTGCCGGCAGAGATCTGGCGCGAGACGATGGCCCGTGTCCATGAGGGGCGTCCGAAAAAGCCCCTGCCCATGACCCTGCCGCCCGCGCGGGCGCCGGAGGCTCCGCAGGTCGTGCAATCCCCGCGCAACACGCGCGAGGATCCGATCCGCAACGCGGCGGAGCGGGTCATTCGCGATGTTCTGGGGCAGATCCTCGGGCGGAACTAGGCCGTTGGACAACGAGGCGCCGCCCTGTGCCAGGGCGGCGCGGACGCGCGCAATTACTGGAGCGTGCGCAGATCGCTGATCATCCGGTCCAGGTCCCCTCCATTGCGATCCAAAAGCGCGCCGATCTCGGCGCGTTCGGTGATCGCGAGGTTCACGCCCTCGATGATGATGTTGAAGAAGCGGTCCTGACCGGAGCGGTCGGAGACAAGGAAGATCACCTCGAAGGGCGACTCGCCGCGCAGAAACGCCGTGCCCTTGACCTCGAAGAAGCTGCGCACCGGGCGCGCGCTCTCGACCTCGATCCGGCCCCCGACAAACTCCTGAAAACGGCGCCCGTATTTCCGGGCGATATAAGGCGCAAAGGCCTCCGTATAAGCGCGCCGCTGGGCGTTGCTGGCGCTGCGCCATTCCACCCCAAGGACCGATTGCGCGATGATGTTCACATCCGCATAGCGCTGAAAGATCTTCTCGAACTCGCGATAGAGCGCCGGGCCGGTCTTGCCGGAATTGATCGCCCTATCGATTTCGGACACCACGCGCCCGACGAGATCCGAGGCCTGCCGCGTGTCCAGCGCCTGCGCCGGTCGCGCGCCGAGAAGCCCAAGCACGGGCGCCGCCGCAAGCGCGGAGCCTGCGAATTGGCGCAAGAAGGTACGGCGAAGCAGATTACTGGACATAGGGATCCTCGTAGGGGTCGAAATACAAATCATCCGCGGCACTGGCCGCTCCGGCAGCACCCTCGGCGCCGTCGGGGAACTCTTCATAGGGGTCGAGATAGGCCGGCCCCTGCGCGCTCCCAAGCATGAAGCGGCGGTTCTGGAGGTAAAAAATGCGTGTGGCAGAGTAGCTGTCGATGCTGTTGTAGAGCACGTCATCCACCACATTGGAGAACTCTGCGCGGTCCTTCAGTTGCTCGGTGGTGAAGAGCCCGGCCCGCACGGCCAGGGGACGGGTTACCGAAACCACCTCGCCGATCGGGTCGGTCACGATGTCGACCGCGCGCCCCACGAGACGGCGTGACGTGTGCGGCCCCAACAGCGGCACCTCGAGATAAGCGCCCTCGCCCACGCCCCAGACATAGAGCGTCTCGCCGAAATCCGTGTCGATCTCCTCAAGCCCCATGGCGTCGGCCACATCCAGCACACCAAGAAGCCCAAAGGTCGTATTCACCAGAAAACGGAACGAGTTATGGGCCGCATTCTCGATCCGGCCCTGCAGCAGGTTGTTCATGATGCGCGAGGGCTGTTCGAGATTGTGGGTCGCGTTGCTGATCGCGTCGACCACCGGCTCGGGCACCACGGTGACATAGGCTTGCGAGACATCGCGCAGTACGGCTTTGTCCAGCGCCTTGTTGAAGTTGTGCACGCCGCGATTGGCGGGCTCCAGCGGATCAATGATGTCACTGCTGTTTTGCGGTTTGGCACAGGCTCCGAGAGCCGCGATCAGAACAAGACAGGACACAGGTCGCAAAATGCGACGAAGGGATTGGGACATAGAACTCGGCTTCCGGGATCAGCAGCAACAATTGGCTTGCAGTATATACGCCTATACACCCTTAGATAGGAAAGGCTTCGTGAATAGAGAAGCCGCGTTAAACAAGTATGCGTTAGAATCGGCAATGCTTCGCCATTCATGGCAGCGGGTTCGAGGGGATGAGGACAGAGTATGGCTGCACGCAGACCGCCAAATGCAGGCAAGGGCAAGGAAGAACTGGGCGCGATTCGCCGCGCGAATATGCCCCTTTTCGGGTCCGTGTTCGTGTTCTCAATCTTTGTGAACCTGCTGATGCTGACCGGGCCGCTCTATATGTTGCAGGTCTATGACCGGGTACTGGGCAGCCAGTCAGAAGAGACGTTGCTGGCGCTCTCGGCACTGGTCGCGTTCCTGTTTCTGATGATGGGCGTGCTCGACTGGGCGCGCGGACGGGTGCTGGCGCGCGCCGGGGCACGAATGCAGGACACGCTGGATCAGCGGGTCTTTTCCGCCTCCCTGCGCAAATCCCTGCGCGAGGGGCAGACGACCGCTGCCACCGGCTTGCGGGATCTGGAGGCGATGCAAAGGCTCTTGTCCTCGCCCGCGCTCCTCGCGGTGTTCGACATCCCCTGGACACCGCTCTTTGTGGCGGCCATCTTCATCTTCCACCCCTGGCTTGGCTATCTGGCCATGGTCGGCGGGACCTTCCTGATCATTGTGACCGTGCTGAACCAGTGGCTCACCAGCCGCCCGGTCAGCAAGGCGAATGAGGCCTCGGCCCGCGCCGAGATGATGTCCCAACAGCTGGCAGGCGGTGCCGAAACGGTGGAAGCCTTGGGCATGCGCCGCTCGGCTTTTGAGCGGTGGAATCAAGTGCGCAGCGCATCCCTGACCGAGACGCTGACCTCGTCCGATCGCACGGGCGGCTTCTCGACCCTGACCAAGACGTTCCGCCTGTTTCTGCAATCGGCAATGCTGGGTCTCGGCGCCTATCTCGTGCTCCAGGGGGAGCTGACCGCGGGCGCAATGATCGCGGGCTCCATCCTGATGGGCCGCGCTCTGGCCCCGATCGAGATGGCGATCGGCCAGTGGCCCCTGGTGCAGCGCGCCATGAAAGGGCGGCGCGATCTGCTGGATCTGCTGGACACGATTCCGCCCGATGCGGATCGCACGCCACTGCCAAAGCCAAAGGCGCAGCTCTCGGTGGAGCAGTTGATCGTGGTCCCCCCGGGGGAGGCGCAGGCCGCCCTGCGCAGCGTGTCTTTCACCGTCGCGCCGGGCGAGGCGTGCGGCGTGATCGGGCAAAGCGGGGCGGGCAAGTCAACCCTCGCGCGCGCTTTGACCGGGATCTGGCCCGCGGCGGGGGGGAAGATCCGGCTGGACGGCGCCTCTCTCGACCAGTTCGGGCCCGATGTGCTCGGCACCCATATCGGCTATCTGCCCCAGCAGGTGGTGCTGTTTGACGGCACGATTGCCGAAAACATCGCCCGCCTCGCGACCCAACCCGATGCTCAGGCCGTGGTGGATGCGGCCAAGCGCGCCGACGCCCATGAGATGATCCTGAAACTGCCCAAAGGCTACGACACGCAAATCCTCGGCAGTCAGACCAAACTGTCCGGCGGGCAGATGCAGCGGATCGGGCTTGCCCGGGCGCTCTATGGCGATCCGGTGCTGCTGGTGTTGGATGAGCCGAACTCAAACCTCGACAATAGCGGCTCGCAGGCTCTGAACGCCGCCGTTGCGCGGATGAAGAAGGACGGGAAGGCCGTGCTGATCATGGCCCACCGGCCCGCCGCGATTGAGCAATGCGAAACGCTTCTGGTGCTCGAAGGCGGCTCGCGCAAGGCCTTTGGCCCCCGCGACGAGGTGCTGAAATCCATGGTCTCGAACCACAAGGAAATCCTCAAGAAAGCCGCAGGAGGTGTGTCATGAGCCCCTCATCCCGCAAATTCCCCGCCAGCCGCCAATTGCTGATCGGCGGGACCGCCCTCGCGATACTGGTCGGCGGTTTCGGAACATGGTCCGTCATGGCCAATATCGCCGGCGCCATCATTGCCCCGGGACAGATCGAGGTCGATCAGAACCGGCAAGTCGTTCAGCATCCCGATGGTGGCGTGGTGCAGCGCATTGCCGTGGATGAAGGCGACACGGTGGAAAGCGGTTCGCTGCTGATCCAGCTTGATCCGACGCTGCTGCTGACGGATCTGGCGATTGTCGAGGGTCAGCTGTTTGAGCTGATGGCGCGGCGCGCGCTGCTTGTGGCCGAGCGGGATGGGGTCGAAGAGGTAATCTTCGATGACGCGCTGCTCGCGGCGGCAGGATCCAGCGCCGAAATCGCCGATGTCATGGCGGGCCAGCGGCGCCTTTTTGAGGCGCGCAACACTTCGATCCAGACCGAAACCGAGCAACTCGCCCGCCGCCGCTCGCAAATCGACAACCAGATCGAGGGGATCACCGCGCAGCAAGTGGCACTGGGCAAACAGCTCGACCTGATCGAGCAGGAGCTCGCGGATCAGCAAAGCCTGCTGGATCGCGGGCTGGCACAGGCCTCGCGGGTCCTGTCGCTGCAGCGCGAGCAGGCGCGTCTGCTGGGCTCGGTCGGGGAGCTCACAGCTTCCAAGGCGGAATTCGGTGGCCGGCAGACCGAGATCGATATCGAGATCCTCAAGCTCACCACCTCGCGCCGAGAAGAGGCCATCGCGCGGCTGCGCGACACTCAGGCCCAGGAACTTGAGTTGCAGCAGCAACGCCGCGCCCTGCGCGAACGGCTGAGCCGCCTCGACATTCGCGCGCCCGTGGGTGGCATCGTCTACGACCTTGCGATTTTCGCCGAACGCTCGGTGATCCGGCCCGCGGAGCCCGTGCTCTATCTCGTGCCCCAGGACCGTCCGCTGATCATCACCAGCCGGGTCAATCCGATCAATGTGGACGAGGTTTTTGTCGGGCAGGAGGTGAACCTGCGCTTCTCCGCCTTCGATCAGCGCCGCACACCGGAATTGAAGGGTGAGGTGGTCAGCGTCTCGCCGGATGCGTTCGTCGATGAGGCCACGGGCGCTTCCTTCTACCGGGTCGAAACCGCTCCGCAAGAGGGCGAGATGGAGAAGCTCTCCGGGCTCGACCTGATCCCGGGCATGCCGGTGGAGGCCTTCATCCGCACCGCCGACCGCACCCCGATCGAGTATTTCGTGAAACCGCTCAGCGACTATTTCAATCGCGCTTTCCGTGAGGGATAAGGGAGCCGAAATCACGGGAGACTGAGCATGGCCAGCAATTTCGAAGACCGCCTCGCCGCCTTGGGCGTCACCTTGCCGGAGGCTGCGGCCCCGGCGGCCAATTACGTGCCCTTCGTGCAGGTGGGCGACCTTGTCCATGTCTCGGGGCAGTTGCCCATGGCCGATGGCGAGATGGTCAAGGGCAAGCTCGGCGATGATCTGGAGGCCGAAGCTGGCGCGGCTGCAGCAAAGCTCTGCGCGATCAACTTGCTGGCGCAAGTGCGCGCGGCCTGTGACGGCGACCTCGACCGGTTGGTGCGCGTGGTCAAGCTGGTGGGTTTTGTGAACTCGACCCTGGATTTTGGCGACCAGCCCAAAGTGATCAACGGGGCGTCGGATTTCATGGTCGAGGCCCTGGGCGATGCCGGGCGCCATGCCCGCTCCGCCGTCAGCGCCGCCGCCCTGCCCTTCGGCGTCGCGGTTGAGATCGAGGGGATCTTCCAGATCCGCCCATGACCGCCCTGCCCCGCGCCTTTCTCGACCGGCCTCTGGCCCATCGCGCCTTGCACGATGCCAAACAGGGCCGCGTGGAGAACAGTCTTGGCGCGATCGAGGCGGCCATCGCCCAGGGCTATGGGCTCGAGATCGATGTGCAACTGACCGGCGATGGCGAAGCGCTGGTCTTTCATGATCCGGAGCTTGTGCGGCTGACCGGGTTGGACGGGCGGGTGCGGGACCACAGCCTTGCGGAGATGACCCGGATCCCCCTGAAACACAGCGCGGAGGCACCCCCGCCCCTGGCGGAGGTGCTGACCCGCGTCGCGGGGCGCGTCCCGCTCTTGGTCGAACTGAAGAGCCATCCCAGCAAGGAAACCCCCGAGGATGGCGCGTTGGCGCGCGCGGTGGCGCGCGCACTCGCCACCTATGACGGACCGGTCGCCGTCATGTCCTTCAACCCAGATGCTGTGGCGTCTTTCCAAACGCTGTCTCCGGACTGCCCCATCGGGCTTGTCACCAAGGACTTTGCGACGGAGCCCGGGCTGACCCAAGCGCGCGCGGACCATCTGAGCGCCATCACCGATTTCGATCGGGTTGGTGCGAGCTTCATCAGCCATGATCGCAGATCCTTGCAGATGGCCCCCGTCCACGCGCTGAAATCGCGAGGCGTGCCGGTGCTGACCTGGACCATCCGCAGCCCCGAAGAGGCCAAAACCGCCCTCGAAACTGCGGACAACATCACCTTTGAGGGATACCTGCCCTGATCCATGGCCCACGAGGGGTGCGCAGGGTTGACCCCATTCGCGACGGGGCCATGTTTGAACCCAGTGCCCGATGGTGAAAGCTTCGATGATCCCAGACCCCGCGCCCACCGCCACCCCAGCCGAGACAAGCGTCGAAATCAGCGTGATTCACACGCTGGCCGAGATCGACGCGCAGGACTGGGATGCCTGCGCCTGCCCAGAGGCGGCGGATGATGGCCGCCCGGCGGATCCGTTCACCACCCATCGCTTCCTGCGCGCCTTGGAGCAATCCGGTTCGGTCGGCGCCGGAAGCGGATGGGCGCCCCGCTATCTGGTGGCCCGCGCCGAGGGCATGGTGATCGCGGTCGCGCCGCTCTACGCAAAGTCCCATTCCCAGGGTGAGTATATTTTTGATCACAACTGGGCCCATGCCTATGAGCGGGCGGGCGGGCGCTACTATCCCAAGCTGCAGGTTGCGGTCCCCTTCACCCCGGCCACGGGCCGCCGTTTGCTAACCCGCCCGGGCTTTGAAACCGTCGGCCAATCGGCACTCGTGCAAGGTGCCGTGCAAGTGGCGGTCGAGGCGGAGGTCAGCTCCCTCCACATCACCTTCTGCACCGAGACCGAGGCGCGCGCTGGCGAGGCCATGGGCCTGATGGCGCGCAGCAGTCAGCAGTTTCACTGGGAGAACCGGGGCTACGTCGCATTCGACGATTTCCTCGCTTCGCTCTCGTCGCGCAAACGCAAGAATATCCGCAAGGAGCGCCAAACCGCCCAGAGCTTCGGGGGCGAGATCGTCCAGCTCACCGGCGACGCGATCCGGCCGGAGCACTGGGATGCGTTCTGGGTATTCTATCAGGATACGGGCGCGCGCAAATGGGGCACGCCTTACCTCACCCGCCGCTTCTTTGACATCGCTCAAGAGACCTTGCGCGACGACATGATGATGGTGCTTGCCCTGCGCGATGGGGAGCCCATCGCCGGAGCACTGAACTTCATCGGGCGCGACGTGCTCTATGGACGCTACTGGGGCTGTATCGAGGACTATCCCTGCCTGCATTTCGAGGCCTGCTACTACCAGGCCATCGATTTCGCGATTGCCCAGGGGCTCGCCACGGTCGAGGCCGGGGCACAGGGCGCCCATAAACTTGCGCGCGGCTACCTGCCGACCCAGACCCATTCCCTGCATTGGGTGCGGGATCCCGGATTTGCCGATGCGATCCGCACCTATCTTGCCGCCGAGAAAGACGCGGTGGACGAGGAGATCGAAGTGATGACCGGCTACGGCCCGTTCAAGAAAACCCTGTCGGAGGACTGATGGCTGAGAAACTGACCCCTGAGACGCGCGATGCGGCGCTGGCCCCTCTTTTGGCAGCGGGATGGGCGCTGGTAGACGGGCGCGACGCCATCGAGAAGCGTTTCGAGTTTGCCGATTTCACCGCCGCCTTCGCCTTCATGAGCCATGTGGCGCTCTGGGCCGAGAAATGGGACCACCATCCCGAGTGGTTCAATGTCTATCGCACCGTGGACGTCACGCTCAGCACCCATGATGTGGGCGGGCTGTCGGATCTGGACATCAAGCTCGCGACCAAGATCGACACGCTGGCCTAGGCGGCCAGGGCTGCCCCCGTTGTGCGGCGCCCGATCACCACACGTCCGGCGAGAACGGCCTCATGGGCGCGCAGGACGCGCCGGGCGCAAGGCCCATATCCGGTGAGGAAGGCCGCGAGATCCGGGAAGGTCTCCGCCGCGCTTTCCCGCCGTCCGGGACCGAAGGACCGCATCCCTTCCTCGCCGGGATGAAAGCTCTCGCTCGGCACGCCCTCGGCAAAGACGATCTCATGCCGGGCAAAAAGCAGGTGCACATAGGTGACCTGCATCCGCGGATCCGGGGCCACCGTGTCGCCATTGACCAGATGGCAAGCGGCGGCGAGCACCTCACCCTCAGCGAGCAGGAGATCCAGCCGCCCGTCTTGCAAGAGCATCCGGTGCTGGGGGGAGACCCAGAGCGGACGCTCCCCGCCCAGCGCCTCTGGATCAAAGCGGATCGGCGCGGCTTCGCCCTCCCCCGGCAGGGTCACCTGCCCAACCCAAAGGAGCCGCTGCGCCCCGTGATCCCGGGTCAGAACGAGATCGCCCGCGCGCAGGGCCTCGACCGGCACCTCGCCCTCGGGCGTCGCGATCAGGGTTCCGGCCACGAAACAGGGCGCGGTGATCGAGCTGACGGGGACATCGGTGCTGCTATGGACCCATTTGCTCCCCGTGGACTCGCCATCTTCGAGCTGGGTGCCATCGGTGGCCATGAAGACCTGACTGCCATCGGAGAGATAGAAGGTCACGCCTTCGACGATCTGCTCCCCATCGCCAAAATCCACGCCCACCGCGTCGCCGAGAAAGGAGGCCGTGACCTCGGACCCGTTGATCGTGTCGCCGGGCCCGATATCGCCATCCCCGTCCTCATCCACCAGTTTAAGATCCATAACCTTCAGGTCGGTGCCTTCGGGCAGGTAATAGGCGTCATTCGGATAGCCCACACTGGAATAGGTGTGATCCGCATCGTCGCCCTGGGTGGCGAGGGTCTTGGATTTCTTGGGCAAATCGCGATCCCGATGGCGCCCGCAAGACGGGCGTGTTCAGGATATGTTCTAGATTGGCCGCGTGTGATTCTGGTTAACGGCGGCCTGTGATCACGCCTGCATGCGCAGGACCGCCCCCGCCAGGTAAAGCGAGCCGCAAATCACCACCCGCGCATTGGGGTCTTCCCCTGCGATCTCGGCCAAAGCCTCGGAGACGCCCGCCACCTCGCGCGCCTCGAGCCCCACGGCCCGGGCCGCCTCGGCGGTCTCGGCCCCGGTGAGAGTCGCTTGCTCCCCGGGGATCGAGAGCGCGCGCAATGCCCGCGCCTGCGCCGCCAGAGGGCGCAAAAACCCGGAGACATCCTTGGTGCGCAGCATGCCGCAAACGAGATAGGTCGGACGCTCCGGCAGACCGGCAAGGGTCTCAGCCAGCGCTGTCCCCGCCGCCGGGTTGTGCCCGCCGTCGAGCCAGAGATCGAGGGTGGGATGCGCTGTCGCCAGAGCCCCATCGCGCAGCCGTTGCATGCGCGCGGGCCATTCCGCACGGGTCATGGCCGCCTCGGCTTGGCCCACACCCAACGCGCGCAGCCCGGCCAGAGCCGCCCCGGCATTCTCGATCTGATGGGGGCCGGGTAGGACCGGGCGCGGCAGATCCAACAGACCCGTCTCGTCCTGATAGACCAGCCGGTCATGCTCGATCCCCACATGCCAATGCTGGCCATAGACCAGCAGAGGCGCGCCCACCCGGGCGGCTTTCGCCTCGATCACCTCGAGCGCCTCATCGGATTGCGGACCAACCACGCAAGGCACGCCACGCTTGAGGATCCCGGCCTTTTCACCCGCGATATCCGCCACGGTCTCGCCCAGAAACTGCTGGTGGTCGAGAGAGACCGGCGTGATCACGCAGAGCGCCGGTTGGTCCACCACATTGGTGGCATCGAGCCGGCCGCCCAGCCCAACCTCCAGCAGCGTGTAGTCAGCCGCAGTCCGGGCAAAGGCCAGCAGGGCCGCCACGGTCGTGATCTCGAAATAGGTGATGGATGCGCCGCCATTGGCCGTCTCGCACTCCTCCAGCAGCGCCGACAGATCGGGCTCGGAGATCAGCTCCCCCGCGACGCGGATGCGCTCATGGAAGCGGGCGAGATGGGGCGAGGTATAGGCATGACAGCTCAGGCCCGCCCCTTCCAACCCCGCGCGGAGCATGGCGAGGGTCGAGCCCTTGCCATTTGTCCCGGCGATATGGATCACAGGCGGCATCGCCTGTTCTGGATGGTCGAGTGCCGCCAGAAGACGCCAGACCCGATCCAGCGTCAGATCGATGATTTTCGGGTGCAGGGACATCAACCTCTCGAGGATGATGTCGGATTTAACCCCGCTCACGAGCCGGACGGGCGGCCTTCCCCGGGCTGAGCCAGGGGCGGCGAGGATTCCGGCGCAGTCTCCGCCGCTGCGTCCGCTGCCGGAGCGGGCTCCGGCGCAGGCAGATCCCCGGCGATCGCCGGGTCGAGCCCCAGCAGCATGCGCGTGATCCGGATCAGCTCTTCGCGCAACTTCATGCGGTGGGTCACCCGGTCGAGCATCCCGTGATCCAGCAGGTATTCGGCCCTCTGGAACCCTTCGGGCAGCTTCTCACGAATGGTCTGCTCAATCACGCGCGGCCCGGCAAAGCAGATCAGCGCGTTGGGTTCGGCGATCTGCACATCGCCCAGCATCGCATAGGAGGCCGTCACCCCGCCCGTGGTCGGGTGGGTCAGCACGACGATATAGGGCAGCCCGGCTTCCTTGAGCATCTCGACCGCCACGGTCGTGCGCGGCATCTGCATCAGGCTCAGAATGCCCTCCTGCATGCGCGCGCCCCCGGCGGCGGAGAACAGGATCAACGGGCGCTTCAGTTCCACCGCGCGCTCGGCGGCGGCCACGATCGCGTTGCCCACATACATCCCCATGGAGCCGCCCATGAAGCTGAAATCCTGAGCGGCGGCAATGATCGGCGTGCGCCCGATCTCACCTTCGGCGACCAGCATCGCCTCTTTCTCGCCTGTGGTTTTCACCGCGGCTTTCATCCGGTCAGGGTATTTCTTCTGATCGCGGAATTGCAGCGGATCGGCGATCGGCGCGGGCACCTCGACTTCCGAGAAGATCCCGCCGTCAAACAGCGCCTCAAAGCGCGCGCGGGGCGTGATCGCCATATGGTGGTCGCAGCTGACGCAGACGAATTGGTTGTCCGACAGCTCCCGGTGGAACAGCATCGTTCCGCATTCGGGGCATTTGGTCCACAGGTTCTCGGGCACTTCGCGCCGCGAAAACAGGGAGTTGATGGTCGGGCGGACGTAGTTGGAGATCCAGTTCATCGGTCGCTCTGGTCGGAAAGGGGCTGGGTCGTGTGCGCCTGAGATAGTCGGCGCCGCCGGGAAATGCAATCAGCGCGCGACAGCCCAGCGCACGGCGAGATAGAGCAGGACGGTCATCGCCATATCCTGCCACAGGAGGGGCGCGATCTCGGCAGCATCCGAAATTGCCAGCTCGGTGGTGTAGAGGGACAGGCCCGGGATCGTGCCCTGCACCGAGATCCCGAGGATTGCAAAGCAGTTATTGGCGAAATGCATCCCCCAGGCCGCGCCGATATGACCTGTACGCCGGGTCAGATCCGCCGCCAGCAGGCCAAAGAGCCCAGCGGCCAGGGCCACCATCCAGGCGATCTCCCCCGCAGCGCCCGGATCGTAATGGGCCAGCCCAAAGAGGATGCTGGGCAGGAGCATCCAGACCAGCGGGTTGGCAAAACGCGTGGCAAGCTCCTGTTGCAGATAGCCTCGAAAGAGCATCTCTTCGGCCCCGGTCTGCAGCGCGATCAGGCAGAGCGCGAGGGGCAGGAACGACGCCCAGATCGCCCAAGGCAGGTTCGGCAGGATCTCGATCCGCGGCAGAAAGAGCGCCATGGACAGGACAAGCCCCGCAGCGGTGATCAACGCGGCCCGCTGAAACCCGCGCCGCCCCAGCCCCGCAGGACCAAGCGTTGTGCTCAGCCCGCGCCCATGGATCAGTCGCAGCGCCGCCCATAGTCCGAGGATCACACCACCGAACGTCGCCAGCAGGATCAGGGTCGCTGTGGGTCCGGCGGCCTGCTCCACCCGCTGCATCCAATGGATCAGCGCCGACTCTCCTCCGATCAGCGCGATCAGACCAAAGATCCCCGCAAGGCACGCGATGTAGACCACGACCAGCAGGACAAGGCCCGCAAAGAAACGCCACAGCGCCGGGCGGGTCCGCGCCGGGGCTGCAAATCGGTCAAATTCAGGGGTCCAAAAGGACATTTCGCGTGGCTCCGGCTGCTCGCGCGGACCTATGGCCCGCGCAGGCGCTGAGGACAACCGTCCTCAGTTGCAGTTGGCGCCGCAGGTCGGCGGCATGGGCGGCGGCGTGAAGGCGCCGTTCGGCCCCAGATGACAGGCACCCCCGCAGCCCGGGGCGGTGTTGTTCACCCATCCCGGACGCGCGGGCGAGCCCGAGAGCGGCGTATAGCGCGAATGCAGCACCGGCGGCATAGTCCCCGGAACGCTCAGGGGCAGCACGCCGGGATCCACCTCGGTCGTGAAATTCGCCGCATTGGGCCCCGACAGCGCGTTGCAATTCGCCCCGCTTTGGCCACCGCGCAGCAGGCGGCACCATGTGGGATCATCCGGCGAGATGTTGAACACGTTGTTGCCCTGATGGCAGCCCGTGCAGTTCAGCGACAGCTCGGTCGCGTCCTGCATGTCGCGGATTTTGATGACCGCGTTGTTGCCAAAGGGAATGATGTCGCCCGTGCCCTTTTCGAGATTGTCCCAGAAACAGGCCTTGCCGGTCTCCGCACTCTGGCAGATCACACCCGCCACATCGGTGGTACCACCGGGCCCACGCGGCAGGGCGATACAGCTGCCGCGCACCGAGGGCGAGGCATAGGTATAGACCGCCGCGGTCTTGCCCTGAACGATCAGCGTGCTCGCAAGATTGCCCTGGAAGGTCCATTTCGACGAGTTGGTCGAGAAATCCGGCGGCACGGGCACATCCTCGGCCCCGCAGCTGCGCATATAGTCGGTCTGCGTGAGCAGGGAGATGATCCAGTCCGACAGGCGCAGCTTGACGCGGATGAGATCCGGGCGCAGCACGGCTTCGATCTCCGGACGGGGGAAGAGCAGCCGCGACAGGTGCTCGGCCCGCCATAGCAGGGCGGCGCGACGCGAATCCTCCAGCATCTGCGCCTCGGCCCGGATGGTGAGGTATTGCGCGTAAAGCCGGTTCGTCTCGTCCAGATCGCGGAGGCTCCGCACTTCCTCAAGGATTTTGGTGATCTCGATGAGCTGATCCATGCCCTCCATCTCAGGCAGTTTGCTGGCGCGCCGCTCCAGCAGGGCAACTTCCTGGATATCGGACAGAAGCTTGGCAGCCTCATCCCGGTCGATCTTGATCGGACGGCCCTCGATATCGAAAACCTGCCCATGCCCGGCGATGGCCATGCGCTTCTCGAGCCCGTAGCGCGCGCCCTCCACCAGATCAGGCGGCAGTTGGATGCGCCCGTCGGGCAGAGGCTTGGCCTCCTTATCCAACTCAGGATGAGCGCGCAGGAACTGCTCGATCTGGGTCGCGGTCAAACGCAGATCCCGCAGGATCTCGGGCCGCACGGTCAGCTCCACATTGGGGCGGAGCGTCAGGCTCGTCTCCGGCCGGATCAGCAGGGACGGGGTGTTGTCCTGGGCTTGCGCGGCAGGGGGAAGGGTCAGGGTCAAAATGGCTGTCAAAGCGAGAGAAAGGCGGGTCATCAAAAAACTCCGAGGCTGAAATAGCCCCGCAAGCCTGCGCGCGATCCCGTCAGCGCTGCGTTAGGCCTCCGCCATGCTTGTGCCGACGTCCCTGAGCGCGTATCAGGCGGAGCAATTGCCAGGAGAGACACGTCATGCTCAAGCGTCCGTTCGACAAGTCCAAATTGCCCAGCCGTCATGTCACCGAAGGCCCGGCCCGCGCGCCGCACCGGTCCTATTACTATGCGATGGGCATGACCGAGGAAGAGATCCACCAGCCGCTGGTCGGGGTCGCCACCTGCTGGAACGAAGCCGCGCCCTGCAACATCGCGCTGAGCCGTCAGGCCCAAGCCGTGAAGATGGGCGTCAAGCAGGCCTATGGCACGCCGCGCGAGTTCACCACGATCACCGTGACCGACGGGATCGCCATGGGCCATGAGGGCATGCGTTCGTCGCTGGCGTCGCGCGAGGCGATTGCCGACACGGTCGAGCTGACCATGCGCGGCCATTGTTATGACGCGGTTGTGGGTCTGGCGGGCTGCGACAAGTCCCTGCCGGGGATGATGATGGCCATGGTGCGTCTCAACGTCCCTTCGGTCTTCATCTATGGCGGCTCGATCCTGCCGGGCCGGTTGAACGGCGAGGATGTCACGGTTCAGGATGTGTTCGAGGCCGTGGGCAAGCACCAGGCCGGGAACTACTCCGATGCCGAGCTCGAAGTGCTGGAGCGCGTGGCCTGCCCCTCCGCCGGGGCGTGTGGCGGTCAGTTCACCGCCAACACCATGGCCTGTGTCTCCGAGGCGATCGGCCTCGCGCTGCCGAACTCTGCCGGGGCGCCCGCACCCTATGAGAGCCGGGACCAGTATGGCGAGGCCTCGGGCCGCGCGGTGATGGACCTGATCGAGAAGAACATCCGCGCGCGGGACATCGTGACCCGCAAGTCGCTGGAGAATGCCGCGCGCATCGTGGCCTGCACCGGCGGGTCGACCAATGCCGGTCTGCACCTGCCCGCAATTGCCCATGAGGCCGGGATCTCCTTCACGCTGCAGGATGTCTGCGACATCTTCCGTGACACGCCCTATTTCGTCGACCTGAAGCCGGGCGGCAAATATGTGGCCAAGGACATGTATGAGGCGGGCGGTGTGCCGGTTGTGATGCGCGAGCTGCGCCGCGCCGGTCTGATCCACGAAGACTGCATGACCGCCACGGGCTATTCCATGGGCGAAGAGCTCGACAAGGTCGCGCGCGACGCCGATGGCCGGGTGATCTACCCGGTGGACAAGCCGCTCTCGACCACGGGCGGTGTTGTCGGGCTGGAGGGCAACCTCGCCCCCGAAGGTGCCATCGTGAAAATCGCGGGCATGACCGAGGACCAGCTGAGCTTCACCGGCCCGGCCCGCGTGTTCGAATGCGAGGAAGACGCATTCGAGGCAGTGCAGAACCGCGCCTATGAAGAGGGCGATGTTTTCGTCATCCGCAACGAGGGCCCCGCAGGTGGTCCGGGCATGCGCGAGATGCTGGCGACCACCGCCGCGCTCTCGGGTCAGGGCATGGGCAAGAAGGTGGCGCTGATCACCGATGGCCGCTTCTCTGGCGCAACGCGCGGCTTCTGCGTCGGCCATGTGGGTCCGGAATCGGCCCATGGCGGTCCCATCGCGATGCTCCAGGATGGCGACATGATCACCATCGACGCGATCAAGGGCGAGCTTTCGGTCGCGCTGACCGAGGACGAGCTGGCCGAGCGCAAGGCCAATTGGGCCGGCCCGCGCGAGACGATCTATGCGACCGGTGCCTTGTGGAAATACGCCCAGCTTGTGGGCGGCGCGCGTCTCGGGGCGGTGACCCATCCCGGCGGCGGCGAAGAAAAGCACGTTTACGCCGATCTCTGAGCGGTTTGCTCTGCGCCGGGTCCGCATGGCGGGCCTGGCCGGGCTCGCCAGCCTCGTGCTGGCGGGCTGCGCCGAGCTGGGCGCGATTGGCCTGTCCATCGGGGCGATCGGACAATCGGCGGTGACTGTCTCCCGCGGGGAGGTCACGATTGCCGGGCCCGAAGGGTTCTGCGTCTATCCGTTCGCGACACGGGATCGCGGCACTCAGGCCTTCGTCCTTCTGGGCAATTGCGCGGCGATCACCCGCTCGGAGGAGGCACCGCAGCCTCCAATCCATGCCCTTCTGACCGCCGCCGTCCGGGAGACCGATGCGATTGAAGTGGCCAGCCAATCCGATCTGCTCGCGAGCTTTCTGCGCTCCGAAACCGGGCGGGCCATGCTGAGCCGGGACAAGAATGCAGCGACTGTCACGATCCTCGACAGCTTCTCCCGGGGCGATGTGCTCTATGTCCATGCCCGGGACGAGAGCGAGAGCTACGCACCCGGCATGACCGCCGAGCATTGGCGCGCCTTTCTCGACGTGGACGGGCGGATCGTGGCCCTCGCCGTTCTGGGGTTCGAGGCCGACCCGCTTTCAGCGCGCGAGGGGCTGAGCGCCGTGCGCGACTTCGCCGAAGCGATCCGACGGAGCAACCTGCCCCCGAGCGCCGAGGCGCAATAGCCCCGCGCGGTTCCCGCTTGCCGCCCGGGCATGGCGCGATAGGGTGGGTTTGCGCGCTGGATCACACGGCGCGCCAGACCATGGGCCGATGGAAAGGGACCACGCCGCATGCTGCGCCGTTTGAGCGATCTGATCACCGGACAGAAAGAGGCCCTCGCCGAGGGCTCCCCTGCGGACGCGGCGGCCCTGCGCACTCGCCGGGACGCTGCGCGCGCGGCCCGGGCGGATGCGGATCGCGCCGCAAGACAGGCCGAGGCCGGGTTGCGCACCCTGCAAGCTGCCCCGGCGGCGGTCCCTGCCGGAGCACTCTGGGCCTACAGACCTCTCTCCTGGTGCGATGCGGCCCTGCCCGCCGCCCATGTGGGGCCGGAAAACGGCACTAAGATCAGCCCGGATCTTGCGCTCTTTCACGACTGCCCCCTGGCCGAGATCACCCTGCGCCAGACCCTCGCCCTGCCTGCGGCGCCCGCCCGGTTCGCCCTGTCCCTCGACACGCTGCGCTTTCGCGGTTCCTTCCTGTCGCTCGTCCTGAGCCTGCCGGAAGATCAGGTCACCGGGATCGGCTTACGCGACGTCTTGAGGCTCACCCTCAATCTGACGATGTCCGCAGAGACCCGGCTCTATGGCCGTCTCAACCTGCAGCAGGGACCGAACACCGCGCAGATGCTTGCGGAGTTTCCGCCCACCGAAGGCAGCACCACCGAGGTGGCCTTCGATCTGGCCTATGGTCACTTGCGCGACATGCCGTTGGAGCGGATCTGGATCGACCTGATGGTCGAGGAGCCCGCCATGCGACGCCTCACCTTCTGCGACCTCATCCTGTCGCGCCATGCCAGAGCGGAGCTGTGACGCCCATGCCCTCCGACACCCCCACTGCGTTCGAACTGGAAAAAACCGGTTTTGCCGGAGGTATCTGGCAGGGCCGTCTGACCGCAACCAATCCCGGAGCGGAACCAGCCCTCGCGGTCTTGCTGGACGGCACGCGCCTTTCGGATCCGGAGGTCACCGCCCTGCCCGGTCAGCCCGGTGTTTGGGAGGTGCGCTGGCCCCTCCCTGCGACGGTTCTGCGCGATGGCACGTCCGTCTTTCTGATCATCGACAGCGCCACGGAGGCTGTGCTGGCGCGTCTGCCAATCCTCGCGGGCGGGGATTTGGCGGATGATCTGCGGGGCGAGGTTGCGCTCCTGCGCGCCGAGCTCGATCAGCTGCGCGGCGCGTTTCAGGCCGAGGCCCGCGCAAGGGCTGCCGAGGACTGACGCAGCGTTGCGGATGACATCCCCGCCGCCCCCCGGCAGTCTGCGCGGCAATCGCCACACCACCGGAGCGCCATCATGACAGCCTATCCGAACCTTCTGCGTCCTTTGGAGCTGGGCCATACAACCCTGCGCAATCGGGTGCTCATGGGCTCGATGCATACGGGGCTTGAGGAGACGCGGGACTGGAACCGTGTGGCAGAGTTCTACGCGGCGCGCGCCCGGGGCGGTGTCGGTCTGATGGTGACGGGCGGCATGGCGCCCAACAAGGAGGGCGGCGTGTTTCCCGGGGCGGCGGGGCTCTTCACGCCCGAGGATATCGCCAACCACCGTATCGTGACGGACCGGGTCCACGCGGCCGAGGGCAAGATCGCGATGCAGATCCTCCATGCCGGGCGCTACGCCTATTCGCCCGATTGCGTCGGCCCCTCGGCGGTGAAATCCCCGATCTCGCCATTTCCGCCCAAGGAACTGAACGAAGAGGGCATCGAAAAGCAGATCGCGGATATCGCCACCGCCGCCGCCCGGGCCCGCGAAGCGGGCTATGACGGGGTCGAGGTCATGGGCTCGGAGGGTTATTTCCTCAACCAGTTCCTCGTCACCCACACGAACCGCCGCGAGGACCGCTGGGGCGGCAGCTATGAAAACCGGATGCGCCTGCCGGTCGAAGTCGTGCGCCGGGTGCGCGAGACCGTGGGCGAGGATTTCATCGTGATCTATCGCCTGAGCATGATCGACCTGATCCCCAACGGCTCCACCTGGGAAGAGGTCGTGCAGCTTGCCCATGCCATCGAGGGCGCGGGCGCATCGATCCTGAACACCGGCATCGGCTGGCACGAAGCACGGATCCCGACCATCGCCACATCCGTCCCGCGCAAAGCCTTCGCCTGGGTCACTCAGAAGCTGATGGGCGAGGTCTCGATCCCCGTGATCACCTCGAACCGGATCAACACCCCCGAGGTCGCCGAAGAGGTGCTGGCCGAAGGTTGCGCGGATATGGTTTCCATGGCGCGGCCCTTCCTCGCGGATGCGGAGTTCGTGGCCAAAACCGCAGCCGGGCGTGCGGACACCATCGCGCCCTGCATTGCCTGCAATCAGGCCTGCCTCGACCATACGTTCTCGGGCAAGCTGAGCTCCTGCCTTGTGAACCCGCGCGCCTGTCACGAGACCGAGCTGACCTACGCGCCTGCCGAGACGCCGCGCAAGATCGCGATTGTCGGCGCCGGGCCTGCGGGCCTGTCCACGGCGCTCGTGGCGGCGGAGCGGGGCCATGCTGTGACGCTCTTTGACCGGGCTGACCGGATCGGCGGGCAACTGAACATGGCGCGCATGGTCCCCGGCAAGGAGGAGTTCCACGGCCTTGTCGACTGGTACGAGACAATGGTCGCCGAGCGCGGGGTCGACCTGCGCCTTGGCACCGAGGTCACGCCCGAGACCGTCGCAGGTTATGACGCGGTGGTGGTGGCCACGGGCGTGCTGCCCCGCGACCCGGAAATCCCCGGTCAGGAGGCTGAAAACGTGCTCTCTTATATAGATGTGCTGCGCGGCGGGGCCGAGGTCGGCGACAGCGTCGCGATTGTCGGCGCGGGCGGCATCGGGTTCGATGTGGCCGAGTATCTGGCCCATCAGGGCGAGAGCCCGACCGAGGACCCGGATCTGTGGAAACGGGAATGGGGCGTCACTGACCCCGCCGAGACCCGTGGCGGCCTTGCGGCGGAGGGTCCACAGCCAGAGGCCAGCGCCCGCCAGATCACTCTGCTCCAGCGCAAATCCGAGAAGCTCGGCAAACGGCTCGGCAAGACCACCGGTTGGATCCACCGCGCCAGCCTGCAGATGAAAGGCGTGCAGATGATCGGCGGCGTGAATTATGAGGCGGTGACCGAGGACGGGCTACAGATCTCCAAGGGTGAGGCACGCACGGATCCGCAGACTTTGGCAGTGGACACGATCGTGCTCTGCGCCGGGCAGGTGCCCGATCGGGGGCTTGCGGATGCGCTGGTCGAGAGCGGCGTGCCGGTCCATGTGATCGGCGGGGCGGATGTGGCGGCAGAGCTCGACGCGAAACGCGCCATCGATCAGGGCGCGCGGCTGGCCGCCACGCTCTGAGCCCCCGCGCGTCGACTCAGCCGCGACCCAAGACATGCTGCAAATCCGTCGCGCTCCGGTCACTTTTTCGGGATCCAAAGGGCGTGACCGGTTGGCCGCGTCTCACGACCGAGAGCCTGCTAAACCCCTCAGCAAACACGGCAAAAAAGGGGCATTGCCACCTTCTGGCCGGTTTGCGGCGGAATCGGCCAACAATCACGGGGCAAAATCCTTATAATGACGGGATGACGGCCCAATAACGCCTGAATTGTCTCCGATACCTGATCAGTGAATGTAGCTGCCAGGATCAATCCGATGGACCGACTGACCGAAATGGAAGCATTTGCCACAGTGGTGGACCAAGGCGGATTCACCGACGCGGCCAAAAAGATGGGGATCTCGAAATCTGCGGTCTCCAAGCACGTCTCGTCGCTTGAGGCGCGTCTCGGCGCGCGCCTGCTCAACAGGACGACGCGCCGGGTGAGCCCGACCGAGATTGGCCTTGCCTATTACGACCGGGCGCGCCGGGTGCTGAACGATGCGGGCGAGGCCGATGCATTGGTCAACGCCATGCAATCCCAGCCGAGCGGGCTCCTGAGGATCTCGGTGGCGACGGATTTCGGGGTCAATCACCTCTCTCCGGTGCTGGCGAAATTCCTCCATGAGTTCCCGGACATCCAGATCAACATGGTGCTGAACAACCGCTATGTGGAGCTGATCTCCGAGGGGTTCGATCTGGCCGTGCGGGTGGGCGAGCTGGAGGACAGCACGCTCCGGGCGCGCAAGCTCACGGAGACGTCGAAGCGGCTGGTGGCGGCGCCGGGATATCTGGAGACCTTCGGGACGCCAGAGAAAATCGACGATCTGAGCGATCACAAACTGCTGCACTATTCGAACCAGGCCTCGGGGAATCTGTGGAAGATCACGGCCCCGTCCGGCGAGAGACGGCAGATCCGAACAGCGGGCTGGCTGACGGTCAATGACGGACAATCGCTGCTCAATGCGGCCGCGTCCGGGCTTGGCATCGCCTATCTGCCCACCTTCCTCTATCGCAAGGCGCTGGAGGCGGGTGAGGTGGTCGAAGTCCTGCCGGATCTGCCGTACGAGGATCTGGGCATCTACGCGGTCTATCCGCCGGGCCGGTTCACCCAGCCCAAGGTGCGCGCCTTCATCGACTTCCTCGTGGCGGAATACGCGCCGGACGGGAACCCGACCACGCTCTGAGCGCTCAGGGCTGGACGAGCACCGCCTCGACCCGGCGATTGGCCTCGCGCCCATCCTCGGTGTCGTTGCTGGCACGCGGGGCGAGATAGCCTACGCCATCTGCCTGCACCTGACTGCCCGGCACATCGAACTCCGCCAGAAGACGCGCGCGCACGGCCTCGGCCCGGCGCTTGGACAGGGCCATATTGCCCGCCGTGGAGCCCTGGGCATCGGAATGCCCGACCAGCACCACGCGCCGGGTCGGGTTTTCCCGCAGGAACGCAGCCAGAGATGTCAGCGAGGCAAAGGACCCCGCGGCAAGGGTCGCGCTGCCAGGTTCAAAGCGCAGATCCTCCAAAACGATGCCGCCCGTCTCCAGCAGGGTTGCCGAGAAGTCCCCGGGATCTGCGGGTTGGTCGAGAAGCGGCTCGGCCGCGACCTGCGCTGCCCCGACCACGGCGGGCGCCGCAATCCCGACAGGGGTCACCGTGGTAAGCTGCACATAGCTGGAATCCCGCGTGGTGCTGAGGATGAACGCGAGGGCGGTCCCGGTCGCGCCCTCCGCCCCGATATAGCCGAAGCGCCCGAGATCCACGATCATGGTCGGCGGATCCACATCGGGCATGGCGAGGCGAAAGCTGTAGCCGCCACACTCCCACGTCTCGCAGGTCAGGAAGGGCGAGAACCCGGCCGCCTCCACCTGCGGGCCAAGGCTTGCGAGCAGGCTTGCAATCGAATGGGACGGCACCAGCCGCCAGACCCGGTGGCGCGCATCGCCCTCCAGCGTCGCAGTTGGCACTGTGCCGCCCTGTGCGGCACCAGACGGGAGCACCGCGCGGATCGCAGGCTCGCTCTCGTCATGAATGAGGGTCGCTCCCTCGGGCAGGGCAAGCTCCTGCGCCCCGAGGGTGCTGGCCAGACAGGCCGGGACGATCCCGGCCAGCCATTTCACCGATGCGCCCCGTGATACTCCGCGTTCGGGCGCATATCGACGCCGGAGGCCAGGCGGTTCGTCATGTTGAAGAACCCCGTCACACTGGCAATGTCCCAGATGTCCCGGTCACTGAACCCATGGTCGCGCAGCACCGCGCGATCCGCCTCGGTGACCTTGGCGCTCGCCTCGGTCAGGGCGACGGCATAATCGAGCATGGCCATGGTCCGCGCATCGATATCGGCGACCCGGTAATTCATCACCATCTGCTCGCCAAGCTCGGGATTGCCCGAAAGTTCGCGCACGGTGGCGCCATGGGCGACCTGGCAGTAATAGCAGCGGTTCACCGACGAGACGACGACCGCAATCATCTCGCGCTCGAGCTTGGTCAACCCGCTCTCGGCCAGCATCAGATCGTTATAGAGCGCCGCGAAAGTGTTCAGCTTCTCGATATCAAAGGCATAGGCCTTGAGGACATTGGGCACGAGGCCGAGCTTCTCCTCGCAGATCGCGAAATACTTGGCCGTCTCGGGCGGGAGCGGATCCACCGCAGGCAGATCGAGCGCGGTTACAAGCTCTGGGGTATCGGTCACGGCGCGGGCTCCATCCAGTTGGGGTCTTGGCGATAATGGTACTGTTCCACAGGGACCATGCCGAGGGAAGCATAGACCCCCTGGGCGGCGGCATTGTCGCGCGTGGTCAGGATGGCGAAGGTATGGGCCCCGTTGCGCCGGGCCCAGTCGGCGGCCCCGAGGGTCATGTTCCGCGCGGTGCCGAGGCGACGCAGGGGCGCGCTGACCTCGACCGCATGCATCATGGCGATGCCGTCATGGAGCGCGACAAAGGCGCAGCCCGCCGCGCGGTCGCGGACCCGGCCCAGAATGGCGGCCTTGGGGTCGCAGGACCCGGCCATGATCGCCCGGCGCTCCGGCCCGATGCCGCCCGCATCCCAGATCTCGCACATGATCTGCAAAGGCGGCCAGATCGCGAAGGCACTGACCGGGGGCGGGCCATCCTGCGCCACGGTCTCGACCGGGGCGGTCATGACCACGACCGGATCGTTGACCTCATAGCCTTTGGCCTCGAGCAGCGCGTCAAACCCGGTCTGCGCGCCTCGCACCATGAAGAGCGGTCGCTGGCCCAGCGCCCGCATCGCCTCGGCGGCGGCGTCGATCTCGGCGCTGGACGGGTCCGGCCCGTCGGCCGCACTCAGGGTGGCGGCTGAGACGCGCTGCCCCCCGCCCTGCCCCTCGCGCAGCAGGAAAGGCCCGCTGCGATGGGTTTGCGGCGCGGCCCAGGTCGCGTCGATGGCCGCCCAGAGCGCGGTCATGCGGCCTCGGGGAAGGCATCGCGCAGGGCGGTCACAGCCTCGCCCAGCAGGGACGCATCCGTCCCGCGCACCACCACATTGGCGCCGAACACCCCGTCGCGGATGAACGGGTAGGACCCGAAGGAGAGGTCCGGATACCGCGCGGCCAGATCCCGCAGGGGCCCGGCAATCTCGCTCTCGGGGCGGATCACCCGCAGGCTTTCCGACAGGATCGGCGCCCCGCCATCAATCGTGGCCAGAACCGAGGCCACCATCGCCTGAAACACCGACGGCACCCCGGCCATCACATGGACATTCTCGATGGTGAAGCCCGGTGCGGTGCTGACCGGATTGTCGATCAGGCTGGCCCCGTCCGGGATCCGCGCCATGCGCAGCCGCGCGTCATTCAGCTCCGCGCCGGTCTTGGCATAATGCGCCGCCAACAGCGCCCGCGCATCCTCGCGCACATCGATCGGACGATCAAAGGCTGCCGCCACCGCGTCGGCCGTGATGTCGTCATGGGTCGGCCCGATCCCACCAGAGGTGAAGACATGGGTGTAGCGCCCGCTCAGCTCCCGCACGGTGGCGACGATCGTGTCGGCATCGTCCGAGATCACCCGCGCCTCGACCAGAGGGACGCCCTTGTCGGTCAGCGCGCCCGCAAGGTGGTACATGTTCTTGTCCTGGGTGCGCCCGGACAGGATCTCGTCCCCGATCACGATCATGGCGGCGGTGGGTGTGCTCATCGCGTGGTTCTTTCCTTGTGCTGCGCCTCGGTATAGGTCGAGCACCATGCGCTTTCAAACCCCTCTGATCCCCGCGCGCCTGATCCGGCGCTATAACCGCTTTCTCAGTGACGCCACGCTGGAGGAGACCGGCGAGGAGGTCCGCGCCCATTGCCCGAACCCGGGCGCGATGCTGGGGCTGAAGGATCCCGGGCGACGGATCTGGCTGGAGCCGAATGACGACCCCAAGAAGAAGCTGAACTATGGCTGGCGTCTGGTGGAGCTTGAGGACGGCCACATGGCCGGGATCGACACCTCGGTCCCGAACAAGGTGGTGGGCGAGGCGCTGAATGCCGGTGCCATCACCGAGCTTGCCGCCTATAAGACGATCCGGCCGGAGGTGAAATACGGCACCAGTTCCCGTGTGGATTTTCTGGCGACGCAAGACGGGCTGCCGGATGCCTATGTGGAGGTGAAGAATGTCCACCTGCGCCGCGATGGCGATTGGGCCGAGTTTCCCGACAGCGTGACCACCCGGGGCGCCAAGCATCTGGTGGAGCTCAGCCGCATGGTTGAGGCCGGGCACCGGGCCGTAATGCTCTATCTCGTGCAGCGCACCGATTGCAACCGGCTCCGCATGGCGCCGGATCTCGACCCCGGCTATGCGGCGGCCTTCGATGCGGCGCGCGAGGCGGGGGTTGAAATGCTCTGCTACGGCACCGAGATCGAGATCGGCGGAGTGACGCTCGGTCACGCGCTTCCCGTTGATCCTGCGCGGCAAACCGCCTAAGCGGGGCTAGCAGCACGGCGGAAAAACCCTTATCTGTCATGCATGATGGAGACCAGCGTGAACGAACAACCTCGGGCGACCCTGACCAAGGATGGCATTCGCCTCTATGAGCGCGCCGATTTTGCGGGGATGCACAAAGCCGGGGAGCTGGCCGCGACGATCCTTGACGAGATCGCGCCCCATGTGGTGCCGGGTGTCACCACCGGGGAGCTGGACCGGATCATCACCGATAAGGTGGATGCGGCGGGGGCGACCTCGGCGACCATCGGCTACAAGGGCTACAAGCACGGCTCCTGCATCTCGATCAACCATGTGGTCTGCCACGGCATTCCCGGCGAGAAGAAGCTCAAGGATGGCGACATCCTGAATATCGACGTGACGGTCATCGTGGATGGCTGGTTCGGCGACACTTCGCGGATGTATGTGGCGGGCAAGCTGCCCCGCCGGGCCGAGCGTCTGATCCAGGTGACCCATGACGCGCTCTTCAAGGGGATCGAGGCGGTTCGCCCCGGCAACACCTTTGGCGATATCGGCAACGCGATCCAGACCTACGTGGAAAGCCACCGCATGTCCGTAGTGCGCGATTTCTGCGGGCACGGGCTGGGCCGGGTGTTCCACGCGCCGCCCAATGTGCTGCATTACGGGCGCAAGGGGACCGGGCCTGTCCTCGAGGAGGGCATGTTCTTCACCATCGAGCCCATGGTCAATCTGGGCCGCCCGGAGACCAAGGTCCTGGCCGATGACTGGACCGCCGTGACCCGTGACAAAAGCCTGAGCGCGCAATACGAGCACTCGATCGGCGTGACCGCGGATGGCTGTGAGATCTTCACCCTCTCGCCCGGCGGTCTGTTCCACCCGACCTACACACTCTGATCTCCCCTGCGCAGACAAGAGGGGCCTTTTCTGGTAGCCTACGGCACCAGAGGAGACCCCAATGTCATTTCAAAGCGCTGAATTTCCAAGACTAAATAATCAGATTTACCTCGCCGAAGGCGGGACCGAGACCGAGCTGATGTATCGGCACGGCCATGAATTGCGCGAGTTCGCGGTGTTTGAGCTGATGAACAAACCCGCCGCCGTGGCCGATATGCATGATATGTACCGCCGCTATCTCGACGTGGTGGCCCGGCATCAATGCGGGGCGCTGCTGGCCGGGTTCGACTATCGCGCCAGCCCGGATTGGGCCGAGAAGCTTGGCTATTCCGCCGAAGGCCTGCGCGAGATGCAGCAGAAATGCATTGATTTCCTGCGCGCGGTCTCGGCGCCCTATGCGGGCCAAATCCCCCATATCGCTATCGCCGGTTGCCTCGGGCCGCGCGGCGATGCCTATGCCCTGAACCGCGACATCACCGCAGAGGAGGCTGAGGAGTATCACGCGACGCAGATTGCAAACCTCAAGCAGTGTGGCGTCGATCTCGTCTGGGCCGCAACCATCAACAACATCCCCGAGGCCGTCGGGATCAGCCGCGCGGCGGCGCGGATCGGCGTGCCACTCAACCTCTCCTTCACACTGGACAGCCACCACAAGTTGAAATCGGGTCCGTCACTGAAAGAGGCGATCGAGGCAACGGATGCGGAAGCCGGTGCGGCGCGGCCCGACAGCTATGGCATCAATTGCTCCCACCCGCTGGAGTTTGAGCCCGCCCTGGAGCCCGGACGCTGGACGGACCGGATCCGCTCCCTCCGCCCGAATGCGGTGAGCATGGACAAGGTCTCCCTCTGCAAGCTCGGCCATATCGAGGAGGGCGACCCCGAGGATCTGGGCCACCGCATGGGCGATCTTGCAGGGCGTTATCCCAAGGTCGACATCTGGGGCGGGTGCTGCGGAACCTGGGACCGGCATTTCGATCGGATTGCCCAATATGTGACCGCTGCCCGCAGCGGATTGGTCCCCGCCTGAGCCCGGGCGGGCTATCCCGGCCAAAGCGCGGGAAATAATTCTTGTGTTTTGGCCGGATGCAGAAAATCGACTTGTTTCAGATATTTGACCATTTGGTTGCGATGATTTGCCCTGCATTGTTTTTGCGAATGATTTGCAACTAGAGCATTTTAACCCTAGATACTGCCCGCAGCGCGCCGTATCAGGCGCTTTCGACCCCTGCTCGCAGGACCGTATTCAGATTGTAAAGGAGGCCCCAGCGATGACCTTCCTCTCCAAGACCGCCGCTCTGGCCATGCTTGCCCTCTCCGCCACTGCTCTGCCGAGCGTCGCGCAGGAGGTCACGCTCCGGTTTCAGCATTTCGTCTCGCCGCTCAGCGCGAACCCGACCCATTTCATGGAGCCCTGGGCCCGCAAGATCGAAGCGGACAGCAATGGCCGCATCAAGGTCGAGCTCTATCCGTTCATGCAGCTGGGCGGCAAAGCCCCGAACATGTATGACCTGATCCGCGACGGCGCGGTGGATGGCGGCTGGGTGATCCCCGGCTACCAGCCCGGGCGCTTCCCCGAGGCCGAGGCCATGGAACTGCCCTTCATGACCACGAAATCCGGTGAAGATGCCTCCAAGGCGGCCTGGGTCTATACCCAGAAGCACCTGATGGATGATTTCGCCGATGTGAAGGTGATCGCGGCCCACATGCACGGGCGTGGTCTCGTGCACAAGAAAGGCCCCGCAATCGCCGAACTGGGCGATTTCAAGGGGCTCAAGCTGCGCGGGCCGTCCCGTCCGGCGACGCTTCTCCTGAAGGAAGTGGGCGCCACGCCCGTGGGCATGGCTGTGCCCGCCTTCCCCGAAGCCCTGTCGCGCGGCGTCGTCGATGGCGGCGTGATCACTTGGGAGATGTCGCCCTCGCTCAAACTGGATGAGCTGACCGACAGCCATACGGATGTCGCAGGCGACAAGAGCCTCTATAACCTCTTCTTCATCTGGGCGATGAACAAGGCCAAGTATGACAGCCTGCCCGATGACCTGAAGGCCGTGATCGACGCGAATTCTGGCTTTGCCGCCTCGGCGCTGGCGGGTCGTGCCCATGACACGGGCGACACCACCGGCAAGCAGGCCATGGCTGATGCGGGCAACGAGATCGCGACCATGTCGCCCGAGTTGACCGGCGAGATCGCCCTGCTGGGGGACAAGGTGACCGAAGCCTGGATCGCCGAGATGACCGAGAAGGGTCTCGACGGGGCTGGCCTCGTGGCGGATGCGCGCGCCGCCGTGCAAGTGACCCGGGACGACAGCGCCCCGCTGAACTAAGCCTTGGCGCGGAGGATCCAGAGGGCCGGCCCATTTGGGTCGGCCTTTTGCGTTTTGCCCCTAGGGCTCCTGCGCCTCCAGGAGGGTGACATGGGTGTCGCCATAACGGCGATGGTCCAACAGGGTGAAGCCCTCGGGCGCGGGTTGGGGGGCGTTCTCCTCCCACACCACCAGAGCGCCCGGCGCGATCCAGCCCGGCACAGCCAGCGCCCGCGCTCCGAGGCCTTTGCCATAAGGCGGGTCGAGGAACACCAGATCAAAAGGGGCGCCGCTATGGGGTGGTCGCTTGACCGCGTCGCGCCCGATCAGTGTCGTGCGATCCGCCACACCCAAAGTCGCGATGTTTTCCCGCAAGAGCCCTTGGGCCACACGGCCATTCTCCACAAAACTCACCTCCGCCGCCCCGCGCGACAGTGCCTCGAGCCCCAGCGCGCCGGTCCCGGCAAAAAGATCGAGCACATGGGCCCCGCTGATCGGATCGCCATAGGCGCCAGAGCTCAGCGACGAGAAGAGCGCCTCGCGCACCCGGTCCGGGGTTGGGCGCAGATGGGCCGCCATATCTCCCTTGCCGAGCTTGGCCAGCCGCCGCCCCCCGAACGCCCCCGCGATGATGCGCATCGCGGCGTCAACCCCGCAGGAGCGCTTTGAGGTCGGTGTCGGGATCTGCGATCACGTCGATGGCGGGGCTCCGCCCGCTCTCGATCAGGCGCTTGCCCACCATATAGGCCCGAGGGGCGTTCATGGCGTCCACGGCCAGCAGGCGGTCGCCGCCATAATACCAGTGGGAGCGCGCGCCTTCATCCTCGCGGGCCACAACCCGGTCATAGCCCGTATTCAGCCCGGCGATCTGAAGTTTCACGTCATACTGATCCGACCAGAACCAAGGCTTGGGGTGATAGGGCGTCTCGGCGCCCAGCATGTTCACGGCCACGGCCTCGGCCTGATCGATGGCGTTCTGCACCGATTCCAGCCGGATCTGCGCCCCGCCATAGGGCAGCGAGGCGCAATCCCCCGCAGCCCAGACCGACGGGTCCGAGGTCCGGCCCATCTCATCGGTCCAGATGCCGTTCTCGATGGTCAGCCCTGCCGCTTCGGCCAGCGCCGCCCCCGGCGCGATGCCCACCCCGACCACGACGAAATCCACGTCAATCTCAGAGCCGTCCGTCAGCCGCGCCCCGGTGACCTTGCCCTCGCCCAAGAGCCGGTCGAGCCCGACCCCCTCGCGCAGATCGACCCCATGCCCCTGATGCAGGTCCCGGAAGAAATCCGAGGTCTCCGGCGCCGCGACCCGTTGCAGGATCCGGTCTGCCATCTCGACCAGGGTGACGCTGAGGCCTTTCTTGGCGGTGACCGCCGCCGCCTCCAGCCCGATATAGCCGCCGCCCACGATCAGCACCTTCTTGCCCTCGACCAGCAGCGGCGCCATGGCATCTGCATCCAGCAGGTCGCGCACGGTGAAGACCCCCTCCAGATCCCCGCCAATCGCCGCAGGCAGCCGCCGAGGGGTCGAGCCGGTGGTAAAGGCAAGCTGGTCATAGCTCAGCACCTCATCGCCGATCTGCACCTGCTTGGCCGCCAGATCGATGCCCGTCACCTCGGTCCCCATGCGCAGGGTGATCCCGTTCTCGGCATAATAGGCCTCGGGCCGCAGATAGAGCCGCTCCTGCGCCATGTCGCCCAACAAGTATGCCTTGGACAAAGGCGGGCGCTGATAGGGCGGCACGGCCTCCGCCCCGAGCAGGGTCACCTCCCCCTCGAAGCCGGAGCTGCGCAGCTTCGCGGCCAGCGCGCTGCCCGCCTGGCCAGCGCCGATGATGACAATATGGGACATGGGCGGGGCTCCGTATTCGCTCTGGTGTCTGGCTGTGCAAAGGCTATATGCGGTCTAGTGCGAAACGCAACGCGAAGGGAATACGCAATGCAAACAGGGGACAAACTGCCCGAGGCCACATTGGTGAAACTGGGCGCCGAGGGACCCGAAGAGGTCACGGTCTCGAGCCTGACCGCCGGACGCAAAGTGGTGATCTTCGCGGTGCCCGGGGCCTATACGCCCACCTGCCACTCGGCCCATGTACCGAGCTTCATGCGCACCAAGGACGGTTTCACCGCCAAGGGCGTGGACGAGATCATCTGTGTGTCGGTGAACGACCCCTTCGTGATGCAGGCCTGGGGTGAGGCCACCGGTGCGGCGGGCGCCGGGATCACCATGCTGGGCGATCCGGCCAGCGCCTTCACCAAGGCCGTGGGCATGGATTTCGACGCCCCGCCCGCCGGTTTGCATGCGCGCTCCAAGCGCTACGCGATGGTGGTCGAGGATGGCACGGTGACCGTGCTCCATGCCGAGGAAAACCCCGGGGTCTGTGAGACCTCCGGCGGCGAGGCGCTGCTCGCGGCCCTCTGATCCAGCGGGCGCCGTAGCGGGGCGCGGGGCTAGTCCTCCGTGCCCCAGGTCGCATCCTGCATCTCGCGCAGGCGAGACGCGGTGCGCTCGAACTCGAAAGTCCCTTCACCCTCGACATAGAGGGTTTCGGGCTGGGACTCCGCCGAACAGATCAGCTGCACCTTGGCCTCGTAAAGCGCATCGATCAGCGTGACGAAGCGCTTGGCCTCATTGAAATTGCTCCGCCCCAGGGCTGGAATGTCATCGAGCAGCAGCACCCGGACCGCCTCGGCCAATGCGAGGTAATCCCCCGCGCCCAGGGGCTGACCACACAGCTCCCAAAACCGCATCCGCGCGACCGCGTTGTGATAGCGCGGGATCTCCAGCGCACGTCCCTTCACCGTCAGGGTCAGCGGATGGTTCTCGCCCCCGGTCAGGTCTTCCCAGATCGCGTCGAGCTTGGCGCGCGCCTCCGCCCCCTTGGGTGTGAAATAGCGCTGCGCCCCGGTCAGACGGTTCTGGCGATAGTCCGTCTCGGAGACGAGCTCATGGACCACCAGCCGCTCCTTTATGAGCGCGATGAAGGGCAGGAAGAGATCCCGGTTCAACCCGTTCTTGTAGAGATCATCCGGCACCCGGTTCGAGGTCGCCACGATTACCACATTGCGCGCAAAGAGCAGATCAAAGAGCCGCCCGACCAGCATCGCATCGGTGATATCCGTGATCTGCATCTCGTCGAAACACAAAAGGCGCAGATCCTTGGCCACATCCGCGGCCACAGGGGCGAGCGCATCCTCGACCCCGGTCTTGCGCGCCTCGTGCAGGGCCGCGTGGATTTCCTGCATGAAGGCATGGAAATGGACACGCCGTTTCCCGGTCACCGGAGCAGTCTCGTAGAACAGATCCATCAACATGGACTTGCCGCGCCCCACCCCGCCCCAGAGATAGGCGCCGCGCTTGCCCTCCGGCGCCTGCGGCTTGGAGAAGCGCTTGAGCAGCCCGCGCTTGGGCGCGGGCGCATCGAGCGTTGTCACCAACGCTTCGAGAACGTGAAGGACACTCACCTGGGCGGCATCGGCCGTGATTTCGCCCGCAGCAACAAGCGCATGATAACGCTCAGTTAATTCCGCCATATCCTGGTCCTTTCGCCCGCAACGGTTAAGCGATTTTGATGGTGAGGGCCAGAAATATTCGTTTGACGCTCCTGACCCATCGCCGCAGGCTCGCGCCCATGACACAGCGCCCCTCTCTGATCACACCGGTCCTGCTGGCCGGTTGTGCGATCATCCTGATCAGCTTCGCCATTCGCTCCGCTTTTGGCGTGTTCCAGATCCCCATTCAGGAGGAGTTTGGCTGGCTTCGGTCCGATTTCTCCATGGCCATCGCGATCCAGAACCTCGCCTGGGGGCTGGGCGCGCCCCTCTTCGGGGCGATTGCCGAGCGGTTCAGCGACCGCAAGGCGATCCTGCTGGGCGTGGCCTTCTATGCAATCGGACTTTTGCTGAGCGCCGGGGCGAGCACTCCGACGGAGCATCACGTGCTCGAAGTGCTGGTGGGGTTTGGCATCGCGGGCACCGGCATGGGGTTGATCCTCGCCATCGTGGGGCGCGCGGCCTCGGATGAGCATCGCTCCATGGCGCTGGCCATTGCGACCGCGGCGGGTTCCGGTGGGCAGATCTTTGGCCCCCCCCTGGCCGAGATGCTGCTGAACCTCTTTGATCTGCAGGTGGTCTTTGTGATCTTCGCCCTGGCGATCGTCTCCACCCTGCTGGTCCTGCCAGTCCTGCGCAGCCCGGCCTCCGCGCCCAGTACAGCCGCACCCGAGCCCATGGGGCAGGTGGTCGGCCGCGCCCTGCGAGACCCAAGCTTCACCCTGATTTTCCTCGGGTTTTTCTCCTGCGGGTATCAGTTAGGCTTCATCACGGCGCATTTCCCTGCGTTCGTGACCGAGCTCTGCGGACCAATCGCGCCGGGCGGCGTCCTGGCCGGGCTGGGGATCACGACCACTTCGGCGCTGGGGGCCGTGGCCATCTCGATGATCGGGCTGGCCAATATCGGGGGCGTGCTCGCGGCGGGCTGGGCCGGGAAGCGGTATTCGAAGAAGAACCTGCTGGCGGGGATCTATCTCGGCCGGACACTGGTGGCGGCGGCCTTCATCATGGTGCCGATCACACCGGAGACGGTGATCCTCTTTTCCCTGGCCATGGGCTCGCTCTGGCTCGCGACGATCCCGCTGACCTCAGGGCTGATCGCGCATCTCTACGGGCTGAAATACATGGGCACGCTCTATGGCGTGGTCTTCCTGAGCCACCAGATCGGCAGCTTCATGGGCGTCTGGCTCGGCGGACGGCTCTATGATGCCTACGGAGATTATACGCTGGTATGGTGGATCGGTGTCGGCGTGGGTCTCTTCTCGGCCCTCGTCCACCTGCCCATCCGGGAGCGCGCGGCGCCCGTCCCGGCCTGAGCGAAGGGGGGCCGGCGAGCCGCCAGCACCCCCATTATCGTGTCAGGTCTTGCGGCGCTTGGCCAAGCCCAACCCGGCCAGGCCGGAGAGCAGCAGGACCGCCCCCGCCGGTAGCGGGATCGGCGCGACCGGCGCCGTCAGCTCGAAATTGTCGATGCCGACGGTTTCCACCCGGCCATCGATAAACTCGGTCTCGAGGGTCATGCTCGAGACATCCGCCAGGATGGCCTCCCATGTCATCTGACTGACCCCGAAGGTGGCTGCCGTGAAGTCCTCGCTGACGCTGGTCCAGATGTCTGCAACAGCACCGGCATAGAGATCCGCCGATGCGGTGCCGCCCGCACCCGAGATCGACAGCGTGCCGAAGCCAAGGAGCTCAGATCCGGAGCCGCCCAGATCGATGGCGTCGAACCCGACCGTGCCGCCGTCAAACGCGGACAGATCGCCATTATAGGCTGCGGGCAGCGTCACGAACATGAAGGTGCCGGTGACGTCGGTCTGAGACAGATAGCCGTCGGGATTTCCGCCCGTGGCCACATGGCTCACCGTGCCGCCATCTCCGGTCCATCCTTCGACGTCCGTGTCAAAGGTCGACGAAATCGTCGTGGCCTGCGCTGCGCCCGCAGCGACAATCGCTGCGGCTGAGAGCGTCAGTAGTTTTGAAATCATGGTTAATACCTCCCCTGGATACTGGTTAAGAGCGCCGAATGCTCGAAATGTTTCCCATCATTCCTACTCGGATACCCCAGGTCAATGCTTCTCCACTGCCAGTTCTCGGAGCGGAAACAATCTGTTCGAGGTTGGGGGATGTGCGGGTTATTTTTTGGACTTGGCCGCCCGCAAAGCCCGTTCCAAAGCGTCCAGAAATCGCGACCGATCCGCCTTGGAGAAGGCGCGCCCGCCACCCTGACGGAACGGATCCGCCGCGCGCAGATCGGCCATCAGGTCCCGCGTGGCAAGCACGTTGCCGATATTGGCCTCGGTCAGACGCTCGCCATTATGCTTGAGAACCTCCGCCCCGGCCTCCACGCATTTCGCGGCCAGGGGAATATCGCCGGTCACGACCACGTCGCCCGGCCCCGCACGCTCCGCGATCCATATATCCGCCACATCCGGCCCGTCGGGGACGAACACCATCTCGACCAGCGGGTTCTGAGACGGGCGCAGCCCCCCGTTGGAGACCACATACATCTGCACCCCGTGACGGGTCGCGACCCGCTCGGCCTCGGCTTTCACCGGGCAGGCATCGGCGTCGATATAGAGGCTCATATCCAGCCCTGCCCGAGGGCGGCGATGATTGCCGAGAGGGTCAGGATGCTCAGCGCAGTCGAGATCAGGATTGTTGCCGAGACCCGGGCCGGGGCGACGCCATAGTGCTGGGCGAGGATGTAGACATTGCCCGCCGTGGGCAGGGCCGCCGCGGCGATCATGACCCCGGCGGCGTAGCTGTCTTCCACCGGAAAGATCACCAGCGCGGCGAGGGCGACCGCCGCGGGATGGATCACAAGCTTGCAGAAGGACAGCCATCCGGCCACCTGGATCCGTTCCGCGGATTTCGTGGCGAGCGACGCGCCAATGGCAAAAAGCGCCCCGGGCGTGGCCGCCGAGCCGATGATGTCGAGAAACGCGTTCATCGGCCCCGGAATCGGAATCGCCAGCGCGGACCAAAGCAGCCCCAGCGAGATCGACACGATCATCGGGTTCTTGACCAGGCCCAGCCCCACGGATTGCAGCACCCCGAAGGAGACCCGCCCATCCCGCGAGCCGGTGATCAGAATCACGATCAGGCTGCCAAAGACGATCAGATCCACGGTCAACACCAGCAGGACGGGCCCCACCGCCGCCTCACCCAGCAAGAGCACAAGCATGGGGATCCCGAGAAAGCCCACATTGCCGATCACGGCGCATTGCGCCTCCACCGCGGCCTCCTCGATCCCGAGTTTGCGGACGAGCGCCACCGCCGTGGCCAGCAGGTAGATCACCCCGGTCGCCCAGAGATAGGCGCCCACAATCTGCCAATCGAGGATCTCCGACAGGCTGAGATTGGCCGCAAAGCGAAAGAGCATCGCCGAGAGGGCGAAATAGAAGACGAATTTCGTCAGATAGGCCGTGGCCTCGGGCGAAAAGAAGTTCGTGCGCCCAGCCCCGTATCCGAGGGCGATAATCGCGAAAAAAGGCAGGGTTTGCAGAAATATCGCCAGCATGGCGGCACCTTACATCAGCCCCGGGCAGCGCCAAGCCCGAAGCGGTCCGAGGGAGAGAATGACGCGCCTAGCCCGACCCGATCAGCACCCCGGCGGCGAGCACCAGCCCGCCGCCCAGCACCACTTGCAGGGCCGCGCGCAGGAACGGCGTCTCCATATAGGTCTTCTGGATCCATGCGATGGCCCAAAGCTCGATGAAGACGACGATGATCGCGATGGTCGTGGCGGTCCAGAAATCCGGGATCAGGTAGGGCAGCGCGTGCCCCAGCCCGCCCAGCGTGGTCATCACGCCCGACGCGAGGCCCCGTTTCCAGGGCGCGCCCCGGCCCGAAAGCTCCCCATCATCGGAGGCGGCCTCGGTGAACCCCATGGAGATCCCCGCCCCGACGCTGGCCGCAAGTCCCACGAGAAAGGTCTGCCACGTGTCGCCCGTGGCAAAGGCCGCGGCAAAGATCGGCGCGAGGGTCGAGACCGACCCGTCCATGAGACCGGCCAGACCCGGTTGCACCCAGGTCAGGATGAATTTGCGCTTGGCGACGGCTTCTTCCTCGTCCCGCGCATCCTCGGGGATGTTCCCGGTCAGGTCCGTGGCCAGCCGCTCATGCCCGGCCTCAGCCGCCGCGAGCCATCCCAGCAGCTTGCGCGTTTGGGCGTCCGAGGAGTGCTGCGCGGCCTTGTGATAAAAGGCGCTGGCATCCCGCTCCATCATCGCGGCCTCGGCGCGGATCCGCTCGATGCTCAGGTTCTCCATGAGCCAGATCGGGCGCCGCGCATAGAAGCCCGCCACATGCTCGCGCCGGATCAGGGGGATCGTTTCGCCAAACCGGGCGCGAAACAGCTCGATCAGGCGCGTGCGGTGGTCCTCCTCCTCTTTCGCCATCTCCTCGAAGATCCTTGCGCTCTCGGGGAAATCCGCATGCAGATGCATGGCATAGGTGCGATAAATCCGTCCGTCATCCTCCTCCGAGGCGATGGCGAGGGCCAGGACTTCCTTTTCGCTGAGATCGGAGAACCGCCGACGGGACAGGGTAACCATGGGAGGGGGCGCCTTGTTTTAGAATGATTCTAAGTTAAGCCGCCGCGGATCCGGTTTCAACCACAGACTTGAGACCGGAGCGGCCCACGCCCTATGTTGTCATAGGAATGGAGTTTGCATGAACGTCACCTCACAGGTCAGACGCGGCCGAAAGTTTGAAGATGTGCTTCAAGGCGCGCGCCGCATCTTTCTGCGCGACGGGTTCGAGGGGGCCAGCGTGGATGACATCGCGCGCGAGGCCGGGGTCTCCAAGGCGACGCTCTACAGCTATTTCGACGACAAGCGGCTGCTCTTTCTCGAAGTGACCCGGGCCGAGATCGGTGCGATCACCGACCGGGCCATGACCGATATCGACCGCTCCGCCCCGCCCGCCAAGGTGCTGCGCCAGGCGGGCGAGACAATCATCGGCTTCAGCCTCTCGGTTATGGGGCTCGGTATCTTTCGGCTCTGCATCGCGGAGGGGGAACGCTTTCCCGAGCTCGCCCAGGCCTTCTACGACACAGGCCCCATGGCGACCCAGGCAGCCCTGTGCGACTACTTTGCCGAGGCTTGCGCCCGGGGCGAGCTGGAGATTGACGACCTGCCGCTGGCCGCCGATCAGTTTGTCGAGCTCTGCCGCGCCGACCTGCAGATGCGGCTCCTGATGCGGGTGCCGCCAGCGCCCACGCAGGCTGAGGTCTGCCGGGTGCTCTCGGGCGCGGTCGAGATGTTCCTTGCCCGCTACGGCACGGACACCGCCTAGTCGAGCCGCCGCACCACCAGCTGGTTGCCCACTTTCTTGGTCTCGAACCGCTTGAGCTCCGCAATCAGGCTGCTCAGCTTGCGATGCCCATAGCTGCGCGTGTCGAAATCCGGGTTCACGGCCGAGATATACTGACCAAGCTGGCCCAGAGGATACCAATCGTCATCCTGGGCGATCTCGTCCATCGCATTGAGGATGAGCGGGATCGCATCCGCGGCCTTCTCGCGATCCGCCGGGCGGGTCGTCGCCGTGTTCTCGCCCCGATCCTGCACGATATTCTCGATGAAGATGAAGCGGTTGCACACATTGCGCAGGCTTTCGGGCGCTTTCTTCTCGCCGATCCCGATCACCTCCTTGCCGTCCTCGCGCAACCGGTTCGCGAGACTGGTGAAGTCGCTATCCGAGCTGACCAGAACGAACCCGTCAAACCGCCCGCCATGGAGGATGTCCATGGCATCGATGACCAGCCCGATATCCGAGGCGTTTTTGCCCGTGGTGTTGGCGGTATCCTGATGGGCCACGAGCCCGAGGCTCAGCACCTTCTCGGACCAGTTGCGCAGCCGCCCGCTCGACCAGTCGCCATAGACCCTGCGCAGGGCAGGCTCCCCGATGGAGGCGATCTCCTTCAGGATGGCCTCGGCGAACTTCGCAGGCACGTTATCGGCATCGATCAGTACGGCCAGCAAAGGGCGTTCGCGGTGGGTTGAGGTCACGGGTGTCTCCGACATCACAGGCGTTTCATCATCACATAGGCGTCTACGAAGCCCTGGGCAGGGTGGCGGAACGCCTCGGGCAGGGTGCCGACGATCTCGAACCCATGGGCCTGCCAGAGGCCCACCGCACGGGTATTGCTTGCCACAACGCAATTATACTGCATGGCGCGGAACCCGCTGGCCTTCGCCGCCTCCAGCGAATGGGTCAGCATGGCCCGAGCCACGCCGCGCCCCTGGGCCGCCGCGGCCGTCACATAGCCACAATTGCAGATGTGATCTGCGTTCCCGGCGAAATTGGCCACGAGGTAGTAGGTGCCAAGGGCCTCGCCATCCGCCTCAACCAGAAAGGTCTGCCGCGCAGAGGCCATCCAATAGGCCCGCGCATCGGCCTCAGAGATCGCAGGATCGATGGCATAGGTCTCCCCCGCCCGAAACACCGGGCGCAGCATCCCCCAAATCGCGGACCAATCGGCGGGCGCCGCCGGGCGGATGATCGGATCAGAGGGCAAGCGCCATGCCCCTTCGCAAATCGCTGATATTCGCTCCGCAGAAGCCCTGCACTGCTGCAGAATGCCAAACCGCGCATACGGCTCCGATCCCAATTATACGCATGACGTGTTCCCTCCCGTCCGCTCTCGCGCAGGATGCTGGAAATCGGCCCGCGCAGCAATGACCCTCACTGGGACAGTGCCTCCCATGTCGCAACCTTGAGCCAATGCCATTGATTGTCGGGCAGATGGCATGCCCCGGGCGCGGGTGCTGGTCCCCCACCCGCTGGCGTCAGTCATAACCTTCGCAGTCTTCAACGGCCCGGCAGCCGGGCCCGTGCTGCTCTGTTACAAACCCGGTTCACTTGTTCGATGCGAACGGAGTGCTTCATGACCGGCAAACTGCATGTCTTCCCGCTCACGATCTGAGCCGTAGAGATCCCGTCCCCCGAGCTAGCCCCACTGCAATGCCGCCCCCTCTCAACGCCCTCCGTTTCTATGGCCTTCAACCCCGCAATCCTCTCCGGCGCCCCCACCGATACCATTGCCCTAACCACCCTGCAGATCTGACCGCTCGCGCCCAGCTGGCCTGATCTTAAGTCCGTAAATATCCCGGGGAGCGCGAGGGGCTGGCCCCTCGCTCCAACCTCAGGCTCCACGCGGATCGGGCCGGGCGGCGAGACCCGGATCTCCCATACCCGGTGTCAGGACATGACGCAGCAGGGCCACGGGATGGGCCCGCAGGCTGAGTCGGGTGGCGACGAAATCCTCCACCACCTCCTCGCCGAGGCTCATTTGCGGCAACTCTACCGCCGGTTCCGCCAGGACCTCCCCCTCCAGATCCCCGGCAAAGAGCGGCAGGGGCCTTGGCCCCTGAATCGCCCTTGCCTGCCAGAGGGCCTCGCGCCGACTCAGCCCCAGATCCGCAAAGGCATCCGCCTCCGCAAGGCGCGTCAGCGCGGGGCTGCCAAGGCCCGCGCGTCGCCACAGATCCGCGACCGCGCCATAGCCATTGCCCCGCGCGCCCACGAGCCAATCCGCATCCTCCTGCTTGAGCCCTTTCACCTGCCGGAACCCCAGCCGCAGGGCCAGACCGCCCTGCCCGTCGGGCTCCATCACGCAATCCCAATAGCTCGCATTCACGCAAACCGGACGCACCACCACCCCATGCTCGCGGGCATCACGCACGATCTGGGCGGGGGCATAGAACCCCATGGGCTGCGAATTCAGCAGCGCACAGGCAAAGATCCCCGGATGGTGGCATTTGATCCAGGAGGAGGCATAGACCAGAAGGGCAAAGCTCGCCGCATGGCTTTCCGGGAAGCCATAGCTGCCAAACCCCTCGATCTGCGAGAAACAGCGCTCCGCAAAATCTCGCTCATAGCCATTGGCGGCCATGCCCTTCAGAAACCGGTCGCGGAACTCCGAGACATTGCCGTGTTTCTTGAAGGTCGCGAGGGATCGGCGCAGCCGGTCCGCCTCGGACGGATCGAACCCGGCGCCGATGATGGCGATTTGCATGGCCTGTTCCTGAAAGAGCGGCACCCCGAGGGTTTTGGACAGGACCTCCCCCAGAGCGTCCGAGGGGAACTGCACCTGCTCCTCGCCATTGCGGCGGCGGATGAAGGGATGGACCATGTCGCCCTGGATCGGGCCGGGCCGGACGATGGCCACCTGGATCACCAGATCATAGAAGCTGCGCGGCTTCATCCGGGGCAGGAAGTTCATCTGCGCCCGGCTTTCCACCTGAAACACGCCGATACTGTCGGCGCGGCAGAGCATGTCATAGACCACCGGGTCTTCGGGCGGCAGGGTCGCGAGGTCGTAATCGAGCCCATGATGCTGCCGCATGAGCTCGAACCCCTTGCGGACGCAGGAGAGCATGCCGAGGGCGAGGATATCGATCTTGAGGATGCCGAGACTGTCGAGGTCGTCCTTGTCCCAGCAGAGAACCGTGCGATCCTCCATGGTGGCATTCTCCACGGGCACCAGCTCGTCGAGGCGCCCTTCGGTGATCACGAAGCCGCCCACATGCTGGCTCAGATGTCGGGGAAAGCCCTGGATCTGATAGATCAGGTCGATGGTCTGGCGCAGGCGGCGATCGGCGGGGTCAAGGCCGATCTCGCGCAGCCGGGCCTCCTCGATGCCGCGGACGGAGCCGAAGCCCCAGATCTGGCTCGAGAGGGCCGAGAGGGTATCCCCGCTCAGCCCCATGGCCCGGCCCACCTCGCGCACCGCCCGCTTGCCGCGGTAATGGATCACCGTGGCGCAGAGCCCGGCCCGGTGGCGGCCATAGCGGGTATAGATATGCTGGATCACCTCTTCGCGGCGCTCATGCTCGAAATCCACATCGATATCCGGCGGCTCGTCCCGGGCCTCGGAGACGAAGCGCTCGAAGACCATGGTGCCGATCTCGGGGGAGACCGAGGTGATGCCGAGACAATAGCAGACCACGGAATTGGCCGCCGAGCCGCGTCCCTGACAGAGGATGTCCCGGGTGCGGGCAAAGGCGACGATGTCGTTCACGGTCAGGAAATAGGGGGCGTAGCCGAGCTTGCTGATCAGGCGCAGCTCATGGTTGAGCATATTGCGGACCTTGTCTGGGGCGCCCGTTGGGTAGCGCCAGCGCAGCCCCTCATGGGCGAGGCGCGCCAACCGGTCCTGGGCTGTCTCGCCGCCCTGGACTTCGGAGGGGTAGATATAGCGCAGCTGGCTGAGGCAGAACTGGCAGCGCCCGGCAATCTCGGCACTGCGATGGACAGCCTCTTCATGGCCGCGAAAAAGCCGGAGCATCTCGGCCTCGGAGCGCAGACGCTGTTCCGCATGGGCCTGGGCCGCGCGGCCCAGTTCCTCGACCCGTTGTCCGTTTCGGATGGCGGTCATGACATCGGCGAGGCGGCGGCGGGTCGCGCTGTGAAAGAGCGGGGCACCGCTCGCCACGGTGGGGATGCCGAGATCCGCGGCGATTCCGGCCCAGGCGGCGAAGCGGGCCGGGTCCTGCCCGTCATAGCTGGGCCCCATGAGGAGGCTGACGCGCCCGGGCAAGCGGCGCGTCACCTGTCGCGCCTGTGACACCCATCTGCCCGCGCCGCGCGGCCCCGCCAGCGCGTTTGGCGGGCCGTGGAGGAGCAGTTGGCACCCCTCCAATCCGTCCAGAACATCCGCGAGGCCGAGATCACAGTCACCCTTGGCCGCCCGCAATTGCCCCATGGTCAGGAGCCGGGTCAACCGCCCCCAGGCCGTGCGATCCTCGGGGAGCGCCGTCATCTCCAGCCCCTCGCGCAGGCGCAGGCGCACCGCCGGCAGGAAACGCGGCACGTTGCGGATCGCCGCAGAGCGCCCTCCCGCCCCCTGCTCCCGGGGCGGCGGCGGACCGATCAGACCCTCGCGCGCCTCTGCCTCCTGCCGCAGGCGGACCTGGCGGGCGATCTCCTTGATCTCCGTATAGGCGCGCACGATCCCGGCCACGGAATTCACATCCGCAATCGCCAGCGCAGGGAGGCCCAGCAGGCTGGCCCGTTGCGCGTATTCCTCGGGATGGGAGGCGCCTGTCAGAAAGGTGAAATTCGACAGAGCGCTCAGTTCCACGAACATGGGCGACTCGTTTTGCAGTTTTTGTTCATGTTATGTTCTATAGCGAAACATGGAACGCCATGGCCCGCCCGTCAAGCCGCCCGGATCTGTCGCAAGCTATTCAGGGATTTCGCAGGCCTGATCGACCATGCAGCGTTCGAGCCGCGCGAGGGTCGCGATATCCGGGTCCGCAAAGGCCGCCGACCCACAGGGATCGACCGAGACCACCAGCCCCGCATCACTCTGCGTGCCAAAGGCCAGATGCACCCCCGGCGCCATATTCCCGCACCAGGAGGCCATACAGTGACTGACCACGGTGATCGGGCCCTCGATCCGGGTCCCACTCAGCAGATCCTCGCCCCGGAACTGGCCCGTAACCTGCTTGTCCTCGGGGATCTGGGTCATCGTGCCGTCGGGGCGGTCCAGCGCCCCGGGCGTGACATCAAACGTGCCCAAAAGCACCACCTGATCCGGAAGGTCTGCCCGCTCAAGATAGCTGCGCACCGGGTCCGCCCGCAGGCAACTCAGGGCGTGGGCCGGTTGCGCCACCGCCAACCCCAGAAGGAACAGACGGATCACAGCCAGTTCCCGAAGGCCTTGAAGACCTGCTCATAGACATCACGCTTGAACGGCACGATGGAAGCGAGCACCTTGGGCGGCTCCAGCCAGCGCCATTCGGAAAACTCCGGATGGGCCGTCTCGATATTGATATCTGCATCCGTGCCCTGAAACCGCATCAGGACCCAACGCTGGGTCTGGCCCTTGTAGCGGCCCTTCCAGATGCGGGGCACGATCTCCACCGGCAGGTCATAGGAGATCCAGTCCGGGGCCTCGGCGACCACCTCAACTTGCTCGGGCAGGACCCCGGTCTCTTCGCCCAACTCGCGCAGGGCGGCGGTCTGGGCGTTCTCGCCCTCCTCGATGCCACCCTGGGGCATCTGCCAAGCAGGCAGCTCGCTGTCGAAGCGCTGGCCGGTGAAGACCCGGCCCGCACCGTCCCACAGCACCACCCCGACGCATTTGCGATAGGGCAGTGCAGAGATTTCTTCCGGAGTCATGCGGCCTCTTTGATCAGTCGGTCGGCCCGAGCGCGTTCAGGCCCTTGAGGATGTCGATGGCATAGGCGAGCTGGTAATCCTCGTCCCGCAGCTTGGCGGCATCTTCGGCCTTCTGCTGCTCCTTGAGGAGAAGCTGACGCTCATCCTCGGAGATCGAGTCATTGTCCAGCGAGCCGCGCAGATCCGCTTCGGAACGACGGGGCCGGTTGTCGACCTCCTCCTCCGCGTCGGGACGACGGGTGGGCTGGGCCACCACGATATCCGGCGAGACGCCAAGCGACTGGATCGAGCGGCCCGAGGGCGTGTAATAGCGCGCGGTGGTCAGGCGCATGGCCCCATCCCCGCGCAGGGGGACGACCGACTGGACCGAGCCCTTGCCGAAGCTCTTGGTGCCCACGACGATGGCGCGGCGGTGATCCTGCAGCGCGCCCGCCACGATCTCGGAGGCCGAGGCCGAGCCGCCATTGATCAGCACGACGATCGGCTTGCCCTCGGTCAGATCGCCCTCGGTGGCGTTGAACCGCTCACCATCCTGCGGGTCGCGCCCCCGGGTCGAGACGATCTCGCCCTTGTCGAGGAAGGCGTCGGAGACCTTGATCGCCTGGGTCAGCAGACCACCGGGGTTGTTGCGCAGATCGATGACAAAGCCATTCACGGCCTCCATCCCGCCAAGCTCGGCCACTTCCTCGGCCAGCTTCTCTTCGAGGTTCGGATAGGTCTGATCGTTGAAAGTCGTCAGACGCATCACCACCGTGTCGCCCACGGTGCGGCTGCGCACCGCGGTCAGCTTGATCGTGTCACGGGTGATTGTCACATCGAAAGGCTCGTCAAAGCCCTCGCGCACGACGGTGATCACGATCTCGGAGCCAACTGGCCCGCGCATCATGCCCACCGCATCGTCGAGGGTCAGACCCAGCACACTCTCGCCATCCACATGGGTGATGAAATCGCCGGCCTCGATGCCGGCCTCGGCCGCCGGGGTGTCATCGATCGGCGAGACGACCTTCACGAAGCCGTCTTCCTGGGTCACTTCGATCCCGAGCCCGCCGAACTCGCCGCGGGTCTGGACCTGCATATCGCCGAAATCCTTGGGCGGCAGATAGCTGGAATGCGGGTCGAGCGAGGTCAGCATGCCGTTGATCGCGGCCTCGATCAGTTCGCCCTCTTCGACCTGCTCGACATATTGCGCGCGGATCCGCTCAAAGATGTCCCCAAACAGGTCCAGCTGCTCATAGACCGACGTCTTGCGGGCGTTTTCCTGGGCCAGCAGCGGTCCTGCGACCTGGGTTGTCAGCAGTGCGCCGGCCACGGTGCCGCCAAGCGCGGCCATAACGAAGTTCTTCATCTGCATCTCAATCCTTGTCTGTCACGAACCACGCACCCGGATCGACCGGTTCGCCGCCGTTTCTGAGTTCCAAGTAAAGCGTCTCTTGCCGGGTTTGACCACTGGCAAAACCGTTCTCGGTTTCTGGCAGACCGCCCATGAGGCCAAGCGGAGCGCCCGGGGACAAGACCTCTCCAGCATCAACATAAAGATCATCGACCCCCGCCAAAATAAGCAAGTAGCCAGTTTGCGGCTCAAGGACGATCACGTTTCCGTAGTCGAGCAGCGTGCCCACATAACGCACAGTGGCCGCACTGGGGCTGGTGACCAGCGCTTGGGACGGGGCCGCGAGCACCAGACCGGGCCGGATGATGCCCGCCAGATCTGGTTCTCCGGCGGCGCGCAGGACCCGGCCCGCCACGGGCAGGGGCAAAGATCCCTGCCGCGCAGCGAAGTCCGAGAGCGGCGGCGCGGGACCGTCCAGCGCATCAAGCTGCTCGGCAAAATCCCGCAAGGTCGCGCTCGAGGCCGAAAGCACCCCCAGCAGCACCGGATCCGGCGCGCTGTCCTGCGGCAGACGGACCCGCTGGGCCACCACACCCGCGAGCGCCACGCGCGCAGCCTGAATATCCAGAAGCGCCTGTTCGAGCTGGGCCGCCGCCACGGTGCGGGTCCGGCGGATGCGGTTGAGCTCCTCCAGGGTCGCGCGCAGCTCCGCGGCCTCGGCGGCCACGGCAGGCGTGACCTCGGAGACGAGCATGCCCGACCGCGCAAGACTGAGCGGGCCGTCCGGATGCAGGAGCATCGCCTGCTCCGGGGTCTGGCCGATAGTCTGCAGCACGCTGAGAAGCGCGCCGAGCCTTGCCTGTTCCGCTGCCAGCCGATCCGTGATGGCCTGCTCGCGGATCACCGCCTGCCGGGTGCTTTCGCGCACAGCCTCAAGTCCGGCCTCAAAACCCCGCACCGCTTCGGTCAACACAGCGATCCGGTCCGAAGCGCTGGTCTCGGCGGTCAGCGCCGCGCGCGCCTCGGCCAGAAGCGCGGAGGCTTCCTCCGCGCGGGCGACAGGGTCCGACTGGGCCTCTGCCACGAAAGGTACGCCAAGCGCCAGCGCAGCCAGAGCGGCGCGGAGCGCCCTCACCGGAGCAAGCTCTTGCCCGTCATCTCGGGCGGTTGCGGCACCTGCATCAGCTCCAGAAGGCTGGGCGCTAAATCCGCGAGCCGCCCTTCGGCCAGCTCTGCGCCCTCAGGCCCACCCACAAGGATCACCGGCACCGGGTTCAGAGTATGGGCCGTGTGCGGCCCTCCAGTTTCCGGGTCGACCATCGTCTCGCAATTGCCGTGGTCGGCGGTAACGATCATCGCGCCCCCTGCGGCCTCAAGCGCGGCAATCGCCCGCCCGAGGCCCGCATCAACCGCGGCACAGGCCGCCTTTGCGGCTTCCAGATCGCCCGTATGCCCGACCATATCCGGGTTCGCATAGTTAACCACGATCAGGTCATAGCCTGCCTCGATCGCGCCGACGAAGCGGTCCGTGACCTCCGCCGAACTCATCTCAGGCTGCAGATCATAGGTCGCGACCTTGGGCGAAGCGGGCATGAAGCGCTCCTCGCCGTCTTCGGGCACTTCCTGGCCGCCATTCAGAAAGAAGGTCACATGGGGGTATTTCTCGGTCTCGGCCAAACGGAACTGCCGCAGCCCCCGTTTGGCGACCCAGGCACCGAGCGTGTTCACGATCTCCCGTTTGGGAAAAACGATCCCCAGCCAGGCGTCGTGATCATCAGAATAGGACACCATGCCCAAAGCGGCCGCGAAGCCGGGTCGCCCCGAGATGTCGAAATCCGTGAAATCCGGCTGCACGAAACCGCGCAGGATCTCGCGCGCCCGGTCGGCCCGGAAGTTCAGACAAAAGAGGCCATCGCCATCCGCCATCCCGGAAAACCCGTCGATCACCGTGGGGGCGATGAACTCATCGGTCTCGCCCCGGGCGTAAGAGGCGCTCACCGCCTCCGTCGCACTGGCCGCCGCCTCCCCTTCGGCCCGCGCCATGGCGGCATAGGCGCGCGAAACCCGCTCCCACCGATTGTCGCGATCCATGGCATAGTAGCGCCCGATCACCGTGCCGATCCGCACCCCCTCGGGCAAGGCAGCTTCCAATGCGGGCACAAAGGTATCGGCGGATTTCGGGGCCACGTCGCGCCCATCTGTGATTGCATGGATCACCACCGGCACCCCCGCCGCGGCTACGGCACGCGCCGCCGCCGCGATATGGGCGCTATGGCCATGGACGCCCCCATCCGAGGCGACCCCCATCAGATGCGCTGTGCCGCCCGAGGCCCGCATCTTGGCGATGAACGCCTGCAGCGCCGGGGTCTCGGCAAAGCTGCCATCCTCGATGGCCAGATCGATCTGACCCAGATCCATGGCCACCACGCGCCCCGCGCCGATATTGGTGTGCCCAACCTCGGAATTGCCCATCTGCCCCGTGGGCAAACCCACATCCGGACCAAAGGTCGTCAGCGTCGCGTTGGAACACTCGGCCATGAGCCGATCCATGACCGGCGTGTCGGCCAGCAAGGGCGCGTTGGCTGCCCCATCCGGGTCCAGCCCCCAGCCATCGAGAATACACAACACAACGGGTTTCGGCGCACTCATGGGACCATCCTCTGCTTCGTCACCCGCCTTCTAGCGAAGCCACAGGCGGATCGGAACCTCACCCGGGCGCACGCCCCCCTCATTGTTCCAAAAATACTCAAAAACCCGCCGGTTTCTGCGCGTGCTACGCCCGATGGTAGGGCGTTCCGGCCAGAATGGCCGCCGCACGGTATAGCTGCTCGGCCAGCATCACGCGCACGAGCATATGGGGCCAGACCATCCTGCCGAAGGACAGCCTCGCATCGGCCTCGGCCCGCAAGGCCTTGGTCAGACCATCCGCCCCGCCGATCACAAGCGCCAGATGACCTCGCCCGGCATCGCGCCACTCGGCAATCTGCCCGGCAAATTCCGGCGAGGACATCACCTTGCCCCGTTCATCCAGCACACAGAGCACCGCCCCAGCCGGAACCGCCTTGCGCAGGAGAACCGCCTCGGCCTCGGACCCACCGCCCTTGCGGTCCTCAACCTCAACGACTGAGACCGGGCCGAGGCCCAAGCCCCGCCCGGTGCGGTCAAAGCGTTGCAGGTAATCGTCGATCAGGTTGCGTTCCGGTCCCGCCCGCAGGCGGCCGACCACGCAGAGCGTGACTTTCATGGGCGCACAGCGCCCCGGCTCAGGCTTGCGCCGCCGGGGTCATCCACATTTTTTCGAGTTGATAGAAGTCGCGGACTTCCGGACGGAAGACATGGACCACCACATCGCCCGTATCGATCAGCACCCAGTCGCCCTGGCCCTTGCCTTCGACCTTGCAGCCCCGGCCCAGTTCAGCCTTGATCCGCTCGACCAGCTTGTCGGAGATCGCCGCGACCTGGCGCGAGGACCGGCCCGAGCAGATCACCATATGATCGGCCATGCTCGACTTGCCCTGCAGGTCGATGGAGACGATGTCTTCGGCTTTGTCTTGATCAAGGGAAGAAAGGACAAGCGAGAGCAGATCTTCGCTCATGTCCGTGGATGGCAAAGCGGCCAGTCCAGGGGTCGAGGTTTCGGTCACAGCGGAGCCCCCGACCGCATTGGAAATGTGAGACAGATTTCTGTCCTCCTACATCAACACGCCGATCCCACCCCGGCGCAGGGTTGTTGAAATCATAACACTGAAGCGAAGTTCGCTCAACTCTGGGGGCGTTTTGACGCGCGCCAGGTGATGCATGCGGGCTGCACGCCGATCAGTTCAGGACCAGCGCCACCTCGTTGCGGCGTGTCCAGGGCAGCGTGAAAGGCCCGTCATAGAAGTAAAAGCGCGGCGCGCCCGAGGCTTCCAGCCCGTGGGCGGCAGCAAAGGCCCGCAGCTCCAGCTCCTTCTGGGTGAGGAGCGTATCGCTCCACCGGCCCGAGAACTGAACGACAAGTTGATCCTCGGCAGGTGTCTCCACCAGACGGATCGCGGCCGATTGCGGCTTCGGGAGATTCTCCAGCGTGTAGCCCTGAGGCATGCCAAACCGCACCACCCAGAGGTTCGGGCCATCATCATCGTCGCTGGCCTGTTGGCTGACCGGAGTGGTCATGGCCACCTTGGCCTCATCCACATTGCCGCCAAAGATATAGTCCGCAAGCACCCGGAACCCGCGCGAGACCGCCTGCTCGCGATCCCCGCGCACCATGACCTCGGCCACGACCTGAGGCGCGTAGTCCCGTCGCTCGAAGTCACCCTTTTTGACGGTCACTTCGTAGCTGGGCGTCTCGTAACCGCGATACAATTGCGCCTCCGCTCCGACGGACACAGCCGCAACGGTCAGACCGAGCATCAATGCGATATGGGTCAAGCGGATCATGGCGCCGCGTCCTTTGTTTGGCCAGTTTTGCAGGGGTTACGGTGCAAGATTGGGTCTGGATCAGTTTTTTCCAGATTATTGGGGTGCGACACATGTGCAGCCTGTGCGGGACCACGCCGGAGTGCTGTCTTGCGGGTCCGCGTCTTGGGTTGTATCTGCTGCCCATGAATCGGGTTTTCAACATATCGGACCGGACGCGGATGCCGTGGCGATTCCACGCCGCCCTGCGGGCCGAGCCTGCCGATAGCTGACGGATGCGCGCCGCGCTTCGCCCTCTGACATGATCCAACCCGCACCTCGGGAGAGACAAAAATGACTGCCCGCACACTCTATGACAAAATCTGGGACGCCCATCTGGCCCATGAGGCCGAGGATGGCACCAGCCTGCTCTATATCGACCGTCACCTCGTCCATGAAGTGACCAGCCCCCAGGCCTTTGAGGGTCTGCGCATGGCTGGACGCAGCGTCCGCGCGCCGGACAAGACGATCGCCGTGCCGGATCACAACGTGCCCACCACCGCCGGGCGCGAGAACCCCGAGCAAATGACCGAAGACAGCCGCATTCAGGTCGAGGCCCTCGACAAGAACGCCAAGGATTTCGGCATTCACTACTACCCGGTCTCCGACATCCGTCAGGGCATCGTGCATATCGTTGGCCCGGAACAGGGCTGGACCCTGCCCGGTATGACCGTGGTCTGCGGCGACAGCCACACCGCGACCCATGGCGCATTCGGCGCGCTGGCCCACGGGATCGGCACCTCGGAGGTGGAGCATGTGCTCGCCACCCAGACCCTGATCCAGAAAAAGTCCAAGAACATGAAGGTCGAGATCACCGGCAAGCTGCGCCCCGGTGTGACCGCCAAGGACATCACCCTCTCGGTGATCGGTGCAACCGGCACCGCAGGCGGCACCGGCTACGTGATCGAATATTGCGGTGAGGCGATCCGCGATCTCAGCATGGAAGGCCGGATGACGGTCTGCAACATGGCCATCGAAGGCGGCGCCCGCGCCGGCCTGATCGCGCCCGACCAGAAGACCTATGACTATGTGCAAGGTCGCCCCCATGCGCCGAAAGGCGCCCAATGGGAGGCCGCGCTCACCTGGTGGCAGACGCTCTTTTCCGACGAGGACGCCCATTGGGACAAGGTCATCACGATCAAGGGCGAGGATATCGCGCCGGTCGTGACCTGGGGCACCTCCCCTGAGGATGTGCTGCCGATCAGCGCGCTAGTCCCCTCCCCCGAGGATTTCACCGGCGGCAAGGTCGACGCGGCCAAGCGCTCCCTCGACTATATGGGTCTGACCCCGGGCACGCCCCTGAGCGAGATCGAGATCGACACGGTCTTCATCGGCTCCTGCACCAATGGACGGATCGAGGATCTGCGCGCCGCCGCAGAAATCCTCAAGGGCAAGAAGATCGCCGTGAAGCGCGCCATGGTCGTGCCGGGCTCTGGCCTCGTCCGTGCCCAGGCCGAGGAAGAGGGCCTTGCGGAGATCTTCAAGGAAGCCGGGTTCGAATGGCGTCTGGCGGGCTGTTCCATGTGCCTGGCCATGAACCCGGATCAGCTGACCCCGGGCGAGCGCTGCGCCGCGACCTCGAACCGGAACTTCGAAGGCCGTCAGGGTCGCGGAGGTCGCACCCATCTGCTGAGCCCGGCCATGGCCGCAGCAGCCGCCGTCACCGGGCGTCTTACGGATGTGCGCGAACTGATGTAGCCTGCCCCAAAGCGGCAACCTGACAGGAGCGATGGGCCATGAAAGACTGGATGAAATGGGTTCTCTTGGGCCTGCTCTCCCTGATTTGTGGCATCATCGTTCTGGGGAACACCGTTCTGGCCTCGGTGGCGGTTACGTCCGTCACCGGCGCCCTGTTCCTCTTTGCCGGGGCCGCGCAGATCGCCGGTGGCCTCAAGGCCGAGGGGATGGGGAGCAAGCTCTTCTCCATCGGGATGGGCGCTTTGGCCGCGTTTCTCGGGATCTCCTTCCTGTTCCACCCGCTCGAGGGGGCGATCTCTCTGGCGCTGCTGATCACGATCCTGCTCGCCGTGAGCGGCGGAGCGCGTATCGTCTTTGCCTGGACCATGAAACAGACGCAGTTCTTCTGGCCCATGCTGATCTCCGGCGCGCTCTCGGTGCTGCTGGCGGGTTATATCCTCGCCAATTTCGCCACCGCCTCGGCACAGCTTCTTGGGGTGCTTCTCGGGGTTGAGCTGCTCTTTAACGGGTTGGGCTTCACCGTCCTCGGCTTCTTCCTGCGCGCCCATCCGGAGCTCGCCAAGACGCCCAAGGAATAACTGCGGATCGGGCGCAACCCGCGCCCGCTCTGACCAGTTCCTCCCCAGACATCGCAGATCCTGGCCTTCGATCGCGGGCAAGAGCGCAGGGCGTCGCCGCCCATCAAACGCTCTCTGCGGGCCATTTGGATCAATGGCTCAATGCGGAGCCTCGCCCCCTCACCCCCGGCGTCGAGGTTTGAGGGCACTCTACCGATCAAGGTCCGCATGGAAACATTCGTCAGCGCCGCTGGCTGCGGGTCACTGCACCTGGTAACTCCGGCCCGGTCATACGGACGCGGATCAGCGCACCCGCACAAGGCATCGCTCTTTTTGTCGCGAAGCCTTTGGATTGCACCGCTCCGCAAAATAAGGCATCACACCGGCGATCCGTCCCCGGCGCTTCTGGCGGCGGTGTGGACATGAGTTGATGACAAGACATCGCCCGGCACCGGGCGCCAGGAGACACCAGATGGACAAGTTCGACACGCTCACGGGCATCGCGGCCCCCCTGCCCCTGATCAATGTCGATACGGACATGATCATCCCCAAGCAGTTCCTGAAAACGATCAAGCGCTCGGGTCTGGGTGTGAACCTCTTCGACGAGATGCGCTATGATGATGACGGCGCGGAGATCCCCGATTTCGTGCTGAACAAGGCGCAGTACCGGGACGCGCAGATCCTCGTGTCGGGTGACAATTTCGGCTGCGGCTCCTCGCGGGAGCACGCGCCCTGGGCGCTGCTCGATTTCGGGATCCGCTGCGTGATCGCGCCGAGCTTTGCGGACATCTTCTATAACAACTGCTTCAAGAACGGCATTCTGCCCATCGCCCTGCCTCAGGAAGAGGTCGACAAGCTGATGGACGACGCCGAGCGCGGCGCCAACGCGGTTCTGACCGTGGATCTGCAGAACCAGACCATCACCGGTCCCGATGGTGGCTCGATCTCCTTCGAGGTGGATGCGTTCAAAAAGCACTGCCTGCTCAACGGGCTCGACGATATCGGTCTGAGCCTGGAGAAAGCCGCCTCCATCGATGCGTTCGAAGCACAGGCCGCCGCAGCCCGTCCCTGGGTCTGATCGACCCAAAGGCCCTAGCCGGCGCGCGGATTTGCGCGCCGGGGATCTTGGTTAATCCGGTCTTAACCCCTTCCCTGTTTCCTGCCCGCTGAACACGGTCGCCACACGCGGCCTCCGCTTTGGTGGGCAGATGGGGTTTCTCGCATCTCTCAAGGCTTTCTGGCACGTCCCGGCGCTCGCGCTTGGGGCGCTCTCGGCACTCGGCGCGCCTGTGCAGGCCGAGACCATCCGCATCGCCTATTTCCATACGGAGCTGTCGGCCAAAGGGCCGGGTTTGCTGCTGCGCGATCTGGGCAAGGAGAAACGCCCGAAGCAGCTGGCGGCGGTGCTCAGCATTCTCAGCCGGGCTGCACCGGATATCATCCTGCTGGGAGACATCGACTATGACGCCGGGGGGCAAACTCTGCGCGCTTTGCAGGCGGCTTTGACGAAGTCCGGCCTGTCGCTCGCTCATGCCTATGCGGGCGCGCCCAATACCGGGGTGCCCACGGGCTATGATCTCGATGGGGATGGACGGCTGGAGGAACCGGAGGATGCCCAGGCCTATGGCGAGTTCCGCGGGGCAGGCGGGCTGGCGATCCTGTCGCGCTACCCGATCCTCCATGACGAGGTGCTGGAGTTTACGGACCTCCTCTGGTCCGACCTTCCCGCCGCAGACTTGCCAACCTTGCCGGATCCAGACGTGCTGCAGGTGCTGCGGCTCTCGTCCACGGGCCATTGGGATGTGCCGATCCAGCTGCCCAACGGGTCGCGCCTGCATCTGCTGCCCTTGCATGCCATGGCGCCAGTTTTTGACGGGCCGGAGGATCGCAATGGGCGGCGCAACGCGGATCAGCAGCGGTTCTGGGCGGACTACCTGAATGGCTGGACGCCCGCGCTCCAGCGGGCATTGGGGCCTCAGGCCGTGGTGCTCGGCACACTGAACGCGGACCCCTTGGATGGGGAGGCGCGCCCGGGCGCTGTCGCTCGCCTGCGCGGCCATCCCAAACTGCAGGATCCGGCGCCCAGCGCAGAGGGCGCGGCAGAGGCGAGCGCGCGTCAGGGCGGCGTGAACACGGCACATCGCGGGGATCCGGCGCTGGATACGGTCGACTGGCCCGACGACCGGCCCAGCGATCCCGGCAATCTGCGCGTGGATTACATCCTGCCAAGCCGCACGCTGACCGTGGCAGGTAGCGGGCTGCACTGGCCAGGCGCCGCAGAGGTGGAGCTTTTGGAGGAAGCCGAGACCGCTTCGCGCCACCGGTTGATCTGGGTAGATCTCGCCTTCTAAGGCGTGATCCCGACCCGCCCGCGCCGCCTCGCACATCCCGTCACCTTGACCCTCCGCCCCGGACGGGATACCGCAGCCGGCGAAACGCAGCCGGAGACACCTAGAGATGAGCACCCCTTCCCTTCTGATCCTCGCCGGAGACGGCATTGGCCCCGAGGTCATGGCCGAAGTGCGCAAGATCATCGATTGGTTCGGCGCCAAGCGCGACATGACCTTTGACGTCTCCGAGGATCTCGTGGGCGGCGCGGCCTATGATGTGCATGGCATCCCGCTCTCGGATGAGACCATGGCCAAGGCGCAAGAGGTGGACGCGGTTCTGCTCGGCGCTGTGGGGGGGCCGAAATACGACGTGCTCGACTTCTCCGTGAAGCCCGAGCGCGGGCTGTTGCGCCTGCGCAAGGAGATGGATCTCTTCGCGAACCTGCGCCCGGCGCAATGCTTTGACGCGCTGGCGGATTTCTCGTCCCTGAAAAAGGACATCGTCGCCGGGCTCGACATCATGATCGTGCGCGAGCTGACCTCCGGCGTCTATTTCGGCGAGCCGCGCGGGGTCTTCAAGGAAGGCAATGAGCGCGTCGGTGTGAACACCCAGCGCTATACCGAAAGCGAGATCTCCCGGGTCGCGCGCTCCGCCTTTGAGCTGGCCAAGCGCCGGGACAACAAGGTCTGCTCCATGGAGAAGGCCAATGTGATGGAAAGCGGGATCCTGTGGCGCGACGTGGTGACCGAGGTGCATGCCGCCGAGTACCCCGAGGTCGAGCTGAGCCATATGTATGCGGATGCCGGTGCGATGCAGCTGGTGCGCGCGCCCAAGCAATTCGACGTGATCGTGACCGACAACCTGTTCGGCGATCTGCTGTCGGATGCGGCGGCGATGCTGACCGGCTCGCTCGGCATGCTGCCCTCGGCCTCCCTCGGCCTGCCCATGGAGAACGGGCGTCCCAAGGCGCTCTACGAGCCCGTGCACGGCTCTGCGCCTGACATCGCGGGTGAGGGCAAGGCCAACCCCTGTGCCTGCATCCTGAGCTTTGCGATGGCGCTGCGCTATTCCTTTGATCAGGGTGATGAGGCGGACCGCCTCGAGGCAGCCGTGAACACCGTGCTCGGTCAGGGCATTCGCACTGCGGACCTGATGCAGGCGGGCGATGCGACCCCGGCCAGCACCAGCGAGATGGGCGACGCGGTGATCGCGGCCCTCGACGCCAGCCTTTAAGACCGGTGGCGCGGATCTGAGATCCGCGACGCCGCCTGCGGCGCCGGTGGGAGAACGCGGCGCGGTCTTGCCCAAGCGGTCCCTTCCGCACTCCGCAGCACTGTTCCGCACTTTGATCAGACATCGTCAGGCGCGTGCATTGCACGCGCCAGCGGCTCCCCAAGCCCCGCATCCGGCGCATAGCTGGACTGCAGCCACGGGAAGTGCGGCCATTTGGCCCTTGGCGACTCGCAGGGTTCGGACGCAAAGCGACTTAGGTTGGTGGCGCTAACGCCACGTTACTTCCTTTGAGTCGCCCCATGACACTGTCCCCAAACCTCCGAGGCGCCCTGCTCGGCCTCTCTGCCTTTGCCTTCTTCGCCGTCCATGACGTGGTCGTCAAAAGCCTCGGCAGCAGCTACGCGCCCTTCCAGATCATGTTCTTTGGCGTGCTGTTCAGCTTTCCGCTGACCACGGTGATGATGATGCGTGACACCAATGTCGGCACGCTGAAACCGCGCCACCCCTGGTGGATTGCGACGCGGACCGTGGCGGCGGTCATCACCGGGATCACGGCGTTTTACGCTTTCAGCGTTCTGCCCCTGGCGCAGACTTACGCGATCCTCTTCGCCTCGCCGCTCCTGATCACGGTTCTGTCGATCCCGATCCTCGGCGAGACCGTGCGCTTGCGCCGCTGGCTGGCTGTGATCGCGGGCCTGATCGGTGTGGTCATTGTCCTGCGCCCCGGCGCGACCGAGATCACGCTCGGCCATATCGCGGCGCTGACGGCAGCGGTGGGCGGGGCGACGGCCTCGGTCATCGTGCGCAAGATCGGGCGGGAGGAACGCTCGGTCGTCCTGCTGCTCTACCCGATGGTGGCGAACTTCGTGCTCATGGCGGCCTTCATGCCCTTCACCTACCGTCCCATGCCCCTGGGCGATATGGCGGCGGTCGGTGTGATGGCGCTCCTCGGGTTTGTCGCGAATCTCTGCCTGATCAGTGCCTATCGCGCGGGCGAGGCGGCGATCATCGCGCCCATGCAATATTCCCAGATCCTCTGGGCCTCGGCCTTTGGCTATGTGCTCTTTGGTGAGAGCCTCGATGCCGCCACGGCCATCGGAGCGGGGATCATCATCGCCTCGGGGATCTATATCGTGGCCCGGGAAAGCCGCCAGAGCGTCTCGGACAACAAGCCCGTCCTGCGCACGCGGACCCCGCCCGAGACCGCGACCCTGCCCCGGGTCAGCCCGCTTCTGCCGGACAGCGCCAAGCCCGATATTGGCGCGCCGGAGGACGACGCCCGGCCGGGCAACTAGCGCTTCTCAAGCCCCTTCCAGCGGCGATGGGGCCAGAGCCACTGGTCCGGATCGGCTTCGATCCGGGCGGTGGCGCGATTGTTGAACTCGGTCATCATTACCTCGGGGGCGGCGACGGGAATCGGCTCCTCGAAGATCACGTCGATCGCCTCTTCCGCGTCCCGGCGGATCCCGAAACAAGGCACCAGCGGCGCCTTGTAGCGGATCGCCAGCTCCGCCGGGGTCAGCGCGGTCTTGGCATCCGCCCCGAGAAACGGCAGCACCTCACCCCCGGAATGGTATTGATCGGCCATGATCGCAAAAGCCCCGCCGCCCTTCAGGTGGCGCAAGAGCATGCGGAACCCGTCATTGCCCTTGGGCACCAGCGGCGTGCCCGAGGCTGCGGCCCCCGCCGCCAGATAGGGCTCGTAATAGGGGTTGTTATTCGGGCGGTAGAGCGCCCCCACCTCAACCCCCAGCGCATCGCGCAAATGGATCCGCGCCGCATCCCATTGCCCGAAATGAGCACTGACCAGAAGGATCGGCTTGCCCTCCGCATGGGCGGCCTCGATCGCGGCCAGCCCGGGGCCCGAGACACGAAAGGCCAGATGCCGGGACTGATGCTCTTCCCCAAAGAGAATCTCCGTCAGGGTCCGTCCCAGCTGCCGCCCGATCCGCGCGCAGAGCGCGAGGGCGTCGGCCTCGCTCAGGTCCGGTCGGATCCGCCCGAGATTGGACATCACCCGCGCCCGGGCGGGCGGGAATCGCCGCAGAGCGAAACTCGCCAGCGCCCCGCCCAGCGCCACCCGCCGTCGAAACGGGACAAGCCGCGCGAGCTTGAGAAACAGGTAGATCGGCGCGAAGCTGATCAGGTAGGTGAGGCGGCTGGAAAAGGTCATCTTGCCCGTGTGTGTAGCGAGGTCCTGCGGTCTCGACCAGCCTCTCGGCTTGCGTGGCGAGATACGAGGTTTTTTCGCCGGGCGCGGCGGATGGCCGCTTGCATCCATGGGATGAAACGGGTACCTCCCCGCCATTCGGTCGGGCTGTAGCGCAGCCTGGTAGCGCACCTGCTTCGGGAGCAGGGGGTCGGAGGTTCGAATCCTCTCAGCCCGACCAAATGATCTCTCCGCCCCGCCAGAACAATTGCCGTGAAATCCAGGCAGCCGCCGTGGTCGAGACTGGTCTGCGGCACACAGAGCGCGCGCCGGGATGTGCGGCTGCTGGGCAAAGATCACGCGTCTCAAGCGCCCCCTGTCGCACAGATCCCTTCAGCCCCCGCGGCCTGTCATCGGGGTCCTGCACATAAGATCCCGCGCGAGCGTCTTCCCGCCCAAAGCCCGCCAGCGCGCTTGGGCTTCCCTCTTCGGGCCTCGCTATGGTTTGATGCGTCACAGAAAAGCACGCCAGCTTGTGCTAAGACAGTTTCGCGACCCCGGGCGAGTCTCTGCCCTCTCGGGATCGCCCCCCGCAGCCGCCCCGCCGGAGGCCCTTTGACCAAGACCGACTTCAACCTCGATACGTTCCTCCCCTATCAGTTCAATGTCGCCGCCGGACGGCTCAGCCGGCAATTTGCGCGACGGTACCGAGAACGCTTCGGGATCAGTGTCGCCGAATGGCGTGTGGTCGCCCATCTCAGCCAATCGGGCACGGTGAGCGTGCGCGAGATCCATGAGCGGGTGGATATGGACAAATCCAAGGTCTCCCGTGCCGCGGCCCGGCTGGAGGCGGCGGGCTATCTGACCAAGTTCCGCTCCGAGTCAGACAAGCGGCTTGTGGATCTGACCCTGACCGAGAAAGGACGTGCCATGATGGTCGAGCTTGCAGAGGTGGCCAATGCCTATCAGGCCGAGGTGCTCTCCCAGCTCGGGACCGATGCCGCCGCCCTCCAGCGACAATTGTCTCGCCTCACGCAGACCGGCGAGGGCTAGGCCGAGCTTCCCCGCCGGATGTGACGCTGGGGCGTCTCTTGATCCACTGGCCCGGACTTGCCACCAATGGCGCAACGCAGTTTCGCGCAGGGGAGGATCATCATGTCCGCAGCTCAGGATATCGTCATTTTGGACGGCGCTCGCACCGCCATCGGCACCTTCGGAGGCAGCCTCGCATCGGTGCCGCCCATCGCGCTCGGCGCGACCGTGGCCAAGGCCGCGCTGGAGCGCTCCGGGGTCGAGGGCGGCCAGATCGGCCATGTGGCCTATGGCCATGTGATCAACACAGAGCCCCGGGATATGTACCTCTCGCGCGTGGCCGCGATGGAAGCGGGGGTGCCGGACACGACACCTGCCATGAATGTGAACCGGCTCTGCGGCTCCGGCGCGCAAGCGCTGGTCTCGGTGATCCAGGCGCTGATGCTTGGGGACGCGCAATTCGGTCTGGCCGGCGGGGCGGAAAGCATGAGCCGCGCGCCCTATATCCTTCCCGCCACCCGTTGGGGGCAGAAGATGGGCGATACCGGATCGCAAGACATGATGCTGGGCGCGTTAAACTGCCCCTTCGGGACCGGCCATATGGGCGTGACCGCCGAGAACGTCGCCGCCGAGCATGACATCTCTCGCGCGGATCAGGACGCCTTTGCCCTGGACAGCCAGACCCGTGCTGCCGCCGCCCAGAAAGCAGGCTATTTCGACAGCCAGATCACGCCGGTGCCCGTGAAAGTGAAGCGCGAGATGGTGGAGTTTCAGCGCGATGAGCATCTCAAGCCCACCACAGCCGAGGCCTTGGCGGGCTTGCGCACGGTGTTCCAGAAGGACGGCACCGTGACAGCGGGCAATGCCTCCGGCATCAATGACGGGGCCGCGGCTCTGGTCCTCGCGCAAGCCTCCGCCGCGGAGGCTGCGGGGCTGAAACCCCGTGCGCGCGTGCTGGGCTACGCGCATGCGGGTGTCCGCCCCGAGGTGATGGGCATCGGCCCCGTGCCCGCGGTTGAGGCGTTGCTCGCACGGACCGGTCTCTCGGTCGAAGATTTCGACGTCATCGAAAGCAATGAGGCTTTCGCGGCCCAGGCGCTCGCGGTGAACAAGGGGCTCGGGCTCGATCCGGCCAAGGTCAATCCGAATGGTGGTGCCATCGCCCTCGGCCATCCGGTGGGAGCCACCGGTGCCATCCTCGCGATCAAAGCGCTCTACGAGTTGGAACGCAGCGGAGGGACCCGTGCACTGGTGACCATGTGCATCGGCGGCGGACAAGGTATCGCACTGGCGCTTGAGGCGCTTTAAGCTGAGATTCACCAATTGCGTCCAGTGTCACCCGGGACCGCGCGGAGATTAAGCCGCGCGGCCAAGGGGACCAAGCAGGACGTCGCGCATGCAAATCGCCGAGATCGAGCACAAACTCGCTGCTGAACGCCGTGCGCGTTTGACCGCTGAGAGGCTGCTCGCACAGAAACAGGAAGAGCTCTTCGCTGCCAATGAAAAGCTTTCAAAACATGCGTTTACGCTCTCCGACAAGATCGTCGAGCAACGCCACCATGCGGAAGAACTGAAGGACGAGAACTTCCAGGTCCGCTCGGATCTCCGCCGGGCCGAACAACGGCTCTGGACCTCGTTCGAGACCATCGAAGACGGCTTTGCGGTGTTTGATTCTTCGCGGCGGCTCGTGCTGGCGAACCCGGCCTATATGTCGGTTTTTGACGGGATCGAGGCTGTGGCGCCCGGCGCGGAATACACCGATCTGCTGAAGCTCTGCGTCGAAGAAGGCATCATCGACACCGAAGGGCTCAGCCGCGCGGATTGGTGCGCCATGATGCAAAACCGCTGGAATGGCAGCCAGATCGAACCGGCTGTGGTCCGGCTCTGGAATGGCTATTCCATCAAGCTGGTCGAGCGGCGGGGCGATGATGGCGACATCGTCAGCCTGTGCCTCAACATCACCGACACGATCCGCCGGGAAAAGGATCTGACGATCGCGCGGACCCGGGCGGAGGCCGCCAACCGGGCGAAGTCCGCCTTCCTCGCGAATATGACCCACGAGCTGCGCACCCCGATGAACGGGGTCGTCGGCATGGCCGAGCTGCTCTGCGACAGCCCGCTCGACGAAGAGCAGCTGCTTTATGTCGAGACGATCCGCAAATCCGGCGAAGCCCTGCTGGTGATCATCAATGACGTGCTCGACTACTCCAAGATGGAGGCCGAGAAGCTGCAGCTGCATCCGGGTCCGATCGATCTGGAGCATCTGATGCATGACGTGGTCATGCTCGCCAAGCCCACCGCCCAGGAAAAGAGCGTCGATCTGGTGCTCGACTACGACATCTTCCTGCCCAGCAAGTTCATCGGGGATCAGGGCCGGTTGCGCCAGGTGATGACGAACCTCGTCGGCAACGCGGTCAAGTTCACCCTCGAAGGCCATGTGCTCCTGCGGGTGATCGGCATGCCGCCGGAGAACGGCGCGCAAGAGATCATCATCAGCATCGAAGACACCGGGATCGGCATTGCACCCGATATGATCGATCACATCTTCGGTGAGTTCAATCAGGCCGAAGACGAACGCAACCGCGCCTTTGAGGGCACGGGCCTCGGCCTTGCCATCACTCGCCAGCTGATCGAGCTGATGGGGGGGGAGATCTGGGTGGATTCCGAGCTGGGTGAAGGCTCCTGCTTCTCCTTCCGGATTACCCTGCCGCTCAATGAAGAAGACGGCGAGACACCGCTCGCCATTACGTCGGATCTGCGCCGTGTGCTGATCGTGGATGAGACCGAGATCAACCGCTCGATCCTCGAGCGGCAGTTGGCCCCACTGGGCGTCTCCGTGTCCGTTGCCAATTCGGTGGAGCAGGCGCTGGAATATCTTGACGGTCATCAGGATATCGACGCCGTCCTCACGGATCTGGTCTTGCCCGGCCTCTCGGGCAGCGACCTTGCCCGGCAATTGCGAGAGCGCCCCAACGGCCCGCCGGTGATCCTGCTGAGCTCCGCCATGATGGGGCAGCTCAATTCCGACGATAAGGATATGTTCCAGGCAACGCTCAGCAAACCGGTCATGCGCGCGGATCTCTATGCGGCACTGAACGCGCTTGCGAAACCCGAAGCACCCACGGCTGCGCCGGAACCCGTGGCCGCGGAGCCGCTTGCCTCTCCTTCGTTGGCTGAGACCAGTCCGACTGCCGCCCCGGTCCAGGTCGAGGCTCCCGCAGTTGCGGCTGCTGCGCAACCGCTTGAGACAGAGCAAACGACACCGGTGATTGAGCCCGGTCCCTTCATGTCTGCACGCCGCCGCGCCAAGCTGGCGGAGGAGACCGCCGCTCCCAGCCCAGCCCCTGCCGCGCCCGCCGCCGAGACACCGGCGCCTCCGGCAGCCACGCCTGCGTCCAACGTGGTGCCGCTGGCGCCAACGCCCGAACCGGCGCCGGAACCGGTTGCGCAGCCGACCATAGCCCCGACGGAACCTGCGCCCCCCACTCCGGCCACAGATGCCCCCCGTAAAATCAGCATCCTGGCGGCCGAGGACAACAAGACGAACCAGCTGGTCTTCCGCAAGATGGTGAAGACCCTGAATATCGACCTGCGCTTTGCCAATAATGGCGAGGAGGCTGTGGCGGCCTATCAGGACGAACGCCCGGACATGATTTTCATGGATATCTCCATGCCCAAGATGGACGGGATGGAGGCCACCCGCACTATTCGAGCCCTGGAAGAAGAAAACTCAGCGCCCCGGGTGCCCATCACTGCCTTGACCGCCCATGCCATGGATGGCGATTCGGATCGCATCCTTGCCGCAGGGCTCGACCACTACCTGACCAAACCGCTGAAAAAGGCAGAGATCATGGGCCGGATCGAGGAGCTTGTGCCCGAGGGGCGCCTCCCCCTGCATCTCGATGACTGACGCTCAGGCTGCCTGCTTGGCCTTCGGCTTTTTCGCTGGCTCCGGGTAGGGGCGCACGAAGACAGGACTGTCATCGGAACTGCGGTCCGGGTCGAACGCGTAGCCGCCGATCTCAAACTCCCGCAGCCCTTCCAGATCCGTCACGCGGTTCTGGACAACGAACCGCGCCATCGCGCCCCGGGCTTTCTTGGCAAAGAAGCTCACGGTCTTCACCGCGCCATCGCGATCCTCGAGAAAGACCGGCGTGAGCACCGGAACGCTCAGCGCTTTCAGATCGACGGCCCCGAAGTACTCCTGAGACGCGCAATTGACGATGGCTGTACTCCCGGTCTGCGCCGCCGCCTCATTCAACGCCAAGGCAATCCGGTCGCCCCACCACGCATAGAGGGTCTTGCCGCGTTCCGTTTTCAGGCGGCTGCCCATCTCCAATCGGTACGCTTGGATCAGGTCCAGCGGACGCAGGATCCCGTAGAGCCCGGAAAGAATCCGCAGATGATCCTGGGCATAGCGCATCTCATCCTCGGAAAGACTCCCCGCCTCCAGCCCAACATACGTATCGCCGGCAAAGGCCAGAGCCGCCGGACGCGCCGTGTCGGTCGCCGCCTCCGGCTCAAACGCCGCGAAACGCTCCACATTCAGTCGCGCAAGGTCTTTGGACAATCCCATCAGCTTCTGCAGATCCCCTTGGGTCAACTGCCGCGCGACTTCGACCAAGGCCACGGCACTGTCCTGGAACGCGGGCAGCGTTGCGTCAGCCGGGGTCGGCACGGACCAATCCAGTCGTTTCGCGGGGGAAATGACAGTCAACATGTGGCGCTCTCCATCCTCGGTTTCACAGCAATCTAGTCAGCGCCGCAGCGCCGTCCAGCATCAGGTTTCGCGCAGCACTTCGAGAAACGCCGCTCCAAATCGTTCGGCGCGGCGATCCCCGAGAAGTTGCGTCAGGCCATCACTGTCCGAGGGGCGCGTTTCGGCCACACGAGACAGCACGGCGGCCGAACAGGTCAGGGGCTTTTCCGTGCCCATGGGGCCGCGGATCAAATCCGCCTGGGCCTCGAGCAGCTTGTCATAGGTCTCTCCAGCGGAGCGCCCCGCCAGTTTGCGCCGCGCGGGCGAGACGGGCGCAGTGACCTCACCGGAAATCAACTCAAGGAAATCCGCCCCATAGCGCTCCAGTTTCTTGGCGCCAACCCCACTGATCCGCGCGAAGGCATCGAGCGTTGTCGGGCGCCGCTCTGCCATTTCGATCAAACTGCGATCATTGAAAATCACATAAGCCGGCACGCCAGCCGCCTCGGCCAGCGCGCGGCGCTTGGCCTTCAGCGCCGACAGCATCGGCGCATCTTCCTCGGAAACCAGCGCTCGAACAGCCGGACGTTGCGCCGCCTTGCGCAGAGTGTCCTTGCGCAGATCGATGCGCGCCTCGCCGCGCAGGATGGGTCGCGCGGCCTGCGTCATCACCAGCGCGCCGTGGCGTTCTACATCCGGACGCACCAGATCATGACCCATCATTTGCCGAAACACACCCTGCCAGGTCCGCTTGTCCAGATCGCGCCCCACCCCAAAGGTCGGCAGGTCTTCATGGCCGCGCTGACGCACCTTGTCTGTCGCATTTCCCACCAGAATGTCGATCAGATGGCCGGATCCGAAATTCTCGCCCGTCCGCAGCGCCGCCGACAGCGCCTTGCGCACGGCCTCGGTCCCGTCGAACACATCCGGCGGCTGGTCACAAAGATCGCAGGCCCCGCAAGGCGTGCTTTCCTCGCCGAAATAGGCCAGCAGGCTCTGACGCCGACAGCGCAAGGCCTCGGCCAGACCGAGCAGCGCGTTCAGTCGGCCATGATCGGCATTCTTCCGCTCCGGCGGCGCGAGGCCTTCGTCGATCTGACTGCGCCGCAGGCGAATGTCATCGGGCCCGAACAGGGTCAGCGTTTCCGCCGGGGCGCCATCACGGCCCGCGCGACCAATTTCCTGATAATAGGCCTCAATGCTCTTGGGCAGATCCGCATGGGCGACCCAGCGGATATCCGGCTTGTCGATCCCCATGCCAAAGGCCACGGTCGCCACGACGATCAGACTGTCTTCGCGCTGAAACCGGGTCTCCACGTAGCGGCGATCCTCGGCCTCCATCCCGCCATGGTAGTGACAAGCCGCGTGCCCGGCCTCGCGGAGCGCTTGCGCGAGCCCCTCGGTCTTGGCGCGGGTCCCGCAATAGACGATGCCCGATTGCCCTTTGCGCGCCCCGGCGAAGTCGAGGATCTGGCGGCGCGGCCCGTCCTTGGGCGCAAAGGCCAGATGGATATTCGGGCGATCAAAACCCCGCAGAAAAACCCGCGGTGGGGCACCGGGAAAGAGCCGTGCAATGATCTCATCCCGGGTTTCCGCATCCGCCGTGGCTGTGAAGGCCGCAACCGGCACATCGAGCGCGCGGCGCAGCTCGCCAATCCGCAGGTAATCGGGCCGGAAATCATGCCCCCATTGACTGACGCAATGGGCCTCGTCTACGGCGATCAGCCCGACGCCCGCCCGGGATAGAAGCCGCTGGGTGCCCGTATGGGCGAGACGCTCCGGCGCCATGTAGAGAATCTTGAGGGAGCCATCCTCGATCGCGTCGAATACCGCATCGGTTTCTTCGGGCGTATTGCCCGAGGTCAGCGCCCCGGCGGCCACCCCGGCCTCGCGCAACCCACGCACCTGATCCCGCATCAACGCGATCAGCGGCGAGATCACCACGGTCAGGCCTGGGCGGGCAAGCGCGGGCAGCTGGAAACACAAGGACTTGCCCCCGCCCGTAGGCATAATGGCCAGAACATCCTCGCCCGCACAGACCGCCTCGACCACCTCGGCCTGACCGGGGCGAAACTGGGAGAATCCAAAAACGGACGACAGAAGGGCGTCGGCTGCGGGCATGATAGGAGGTGACTGCTCTTTTTTCAGAGCATCCCACACTCCCTGTCGTGGGGCAAGGCGGCGCGACCGCTATATCTCAGTAAAACGCCGCGATGTTGTTGGTCAGGATGATCCGAAGGGCATAGACGCCGATCAGCACCACGAGCGGCGCGAGATCGAGCCCTCCCATATTCGGCAAGATCGCCCGGACCCGGCTGTAGATCGGGTCGAGCAAGCGCTCCAGCCCATACCAGATCTGTGCCACAAGTTGCTGGCGCAGATTGAGCACCTGAAAGTTGATGAGCCAGCTCATGATGATGTGGACGATGATGATGAACCACACCACATCAAGGATCAGCATGAGGATCTGAAAGAGCGACTGCATTGGGGTCTCCGCGCTGGTTTTCCAAGACCTATGCGTCGGGCGCGCCCAGCGCAAGGCATGGACGTTGGGTCACGGTTGACGCGCACGTCAAGAGGGCCATCCTCCCGCCCAAAGGAGTCCTCCGATGTATCCCGTCTTTCGCCTCGCCTATCAGGTCCTGCGCGCCCGGCGCATGCCGCCTCTGCAGCCCACCGAAACCCATGTGAGCCATCATCTCTGCTGGCCCTGGGACATCGATCTGTGGATGGAGCTGAACAATGGCCGCACGCTGACGCTGTTCGATATGGGGCGGATCCCCATGGGGCAGCGCGTGGGCCTGTTGGCACTGCTGCGGCGGAAACGCTGGGGGCTGACCATTGCGGGCTCGGTCGTGCGCTATCGCCGTCGGGTGCGGATGTTTGACCGGATCGAGATGCGCACGCGGACCATCGGCTGGGACAATCGCTTCGTCTATATCGAGCAAATCATGATGGTGCGCGGCACCGTGACCAGTCAGGCCGTCTTCCGGTCCGCCATGACGGACAAGGAGGGGATCGTCGCGCCCGAGCGGTTGCTGGCGGAGCTGGCACCGGGCCATGCGCCTGTGACCCTGCCCGCCTGGGTCGAGAGCTGGATCGCCGCCGAGGCGGAGCGGCCCTGGCCCCCGGAGCTTGGCGCCTGACAAAGCCCCTTGCCCTTCGCCCGGGCGCCTGCCCTAATCGCGCCGAAGTCGGAGGGCCCCATGACACCAGAACGCAAACGCATCCGCGGCTGGATGATGTTCGATTGGGCCAGCCAGCCCTATAACACGCTGCTCCTGACCTTTGTCTTTGGACCCTATTTCGCGACGGTGGTCGGCGATCCGGTCGAAGCCCAGGCGCTTTGGGGATACGCGCTGACCCTGTCGGGGCTTAGTATTGCGCTCCTGGCGCCCATCCTCGGGTCCCTGGCGGATCAGGCCGGGCGGCGGATGCCCTGGATCATCGGGTTTTCCATTCTCTATGTGGCGGGGGCGAGCACGCTGTGGCTCGCGGCCCCGGGCACGGATCTGGTTTGGGTCGTCTTGATCGCCTTCGGCCTCGGGCTGATCGGGATGGAGTTCGCCACGATCTTCACCAACGCCATGCTGCCCGATCTGGGGCCACCGGCAGAGATCGGGCGGATCTCGGGCACCGGCTGGGCCGTGGGCTATGCAGGGGGCGTCGTCGCTTTGCTGATCATGCTGCTCTTTCTGGCAGAGAACGAGGCGGGCGTGACCCTGCTGGGCCAGCCCCCCGCGCTCGGTCTCGATCCGGAGACCCGCGAAGGCACCCGCAGCGTCGGGCCCTTCACCGCCCTGTGGTTTGTCATCTTCATGATCCCGTTCTTCCTCTGGGTGCGGGAGACCCCGCCCGCCAAGCCCCAGCGCACGAACGTCCTCAAGGGCCTGCGCGATCTCGGCCGCACCTTGCGCAGCCTGCCATCGCAACCAAGCCTGAGCGCCTATCTCGCCTCCTCCATGCTCTATCGCGACGCGCTGAACGGGATGTACACCTTCGGGGGGATCTACGCGCTCGGCGTGCTGGGCTGGAGCGTGATCGATATCGGTGTCTTCGGGATCATGGCTGCGATCACCGGGGCAATCTTTGCCTATCTCGGTGGGTTCGCGGACAAGGCCCTTGGCCCGAAACCGGTGATCGTGCTGTCGATCATCGTGCTGTCCCTGGTGGGGGTGACGATCGTATCGGTCTCGCGCGAGGTCGTGTTCGGCATGCCCGTCGGGCCCGACTCCTCGCTGCCCGATATCCTCTTTTACATCTGCGGCGCGCTGATCGGCGCAGCGGGAGGCACCGTGCAAGCGGCAAGCCGGACGATGATGGTCCGCCAGGCCAATCCCGAGCGGATGACCGAGGCGTTCGGGCTCTACGCGCTGGCAGGCAAGGCGACCTCGTTTCTCGCCCCCCTGACCATCGCCATTGCAACGGATCTCAGCGGCACCCAGAGCGCTGGGTTGATCTCGCTGATCCTCCTCTTCCTCTGTGGTCTCGTTCTGCTAAGGTTCGTGCATCCGGACCCTGAGATGAGCAGACCATGATCCGTGTATTTTCCAGACTTCTTCTCTGCGCAGCGCTTGCCCTGCCCACCCTGAGCGTCCCGAGTTTGGCCCAACAGAAGGCCAACGCGCTCTTTGGGGCGAAACCCAGCGGCTCGCGTCAGGCCCCGGCGGCCTTTGGCACCTATGCCAAGGGCTGTCTCGCGGGCGGCACGCAGCTGCGTGAGACCGGCCCCACGTGGCAGGCCATGCGTCTGAGCCGCAACCGCAACTGGGGGCATCCCGATGCGATCGCGTTCGTCGAGCGGCTCAGCGCTTTCGCTGCGCGGCAGCCCGGCTGGAAGGGGCTCTATATTGGCGATATCAGCCAGCCGCGCGGCGGGCCCATGACCTCGGGCCATCAAAGCCACCAGATGGGGCTCGATATCGACATCTGGATGCTGCCGCCCAAACGCCTGAACCTAAGCCGGTCCGAGCGCGAGAAGATCAGCTCGATCTCCGTGCGGTCCAAGGATCAGCGCTCTGTCAACGGGAACTGGACCGCGCAACATATGGAGATCCTCAAAGCGGCGGCCAAGGACCCGGCCGTGGACCGGATCTTTGTCACCGCCCCGGCGAAGATCGCCATGTGCAACGCCGCCAAGGGCAACAAGAAATGGCTGCAAAAGATCCGCCCGCTCTGGGGACATCATTACCATTTCCATGTGCGGCTGAAATGCCCCTCCGGCGCGCGCGGTTGTAAGACCCAGACCCCCAGCGTGCGGGAGCTCTCCAAGGGCGGCACAGGCTGTGATGCGACCCTGAACTGGTGGGTGACCGACGCGCTTGCGCCACCGAAGAAGACCGCGAAACCGGCCAAACCTGCGAAACCCGCCCCGAAACGTCGCAATGCCCGCGACTACGTCATGGCCGATCTGCCGCAGCAATGCCAGCAAGTGCTCGCCTCGCGCTGATCGCGCCGGCGCTCGCCACCTGCCTCGCACTTGGGGCCGGGGCGGCGGAGCTGTCGAGCGTGATCACGCTGACCCATGTGGATCCGGAGTTCGGGGGGTTGTCGGCCCTCTCGGTGACCGAAGACGGGCGCCAATTCCACGCGATCGGGGATCGCGGCCTCTTTGTGCGGGGCGAAATGCTGCGCGAGGCCAATGGCGACCTGCGTGAGGTGACCCTGACCACGGTGATGCCGTTAGAGACCGGGGATGACGGCCCCGTCCGCCCGGGATTGCAGGATGCCGAAGGCAGCGCCCTGACCCCGGAGGGTGATCTGCTCGTGTCTTACGAGGGCTTCGCGCGGATCGAGCGGTTCTCCCCCGAGGGTCGGCATCTGGCGCGCCTGCCCCACCCGGCAGTCTTCAACAGCCTGCAGCGCAATTCCAGCCTTGAGGCGCTGGCGGCGGATGAAAGGGGCTGGGTCTATACGGTGCCCGAGCGCTCCGGGAAACTGGACCGCCCGTTTCCGGTCTATCGCTTCGATGGGCGCCGCTGGGACACACCCTTCGCCCTGCCCCGGCGTGGCGACTTCCTCGTGGTCGGCATGGATTTCGGCCCGGATGGACATCTTTACCTGCTGGAGCGGGCCTTGCGGGGCGTGTTTTTCTCAACCCGGGTGCGGCGGTTCGAGATCGCGCCCGAAGGACGCATCACCCGCGAAGAGACCCTGCTGGAGACCCCGACCGGCACCCATGAGAACCTCGAAGGGCTCGCGGTCTGGCGCGATCCGGAGGGTCGGCTGCGCCTGACCATGGTCGCGGATGACAATTTCAATCTCTTCCTGCGCAACCAGATCGTGGAATACCGGCTCGACTAGGCTTGCAGTGCCGCGCCCGAGGCGCTATCCGAGCGGCCTCCGCGCCCATGGGCGCCAAGTCTCCGCGACCTTGTAAAAACGGACCACATACATGACCCGCATCCACCTGCCCGGCATCCTTGCCATGGCGGCCATTGTCGTCGCCTCCAATATCCTCGTGCAATTCCTCTTCGGCCAATGGCTGACCTGGGGCGCGTTTACTTATCCGCTCGCCTTTCTCGTCACCGATCTGATGAACCGGATCTACGGCACCGCCGCCGCGCGCCGCGTCGTGGTGATCGGGTTCGCTGTGGGCGTGATCTGCTCCCTGATCGGCAGCCAGATCCATGGGGAGTTCGGCCCCCTCGTCACCCTGCGGATCGCGATCGGCTCGGGCCTCGCCTTCCTGACGGCGCAATTGGTGGATATCGCGGTGTTCGACAAGCTGCGCAGCGGCGCCTGGTGGCGCGCGCCCCTGGCCTCGACGCTTGTTGGCTCCTCCCTCGACACGGCGATCTTCTTCACCATCGCGTTTTCCGCGAGCCTGACCATGATCGAACCCGGCAATGACGTCTCCTGGGCTGGCGAAGCGCTGCCGCTTCTGGGCATCGGACCGGTCGTGCCGCTCTGGGTGTCGCTCGCGGTGGCCGACTGGATGGTCAAGCTGAGCCTCGCTCTGCTCGCCCTCATCCCCTTCCGCCTCATTTTGCGGCAGGTCCGCCCAAACCTAGCATAAAAGGTTTTGACAAACACAAAATCTGTGGCAGCATCTCCTTAGGTTCAACAATCGAAAGGAGGTGATCCAGTGTCTAAAAAGGTATTGGAGAGAGGTGTCGGGACAACTGGAGTGGCGCGCTTCTGAGGCAGCCCTTGGCGGTGATGACCGCTCCAGCGGATCGGTTGCATTGCAACGCATCTAACCGACCCCACCTCCGAAACTTTCGGCTGGGCCGCCCCGAACCGGGCGGCCCTTTCGTTGTCTTGAGGGCTGATTTTCGCCCGTGGCCCAATCCTGCGCTGTCGAGCCCGGGAAACTCCTCGCCTGAGACGGCGCGCTTGTGTATCACCATGGGACAAGCGACCGAGACAGCACCCCATGTTGCAGATCAGCGAGACCATCACCTTGCAGGACTGGGAGATGACGGAGACTTTCATCCGATCCTCCGGGCCGGGCGGTCAGAACGTCAACAAGGTCTCGACGGCGGTCGAGCTTCGGTTCGAGGCCGCGCGCAGCCCGAACCTCCCCGATCCGGTGAAAGCGCGGCTCAAGCGGCTCGCCGGACGGCGCTGGACAAAGGACGGCGCGCTGATCCTGCAGGTGGACGACACGCGCAGTCAGGCCCGCAACCGCGAGATCGCGCGGGAGCGTCTCGCGGCACTGATCCGCGATGCCCTGAAACGGCCGACCCGGCGCATTCCAACCAAACCGACCCTCGGCTCGAAACGTCGGCGGCTCGACGCCAAGACCCAGCGCGGGCAGATCAAGGCGCTCCGCGGACGCGTGCAGGACCGCGAATGACAGACCTGCTGGAGCGCCGCGCGCGGCTGATGGGGCCAAACGTCCCGACTTTCTACGACCCGCCCCTGCATATCGTGCGCGGCGAGGGGGTCTGGCTCTGGGATGCGCGCGGGCGGCGCTATCTCGACTGCTACAACAACGTGCCCCATGTGGGCCATTGCCACCCCCATGTGGTCGCCGCGATCGCGCGCCAGGCGGGCGTGCTGAACACGCATACGCGCTATCTGCATGACGGAGTGCTGAACTATATCGAGCGGCTCACGGGCAAGATGGGCCACGGGCTGGATCAGGCGATCATGGTTTGCACCGGGTCCGAGGCGGTCGATGTGGCCCTCCGCATGGCCCAGGCGGCGACCGGTGCGCGCGGGTTGATCGCAACGGATAACACCTATCACGGCAACACCACCGCAGTTTCGCAGCTGAGCACGCGACGCCCGCCGATCGGGGGCTATCCCGACCATGTCCGACTGGTTCCTGCCCCCGATGCGCGCGTCCCGCTGGGCGGTAGCGCGGAGGCGCAGGCAGCGGCTTTCGGCGCAGAGATCGCGCAGGCCATAGCCGATCTGGAGGCCCGCGGGCATGGGGTTGCCGCCCTGATCCTCTGCCCGATTTTTGCCAATGAGGGCCTGCCCTGCTTGCCCAAAGGCTTCCTCGACCCGGCGCTCAAGGCGCTGCGCGGCTCGGGCGGCCTGGTGATCGCCGATGAGATCCAGCCGGGCTTCGGACGTCTCGGCGACGTGTTCTGGGGGTATGAGGCGCTGGGGTTTGCCCCGGATATCGTCACCCTCGGCAAGTCCATGGGCAACGGGCATCCGGTTGCAGCAACCATCGCCCGTTCCGAGATCATGACTGCCTTTCGCGAGGCGTTTGGCTATTTCAACACCTTCGGTGGCAACCCGGTTTCCATGGCGGCTGCGGACGCGGTGCTCGACGTGATCGAAGGCGAAGGTCTGGTCGAGAACGCGGACCGGGTTGGCGCCTATACGCTGGATCGGCTCAAGGGGCTGACCCACCCGGGCATCGCCGATATCCGGGGGCGTGGTCTGGCCTTCGCAATCGAGTTGGTCGATGAGACCGGTGCGCCGAACCCGGCTCTGGCCGCGGCCATCACCGAAGAGGCGAAACAGCGCTGCGTGCTGATCAACCGGATCGGGCGAGAGATGCACATCCTGAAGATCCGCCCGCCCCTGCCCTTTGCACCCGAACATGCGGACCGGCTCGCGGACATTTTGCAAGCGAGTTTCGACACATGCCCGCATTAATCGCGACGGAGGCTCAGGCAGCTTGGGGCTGCATGGGCGAGCCTGAGTTGCTGAGCCACCGGGAGAACGCTGTTTTCGCGGTGACGTTGCCCGATGGCGCACGCGCCGCTCTGCGCGTGCACCGGGTGGGCTACAAGACAACGGCGGAAATCGCGGCGGAGCTCGCGCTCTGCGATGCCCTTGCCGCGACAGGGTTTCCGTGCCCGCGAGGGCACCGGACAAAAGACGGTGAATGGCTTTGGCAGGGGCCCGGATCAGCGGTAGCCAGCCTGATTTCCTGGGTGAACGGGGACGCACTCGGGCAAGGGGACGCCCCCTTGCCGCCCAATGCATTGGACCTCTACGAGAAGCTCGGCGCGGCCCTCGCCAGCCTGCACGCGGCATTGCCCCAAGGCCCGCTCACGGCCCAGCGCCCGGCCTGGGATCTGGACGGATTGACCGGGACGGATCCGATCTGGGGTCGGTATTGGGAAAGCCCGATCCTGACAGAGGCGGAGATGTCATTGATCCTGCGGGCTCGGGATCTCGCGCGCGAGCGCTTGCTTGCCCTGCCGGATGCGGCGCTGGCTCCGCTCATCCATGGCGACGCACTGCGCGAAAACGTCCTGGTGACCCAAGATGGGCTTGCGCTGATCGATTTCGATGATTGCGGGCCCGGGTACCGGCTCTACGATGTTGCGACGGCTCTCACCCAGAGCCTTGATGACCCGTTGCTGCCGGATCTGCGCGATGCCGTGCTGCGCGGCTACGAGGTGGTCACGCCGCTCGGGGATGAGGAACGCGCCGCGCTGCCCCTGTTGTCGATGCTGCGCAGTTTCTGCGCCTTGGCTTGGGTGGTGCCGCGCTACCCGACCGGGCATCCGAAATCACCGCTTTACAAGGCCCGGGCCTTGCGCGCCGCCGAGGCCGTGCTCGCGGGCGAGGACTTCCTGAGCTTCAGACGATGACGTCGAGCGCTTCTTGCGCGCCCATGTCGAACACCCGCTTGTACCGGGCAATCTCGTCCTTCGGCCCCATGGCCTTGTTCGGATTGTCACTCAGCTTGACAGTCGGGCGACCATCCGCGGCCACGGCCTTGCAGACGAGCGAGAAGGGCGCGAGCCGGTCCCCGCTCACAAGCTTGCGAAAATCATTGGTCAGCAGCGTGCCCCAGCCGAAGGAGACCCGCACACGGCCGGTGAACTGCGCCTGCAATTCGGCGATCTTGTCCACATCGAGACCGTCGGAAAAGATGATGAGCTTGTCCCTTGGATCCTCACCGCGATCCCTCCACCAGGCGATGGCGCGCTCGGCGCCTGCCGCCGGATCCCCGCTGTCGATGCGAATGCCTGTCCAACCGGTCAGCCAATTCGGCGCCTCGCGCAGGAAGCTTTCGGTGCCATAGGTGTCGGGCAGAATGATCCGCAGGTTGCCCTCATGCTCTTCATGCCAATCGGCGAGCACCTGATAGGGGGCAGTCCGCAGCTCCGCATCGGTCTTGGCCAGCGCGGAGTAGACCATCGGCAGCTCATGGGCATTTGTCCCGATCGCCTCGACCTCGCGGCGCATGGCGATCAGGCAGTTGGAGGTGCCAACGAATTTCTCGCCCAACCCTTCGATCATCGCCTGCACGCAGCGGTCCTGCCACATGAAAGAGTGGCGCCGCCGCGTGCCGAAGTCCGCAAGACGGAGGTCGGGGATCTCGCGCAGCCGCTCGACCTTCTCCCATAGGCGGGTCATGGCGCGGGCATAGAGGACCTGCAATTCGAACTTGCCCATGTCGTGCAGGACCGCACGGGAGCGCAGCTCCATGAGAACCGAGAGGGCCGGGATCTCCCACAACATGACCTCGTGCCATTGACCCTCGAAGGTCAGCTCATACTGGCCGTCGCGCTTGGTGAGGTTATACGGAGGGAGTTTAAGCCCTTCGAACCACTCCATGAAATCCGAGCGGAACATCTGACGCTTGCCATAGAACATGTTGCCGCGCAGCCAGGTGGATTCTCCGCGGCTGAGGGAGAGTGAGCGGATGTGATCCAGCTGCTCGCGCAATTCGCCCTCATCGATCAGTTCGGCGAGACGGACATCTTTGGAGCGGTTGATTAGACTGAAGGTCACGCGGGTGTCCGGGCGGTTGCGGAACACGGATTGGCACATCAGCAGTTTGTAGAAATCGGTGTCGATCAGAGACCGAATGATCGGGTCGATCTTCCAATTGTGGTTGTAGACCCGTTCCGCGATATCGACCACGCATCTTCCTCCGCAAGCACGCCAAGTCACGACGAGCGGCGTCCAGAGCGGTGATACCCGATCTGTCCGCAGGACGCAAAGTTGCTAGAGGGCGGCGGTTTTCAGCGCAGTCGTGGCGCGATCCGTCTGGGATTGATCCGGTGCAAACTCCGCAATAGCGGCGAAGAGATCCCGGCGGCGGATCGGCTTGGTCAGAAAGCCATCCATCCCCGCTTCGAGGCAGCGGTCGCGATCAGAGGCGAAAGCATTGGCCGTCAGCGCGAGGATGGGCACGGCCGGCGCCGGTTCCAGCGCTTCGATCTCGCGGATCAAACGCGTGGCCTCGATTCCATCGCAGCGCGGCATGGACATATCCATTAGGATCAGGTCTGGCCCCTCGGAGCGGAACTTTTCAACTGCTTCGATCCCATCGACCGCGAAAATCAGACCCGGCTTGACCTTGTCCAGCAGCTTGCCCAGCAGCAGCCGGTTTGTCCGGTTGTCATCGGCCACCAAGATCCGGATATCCGCCGGAATTCCGGCGATCCCGGCCGTGGCCTTGCAGGTGGCGGCCTTATGCGCCGATGCGGCCGCTTGCGTGCGGAACCGCAAGGTGAAGCAGGAGCCTTGGCCCGGGGCCGAAGTCACATCGATATCGCCCCCCATCTGGCGCGCCAGTTGCCGCGAAATGGCCAACCCAAGGCCCGTTCCGCCAAAGTGACGTGTTGTGGCCCCGTCTGCCTGGGCGAAGGCCGCAAAGATATGCGCGAGCCGATCTTCGGGGATGCCGATCCCCGTATCCTGAACTGCGATGCGGATCTCGTCCCCTTGTGGCCCGGTCGCAATAGAGACCCGGGCGCTCACCCCGCCGGATTTGGTGAACTTGATCGCATTGCCCATGAGGTTGAGGAAGACCTGGCGCACCCGCCCGGGATCGCCCAGAAACTCATCGGCGGGCAAGTCGTCAAAGGTCAAGGACAGGGCCAACCCTTTTTCCTCGGCCAAGGGGTGAACCAGAGCCAAGGCGCCTTGCAACTGTGCGCGCAAATCGAAGGGGATCGTCTCGATCTCCATCTTGCCGGCCTCAAGCTTCGACAGATCCAGAATGTCATTGATGATCGTCAAAAGCGCCTCACCGGAGGACAGGATCGTCTGAACCGTCTCGCGCTGATCCTTCTGCAAGCTGCCGGAGAGCAGCACATCGGACATCCCGATAATCCCGTTGAGCGGTGTGCGGATCTCATGGCTGACCATGGCGAGGAATTGCGCCTTGGCGCGCGCCCCTTCTTCGGCTGCGGTTTTGGCATCCGCGAGCTCTTTTTCCCGTCGCTTGGCCTGGGTGATATCACGTTCGATCGCGACCTCGCCCTGCACGACGCCATCATCATCCACCATGGGCGTGATGTTGGTTTCGACCCAGATATCCTCGCCACTCTTGGTGCGATTGATCAGTTCCATCCGGACAGGCTCATGAATATCCCGCGCCTTGAAGATCGCGGCGATCGCCTCGGTATCGGTATTCGGCGAGTTCAAGAGGTCGGCGGGCAGCTGGCCCAAAGCCTCCTCCGCGGTGTAGCCCGACACCCGCGTAAAGCTCGCATTCGTGTACTCGATCCGCCCCTCTCGGTCCGTCACGATCACGCTGTCATTGGCATTGGCTGCGACCATGGCGAGCTGGCGCGCCTCCCGTGCCCGCGCCTCAAGGGTCTGGAAGGATTGATCCAGCATGTGCTGTCGTCGGATCAGATCCCGTTCCATCACGATCCGCTTGTTATGGCTGCGCAACACGAAGCGGATGAAGGTATAGGCCATGTAGCCCAGCATGAGCGTGGCGAGAAAATCAAAGATCAACTGCCCTTGACTGCCGCGTCCCGTGAGCCCATCCATCGCAAAAAGCGACGCAATTGCAAAGATATAGACAACCAGCCGCGCCTCGGTCGCGCGGCGGTGGAAGGGATAGACAAGCCCGGCATTGATTACTGCGCCACACATATAGACCACAGCAAAAAACCGGGCCTCCGGGCCCGAGGTGGCACACCATCCAAGCCAGACACAGATCGAGATCGTCGTCGCCTGAACCGCAGCCGTCGCGATGGAGGCCTGTTGCGCCCGTCTTCCGTAGTTCCCACGGCGCACGAAGGCGCGCAGGGTGAAGCAATCTACCGCTTCGCCAAAAAGCGCCACCAGAAGCGCCGCGAATCCCAGCTGCGGGCTGACCAGAAATCCGAGAATCGCCGCCCCGATGAAGGTGAGCACCTGCCGACCGAGGAAGTAGGACAGACGGCCCCGCGCGTAGCTCGCGAAACGGCCATCCGCGCTGACGCGCTCCTCGAATTTCTGACGCGCATTCTGCGTCTCACGGGCAGGTAGAAACATGGGCTCCGCCGTTCAGGGCGTTCTTGAGCCTTCTTCTTCCCAAACAACAGTTAACAATTCCTGCATGGGAGCCTCGTGATGTCAGCCCTCGGAGAGGATCACCCCCGCTGCCCGCATGGCGTCTCGCGCAGCCGCCAGCGAGCCATCAAGATCAATCGCCCGGCAGAGATCGAGCCGCACGGCAGTTGCAAACCCGAGCCGCGCCGCATCAAGCGCCGAGTATTGCACGCAAAAATCGGTGGCGAGCCCGACCATGGTCAGCTCCGTGATCTCACGGCTGCGCAGGTAACCCTCGAGCCCCGTGGGGGTCTTGTGATCATTCTCGAAAAAGGCCGAATAGCTGTCGATCGCCGGCCGAAACCCCTTGCGCACGACCATCTGGCCCGCATCCACCGCGAGATCCGGATGGAACCCCGCCCCGGCACTGCCCTGAATGCAATGATCCGGCCAGAGAACCTGCGGCCCGTAGGGCATCTCGGTCAGGGAGAACGGCTCTGCGCCGGGATGACGGCTCGCAAAGGAGCTGTGCCCGGCCGGGTGCCAGTCCTGGGTCAGCACCACCGCGTCCGCCTCGGCCATCAACCCGTTGATCCCGGGCACAATCGCATCCCCCTCTGCGACCGCCAGCGCGCCTCCGGGACAGAAATCGTTCTGGACATCGATTACGATCAGCGCATGGGACATGGGGTTCTCCGAATTCAGCCGCATCCTGCGTAGAAAAGCCGCTGGGGTCCGTCAAGCCGCGGAGCTTGGCAAAGCCTCCTGCGGGGCGGTATAGCCCGCGCCATGTTTGTTGTGGCCGCCCTCTATCACTTTACCCGTTTTGAGACACCGGATGCCTTGCGTCCGGGGCTGCGCGCCGTGTGCGAAGCGGGCGGTGTAAAAGGTTCTCTGCTGCTGGCGCCCGAGGGGATCAACGGCACCATCGCAGGCCCGCGCGCCGGGATCGACGCGGCCCTCGCCGCCATCCGCGCCCTGCCCGGCTGCGAAGCGCTGGTCTGGAAGGAAAGCCACGCGCCCGAGATGCCCTTTGGCAAGTTGAAGGTCCGCCTGAAGCGCGAGATCGTAACCATGGGCCAGCCCCAGGTCGACCCGACCGCCGCCGTGGGACGCTATGTGGCCCCAGAAGACTGGAACGACCTGATCAGCGCCGAAGATGTGGTCGTGATCGACACGCGCAATGACTACGAGGTCGAGATCGGCACATTCCGCGGCGCGATCGACCCCAAAACCGAGAGCTTCCGCGATTTCCCCGCCTGGTGGGAGGAGAACAAGGCCCGCTTTGACAACAAGCGCGTGGCGATGTTCTGCACCGGGGGGATCCGCTGTGAGAAATCGACCAACTACCTTTTGGGCGAAGGGGTTCGGGACGTCTTTCACCTGCAGGGCGGGATCCTGAAATACCTCGAGGAGGTGCCGGAGGATCAAAGCCTCTGGGATGGCGAATGCTTTGTCTTCGACAAGCGTGTGAGCGTGGGCCATGGGCTGAAACCTGGCCCTTATGGCCTTTGCTATGCCTGCCGCCGCCCCTTGGCCGAGGATGCGAAATCCCATCCCGCCTATGAAGAGGGCGTGAGCTGCCCGCACTGCGTGGACGAGTATAGCGACGCCGACCGCACCCGCTTTCGCGAGCGTCAGAAACAGATCAAGCTGGCCCGCGCCCGGGGCGAAGAGCATCTGAGCTGAGGGCTTCCCGCGCTCGTCCCCCTGCGCTAGGAGGGCGGCATGGCCCTGACCCTGACCTCTCTGGCGACCCTGCAAGGCGCGGATTTCGACGAGATCATCGATGTGCGCTCGCCTGCCGAGTTTGCCGAGGACCATGTACCCGGGGCGGTCAGCCTGCCGGTGCTGTCCAATGCCGAACGCGCCGAAGTCGGTACCGTTTATGTTCAGGACAGCCCCTTTCGCGCCCGCAAGATGGGGGCGGCCATGGTTGCGCGCAACGCGGCAAGGCATCTGGAGACCCACCTCGCGAGCAAAGGCGGCGGCTATCGCCCGCTGGTCTATTGCTGGCGCGGGGGGCAACGCTCGGGCTCGTTCACCGGCATCCTGCAGCAGGTCGGCTGGCGCGCGGATGTCCTCAAAGGCGGGTATCAGAGCTATCGGCGGTTGGTGCAGACCGCGCTCTATGACGGGACGTTTCCCTGCCCGGTTTTGCTGCTCGACGGGGATACGGGCTCGGGCAAAACCGATCTTTTGAACCTGCTGCCGCAGGAGGGGTTTCAGGTCATCGATCTGGAGGGGTTGGCCCATCACCGGGGCTCGCTTCTGGGCGCCTATGCAGAGGAACAACCGGCCCAGAAAGGGTTCGAAAGCCGCCTCGCCGCCGCGATCACCGCGCTCGACCCAACGCGCCCGGTGGTGGTGGAGGCCGAGAGCTCCAAGATCGGGCGCATCAACCTGCCGCCCGCGATCTGGCAGGCGATGAAATCCGCACCCCGGCTGGTTCTGTCGGTGCCCCGCGCGGCCCGGGCGCGGTATCTGATGCGGAGCTATGGGGACCTGCTGGCGCAGCCCGCGGATCTGACCGAGCGGCTTGATCCGTTCCGCAAGCTCCACGGTCATGGTCAGGTCGAGGCGTGGCAAGCGCTGGTTGCCGAGCAGGCCTTTGAGCCCCTCGCCGACAGCCTCATGGAAGTCCATTACGACCCGCTCTATCGCCGGAACCGCAAGGCCAAGCCCGGCGCAGCGGCCGAGCTTGCGCTCGATGACGGGGCATTGGAGCCCGAGGCGATGGCGAACACCGCCGCCAAGGTGGCAGAGGCGTTGCGCGCGCTGAGCGCCTAGCCGGCCAGGCGGATCCCCGGGGCTTCGGTGATCTGGCCAATCTCGACCACGCCCGGCACATCCACCCCGGCAGGCAGCGCTGCCAGCAGCCCCCCCGCCGTCTGCGGATCAAAGAGGAGCTGTTGCCGCGCGGTCTGGTCCGGCAGATCCGGCACCAAGGCGCGGTTCTCAGGGTAAAGCGTCGAGCGGTGGCCTGCCGCCGCCAGCGCCTCGGCCCCGGCAAAGACCGGCACTGCCTCCAGCGACAGCGACGCGCCCACGCCGGAGGCCGCGCAAAGCCGCGCAAGATGTCCCGCCAGCCCGAACCCGGTCACATCGGTCATGGCATGGGCGTGCTGCGCCAGGGCCTGGGCCAGCTCCGCCTGCCCCTCGGCCAGCGTCGCCCAGAGCGCTGCGATATCCGCCCCCTCTGCCACGCCCTGCATCTCGGCCGCGAGCAGAACACCCGAACCGATCGGACGGCTCAGGACCAACCGGTCCCCGGGCTGCGCGCCTGCGAGCCCGATGGCCGCGCGCCCCTCTGGCAAGAGACCCGTCACCGTGAAGCCAAGGGTCAGTTCAGCCCCGATACCCGTGTGTCCCCCGACCAGATCCGCCCCCACGGCGCGCACGCCCGTCTGCGCTGCGGCAGTGATCTCGGCCAGCATCCCCCGGTGCAGCTCGGGCGTGGCGCGGGGCAAGATGATCTGGGACAGGACCGCCTGCGGCGCGGCCCCCATGGCCCAGACATCGCCCAGCGCGTGCTGCAGCGCGATCCGGGTCATCAGGTAAGGATCCTCGACAAAGGCGCGGAGATGATCGGTCGAGATCACCTGCTGCCCGCCCCCATGGCGTAGAATGGCTGCGTCATCGCCAGGACCCGAGAGCGTGTCGGGATGCTGCGGCGCGGGCAGAGGGGCTAGGGCCGCGTCGAGCGCCGTAGCCCCGATCTTGGCGCCGCAGCCACCACAAAGCGGCTTGTCTCCGAGCGCTGCGCGCACATCCACCGCCACCTCTCGCGGCAGATCGGGGGCTCGCATCGCAGGCAGGTCGTGGAACTTCTCCATGAACTTGCGGTCGATCCGGTTCTTCAACCGCCAGAGCCACGCGCCCGAGCTGCGCATCCCGGCCTTGTCGGCAATCGCCGCCTTGCGCCCGGTGGAGATCAGCTTGAGGTAATCCTTTTGCGGGCTGTAGCGCTTGCGGGCCTTGCCGGTCAGATCCGCGCGCAGATTGGCCAGCAGGATCGGCGCCTGCCGCACCGCATAGACCCCGGCCTTGGGGCGCGGGGCAAAGCCCATATGGGCGCAATCGCCCGTGGCGTAGATCCGATCGTCCGACAGACTGCGGAGCTGGTTGTCCACGGCGATGAACCCGTTCACCAGCGCGAGCCCCGTCTCAGCCAGCCATCCCTGAGGCCGCGCACCGGTCGCGCCGATCACCACATCCGCGCGCAGCGCCCGGCCATCCTCGAGCGCCACATGGTCCGCCGCGATCCGGGCCGCGCGGGCGTTGAGCTCCACGGCGATGCCTTGGGCGGCAAGCTCATCTGCCAGCGCGTCGCGCGTGTGGGGGGTCATACCGGCGAGGATATCCAGCCCGGCCTCCACCACCGTGACGCGCGCCTCCGCGCCCAACCGGTGGGCACAGGCCATGGCGAGTTCCACCCCCGCCACCCCGGCGCCCAGGACGACCACATGGGGCTCGGTCGGCGGGTTGGCGGCGAACGTCTCCCAGTGATCGGCAAACCGCCCGAGCGGCTTGGCAGCCAGCGCGTGCTCGGAGAACCCGGGCAGGTCCGGCAAGCGGGAGGTCACCCCGATATCCAGCGCCGCAATGTCATAGCGCACCGGCGCGCGGCCCGGCACATGGATTTCGCGCGTGGCCATATCCAGCCCTTCGGCCCGCCCGAGGATCAAACGCGCCCCGGCGAAGCGCGCGAGCTTCACCAGATCGATCTCCAGATCCTGCCGCGCGTAATGCCCGGCGATATGCCCGGGCAGCATCCCGGAATAGGGCGCGCTCGGGTGCGGGTCGATCAGGGTCAGGCGCACCCCCGGCAGCGGGGTCATCCCCCATTGGCGCAGCACCAGCGCATGGGTATGCCCGCCACCGATCAGAACCAGATCACGGGTCAGGGGAAGAGGGCTTTGCATGCGGGCGGGCTCCACTACATTGTCGCGCCAAGGCGTAGCAGCCTCTCCGCGCGCGGGCGAGGGGCCGAGGTGCCGCAAGAAAGGATCCTCACGATGATGTGGTTGCGCTGGCTGGTTCTGGTCCTGTCGGTTTGCTCGATTGCGCTGGCCGTCTGGCGGCTGGAAGGGGCGCGCGCGGGGCTCGAGATCTCGCGGGATACGGTCGGGCAGACCCCAGTGACCGTCTATCGCGCGCCTGAGGCCGCGCCGGCCCCGGCGGTGGTGATCGCCCATGGCTTTGCCGGGTCCCGCCAGTTAATGGAGGCTTTTGCCCTGACGCTTGCCCGGGCGGGCTATGTGGCGGTGAGCTTTGATTTCGAGGGCCATGGCCGCAACCCGGTGCCCATGTCCGGGGATGTGACGCGGATCGATGGAACGACACAGCTTCTGATGTCGGAGACCGGGCGCGTGACGGATTACGCGCTATCCCTGCCCGGGGTGGATGGGCGCGTGGCGCTGCTTGGGCATTCCATGGCCTCGGATGTGATCGTGCGTCAGACGCTGGCCGATCCGCGGGTCTCGGCCACGGTCGCGATCTCGATGTTCAGTCAGGCCGTCTCGGCGACGGAGCCCACGCGGTTACTCGCCATCACCGGCGCATGGGAGGCAGCCCTACGGGCCGAGGCCCTGCGCGTGCTGCGCCTCGTGGATCCAGTAGCCGAGGAGGGGGAGACCGCGCAGACGGACACCGTGATCCGCAGGGCGGCGGTCGCCCCGAATGTGGAGCATGTGGGCGTGCTCTATGCCGCCACGAGCCTGCGGGAGGCGCGGGATTGGCTGGACGCAGCCTATGAGCGCCGCTCGGAGAGTGCGCTGGCCACCACGGGCGGGTGGATCGCGCTGCTGCTCGCGGGGCTCGTAGGGTTGGCCTGGCCCCTGTCGCGGCTCGCGCCACGGGGGCACACGCTGCCCGCCCCCCTGCCCCGGCGGGATTACTGGATGGCGCTGGGGGCGGCGAGTCTGATCACACCGCTGGCCCTTTGGCCGGTGGAGTTGCACATCCTGCCCGTGCTGGTAGCGGACTACCTCGCGCTGCACCTGCTGGTCTTCGGCGCTCTGGCAGGCGCGGTTCTCTGGCTCCGGGGCCACCGGCCCGGCGGGTGGCAGATCTGGGTCGGCCTTGCCCTGCTCCTCTATGGGATCGCCGTGTTCGGCGGCGCGCTGGACCGCTATGTCGCCTCCTTCATGCCCCATGCGGGACGGCTGGTGATCATCCTCGCCATCGCCCTCGGCGCGGTGGCTTACATGCTCGCCGATACCTGGCTCAGCGGGGCGGGTACGGCAGCGCTCTGGCGGCGGATCGTGGCCAAGCTGGGCTTCTTCCTGTCGCTGGGCATCGCGGTCGCGCTGGACCTGGAAGGGTTGTTCTTCCTGCTGATCATCCTGCCGGTGATCGTGCTCTATTTCGTGGTGTTCGGCACCATGGGCGCCTGGCTCGGGCGGCGCACGGGTGCTGTCGGCAGCATTGGCGTTGCCCTCGGCCTGATCCTCGCCTGGTCGCTGGGCGTCAGCTTCCCGATGTTCGCCCTCTGAGCGGCCTGCTCAGGGCGCGCACCAGGCCCCCGCCCACGCGTTATCTCGCTGAAACCGGGCGCGGCGGTGCATCTCGCGGCCCAGATGCAGAGTTTCGATTTCGGAGATCGCAAAGCGCAGAACAGCAAGATCCGCCGGGTCCGGGCGGATACCAAACGCCGAGGGATGCGCAAGCAACATTCCCGGAGCAGGCACGCCGCCATAGACCCGGCGGGCGGTCTCAGACATCGACTGCCACAAGGGCAAAACCTCTGATCCGCTGGCTATAGTGCCTAGCGATTTAATACGTACCTGTAAATCAGCTTTTGGCAGCCAGGCGCAAATTGTTACCGACGGACATGATTCTAAGTCTTTGACTTTCTTTGATCTCCGATCGGTATAGACCTCCAGTGCTCCAGCGCTACGTGTGGCGGAACGGAGCACCACAACCCGCGCATCCGGGGCGCCGTCCACCCCGACCGTGGCCATGACCGGAGTGCGCAGCGGGCTTTTGGGATCGCGGATCGCCCGGCCCAGAAGCTGCCAGACCTGGTCAAGCGTGCTGTCCAATTCTGTGTACCAATCACTCATATCCGGTCATCTCCAGATAGCCTTTGCCCCGGTGGCTGCCCTCAAACCGGATGGGCCCTTCCCAATAGGGAAAGAGCGTGTCCATCCAGCTTTGGGCGTTCAACGGACGGGTGACGATGTCGAGCCCGCGGCTCGGGATCTGCACCTGCCACTCCGTCGGCACCTGACGACCAGCGACCTCCGTCCGAGCACGCTCAGTGACCTGAAAGGCCCCATTGGGCAGGGGGTCAGGGCTGCCATCCGCCGCGATCCAGGTCGCGGCCGTGTAATCCGCCCCAGCCGCGTCACGCAGACGGAAGCCCATGACCTTCTCTCCGCTCTCAAGGTGGAGCGAGAACCAATCCCAGCCGGTTTGCCCCTCATCCAGGGGCTGGCTCGACCATTCCCGGTCAAGCCAGGCGGAGCCTGTCACCGCCACCGGACCCTCGGGCAATGTCAGCGTGCCCGTGAGCTGGTAGAAGGGTTGCGAATAGTAATAGCTCGCCTGCCCACTGTCGGATTTCACCGAAAAGCCGCATGCCCCCTGGGGCACCAGCGGCCCGTCTGCGGTCAGCCCGAGATCATAGGCGAAGTCCACCCCAGACGCGGTGAGGCGCAGGGCCGAGATCGCGTCGGCGCCCACGGACGCGGTTCCGGTCATCTGCCAATCGTCGATCCAGGCCGCGAAGGGCGCGGCCGTGACCCCGGCCTGTCCCGTGCCATCCCGGGCGAAGCGCTCGGCCACGAAATGCTGGTCAGGCGTGGTCAGCCCCGCATGCCCCATCCAGATCTGCGGGCTGTCCCAGCCTTCCGTCCGTCGCGGCTCCAGCGCCGAGCGAAAGAGGGTCCATTGCAGCCCGTAATCGCGCCCATCCGCACCTTGCAAGTTCGCCGTCAGATACCACCACTCGATCCGGTAGTCGGGGTGGGGTCCATGATCTTGGGGGAACTCGAAGACCGGGTCGGGCACAGGTTGGGAAAAGCCATCCGCCGTGCTGGTCCCGAGCCCTGCGAACCCTTGGGCGAGTACCGCGACGGGTGTGCAGATGCTCGCGAGGCAGAGGCACAATGCTTTAGCGTTCATTGGCAAACACCTTCAAAAGTTCCGAGGGCGCTGTCGTTGCCAACCGCATCACGGGCCAGGCCGAGGCCAGCAATGCCGCCGCCAACGCCAGCACCGCAAGCCGTAGCCAATCGGCGGGGAAGAGATGCATGGGCAATCGCCAGCCAAACGCCTCCACATTCACCACCGCAAGCAGGGCCCAGGCGAGGACCAGACCGACCGGCAAGGCCAGAGCCGCCGTGAGAGCGGCGAGCAGCGCTGCGCGCAACAGCTCCATCCGCGCGAGTCGTTTCCGCGTCAGGCCCAGCGCCCAGACGGGCGCGAGCTGCGGCACCCGCATCCGCGCAAGGGTCAGCAGGCTGGTGAGCATGGCAATCGCGGCCACCCCGAGGGTCAGCACGTTCAGCGCGGCTGTCACCGTGAAGGTCCGCTCAAACACCGCGAGCGAGATCGCCTTGACCGTCGCCTGATCGATCATCGTGCTCGCGGGCAAGCCGAACTCGGTCTGAAGCGCGGTCATCACGGCCTCGGTCTCCTCCGGGGGCAGGCGCACGGCGTAGCGCAGCTGGGCCGCCTGCGGGAACTGGGTTTCGAACCGGCTGAGCCCGATCATCACCTGCCCTTGCGGGTTGCCATAGTCGGAATAAACCCCAGCAATTTCGGCCTCCCAGGGCCCAGGCAGGGTGATCCGGTCGCCAGGACGCAGGCCTTCGCGGCGCGACAGCTGCTCGTTGATCAGGATGCCCGACCCGTCTGCGACCCGGTCCCAAACCCCCGGCAGGGCCGTCAGCAGGGGCCAGTTGTCGCGATAGGTGGCGTGATCCGCGACGCCAAAGATCTCTCCCGGACCGCCGGGCAAGGCGGCCTCGACGCTCCAGATCGGCAAAAGAGCCGTGCTGCGCGGGGCGAGAAAGGCGCGGAGCTCCGCCGCTTCGGTCTCGGAGCGCGCGGTCACATAGAGCTCGGAGGCGAGCCGCTGGTCGAGCCAGCCCGTAAAAGTCAGACGGAAACTGCCCACCATGGTGCCCACGCCGATATTGGCCGAGAGCGCGAGCAAAAGCGCCATGAGCGCGAGGGACAGGCCCGGCAATTGCTGCCGTGTATCGGCCCAGAACCATTGGCCCAGCGCGGACCGCGCCGACCGCGCCCCGACCCCCAGCACACCCGAGAGCAGCACGGGCAGGGCCAGCGCCGCCCCGAGCAGCAGGAGCGCCAGCATGGCAAAGGCCGCCACGAGCCCCTGCCCCGCGAAGAGCAGAACAAGCCCCAGCACGATCATCCCCGCCGCCAGACCGCCCTGCACCCGCATGGACCGGGCCGAGGCGCGCGCCCAGGCCCGGGGCTGGGCCGGGGCCAGCACGGGCAGATGCCAGAGCCGCCACAGGCTCTGGGCCGCTGCTGCAATCGCGCCGAGAACCGAGATGGCCAGTCCGGCAATCCACCAGCTTGGGCGCAGGCTGAGGGCGCCATCCACGCTCGCCCCGTAGAGCCCTTGCAGAGTCGCGGCCACATCCGGCAAGAGCGCTGCCGCGATGGCATAGCCCAACGCGACCCCGATCACCCCGGCCACGAGAGACAGCGCCAGCACCTCCGCCGCGAGCAGGCTGACCAGCATCCGCGCCGGCACGCCCAGCGCGCGCAGGGTGCGGAAGGTCGGGCGCCGCTGTTCGAAGGCCAGCCCGATCGCCGCATGGACGATAAAAAGACCGACCGCGAAGGACAGAAACCCGAAGGCCGTCAGGTTCAGATGAAAGCTATCCGTCAGCCGCGCGACATCGCCGCGATCTTCGGGCGTGGCCTCCTGCAGTTCGGGCGCGATTTCGGCGAGCGGGCGGCGAGTGAGAGGTTGCTCGGCCCAGACCAGCAAGCGGGAGACTTGACCGGGGCGATCGAGCACCCGCTGCGCCTGTCCCACATCCATCATCAGGGTCCCGGCTGGCAGGCTGGCGGCCACGCGGACCTCCTGCCCTTCGAAACGGGGACCGAGCTGCGCGGCCAGTTCCGGCGGCACATAGGCGCGGCCCGAGAAGAACGCGATCAGGTCCTCCGGCGCGCTGAGATCGACCATTTGGGCCTGGGGTGGGGCGGTGATCGGGTCGATCCCCAGCACCCGGATCACCCCGAGATCGCGCGTGATCCGCCCCTCCAGCACAGGCGACACGCCCCACCCCGCGCGGCGCAGGGCGATATAGGTCGTCTCGGGGATCGGGCCCGAGGGATCCACGAGCTGGTTCAGCTCATCCTGACCGAGCGCGGCAGCCGCGGTGGCATAGCTCGACCGCGCCTCTGCGTTGATCGCCTGCACCCCGGACCAGAGCGCCGTGGCCAGCGCCAGCCCGAGGATCAGGGTCAGGAACTGACCGGGATGACGCCGCCAATGGGCCATCATCCCCCACAGGGCCGTGCGCCGCATCAGGCCGCCTGCCCGCGCCGCAGATGGACCCGGCGCGCCATACGGTCGGCCAGCCGCTCGGAATGGGTGACCATCAAAAGGGCGGCTTCGGTTTCCGCGACAAGCTCCAGCATCAGCGCCAGCACCGTATCCGCCGTCGCCTCGTCCAGGTTCCCCGTGGGCTCATCAGCCAGAAGCAGCGCCGGGCGCGTGGCCATGGCGCGCCCGATCGCAACGCGCTGCTGCTGCCCGCCAGAGAGCTGCTCGGGATAGCGTCGCAAATAGGGGGTCAGGCCCAACCGCTCGGCCAGCACAGCCTGCCAGTCCGGATCATGGCGCCCGGCGAGCCGCGCCTGAAACGACAGGTTCGCCGCCACATCCAGCGCCGGGATCAGGTTGAACTGCTGAAACACCACTCCGACCGTCTCGCGCCGCAGAGTGGCGCGGGCGGCATCATCCATGCGGGCCACATCCTCTCCGGCCACCTCGATCACGCCCGCATCGGCCGTGTCGAGCCCACCCACCAGATGCAAAAGCGTGCTCTTGCCCGACCCGCTCTCGCCAGTCAGGGCAAGGGTCTCGCCCGCGTTCAGACCCAGATCGATACCGCGCAAAACCGGCAGGGGACCATCGGTAGTCTCATAGGATTTCGTGACACCGCGCAGTTGCAAGACCATGGGGGGTTTCTCCTTCCTCGGCCTACCTAGAGCGCGGGCGTCGCTTGTCCCCCGGAGAGCCCGCGCGCGCCCCTGATGGCGACCACGCGCCGCGCCCACAAGAGCCGATGCGCATTTCGCCCGCCTCCTGACGGGCATCAACGCTATATCTTGTTGCAAGCGCGTGACATCCCCCCCCAAGGCTTGTATAAACTCAAAGAAAACAACAGGAAGGCTCTCATGGCAGAGACCGCGCAGGCGCCCGAAGATTACGGCGCCGATTCCATCAAGGTTCTCAAGGGTTTGGAGGCTGTCCGCAAGCGTCCGGGCATGTATATCGGTGACACCGATGACGGCTCGGGTCTGCACCATATGGTGTATGAGGTCGTCGATAACGGCATCGACGAGGCGCTGGCCGGTCATGCGGACGCCGTCACGGTCAAAATCCACGCGGATTCGAGCGTTTCCGTGAGCGATAATGGACGCGGAATTCCGGTGGGCATGCATGAGGAAGAAGGCGTCAGCGCGGCCGAAGTGATCATGACCCAGCTCCATGCGGGCGGGAAGTTCGACAGCAACTCCTACAAGGTCTCCGGCGGTCTCCACGGGGTGGGGGTGTCGGTCGTGAACGCCCTGTCCGACTGGCTGGAGCTGCGGATCTGGCGCGATGGCAAGGAGCATTACGCCCGCTTCGAAGGCGGCGTGACCGCCGAGCATCTGCGCGTGGTCGGCGATGCGAATGGCCGCAAAGGCACCGAAGTGCGGTTTCTGGCCTCGACCGATACGTTTTCGAACCTCGAATATGTCTTCAAAACGCTGGAAACCCGCCTGCGCGAGCTGGCCTTCCTGAATTCCGGCGTGCGGATCATTCTCGAGGATGAGCGGCCCGCCGAGCCCCTGCGCTCGGACCTCTTCTACGAGGGCGGCGTGCGCGAGTTCGTGAAGTATCTCGACCGCTCGAAGACCGCCGTGATGGACGCGCCGATCTTCATGAAAGGCGAGAAGGACGGGATCGGGGTCGAGGTCGCCATGTGGTGGAACGACAGCTACCACGAAACGGTGCTGCCCTTCACCAACAACATCCCCCAGCGCGATGGCGGCACCCATCTGGCAGGGTTCCGTGGGGCACTGACCCGGACAATCAACTCCTATGCCCAGTCGAGCGGGATCGCGAAGCGTGAAAAGGTGAATTTTACCGGCGATGACGCGCGCGAAGGCCTGACCTGCGTGCTCTCGGTGAAGGTGCCGGACCCGAAATTCTCAAGCCAGACCAAGGACAAACTTGTCTCCTCCGAGGTGCGACCGGCCGTTGAGGGCCTGGTGAACGAAAAGCTCGGCGAGTGGTTCGAAGAGCATCCCAACGAGGCCAAGCAGATCGTCGGCAAGATCATCGAGGCCGCCCTCGCCCGCGAGGCCGCCCGCAAAGCGCGGGAGCTGACCCGGCGCAAGACGGCGATGGATGTGGCCTCCCTGCCCGGCAAGCTCGCCGATTGTCAGGAGAAGGATCCAGCCAACTCCGAGCTCTTCCTCGTGGAGGGCGACAGCGCCGGAGGCTCCGCCAAGCAAGGCCGCTCGCGCCACAATCAGGCGGTTCTGCCCCTGCGCGGTAAGATCCTGAATGTGGAGCGCGCACGGTTCGACCGCATGCTCTCAAGTCAGGAGATCGGGACTCTGATCACCGCGCTCGGCACGGGGATCGGGCGGGACGAGTTCGACATCTCGAAGCTCCGCTACCACAAGATCATCATCATGACTGATGCGGACGTGGATGGCGCGCATATCCGGACGCTGCTCCTGACCTTCTTCTTCCGGCAGATGCCGGAGATCATCGAGGGCGGGTATCTCTACATCGCGCAGCCGCCGCTCTACAAAGTCGCGCGGGGCAAGTCCGAGGTCTACCTCAAGGACCAGGCCGCGCTGGAGGATCACCTGATCGCTCAGGGCATCGAGGGCGCGGTGCTGCGCCTGCCCGCGGGCGAAGAGATCGCGGGACAGGACCTCGCCCGGGTGGTGGAGGCCGCGCGGCAGTTCAAGCGGATCCTTGACGCCTTCCCGACCCATTATCCGCGCCCGATCCTCGAGCAGGCCGCAATAGCCGGAGCGTTCGACCCGGGCCGCGCGGACGAGGATCTGCAGCAGGTCGCCGATGCGGTCGCCAAACGGCTCGACCTCGTGGCCGTGGAGTATGAGCGTGGTTGGCAAGGCCGGATCACACAGGATCACGGGATCCGGCTGAGCCGCGTGCTGCGCGGTGTCGAGGAGATCCGAACACTCGATGGCGCGGTGCTCCGCTCCGGCGAGGCACGCAAGCTGTCTTCGGTCTCGCGCGAGAGCCGCGAGGTCTATCGCGACCCGGCACGCCTGACCCGCAAGGAGCGGGATCAGATGATCCATGGTCCGCTCGCCCTGTTGAAGGCGATCCTCGACGAGGGCGAGAAGGGTCAATCCCTGCAGCGCTACAAGGGTCTGGGCGAGATGAACCCGGATCAGCTCTGGGAGACGACGTTGGACCCCGAGGCGCGCACGCTCCTGCAGGTGCAGATCGAGGATGTGGCCGATGCGGATGACATCTTCACCAAGCTGATGGGCGACGTGGTCGAACCGCGCCGCGCCTTCATCCAGCAGAATGCACTGAGCGTGGAAAACCTCGACTTCTAGGTCCGAGACCAGTCGCAACCGAACAGAACCCCGCAGTTCCGGCTGCGGGGTTTCTCATTGCCTCTCTGATTTAACGTTAAACTTCAGCATTGACGCGACTCACATCGCGAGTTTAACGTTCAAGCAAGAGGGCATCTCATGGTCAGCATCAAGGACATCGCAACGGAGATCGGGGTCACGGCGACCACCGTTTCCAATGCGCTTGGCGGCAAGGGCCGCGTGTCCGAGGACCTCGCCCAGCGCATCCGCACCCGCGCGCAGGAGATGGGATACCGCCCGAGCCTCGCGGGCCGCGCCCTCCAAAGCGGGCGGACCGGAATCCTCGGCCTCGTGATGCCGGATCTGACCAATCCCCTCTTCCCCCGGATCGCGCAGACGCTGTCGATGATGGCCGATGCGCAGGATATGGGGATCCTGATCGCTGATAGTCGCGGCAGCCCCGCAGAGCAGAGCCAGGCCCTGCGCCGCTTGCTGCATCTGGGTGTGGACGGGATGCTCGTCGTACCTCAAAAAGGCACCTCACCGGACCCGATGCCCGTGCCAGTGGCCGTGATCAACACCGCCTCGGACCCGCAAAACGCCGTTTCGGCGGACCATCGGGGCGGCGGCGCGCTGGTCGCGCGACATATCCGCGAGATCGGGCACCGTCAGGTGGTGATCCTCGGCGCCGATCCCGTTTCCGAAGTGCAGCGCGACCGGATCGCGGGTATGACCGGCGTGCTTGGGGATGTGGCTCAGACGACGGTCTGGGGCGATGCCGGGATCGCGCAGATCCTGCCTTTGATCCGCGAGGGCGCGACAGCGGTGATGACCACCTCGGACCTTCTGGCCCTGCGGGTCCGATCCGAGCTGATGCGCGCCGAGCTTTCCGTGCCCGAACAGATCAGCCTGACCGGCTTCGACAATATGGCGTTTTCCTCGGCCATGCATCCGAGCCTGACCACCGTCGCGCAAGATGTCGAAGACATCGCCCGCCGCGCCATCGCCATCATCACCGCGCAGATCGACGGTCGCCCGCCCCCCGATCACGGCGAGACCGTCCCCATGCGGCTCGTCCTGCGCGCATCCACCGGCATTCCCGCATTTCCGTCCAAGAGGAGACCCTGACAATGACCAAGATCTTTCCCCTCGCCACCTGCATGACCGCTCTCGCGGCGGGCGGGGCCATGGCGCAAGAGACCCTGACGATCTCCGTCTATTCCTTTGCCCAAGACGCCTACAAAGAGGCGCTTTATGATCCCTTCGAAGAGATCTGCGGCTGCGAGCTGGTGATCGAGACCGGCAACAGCGTGGAGCGGATGGCCAAGATCGAGGCCAATGCCGCCGACCCGGTGATCGACATGGCGGTGATCTCTTCCCATGACGCGCTGAGCCTTGCGCGCAAGGGCCTGCTCAGCCCGCTCGACACCGCGCAGATCAGCAGCTTCGACCGGCTTTACCCGGCCGCACAGGACCCGATCGGCGACAACATGGCGGTGGGCTACACCTTCTATGCAAGCTCGATCGTCTATCGCTCGGATCTGGTGGAAATCAACAGCTGGGGCGACCTTCTCGGTGAAGAGCTGGCGGGCAATGTCTCCCTCCCAAACATCACCGGGACCCAAGGACCGCTCACCCTGATGATGCTCGACAAGGCCGCAGGCGGGGATGCCAGCGATTTCACCGCGACCATCTCGGCCATCGGCGAGAGCGCGGATGACATCGTGACCTTCTACTCCCGCTCCTCGGAGCTGGCGCAGCTCATGAACCAGGAAGAGGTGATCGCCGCCCCGGTCGGCCGCTTCGCCTGGAGCCGGTTCAAGAGCTCGCCCCTGCCCTTTGCCTGGGCGGAGCCTGCCGAAGGTCAGGCCGGCGGCATGAACGTGATGATCATGACCAAGGGCAATGGCAACGAGGAGCTGGCCTATAAACTGATGGATTACTGGCTCTCGGCCGAGGTGCAGACCCGGATCGCCGAGGCCCTGATCGACAGCCCGGCCAATATGGATGTCACGGTCAGCGACGAGGTCGCCTCGAACCTGACCTATGGCGCGGATCTGATCAACTCGCTGAACATCCTGCCGCCTGCCGAGATCATCGCGAACCGCGATGCCTGGGTGGAGCAGTGGAACAGCGAAGTCATCCGCTAAACGGCCTGGGGGCGGGCGCTTGCCCCGTCCCCACATCCCGCTGTGACAGGACGCCCTGCCATGTTTCTCAACCGCACCGAAGGATTGGCCCTCGCTCTGCCTGCGGCGCTGTTCACCTTTCTGGTGTTCCTTGTGCCCGTGGGCATCCTGCTCTCGATCGCGTTTCAGACCGAGGGCGGGGCGTGGAGCCTGCAGGGCTATGTGGATTTCTTCTCGCAACCGCTCAACCAGACGGTCTTTCTGCGCACGCTGAAGCTCGGGGTGCTGGTGGCGGGCACGGCGGCGGTGATCGGATATGCGGCGGCGTTCTGCATCGTGAACCTGCCCGCGACCTCGCGCGGACGGATCTTTGGTCTCGTGGTGCTGCCGCTGATGATCTCACCCGTGGCGCGGACCTATGCCTGGATCGTCATTCTCGGGCGGACGGGCATCGTGAATGACGCGATTGTCGGGCTCGGCCTGTCGGATACACCGATCCGGCTGCTGTTCACGGAAACCGCGGTATTCATCGGCCTGTTGCAGCTCTTTTTGCCGCTGATGATCATCTCCCTCGTCTCGGCGATGGAGAACATCCCCAAGGATGTCATCCCCGCCGCGCGGGTCCTCGGAGCCAGCTGGTTGCAGGTCTTCTTTCGGGTGATCCTACCGCTCACACGCGAGGGGCTGGTAATCGGCGGGACCCTGGTCTTCACCGGGGCGCTGACCGCCTATATCACCCCGGCGATCCTTGGCGGGTCCAAGGTCCTGATGCTGGAAACGCTGCTGTATCAGCGGGTGAATGTCTCCAACGATTTTGTCTCCGCCAGTGTCATCGCAATGATCCTGATCGTCATGTCCTTTTCGGCCAATCTGCTGCTCAAGCGGATTGCCTCGCCGGGGAGATAGTCAATGCCGCGTCTTGCCATTTGGGTCATCCTCGGGGTCACGCTGACCTTCCTGATCGGGCCCTTCCTGATCGTGATCCTTGCCGGGGCCTCGGCGGGGGAGGCACTGGCCTTCCCGCCTCAGGGGTTGTCCCTGAAATGGTACGCCAAGGTGTTCACGGTCGAGAGCTTTCGGGCCAGCTTTGCGCTCTCGATGTTCCTCGCGGTGTTCGGAACCCTCGCGGCGCTGCTGCTGGGGATCCCCGCGGCATACGCCCTGCACCGCTATGACCTGCCCGGAGCCGAGACGATCAAAACCATCGTCGCCGCACCGATCATCGTGCCGGGTATCATCGTTGGGCTCGCGCTCCTGCGGTATTTCGTGGTGCCCCTGAACGTCTCGATCACTGCAGCACTTTTCGTGACACACACGGCACTGGTGATGCCCTATGCGGTGCGCGTGGTCTCTTCGAGCCTGAACAATTTGCGCGCGGACATGGAAGAAGCCGCCGTGATCCTCGGCTGTACGCGGGTGCAGGCCTTCACCAAGGTCGTGCTGCCCAATATTCGCGGCGGCATTCTGGCGGCCTTCATCCTCGGCTTTGTGGCCAGCTTCAACGAGGTGCCCGCCTCGCTCTTCCTGTCGGGACCGGGGGTGCGGACGCTGCCCATCGACATGCTGTCTTATATGGAGATCACCTTCGATCCCTCGGTCGCAGCACTCTCAGCGCTGCTGGCCTTCATGTCCGTCGCCATTGTCTTCATCGCCGAACGGCTTTTGGGGTTCTCTCGCTATGTCTGACGCCTTCGTTTCCCTGCAGGATCTGACCCTCTCCTACGGGTCGACCGTCGCTGTGCCCTCCCTGAACCTCGACATCCGGGAGGGGGAACTGATCGCCCTGCTCGGTCCATCAGGCTGCGGCAAGACCACGACCATGCGCGCCATTGCCGGGCTGCTGACGCCCAGCACGGGCCGGATCGAAATTGATGGCCGCGACGTGACCCGGGTGGCAGCGAACAAGCGCGGGATCGGGCTGGTGTTCCAGTCCTACGCCCTCTTCCCCCATCTCAGCGCCTTCGAGAATGTCGCCTTCGGGTTGCGGTTGCAAAAGCTGCCGGAGGCCGAGATCCGCCGCCGGACCGAGGCCGGGATGGCCACGGTTGGGCTCTCCGGGTTCGAGGCGCGCAAACCCGGCGAGATGTCGGGCGGGCAGCAGCAGCGCCTCGCATTGGCCCGATCCCTGGTGATGGAGCCGAAGGTTCTGCTGCTCGATGAGCCGCTCTCGAACCTCGATGCCCGTTTGCGTCTCGAAATGCGCAACGAGTTGCAGCGGGTGCAAAAGGAGACCGGCGTCACAATGGTGTTTGTCACCCATGATCAGGCCGAAGCGCTCGCCCTCGCGGATCGGATCGTGCTGATGAAGGATGGCGAGATTGAGCAATTGGGCAGTCCGGCTGAGCTCTATGCCGCGCCGAGTTCGGCCTTTGCTGCCGATTTCATGGGGTTTGAGAACATCTTCGCCACGGACGACGGGAAACTCACGTCTGAGACCGGCGCGCTGCCTCTTGGTTTTCCCGCGCCAGCCCCGCTGCTGGCTTGGCGTCCCAGTGGCGTGCAGGTGGGCAGTGGACCTCATCAAGGCCGCGTCCGCGCCAGCAGTTTCGCCGGGGGGCATCGGGAATACGTCCTCGACAGCGAGATCGGCGCCATCACGGCGGATGCACCCATCGAACAACCGGAGATCCCGATCGGTGGGGTGGTCTCCTTCGACCTGCCCCATGCCACAGCACGGGCGCTGAGCCGATGAGCGCGATCTGGGTGGATACGGATATGGGGTTTGACGACCTCTGGGCGCTGCTTTTGCTGCGCACCCACCGGGTCGCGATCGCGGGCATATCGCTGGTGGCCGGGAACGCGCCCTTGCCACAGGTCGAAGCGAATGCCCATGGCGCGCAGGCGGCCTACGGCCTCGAGATGCCGATCTATTCCGGTGCGGACCAGCCGCTGAAACGTGCCCCGGAAACCGCGACCCGTATCCTGGGACCGCTCGGCATGCGCAGCCGGGGACACACATTGCCAAAACCGGCGCGCCCGCCGGTGTTTCCACCCGCGCGGGCGGCGCTGGAGCATTGGCTGCGTACCCCGCGTCGGGCGCCGGAGCGCACGATCCTCGCCCTCGGCCCTCTGACCAATATCGCCCGCCTCTTGCAGAAGTCCCCCCGCGTCGCAGCACGAATCACACGCCTCGTTTGGATGGGCGGCAGTGCGGGGCCCGGCAATCATTCGCCACGGGCGGAGTACAATGCGCTCGCGGACCCGGAGGCACTCGAAACGGTCCTGTCTGCCCAGATTCCGCTCGATGTGGTGGACCTCACCTTGTGCCGAAAGCACTGTTTCAGCGCGGAAGATGCACCCGAAACGGATGCGCTCAGCCGCGATCTGCTGCTTGGCTATCTGGACATCGCGTTGGAGCGGGGACGGCAGGCCATGGCGATTTACGACCCGATCGCCGCCGCCGCGGTGATCTGGCCAGACCGTTTTGTCTATGCGCCCATGGCCATGACAGTCTCGGTTTGCGACGATGGCAGCTATGGTGAGACCCGGTTCGCGCCGCAGCCGATGTCGCGGACGCGTCTGGTCACGGATGCCGATGGCATGATCGCGCGCGATTGTCTCGCCGCCTTCGAGGGGGAGCGCGATGCCCGTTGATGCCAATCTCAACGATCCGGCTTTGCGTCGCCGCGCCGTGCAGGCCGCCCGACAAGAGATCCCCTTTGACCTGTTGATCGAAGGCGGGACCGTGCTCGATATGGTGACGGGCGAAGAGCGGGCCGCTGATATCGGCATCGTCGGGGCACTGATCGCCTCGGTGCATGCGCCGGGTTCGGCATCCCATGCGAAGACACGGGTTGATGCGAAAGACAAATACCTGCTGCCCGGATTGATCGACACACATATGCATGTCGAAAGCTCGATGATCACACCCACGGAATACGCGCGCCATATGGTGCCGCGCGGCGTGACGACCGCTCTTTGGGACCCCCATGAACTCGCGAATGTCGCGGGGTTGGCGGGGATGGATTACGCCTTCGCCGCCGCCCGGGCCGCAGCTCTCCGTTTCCTGCCTCTCGTTCCCACATGTGTGCCATCCGCGCCGGGCTATGAGACGAGTGGCGCTGATTTTGATGCCGAAACCATCGCGGAGCTGCTCGCACGCCCTGACACGCACGGGGCGGCGGAACTGATGACAATGCACCCCCTGCTGACCGGAGATGAGCGTACAAGGCAGATCGTGTCCGCCGGATTGGCGAGCGGCAAACGCATCTGCGGCCACGCGCGAGGCTTGTCTGGCTCGGATCTGAACGCCTTTGTCGCCGCAGGCGTGGAAACCGATCACGAGCTGACATCTGGCGAAGATCTGCTTGAAAAACTGCGGGCGGGTCTGACCATCGAACTGCGCGGGTCACACAAGCATCTCTTGCCTGAATTTGCGGCCGCGTTGCTGGCACTTGGGCATTTGCCGCAAACCGTGACGCTCTGCACCGATGATGTGTTTCCCAATGACCTATTGGAACGTGGTGGGTTGGACGATCTTTTGCGCACTCTCATGTCACTTGGTTTGCCCCCGGCTTGGGTTTACCGCGCCGCGAGCTTGAATGCCGCCCGGTGCATTTCACGGCAGGATCTGGGGCATCTGGCGCCCGGCCGGCGCGCTGATTTTCTACTTGTGACCGACCTGCGCAAGGCAGTTGTCGAGACGGTCTACATGAACGGTGTTTGTGTTGCGGACCAAGGCGTATTGACGGTTGCGCAGAGCAAGGTCGAAGTTCCACCGCAGCTCACCAGCACCGTCAAATCTCGGCTCTTAAAACCTGAGGACTTTGAGTTTCGCGCTGAGGGCAGGACAGTTGACATGCGCACGCTGCGGAAACCGCGCTTTCCGGAGTGGGGGAGAGGCAGGTTCGAAGTCATCTCAGATGTCGTGCAAATCCCTGCGGAGTATCTCCGCATGGCCGTGATCAACCGGCACCAATCCGGCGCTTCGCTAAAGCTGGCTGTCCTCGAAGACTGGGGCACGATGGACTGCGCCGTCGCGACGAGCGTCTCTCATGACAGCCACAATTTGACAGTCTTCGGGAAAAACCCTCATGAAATGGCGCTTGCGGCCAATGCAGTCAGGTCTATGCAGGGGGGCCTCGCCGTGGCAACTGGTGGAAGTGTCGTGAAGAAGGTTCCTCTGCCCATTGCAGGGATCTTGACCAGTGAAGATCTGGAGAGTGTTGCAAGCAACTTTGCCGGTTGGGCCAAAGCCGTGGATGACGCGACGGATTGGATCCCGCCCTACTTTGTGTTGAAGGCGCTCTTTGGAGCGTCGTTGGTTTGCAATCCCGGTCCACGTCTCAGCGATCATGGTGTCGTTGAGCCTTTCGAAACCCACAGGTCTACATTGAACGTCAACTGAACGGTATGGTCTAAGCAGCCTTTTCTGGACCACAGCGCTCGCCTCAGCTTACCCCAGAACACGGCGCAGCAAGACTATTGCAGCAATGCCAGTGCGATCGCCGCCGGGGACGAGCTTGCCTCGAAGCTCTGGATGTCAGACTGCACAAGGAACTGCTGCACCAGCCGTTCGGTCATGTCTTCGTCTGCGAACTGCGAGATGGTCGCTGCGCCGAACGAGCTCTCGACCCTGTCTTGCAAGGACTCGACCTGTCGATCGATATCAAGCGTCGCAAACGCACTGGGTAGCCGAAAGGCAGTTTCAAACGCTGTTCGCAGCGGAGGGTTACCAAGTACGGTATAAAACTTCGCGGTTTCAGACATATCGTCCGATGCGATTTCGGAGAGCTCGCGGCGCAGATTCAATGCGATCCGCAGATCACCGTCTACGTTTCCGACAGCTTCTTCGAAGAGGCTTTCCTCGTTCTTGGAGACGATCTCATCTGCGAAGAAACTCAGCTGGTTTCTGGGAAACTGCCCGGCCCCGAAACCGAAGGCGTCGGAAAGCTCTTTATAGCGCTTGTCGGACAGACGATTTGAAAGCGCTGCGGAATCTTGGGTCCCATCCTCAAGCACTTTCTGAATGAAGTACTTGTTGCCGATGTCATCCCCGAGTCCAAACGCATCCAAAGCAAATGACAACAACCGGCGGTCCGCAACAAGCTCTTCAGCAGACCGAATGTTCCCGACATTGGCTCGGAAGTAGTCTTCATCCCTCTGATAGCTCTCGGTCTGCGTGAAGGCCGCCCGTTGCGCCTCCATCGTGCGATTCAAGAAGTTCCAGCCCACCACACCACCCGTGGGCACGACAGGTTGGAAAGTCATCAGTGGCTCGTCGCCAAGAGGCGCTCTTCCCGGGGCAGGATGCACCGCAGGGATTTCAGCGCTTGATAGAAGTTTTGGCTCAGCACGCTTTCCGTTGCCTCGTTGAGGCGCGCGCGGCTGTCGCTATCGCGGAAGACCTGACTCAGCTGTTCGATGCCCCGGAGCAACTGAGGTGCGCCCTCATCCGGAGGCACGTCACCAGAGAGAACCAATTGCACGATATAGCATACGCGCCGAACAGGGGTGGTCACCTCGTCGGGGTGGATCGCGTCGCGCAGACGCAGGATGTTCGCGTTTGGCGTGATGATACTCAAACGGCTACGACGATCTCCATTCTCGACAACAGCACCGTTTACAAGAACACGTTCTTTCGGAGAAAGCTTCAGCACCAGGCCAGTCATTTCACACCTCGTTGGGAAAAAAGTCCCTTCATTATGCTGCGGTTGATCTCAATGAGCGGGTCTACATTCGCGTCTCCATTCAGGATGTGCGATGTGTGCAACCGCGTGAATTCCGCCAGATAGACAATCTGCCCTCGCAGCATAACCGGAAGCATATTGCCATCCTCGAGAACGTCGCTGGCAAGCACGAGCCAAAGGCGACGATTGTCATGAAGGGCTGTAACAAACTCACTGTAATTGTCTTTTGCGGAGTCGCGATAGCGCACCAAGGCACTGGTAATATTCGCAAACAGCTCATACTCGATACTCTGATTTGTTCGAGTTGCGCTCTTGCTTTGGGAGTAGGCCATTTGGCTGCGGGCGTAAGCGTTCATCGTGATCTTCCGGCTAGAGGCAGTGACAGTGTCAACGATGGCCCCGCAGCAAAGCTACTGCGGGGCCACTGGACTTATCTGAAGAGCGCCAGAATGTTCTGCGGCGCCTGGTTCGCAATCGACAGGGACTGGGTACCAAGCTGCTGCTGCACCTGCAGCGCCTGCAGACGGGCGGATGCCTCTTCCATGTCAGCGTCCACCAGCGATCCGATCCCGGATTTCAGGGAGTCGGTCAGGCGACCGATGAAGTCGGACTGGATCTCAACACGGCTCTGCACGGAACCAAAGGCCGATGCAGCGTCAACTGCGGTGTTGATCAGGCTCTCGATGTTATCGAGCGCGTTGGCAGCACCTTCCTTGGTGGTCACGTCGATCCCGTCAAGACCCACAAGACCGCCCGATGCCGTACCACCCGACCCATCATCAACCGTCAGAGACACAGTCGCCGTGCCGCTGTTGTCGATCTGAATGGTCGGAGGCGCGGTGGTCGGGTCGTCGGACAGGTTGACCTTGACAGACACCCCTTCAACGCCGCCGGCATCGATCACACGCTTCAGACCTGTTGCCACATCGTTGAGCGTATCACCGTCTTTGGCAACATAGTTGAAGGTCTTGCCATCAAGCGCAATCTGGAAACCATCGCCATCATTGACAACACCGCCCGTGTTCCCAGCCCCACCGAGAGAGATGGTCTCGGCACGTGCAACCAGGGTTGCCGCGTTGCCATTGCCCGCTGCGGACTGAGCGCCACCAGCGTCAGGGTCGACGTTCACAGTCGTGCTCGGCGAAGAGCCCTGGATCTCGATCGATTCAAAGGCATTGGTCGAGGATACGGTGACCTCACCTGCGCCAGTTACGCTGGTCGTCACACCCTCAACACCGAGATTGGCAATACCCGCAGCAACGATGTCGTCCAGATCAGCCACGGCGACCGCAGAGCCGGTCGAGTTGGTATAGGTGAACTGTTCTTCACCAAAGTTGATGGTGATCGTATCCCCGTCAGCGAGATCGGTTGCGAGTGTCAGCGTCGCGTCATTGGCCGCGCTGGACAGGGTCGCACCATTGCCGACAGTGTAGACGCCAGCATCACTGACAGTACCGATCCGGCTCAGCGCATTCGCGGTGGACAGGGTCCCGCTATCGGAGGTCAGGTTCTGACCATTGAAAGCGATGCTGCTTGCGGTGACGTTGCCGGAGGAATCCCGATCGAGCGAAGACAGGATCGAGGTGGCGTCAAAATTGTCGACCAGGTTCTTACCGTTGAACTGGGCGGCGTTGATCACCGAGCTGATCTGCTCTTTCAGCGCGTCAATGTCGGTCTGGATCTTGTCCGCCGGGACGCTGTCTTCCTGCGAAGCAACGATCTTGCCTTTGATCTCGGTCAGAAGGTCGCTGACGGTTTCCGCAGCGTTCCGCGCAACCGCAACGGTGGATTCACCGAGCGACAGGCTTTCCGAGATGGCCTTGAAACCCTTCACATCGGCTTCCATGACCTTGGAAATCGCCCAGATCGCGGCGTTGTCTTTCGCAGTAGCAACGGACTTACCCGTCGAGATCTCGTCTTGCGTTTTGCTGAGGTTGGAGTTGATTGTCTTCAGGGTCTGAAGCGCAACCATTGCGCTGTTATTGGTCAGAATACTAGACATCTGCGTTCCTTGATTAGGTGGCGCTTTTGCGCCTTGTCTTTGCTCAGGCCTGTTGGCCAACGGACACGTCCTTCTGACGTAGCGGCTTTTACCCGCGTCACCTCGAGGGTGCTCCGTGACCTTGAATGCAACTCAATAAGACAGGCTTAATGCGACCACCCAACTCTCGGTAATATCACTACAATTTTCAGAGTTTTTTAGAATGACCTCTGGAACTGCCGCCAATATTCACAGCCCCTCCGACCGCCGTATAACTAGAGAATGCGCGATCCGGTTTCTCGGCAGAACGAAGACGCGCAGAGACCTCTTTCAAGGCACGCATCACTTCAACCATCAAGGCGCCATTGCGCGTGGCCATTTGCGAAATCAACTGCGCCGTTGCAGGTGCGAGAGACTTCGGATCGAGCCCTTTCAGCAGGCCTTCCTTCTTGGCCGAAAGTGTCGAAATGTCGTCAAACTTCCCGGTCTTGAGCATCTCATATTCATGCTCCAGGCAAGCGATAATCTGCTTCGATGGGGTCGACTTATTCCACATCTCCGGCCTCCTTCATGGCGTTGAACAGGGATTCGGCCAGACCGAGCACACCGGTCTGGGCAACGGATTTTGCATGGGCATCGCGCAGAAAGGACGCGAACTGATCTTCGCCGACACCGCCCCCCATGGTGCTGGGTGTCTCGCCAAACTTGGCGGCCTTGAGCATTTCCGAGAGGAAAACGGCCTCGAGTTTCTCAGCGGCCTCGCGGAGCGCCTCGTCCTGCGGAGAGGGCAGAGAGGCCGGTCCAGGCGCGCTGTTCAGTGATGTGGGTGCGATTCTATCCATGCCATAGTGATGCGCAGCCAGGGTAAAGAAGTAGTAAGGAATACTCGCTAGGCAGAACGGCATACCAGTGCCCAGAAGGTCACCATGCACCTAGAGATTACACGTGTTCTACCCGCCCTAACGGCGAGCGACAGCCAAACCAAAGCGTCTGCAAAAGGCTCTGGAGGCGCGCAAATCGCGGGCGACGAAGCCTCTGCCAACGGATTCCTGGAGGCGTTTCAAGCCGAAGAGAACCGCAACAGAAAACCTGAAGCGACCCCGACATCGATCTCCGAAGGGGACGAAACGCCGGAGAAACCTTCTGCAGGCGGAGAGGCCTCCGAGGGCGGTGCGACCGCTGAAACTGATGTGGATGGCAAAGCTGAGATAGAGACTGATCCTCGGAAAGTGGATGTTCCGGTCAAAGAGGCCGCCTCTGTCGCTGAAAGCGAGGGCAAAGCGCCTGCGCGCTTGGGCGCTTTTTCAGAAGACAGGATCACGAGCACTTCAGAAGCGCCTGTTCCTTCTCAAGCCGTTGAGAAAGCTGTCACAACCACCAAAGCAAATGAAACGCGTCCCACACAGGCCGCCCCGATTTCGGGTCGAGAGGGAAAGCCATCGGCATTTCCGTCTCCGACGGCCCAAGAACTGAACTCAGAGGCATCCGCAAAAACGCGCTTGCCGCAAGACGGCGAAAACGCAAGTCTTGTCCAGACGGATGCGGGCGCTCAAGAGCCTCTGAAAAGGGCCTCGTCCAAAGAGGCCGAAAACGCTCAAAAGAGTGACTCTCAGAGAATTCGAGATGAGGTCAATGCGAAGTCATCAGATCGCGCCGTGGCGGCCCCGGGCGCCGCACAAACAGAAGCGACGCCAAGTAAAGGTTCGGTTCTAGACCAATTGGTTGAACCAGACTTTGCGCAATCACGCCCTCGACCGATAGTGACATTGAGCGAAGCAGCGTTCAGCGCGCAGACGCGCCAAGTCAACATCGCACAGAGCGCCTTTTCCGACTCCGGCTCGGCATCACGCACCACGCAAACGGCAAACGCTCCCTCCTTTTCTGGAACAGGGCTCAGCTCTCCCTCTACACAAGCCCCTGCTCCAAAAGCCGGGATAAAGCTCGCCTCAACTCAGCCTGAGAGCAACAGATCGGGAGCCGCCTTTGCGCCCGCGACAACTCAGATTGAACCAACGGGAGCGGTTTTGACCTCATCCAAGCCTGTGGGAGTGCCCCAGGCTGCGGACCAGTTGCTGACGCAATTCGACAACTCGCGCCCTGCTTCACCGCAAGGCGAAGGACAAGGTAACCAGCAGTTTTTGGCAAAGAGACCACTGGACGCATCAATGCCCCCCAGAACGCTAGGCCTCGCCGGTCTCGCCCCAATCCGGGCTGAGATCCGACAGATTGCAAGTGCGGCACCCGACTCTTCAAATGTCTTGATACCTCCAAAGCAGGAATCGATTGGTCCGGTGGCCTCTCCTGCAACGGCAGAAATCACGGTGTCTAAGGGAGAAGCGACCAACCCTGGCTCAGGTGCAAACGCCCCCATTGGCGCAGTGACCGCCACTCCAACACAACTTCGGCCTTTTGCGATGGTCGAAACGAAAACCGTAGATACCAATCATCACGTTGCGGAAAAGCTTACCGACGCAAACAGTCCCGAGCGACCCGAACGCGCAGCATCAGGTTTCCTCGGCAACCAACAAACACCGAGCTTGGGTCACAGTACTCAAAACGCCGCTCTGAGTATGCAAGCGGGTCTCTCCACGACCGCGATCCCGACGCTTCCGGTCAAGACCGACACGCTCGACATGTTCGATGAACTGACCCTCGGAGCTAGCAACTCCTCGTCCGAGAGCACCCTGTCGAAGGCCGATCTCACTGCTGCAACCGCACAGCGTCCAGCGACCACCGCTCAAGCTATCCTCGCGCAACTTCAGGCTGGGATGCCAAAGGCACCGGGCGACTCGACGGAAATCCTCCTCAGCCCGGAAGAACTGGGACGTGTGCGCATGACCCTTTCGGGGAGCGAGGGCGTGGGCACTGTGCTCGTGCAGGTCGAGCGCCCCGAAACGCTCGATCTAATTCGCCGCAATATCGAACAGATGCGCGCCGAACTGGCGGAGGCTGGATGGGAAAATGTCTCGTTCAGTTTCTCCCAGGACGGATCGAACGCGTCGGACTCCTCGGGCGAACGCGAGGGGGCTGCCTCGCACCACGTGATCTCGTCGCAAACCGATAGCACCGAGGCTGCAGGCCCTGCCTCACCGCGCACGAACACATCCTCTTCCGGCCTTGACCTGAGACTATAGGAGACATCATGGACGCAGTTTCCGGGGTCACGTCGACCACCCAACCCGCAAGCAACTCGTCGAATTCGGCAACGGCGATTGCCTCCGATTTCGAGACCTTTCTCACCATGCTGACAACACAGCTGGAGAATCAGGACCCCCTGGATCCGGTGGACAGTCAGGATCTGGCTGTCCAGCTCGCGACCTTCTCGGGGGTCGAACAGCAGACGCGCACCAATGCACTGCTCGAAGATCTCGGGGGCCAGATGGGGTTGGCGAACCTGTCCCAGCTGGCGAGTTGGGTTGGCATGGATGCACTGGCAGTCGGGCCAATGTATTTCGACGGTGCACCTATTGAGATCCGCCCTGAGATCCCGAGTTTTGCCGACAGCGCCGAGCTGGTCGTGTTCCGCTCCGACGGCACAGAGGTTCAACGTTTGCCGCTGGATACATCGGCCGAGTCGATGCTCTGGGCAGGGGTCGGCGCGGACGGGGCGCCCTTGCCAAGCGGTTCATATAGCCTCTCTGTCGAATCCACCGTAGATGGCGAAAGCCTGCCGGATGGGCGCGTGTCGGCCTATCGCGAGATTGTCGAGGTGAGGGCCTCGGGCGGCGGCACGCAGCTTGTGACCGGCGGCGGGATCGAGCTTGATGCAGCCTCGGTCATCAGTCTGCGCCAGCCGGTCTGAAACAGCTCTGGCCACGGCAAATCGGTCTGGCTATAGCTCCGCGCCATGGCCAAGATCGCTCCCCCTTCCCCACAGACCGAGCTGCCGTTAGAGGTGTCCAATGCGTTGAGCGGGTTGGGTCTGTCCTCAAAAGGCCTTGGGCAGATCCACAAAGGCCATACCAGCCAAGTCTGGGTGCACACGCCTGAAATCGGCACCAGACTTGTTGTCAAATACACCAACCCGGCACGGAGTTCAGCGCTGTTCCCGAACGCTCCGGAGCTGGAGTGGGCGGCAATGAAGGCCTTGAGCCACCGCGCGCTCTCTGCACAACCGCTCACGTTTCAATGGCTGCCCAGCGGTGCGGCGCTGATCTTGTCCCAGTTCGTTCCAACGCACGGGGCTTTGACCCCGCTTGCGTTGGCCACAACCCTGCGCGAGATCCATCAGACACCTGTTTGGCCAGATCTGCCGGTCTGCCGCAAATCGTCGATGGACTTGCTTTTGGATGGTCATGCCATGCTGGCAAAAAGCAGGCCCCCAGCCTGGCTGACACGCCTTGCCCCGCCTAATAGAGACGTACCAAACCCACTGCCGCTGCGCCTGGTCCACCGGGACCTGGTGCCCGCAAATGTGGCGATACTGGACACATCCAAGGCAATCGCGCTTGATTGGCAATGCCCCGCGCAAGGCGATCCTTGCGAGGATATCGCGCACGCAAGTTCGCCTGGCATGCAATCCTTATCCAAAACCGACCCGATTATTTCGGATGACGCGCTATTGGAGGCATACGCGGATGCGGAACTGGCGCGCGCCTATATCCGGATCGCGCCATACTATCGTTGGCGCATGGCCTGTTATTGCCAAATGCAGCTGTCGCAGGGCAACGCGATCTACGCAGAAGCGCTCGAGAAGGAATGCGCAGCGCTAGAGCAAGCCTGCGAGCGCGCCGAGCACGCCAGCTGAGGCAGCTCCGGCGAGAAACCAGGCCCAACCCGGCAAGCGCACGACCTTGGGTGGCGGTGTGGCAAGGTTCGTTTGCCGGACAAGCGCGGCCTCAGCCAGTTGCGGTAGCCGCGGGCCAAACTTCCCCAAGACCCGCACCGTCGCGGTCAGATCCCGCAGCAAGGCCTTTGGCCCGACATTCTGCGCGATATAGGACCCGACAATCGGCTGTGCGACTTCCCAAATATTGATCCGAGGGTTGAGCGAACGGGCCACACCTTCGACCACGACCATGGTGCGTTGCAGAAGGATAAGTTCAGTTCGAGTTTCCATCCCGAACCGCTCTGTCACCTCAAAAAGATAGGCCAGAAGCCGCGCCATGGAGATGCGCGAAGCGTCCATGCCGAAGATCGGCTCCCCGACCGATCGCAGTGCCTGCGCGAACTGATCGATATCGCGGTCCGCCGGCACGTAACCGGCCTCGAAATGCACCTCGGCCACGCGGCGATAGTCCTTCTGGATGAACCCCATAAGGATTTCCGCATAGACGCGCCGAGTGTATTCATCGATCCGCCCCATAATCCCGAAATCGAGCGCGATGATATCCCCGGACGGCCCGACCTTCAGGTTCCCCTGATGCATATCCGCGTGGAAATACCCGTCCCGGAGCGCTTGGCTGAGAAAGAGCGACAGGACCCGGCTTCCAAGCTCCATCGTGTCGATCCCGGCGGCGCGGATCGCCTCCACATCGTGCATCGGGATGCCTTCAACCCAGGACAGGGTCATGACGCGGCGCGCCGAGAGGTCCCAATGCACGTCCGGCACTTGGAAGCCCGCATCCTGCGCCGTGGTCGCGGCGAACTCACCGGCAGCGGAGGCCTCGAGGCGCAGATCAAGCTCGCCCATGACGACGCCCTCGAAATGCTCGATCACATCGATCGGCCGCAACCGCCGCGCGCCCGGCGCAAAGAGCGCAACCGCCTGCGCGATCAGGTAGAACGCGTCGATATCCTTGCGGAATGCTTTCTCGATACCGGGGCGCAGGACCTTGACGGCAACGGCTTCGCCAGTCTCAGCAAGCAGGGCCTTGTGGACTTGCGCGATGGACGCCGCGGCCACGGGGGGCGAGAACTCCGAAAACAGCTCCTCCACCGGCATATCCAATTCGCGCGCCACTTCGCGCTTGGCTTCCTCGGCGGTAAACGGGGGAAGCTTATCCTGCAGAACCTTCAACTGATCGGCCAGCTCCTGCCCGACCACATCGGGCCGGGTCGAGAGGATCTGACCGAATTTGATATAGGCGGGCCCAAGCGCAGTGAGCGCCCGGGTCACTGGCGGCATCGTCTCGTCGCCCTTCAGCCCGAGCCACTGGAACGGCCAGCCCAGCACCCGCGCGGCAAGCCGCAAGGCGGGCGGCGCATCCATCGCTTCGAGCGCCACGCGCATGGCGCCCGTCCGCTCAAAGGTCGCCCCGGTTCGGATCAAGCGCCAGAAATTGTGGGGTCCGCGCATGCTAGAGCTTCCACCCGGAATGCAACGCGGCGATCCCGAAGCTGAGATTGCGGTACTTCACCTGCTCGAACCCCGCGGTGCGGATCATGCTGGCGAAGGTCTCCTGATCCGGAAAACGGCGGATGGATTCCACGAGATACTGATAGCTGTCGCGGTCATTGGCCACCATCTGGCCCATGGGCGGGATGACGTTGAAGGAATAGAGGTCATAGGCTTTTTGCAGCCCGGGATTGGGCAACTGGCTGAACTCCAGCACCATGAGCCGGCCGCCGGGCTTGAGCACACGATACGCCTCGGACAGCGCATCCGCGATCCGCGTCACGTTCCGGATCCCGAAACTGATCGTGTAGACATCGAAACTGTTGGCCTCAAAAGGCAGCGCCATTGCGTCGCCGACCAGCCAATCAAGACGGGTATCCATCGCCTCGGCCTCGGCCCGCTGCCGTCCGGCGACCAGCATGCTCTCGGTTAGGTCGAGCACCACCGCCTCGGCCCCGGGCGCGCGCTTGAGAAACCGGAAAGAGATATCGCCGGTCCCCCCCGCCACATCGAGCAGGCGCTGCCCGTCCCGCGGCGCGAGCCAATCCATCATCGCATCCTTCCAGACACGGTGCAGACCCGCCGACATCAGATCATTCATCACATCGTATTTCGACGCGACATTGGTGAAGACACCCTGCACGAGCGAGGCCTTGTCCTGCTCGGCGACCGTCTGGTAGCCGAAATGCGTGGTTTTCTCATTCTTCTCGGTCATGTGCTCTTGCCATCGGTGGATGCTGCCCCCTCCTTATAGGCTGCGGCTTGGCGGTGACAACGTGCTGCAACGCGGGGAGAGCTGATGCCTGAACTTCCAGAGGTCGAAACGGTCCGTCGCGGGCTGGATCCGGTAATGACCGGTCGGCGGATCGTCGCGGCAGATGTGCGGCGGCCGGATCTGCGCTGGCCCCTGCCGGAGCGCATGGCTGAGCGCCTGACCGGTGCGAAGGTCATTCGGCTGGGGCGGCGGTCGAAATACATCCTGGCCGAGCTGGATACGGGCGAGACGCTGATCATTCATCTCGGCATGTCCGGACGGATCCTGATCCATGCGCCGCATGACAACGGGGCTGCGACGAGACCGGGTGAGTTTCACCATCAGCTGCCCGCGCTGGAAAAACACGACCACGTTGTGTTCGATTTCGAGACAGGCTCCCGGGTGGTTTTCAACGATGCGCGGCGGTTCGGCGCGATGGATCTGGCGCCGAGCGACGCGGTCGAGGCACACCCGATGCTCGCCAGCCTCGGCCCCGAACCCTTGGGGAACGGGTTTGACGAGGACTACCTTGTCGCGCGTCTCAAGGGGCGGAACACGCCGATCAAATCCGCCCTGCTCGATCAGAAGATCGTCGCGGGCCTCGGCAATATCTATGTTTGCGAAGCGCTCTACCGGGCGGGCATCTCGCCGCAACGCAAGGCGGCGCGGATCTCGGAGAGCCGCGTGCGCAGCCTCGTTCCCATCATCCGCGCCGTCCTGTCCGAGGCGATCGAGGCCGGGGGATCCTCGCTCCGGGACTACCGGCAAACGGACGGAGATCTGGGTTATTTTCAGCACCGATTCCAAGTTTATGACCGCGAAGGCGCCCCGTGCCAGACCCCGGCCTGCCCAGATGTAGTGCGCCGGATCGTCCAATCAGGCAGATCGTCCTTCTATTGTCCCAGCTGCCAAAGATAACCTTGCACCCCGCGCTCCAGTTGGTAACCCTGCCCGGGCTGGGAACAACGGGAGCGCCTGAATGGCCTACAACACGCTGATCGTCGATGTGGAGGACCACATCGCACTGATCCGGCTGAACAGACCGGACGCGCTGAATGCTCTGAACACGGAACTGCTGCTGGAGCTCGCCAAGGCGCTGCAGATGGCAGAAGAAAACGAGAAGGTCCGCTGCATCATCCTGACCGGGTCCGACAAGGCCTTCGCCGCTGGCGCGGATATCAAGGAAATGTCGGACAAGACCTTCGTGGATGTGTTCGGCTCGGATCTCTTTGGTCCCGAAGTTGAGCGTCTGCTGAACTGCCGCAAGCCGATCATCGCGGCGGTCTCGGGCTACGCCCTAGGCGGTGGCTGCGAGATCGCCATGATGTGCGATTTTATCATCGCGTCGGAAACCGCGAAATTCGGTCAGCCCGAGATCAACCTCGGCGTAGTCGCCGGGATCGGCGGCACGCAGCGCCTGACACGGTTCGTCGGCAAGTCGAAGTCCATGGATATGCATCTGACAGGTCGCTTCATGGATGCGCAGGAGGCCGAACGCTCGGGCCTCGTCAGCCGGGTCGTCCCGGTCAAGAAGCTGATGGAGGAGGCGATGGGTGCGGCCCACAAGATCGCCGAGAAATCCCAACTGACCGCCATGGCCGTGAAAGAAGCGGTGAACCGCTCCTACGAGACATCGCTGCGCGAAGGACTGCTCTTTGAGCGCCGTCTCTTCCACGCCATGTTCGCCACCGAAGACCAGACCGAGGGCATGGGCGCCTTCCTTGAGAAGCGCGAACCGCAGTTCCGGGACAAATAGGTCAATTCCCCCGTTCACAGGTTGACTTGATGACGACTCGCTTCTATTGGAGCGGTTCAGAATTTTACTCGTGACATCAAGTGGGAGGCCTCATGGCCAACTCGCCTCAGGCAAAGAAACGCGCGCGCCAGAACGAGCGTCGCGCTGACGTTAACAAGGCGCGTCGGTCGCGCATCCGCACGTATCTGCGCAAGGTGGAAGAAGCCATTGCGTCCGGGGACTATGCGGTGGCTTCCGACGCTCTGCGCTCGGCTCAACCGGAGCTGATGCGGGGCGTGACGAAGGGCATCGTGCACAAGAACACGGCAGCCCGGAAAATGTCGCGCCTGTCCAAGCGGGTGAAAGCGCTCAGCGCCTGATCGCTCACCCTCAGGTTGAAAAAAAATTGAAAGCGCCTCCGTCCGGGGGCGTTTTTGCTTTTGTGACAGAATTCCCCTTCATTTTATGAACCTTACTCGCGCAATCGAATATCAACCCAGGGTTGTGTAAAGATTCGATGAACGATATCCCCGGAGTCAACAAAGAAGATTTGTTGCGAGACCCGTGGAGCAGTTGATACCCATGTCCCAGCGAGTCACACGGAAGTGAGTTAGAATATGAGCGCGGGCCAAAATCCCGTCGTCGGAGAGGCTGTGCCTCAAGACGTCTGGGACAGTCTCTCACAGGATGCAAACGCGGTGCTCGTGGACGTCAGATCCGCGGCAGAGTGGGCATTTGTGGGCGGCCCCGATCTCAGCGATCTCGGACGCGCGCCCCTTCAGGTTGAATGGGCGACGTTTCCGGGCATGTCTCACAACGCGGACTTTGCGAACCAGGTGCTGGACGCCCTCGGAGGAGCTGCTCCCTCTCAGGCGTTTTTCATCTGCCGGTCGGGGGCACGCTCACTCAGTGCCGCGCAGACCATGGCGCAGACCTTTGCCGCACGCGGTGAAACGGTCATTTGCGTCAACGTAAAAGAGGGTTTTGAAGGAGACCTGGACGACGCAAAGCACCGCGGGGCGCTGAGCGGATGGAAGGCACGTGGACTGTCATGGGTGCAGTCCTAAACACTTATAAAAAGGGCAAAAAATGACCGAAGACACTTGGGGGAGTGTTCAGAATGATCTGCTTAAAACTGTCGGGCAAAACAACTACCTTACCTGGATCGAGCCGCTGAAATTCACTGACTGTCGTGAAGGCGTCGTCCGGTTTGAAGCTCCATCTAACTTTGTCGGGAATTGGGTCGCACGGAACTACCGTGATGACATCCTGCAGCATCTTCTCTCGGCGGGCGTACAGGTGAACCGCATCGAGTTTGATGTGGCGCGTCTTGCGGCCACGGCACGCAGCAACGCGTCCGCGGCGAAGGCGACCGCTCCCGCGATTAAGACTGAGCCGGCCGCAGGCGAAAAGCCGGTTCCCTCCGCATCGCTGCAAAGCGCGCCGCTGGACTCGCGACTGACATTCGAGAACTTCGTGGTCGGCAAACCGAACGAGCTTGCCCATGCATCCGCACGGCGGGTGGCAGAGGGTGGACCGGTCTCGTTCAACCCGCTGTTCCTCTATGGGGGCGTGGGACTTGGAAAGACACATCTGATGCACGCCATTGCCTGGGAAGCCTGCTCACGCAACCCAGAGTTGAAAGTGCTGTATCTCTCGGCGGAACAGTTCATGTATCGCTTCGTTCGCGCTTTGCGGGATCGGAACACCATGGAGTTCAAGGAGCTCTTTCGCTCTGTCGACCTGCTCATGGTGGACGACGTACAGTTTATCGCGGGCAAGGACAGCACGCAGGATGAGTTCTTCCACACGTTCAACTCCCTGATCGACCAGAACAAGCAGATCATCATCTCTGCGGATCGGGCGCCGGGAGAGATCGACGGGTTGGAGGATCGAATCCAATCGCGGCTGTCGAGTGGTCTGGTCGTGGACCTGCATCCCACGGATTACGAGCTGCGTCTCGGGATCCTGCAGCAGCGTCTTCAGGACCATATAGCCAGCGGCGAATCGATCCACATCGATGATGGCGTGCTGGAGATGTTGGCCCAACGCATTTCCACCAATGTGCGTGTGCTCGAAGGCGCGTTGAACCGCCTCTTCGCGTTCTCGTCTCTGGTGGGGCAGCACATCACGATCGATGTGGCGCAAGAGGCTCTTTCGGACATGATCCGCGCGAATGATCGGCGCGTCACCGTGGACGAGATCATGCAAACGGTCTCGAAATTCTACAATGTCCGCATGACTGACCTGCTCGGCCCGCGTCGCACCCGGGCGATCGCGCGCCCCCGGCAGCTGGCCATGTATCTGGCCAAGACGCTGACCACTCGGTCCCTGCCCGAAATCGGGCGGCGCTTCGGTGGTCGTGACCACACCACGGTCATCCATGCGGTCAAACGGATCGAGGCCCTGCGCGAAGAAGACCCTCAGGTGAAAGAGGACCTGCAGATCCTGACCCGGACGCTGCAGGTCTGACCTGAAAACGACAAAGGCCCGCGACGGACAAGCGGGCCTTGACGGCCCCCTCAAACCATTGGAAGTTCGCATTTAGCGCTTGAGCACTGTGCAAGAATGCTTAGGCTCGAGCGCTCCCGGGGGGCATAGGACAACGCTATGAAAATCAGCATCGAGCGGGCCACTCTTCTCAGAGCCGTTAGCCAGGCGCAGTCGGTTGTCGAGCGGCGCAATACCATTCCGATCCTAGCGAATGTGCTGATCGAGGCTGAGGGCGATGCCGTCAGCTTCCGCGCCACTGATCTGGATATCGAGGTTGTGGACCGCGTCTCGGCGCAGGTGGAACGGGCCGGATCGACAACGGTGCCTGCCGTCACTCTGCATGAGATCGTGCGCAAACTGCCCGACGGCGCTTTGGTGCAACTGATCGATGACAGCGCGAAGGGTCGGCTCGAAGTTGTGGCCGGACGCTCCAACTTCTCTCTCGCGACGCTGCCCCGCGAAGACTTCCCTGTAATGACGACCGCCGAATACACAAGCAACTTCGCGGCGCCAGCCACGGTTTTGCGTCGCCTCTTCGAGAAATCAAAATTCGCGATCTCGACCGAAGAAACCCGTTACTATCTGAACGGTGTTTATATGCATGTGGCGGATGGTGAGGACGGGCGCTGCTTGCGTTGCGTCGCCACGGACGGTCACCGCCTCGCGCGGATTGACACTGAATTGCCCGATGCAGCCGAGACCATGCCTGGTGTGATCGTTCCGCGTAAAACGGTCGGCGAGTTGCGTAAGCTGCTAGAAGATGATGATGCGCAGATCGCAGTCTCCGTGTCCGAGACCAAGGTGCGCTTTGCAACACCCGAGATCACGCTGACGTCCAAGGTCATCGACGGCACGTTCCCGGATTACACACGCGTGATCCCCATGGGGAATTCCCGCAAGCTTGAGGTCGATGCTTCAGAATTTGCCAAGGCGGTAGATCGCGTTGCGACGGTGAGTTCTGAACGGTCCCGTGCTGTGAAGTTGGCTCTGGATGAGGATCGTTTGATCCTGTCTGTCAATGCACCGGATAGTGGGGCTGCGGAGGAAGAACTCGCCGTCGCCTATGGGGACGAGCGGCTCGAGATTGGGTTCAACGCCAAATACCTGCTGGAGATCGCCAGCCAAGTGGATCGCGAGAATGCGGTGTTTTTGTTCAACTCGGCTGCGGATCCAACCATGATGCGGGAGGGGGGAGATTCCTCCGCTGTCTACGTTGTCATGCCCATGCGCGTGTAGCAGCGCTTGGTGAAGCTCGCGGTTGAAAGCCTGCAGCTTTCGTTTTTCCGATCTCACAAGTCCCTCATGCTGGATTTGGACCCGAGGCCTGTTGTGCTGCATGGCCCTAACGGGGCCGGCAAGACCAATATCCTGGAGGCGGTGAGCCTTTTGTCGCCCGGACGCGGTTTACGTCGCGCGAAGGGGGACCAACTTGCACGCCAACCTGACAATATTGGCTGGAAGATCACATCGCAGGTCTCCATTGGTGAAACCCATCACCTCATTGAAACCGGGAGCCAAGGTGGCGCGGCGCGCACCGTAAAGATCGACGGGAAATCGAAGCCTCAATTGGAGTTGGGGAAACTGGCACCAGTCGTCTGGCTTGTTCCCGCGATGGATCGTCTTTGGACGGAAGCCGCAGAAGGGCGCCGTCGTTTTCTCGACCGTTTGACTTTGAATTTCTTTCCCGACCACGGAAAGCACGTTCTCGAGTACGAAAAGGCGATGCGGGATCGAAACCGTCTGCTGAAGGACGGTATCTCGGATCCACATTGGTACGATGCGTTGGAAGCGCGCATGTCCCTCGCCGGAGAACAGATCACCTTGCAAAGAGGCGAAACACTGCGGCGCATTGCAGGGGGGCAATCCGAAGCGAGTGAGGCTTTTCCAATCGCTGAACTCGCCTTGGTCGGACCCGAAGGGGATAACCCCCTTGCAACGGCTCCCCATGTTCGCGCGGCACTACAAGATGGACGATCCCGAGACCTTTTGGCAGGTCGAACCCTCTCAGGCCCGCATCGAGATGACCTTTCGGCTATTTTTTCCTCCAAAGGTGTGTCAGCGAGGGATTGCTCGACTGGAGAGCAGAAGGCGCTCCTGATTTCCATCATTCTGGCAGTTGTGCGATCTCTCAAAACAGAGCGCGCCGCTGCCCCTCTTGTTCTCCTCGACGAAGTGTCCGCGCATCTGGACCGGAACCGGCAAAACGCTCTCTATGATGAGATCTGCAGTTTAGGCACACAGGCTTGGATGACTGGGACAGAAGCACAACTTTTTGACGGACTATCGGACCGAGCGCAATTCATTGCCGTCGAAGAGATGCCAGACTAGCGGACCACGAATTCTGCATGTAGAGCGCCAGCTGCCTTGATGCTCTTGAGAATGTCGATCATGTCGCGCGGCGCCACACCGAGAGCATTGAGACCCGCAATCACTTCAGACAGGTTCGTACCCTCTTGGACTTCCGCAAGGCCGATACCGGGCTCACGCTCCAAAGCGACCTCCTGCCTCGGCACAACAATCGTCTCGGCCGTGGAGAAGGGGTTTGGAACCGCGATAACCGGGCGATCCTCAATTCGGATCGTCAGATTGCCCTGAGATACAGCCACTCGCGAGACGCGGACATCCTCTCCCATCACGATCGTGCCTGAGCGTTGATCCACAACCACTCTCGCCCGAAGTTCGGGTTCTACAAGGATGTTTTCGATACGACCAATGGCATGGGCTGCTGACCGCAATCGCGTGCGCGCGATATCAATCTCGACTGTTCCCGCATCGAGCATCAGCGCCACCTGCCGTTCAAAGAACGCGTTGATCGCCGTCTCGATGCGCGACGCTGTGGTAAAGTCCGGCGCTCGCAAGGCCAGCCGAAGCGAGGTGAGCTCTCCAAACTCGAAATCCACTTCCCGCTCCACGCGCGCCCCTGAAGGGATAACACCTGCGGTTGGCACACCGGTGACGACTTCTTCATTCCCGCCTCGCGCGGATTCTCCTCCCGCGATGATGGTTCCCTGTGCAACCGCGTAGATCTCACCGTCCGCCGCGTTCATGGGCGTCATGATAAGTGTCCCGCCCAAAAGGCTTTTGGCGTCGCCAATGGCTGACACGGTCACATCGATCTGACTGCCAGCGCGCGCGAAAGGGGGCAATTCCGCGGTCACAATGACTGCTGCGACGTTCTTGGGGCGAAATTGCTCGCCAGATACGTTCACGCCAAGGCGTTCGAGAATGCTCCCGAGAATTTCCTCGGTGAAGGGCGCGTTTCGGATGCCATCGCCAGTCCCGTTGAGGCCGACCACAAGGCCATAGCCCACAAGGTCATTGCCTCGAACACCATCAAATTCCACCAGGTCTTTGAGACGGATGGGTGTCGCAAACCCCTGGCTTGCAACGCAAAAACACACGAGAACGGCAAAGACCTGCTTGATCATCTCAGATACTCAGTCATGGACAGGCTGCTCAAGCGTGACGTCACTGCATACATCGTTTCGAGCTGCAATGCGACGGCTTCGAGTTGTGTCGCCACCTCGTAAGGGTCAGCGGCGTAGATCTCGTTCAGCGCCATTTGATATGTGTTTTGCTGTGTCTCAAGTCGGCCACCCACACCGTCTAGGAAGGCCTGCTGAGCTCCGAGTTCCGCCTGCAGAACCGAGAGGCCGGTTTCAGAAGTCAGCATCGCCTCCCCGGCTGCGCCGATCAGTTCGGCCTGAAGCTGCGCATCGCCGTCAAAGACACCCCGCGCGACGAGAGCTGCGGTCGCAAATGAAGACATGACTTCTCGGATGGCCGTATCCGCGGCGGTCGCTGACTGTGTCACCTTCTCATCAGGGCCAACCGGAATCGCGGTCATTGGATCATCCGACCCTTGGTAGGCGATCGTCTCAAAGCCGCCTCCGGTATCCGAGAACCAACTTTCGACCAAGGCCAGAGCATCCGTTGGCGTTGCGGCGCCAGCGACCAGAGCCGTCAATTCGTCAAGCATCTCGTTTGCCGAGATCAGTGGAGCCCCATCTGTAGCTGCCCCGCCGAAGACTGACCGCCCTGCGACCGATACATTGAGCGCTGAGATAATCGTAGCGAGTTTCTGTTCCGCGTCTTCTCCAGCCGCCTTGAGCATCGCCGGGTCGGAAACCTCGCTGGACAAGATCAGGTTCGGGCCCGCCTCCACAGCGAGATCATTGACGAGCGTGAGAGACGCTTGGGCTGTATCGAAGAGCAACACCGCCTCGGTCACCGAGTTCTCATAGGCGGACAAGGACTTCAACGAGCCCTCAAGCGCGGAGACCGCACTGAACTCGCCACGTACCTCGGCAGAGATATCCTCTTTCTTACCAGACGACATCTCGTAGGTGAGGGTTCCGAGATTGCTCTTGAGCCGCGTCATTTGCATGCGGTTCGACATGGTTTGGGCGAGGTCACCGATGGATGTTGAAATCATGGTCAGATCCTCAGCAGCAGGTCGAGCATTTCGTCGACGGTTTGAATGACTCGCGCGTTCGCGGCATAGGCGTCTTCGATCACCAAGAGCTTTTGTAGTTCCTGATCGGTGTCGACACCGCCCTCAAGCTCGAGCGTTCGAAGGGCCTCCCATTTGGCGGATGTGTAGGCGACCTCACCTTCAGACGCCTGGCGCGCTGTCCCGATCTTAGAAAGAAAATCGCTGGCCAGATCGGCCGCCGACCGGGGTATGGACGAAAAAGAGCCGGAGGCGGCAACCTTTGGTCCGTTCAAGGCGTCGGAAAGGGAAAGCAGAATGGCCCCCGCCCCAGGTTCGCCCGGGGAGGTTGCACCCAAGCCTGCGCGGAGCCGCCAAGTTTCGCCACCTTGGTCGGGATCAACGAGCGCGTTGATGGAGATGCGCCCGGCCACGCCGGTCTCGAGCGATGCATCAAAGGCTGCGCCGTCATCTGTGAAAAGCCCTGGATCTCCTGGACTGAGCGTTGGATCCACAGCAGTGTCCGCGAAACGTTCGATAAGATCCCGGGCCACCGCATCCACGTCTTGTTGCGCTGCGACAGCCAGCTCGTCGCGCACCTCGAAGAGCGCTTCCAAGGACCCACCTTTCAAGGGATTGATAGTGGCGCTCGTATCGACAGGAGACCCGTTCATCTCCACGTAGTTCAGAGCGCCGCCTTCTACGGTCATCTCCGGAACAATCGCGCCCACATCCTCAAAGGAAAACTCGGCCGCACGTCCATCGAGGAGGACCCCTCCTCCGTCGGAGATGAGGGCGACTTGACCGAAATCCCGATCCACGACATTGACGGGTACGATGCTCGCCACCTGATCAATCAGGACTTGGCGCTGATCCATCAGCGCGAGCGCTTCATTGCCGTTGGCGGTTTGGCGACGGATTTCGTTGTTAAGATCCTCAATTTGCGAAAGAGACGTGTTCAGGATATCCACCTGCGCCGCGATTTGCTTCTCAGCCTCTAGACGCTCCGCTTGAATATCACCGCTCAAGTCGCGCAGGGTGGTGGCGAGGCTATCTGCTGCCGCAACGGCACTGGACAAGCGCGCATCTGAATCCGGTCGACTTGCTGCCTCGATCAACGCGGCATCGAACTTGGCCAGCTCAGACGACAAGGACCCATCATCGCCTGGAAGGCCAATCGCGTTCTCGATGCTCGCATAGTAGCTGGCTTGCGTTGCCGCGCTGGCATAGGCAGCATCAGCGGCGCGGCGGTCTGCCAATACGCTCTGATCTACGCTGCGCGAGATGCCATTGATTTTGACCCCGGCCCCTTGCCCGCCCAGCGAGGCGGAAGAGAGTTCCACCTCGCGCACGCCGTACCCTTCTGTATTCGCATTGGCGATGTTCGAAGAGACCACGGACGCCGCCTTGCTGGCCGCCGTAAGGCCAGAAAGCGCGTTGTTGAGAGCAATTGTAACGGACATGGGTGGGTCCTTTTCTGACGACTATCAGCGTTTGATGTTGGTTGTTTCCTGCAACATCTCGTCGACGGTCTGAATGATCTTGGCATTGGACGAATAGGCCCGTTGGGTCGTGATCAACCGGGTCAACTCGCCCGCGACATCCGCGGTGGATTCCTCGAGAGCAAACCCGACGATGTCTCCAGTCGGGCCATCGCCCGCATCATAGAGAAAGAAGGCGCCGCTCTCGGAGGAGATTGCGTAGGACTGGTTGTCCTTGGCCATCAAACCATTCGGGTTCGGTACATCCACCAGCGGGATCTGGTAGATGGTCCGCGTGGCGCCGTTGTCGTAGATCGCATTCACGATCCCATTCTCGTCAACCCGCACGCCGGTCAGGCCACCCACGGGCGTCCCGTTCTTGTCATAGTCGCTCGAGTAGGTATCCGAGAGCTGGGTCATTTTGGTGGGGACACCGGTGCCGCCAAGACCGCCAATCTCCAGATCGATGGGGCCGCCTGCGACGGTCATGGAAAGCGTTCCGTCTGTGTCGTCATAGGTCCCACCGGAGATCGCGGTCACGGAGGCGAGACTACCGCCCGTATCGCGGCCCGTGTTGAAGACCAGTTCAAACTCCGCGACTACTGCACCATCGGATGCGGAATCGGTAATGGAGAGGGTCCAGGTGTTCGAAGGCGAGCCCGTAGTTGGGATCGAGGGCGTGTAGGTCGCCGTCAAGGTCTCGGACGTGCCGAGATTGCCGAAATACTCCATGGGCATCACGATGGGTTCCGCCCCGGAATTCGCCTTGGTCGCATCCGCTGGCAGGTTGATGTTCAACTCCATCAGCGTGGTAGGATCACCTGCGAACTGGTTGTAGGTCACCTCGATCGGCTCAAGCCCGGCCACGGTATCCCGGGGAAAGTCCGGCACTGTCCCATCGGGGTCCGCGGGCCATCCCATCAGGACCATACCTGTGGTCGTTGTCAGATAGCCGTCCTCGTTGGGGCTGAAGGACCCGGTGGTCATAAGGTTCAGCGGGTAATTCCCATTCGGGTTCTCAACCGCGGCCATGGACGTGACGGGGAGCATACCACTTCCCGCAACAGCCAGATCGGTGGAATTGGAGGTCGCAACCAGGGGGCCACGCTCGTCTATGACGCGCGTTGTGGTCGCCCGAACACCACCGGCAGAATAACTGCCACTGCCATTGTCCGAGATGACCATGGACTGAAAATCCGCCTCGGCCCGTTTGTAGCCATAGGTGGACGAATTCGCGATATTGTCCGAGATGGTCGCCAGACGCGTCGCATTCGCATTAAGTCCGGCAACACCCGCATTCAAAGAAGAAGAAATAGTCATTGTGCGCCTTTCTGCAGCATCGACTCCGATGATCGGAACTTGGAGTCGAAGCTGTTAAAGGCGCCCTAATTCGGCCTCATTTTTTACTTGGAATGATTTGACCTGAGTAAGACAATCTCCAACCTGTTGTTTTGTATTGATATATCCGGATAGGCTGTCGGCTTGCGATCTGCCTGCCCTGAGACCATGACAATCCGCTCCGCCGGAAATCCGGCGTCTTGAAGCGACTTTCGCGCGACATGGGCGCGCTCGGTCGAGACCTCCCACACGTCATTCTCGCGCAGAACGACCGGGCGACTCGGCACGTGGCCGGTCACGGTCAGACCGTTATCGACCACCTTGAACACCTCGGCGACCACCAGCAACAGCGCGGTACCCAGGGGTGTGAGATCATTCGTGCCGGGAACAAAGACCGTCGCCCCATCCTGATCGAACAAGTTGACCACCAACCCACGATCCGTGACGCGGGTGGTGACATGGCGCTTGAGCTGCTCGGCCACATCGCTTTCACCGCTCAACCCCAAAAGATCCTCGGAAAGCGCCTGCAAACGGGCGCCTTCGGCCTCCGCATCGGCACGGGCCGAGGCCGAGCCATTGGTGCGGTCTGTCCCCCCGGTACCACTGCGCGCCAGGGTCATCTCGGAGAAGATATTGTCCCCCCCGAACATCCCCTCGCCACCGCCAGAGATCCGGTTCACCGGGATCGTCGGATTGAAGTAATCCGCAATACCCTTACGCTGTTTTTCGGTCGTTGCATTCAGCAGCCACATCAACATGAAAAAGGCCATCATCGCGGTCACGAAGTCCGCATAGGCAACTTTCCACGCACCCCCGTGGTGGCCGCCGCCCGCGATAACCTTTTTACGTTTGATGATGACTGGTGCGGGAAGGTCCCCACCCATCGCATCACCTCTATACTTCACCCAAGACCGGTTTTAGCCCGTGGCTGTTAAGGCCGACCTAACAGTTCAAATGCGCCCTTTATTGCGCGCGCCTTTAAACCTGCGCTTCAGCTGCCTCAGCCGTTTGCGCCCGCGCCGCGATGGGGTATGCCTTGGATAGAGGAGAGAGGTTAACAGGCAGAATGCAATGGGACCGGTAAGAGGGCGCGTGCAGGCATGGTGTAGTGCCGTTTTTTTGGCGATTGGTCTCGGAACGGCCGGCGTTCAGGCCCAGGATCTGCAGATATCGACCACATTTGTCGATGAAGAGCTGACCGATAGCCTCCGTGCGGCCTCCCTCGTGCGGGTGGTTCTGGAGGAGGAGAGCTCCACCTCACAAGACGTGGTGGCGGCGGCCAAGGCGGACTACAAGCGCTACCTCTCGGTGCTCTATCAAAACGGCTACTACTCCGGCGTGGTGTCGATCCTCGTGGATGGGCGCGAGGCCGCGCAGCTGTCGCCGTTTGAAACGCCGGATCAGGTGCGCACGATCCAGGTCGAGATCGCGCCGGGCAAGCCCTTTACCTTTGGCCGGGCCATCGTGGACCCGACCGCCCCAGGCACCGAATTGCCCGAGGATTTCCGCTCCGGTGTGCTGGCGCGCAGCGGGCTGATCCAGCAGGCCGCGACTGCCTCGGTACAAGGCTGGCGCGATGTGGGGCACGCCAAAGCCGCCCTGACCGGGCAGCGCGTGACCGCGGCGCACCGGGAAAACGCGCTGAATGTAGAGATTTCCATCGATCCGGGCCCACGCTTGACCTTTGGCGAGATGCAGATCCTCGGCAACAAAGATGTGCGCACCGAGCGCATCCGCGCCATGGCGGGCTTTCCCGCCGGGGCGCAGTTCTCAGACGAGGATCTTGAAACAATCCAGCGGCGCATTTCCCGGAGCGGGGCCTTCCGCTTTGTGGTGGTCGAAGAGGCCGAGACCCCCAACCCGGACAATACGATCGACGTCATCGTCGAGTTGCAGGAAGAAAAGCCCCGTCGCCTTGGCTTTGGCGCCGAGATCGGCAGCAGCGACGGCATCTCCGTGTCCGGCTTCTGGTTTCACCGTAACCTTCTGGGCGGCGGCGAGCGCCTGCGGTTTGACGCGGACTTGACCCAGCAACTCGAGGATAGTCAGGAGCTGGAATTCACCTTCGGTGTGTCCTTCCTGCGTCCCGCGGTCTTTGCTCCCGAGGCGGATTTCCGCATGTCCCTCGACATTTCGCGCGAAGCCAACAGCACCTTTCAAGAAGACATCGTGACCTTCGACACGGGGTTCAACTACCGTCTTAGCGACGAGTTCTTTGTCTATGGCGGGATCCGGCTCTCGGCGACAAAGACCGACCTGAAGCCGGGCAACCGCCGGTTCCGGATCTTCGGCACCCCGGTGGGCGCCACCTATGATGATCGCGATATCGTCACGGATGCCCGCTCTGGCGCCTTCATCAGCGGCGAGGTCTTCCCCTTCGTCGGCGAGCGGGACGCGGATGACGGGATCCGCACGACGCTGGATGCGCGCTACTACAAGTCCTTCATCGAGGATGACGCCCTGACCTTGGCCGTGCGCGGGCAATTGGGCAGCGTGTTTGGCGCAACCTCGGGCTCCGTGCCGGAATCTTACCTGTTCTTCTCCGGCGGCGGCGGAACCGTGCGCGGCCAACCCTTTGAATCTCTTGGCGTGATCCGCAACGACACCCTGTCCAGCGGCGAGGGGTTTGCCGGCCTCTCGCTAGAGGCGCGCTACAGGTTCACCGATGCAATCGGCGCGGTCGGGTTCTTCGATTATGGCCGGATCACCGATGGCGACATCTTTACCGGCAATGGTGACAGCCATAGCGGCGCCGGGCTCGGCCTGCGCTATGACACGCCTGTGGGCCCGATCCGCGTGGACATCGCCGCGCCGGTGAGCGGTGACACGGATGACGGCGTGCAATTCTACTTCGGATTGGGGCAAGCGTTTTGATGCGGATTCTGATCACCCTGACCTGCCTGCTCTGGCTTCCACTTGGTGCACTCGCTCAAGACGAGGAAAAGGGCGGGCTGGAAGGGCTGCTCGAGAAGAGCCTGTCATCCGACACCTTGCAAGTGACCGTGGATGGGCTGAGCGGCGCGCTGTCCTCAACCGCCACGATCGAGAGCCTGACTTTTGCGGATCCGACCGGCCCTTGGATGGTCATCGAAGACGCCAAGCTCGATTGGACGCGTACCGCCCTGCTGCGCGGACGGGTTCGCGCCAAGGAGTTGGCCGCCGGGCGTATTACCTTGTTGCGGATCCCGGCTGGCGCGCCCGAAGATCCTGAACTGCCCAAGGCCGAGGCGGAACCGTTCCAGTTCCAGCTCCCGGAACTGCCGGTGTCGATCGAGATCGAGCGCATTGCCGCCGAAGAAATCGTCCTCGAAGAGCCCGTTCTGGGAGAGAAGGTCGTCGCGACACTGGTGGGCGGGCTGACCCTCGCCGATGGGAACGGCTCTATCTCGCTGGATCTGGAGCGGACCGATGTCACGGGCACCTTGCTGGATCTGACGGCGAGCTTCCAGAACAGCAGCGAAGAGCTGGTGGTGATCCTGGATGCCAAGGGACGCGAAGGTGGGCTCTTGTCGCGCAAGACCGGGATCCCCGGGGCTCCGGATCTGGAGCTCTCGGTCACGGGGCGCGGGCTCTTGTCGGATTTCGAGGCGGATCTCCGGTTTGCCACTGCCGATAGCACCCGGTTGGGGGGGATCGTTCGCCTTCTCTCCGCCGAAGCCGAGGGCGCGGACGGGGTCGATCGCACGATCCAGGCGAAGCTGTCCGGGGATATCCGGCCCCTAGTGACCGAGGATATCCAGAGTTTTTTTGGCAGCGAGACCGGGCTCGATTTCGAGACGGTTCTCTTTGCCGACGGCGCGATCAGCATCCCACGCCTGCATCTGCAAAGCGCGCTATTCAACATGCGCACCCGGCTCGCCCTATCCGAGACCAAATGGCCGGAGCAAATCGCCCTGGTCGCACGCTTGGCTGCCGCCGAGGGTGCCCCCGTGCGCCTGCCCGTGCCTGGCACACCGACAGAGCTGACCTCCGCCTATCTGAACCTGTCCTATGATCGCACTGCCGCCTCGGTCTGGTCCGCCGTCATCGCGATGTCGGACCTTACGCAGGGCGAGTTCGAGATCGAAAGCGTCGACCTGCGCGGAGCGGGCGAGCTGACCCTGCCGGAGGGAGAGCAGCTGGGCGCAGTGACTGGACGTCTGAGCGGCGGGGCAGACGGCATCGTCCTCTCTGATCCGAAACTGCAGCGGGCCGCGGGCGATGAAGTGGCCTTCAACGCGGCGTTTGACTGGGAAAAGGATACACCGCTCACAATTTCCGAAGCGGCAATCGCGGCGGGCGATCTGGAACTTAGCCTGCAAGGCCTGTTCGAAAACCTGGCCGAGGGGATCGATTTCGACGGCGGCATCGCCCTGACCGCGCCCAATCTGGCGCGTTTCGCCGAGGTGACCGGGCAAACGTTGCAAGGGGCGGTGGACCTGAATGTCGAGGGCAGCGCCACGCTTCTGAGCGGGATCTTCGATTTGGACGTCACGGGTCAGGGGCGCGGGCTCAGGACTGGCATCGCGGAGGCTGACAGCCTGCTCGGCGGACGCGCAGATCTCGCCTTTTCCGGCGCACGGAGCACGGATGGCATCGCAATCCGCAAGGCAGTTGTGGAAACCGAAGCACTGGATTTGTCGGTCACGGGCAGCGGAACGAGTGCACAAACGGATCTCGATATCTCTTTGGCGCTGGACTCGCTCGACAGGATCGTGCCCGGATTTCCAGGCGCGACCGAGTTCTCTGGCACGGTGCGCAACAGCGGAGGACGCTACGCGGTGGAGGGCAGTGGGTCTGGGCCCGCTGGTTTGCGCCTCAATCTGGGGGGCTCCATCGCCGATGATTTTGCAACGGCCGATCTGGATATTGACGGCGCGGTACGGATGGAGCTGGCGCAGCCCTTCCTGTCACCGCGCACCGCAAGCGGCGCGATCGGCTTCGATGTCTCGGTGGACGGGCCGCTGGGCCTCGACGCGGTTACAGCGACCTTGCGGGTCGAAAATGGGCGCGTCGCGGATCCAACCGTCGGCTTTGCGCTGGAGCAGTTGGGCGGCACTGTCGGCCTCGCCAACAGCACCACAACACTGGACCTCTCCGGACGCGGCAATCGCGGAGGGCGGATTTCCCTCGGGGGCTCCCTCGGACTGACGCCGCCACAACAATCCGCGCTGGACATCGATATCGACCGGCTGCGCTTCGCGCTGCAGGGATTTGTAGAAACCCGGATTGATGGCGCCATTGCCCTGGACGGGCCGCTGGCCGGTGGCGCGGTGCTCTCTGGTGAGATCAATCTGGACGAGACGGAGATCCGCATTCCCGATGGCGGCGGTACAGTTGGAACGCTGGAAGGCATCGAGCATGTCGGCGCTTCCCAAGGGGTGGAGCGCACCCTGTCCCATGCGGGGCTCAAGGCGCAGCCGGAGCCCCCTTCGGCAGCGAGTGCGCCGGGTCCGCCTTTGGGACTCGACCTGCTGATCAACTCGCCCACCCAGATTTTCGTGCGTGGCTTTGGGCTTGATGCGGAGCTTGGGGGCAGCGTCGAGATAACCGGAAGTTCAAACAACCCGCGCCCGGTCGGGGAGTTTGAGTTGCAGCGTGGGCGCCTCGATGTGCTCGGTCAGCGGCTCGACCTGACTGAGGGGGAGATCCTGCTGACCGCCTCCGTGATCCCGGATCTGCGGTTCGTGGCCAGCACGGAAACCGATGACTATGAAGTGGCGGCCATCGTCTCGGGCCCCGCCGATGATCCGGAAATCAGTTTTGAGTCCACTCCGACCTTGCCCGAGGATGAGGTTCTGGCTCGGCTGTTGTTCAATTCCGAAGTGTCCAGCCTGAGCCCGCTGCAAGCGCTGCAACTGGCGAACTCACTGGTCGCGGTGCGCAACGGGACTGGGCTGGGCTTCTTCAACGCCCTGCGCGAAGAGGCCGGTCTCGACGATCTCGACCTAACCACCGAAGAGGATGGGCAAACGAACCTGCGGCTCGGCAAATACATCTCCGATGATGTCTATACCAATGTGAACATCAACAATGAGGGCGAGACCGAGATCGATCTGAATGTCGAGCTCACGGATTCCCTAACGGCGCGGGGTACAGCAGGGACCGACAATAGCAGCATCGGGATCTTCTTTGAGCGGGACTACTAGGCGTCGGGGCTGGGGGGCGGACGACCGGTTGGATCCAGCAGCATCGCCATGATCCAGCCAGCGACAAAGCCGCCTAGGTGGGTCTCCCACGCGAGTTGGCCATCCATGGCCCACCACAGCGCGAGGTTGAGCCCCACCAAGAAAAGGATCGTGCGGAGGACGGGGAGCAAGCCTTCGGAGAAAAGGTAGCGGTCGAGATAATCCCAAGCCACGATGGCGCCCGCCAAGCCAAACAGTGCACCGGACGCGCCGACCATCGGGCGCAGGCTCGAGGTTAGAAGCCAGTAACCCACCGCGCCGCCAAGAATGGCGACGGCGTAGAGGGCCAGGAACTTCAATGTCCCAACCCGTTGGATCACCGCTTTGGCGAGTGAATAGAGCGTGACCATGTTGAGCACGAGGTGGAGCAAACCACCGTGCAGGAACCCATAGGAGAAAAACATCGCATAGGGTTGCAGAGGGTAGTTCGCTTGCCAGCTGCGCAGAAGCCCCGGCCAGAAGGCCAGGTATTCAAGGACCTCGGCGCGCAGACGCGGATGCTCGATCAGGCCCAGATTGGCGATTTGGAAGACGCTCTCGACGGCCACGCAGATTGCGATGATCCCGATGGGGATCAGCATTGGCGTAGATTGCGACGAGGGTTTGATGCCAGACGTGACCGAAGGGGTCTTGAGAGCCGGTGATGGTCTGCTCGTTTCGTTCATCTGGATGCCCATCAGGACCTAACGCCTGATGAGCACCCTAGATGTAAAGCGCTGAAGTTCAAAGAGGAACAAAGCGCGGAAGCTTAACCAGCGTTTCTCCCATGAACCGCTTGAGGCGCGCATCCGCGGCAGCCTCGCTCTCGCCACCCCGAATGGGGGTCACAAAGCGCACCATGGCGCCATCGGTGCGGCCTTCGAAGATCCCGTCATAAACCACGGCGGCCTTTGCAGAATAGTCGTTCGTGAAACGCTCGCCGCGCTGCTCGAACCAGTAATAGACCAGCTGCTTGGAGAGGCCCTTCTGAATCACAGCACGGTTCAGGTTGAACGTACCGTAAGCCGTGTCGGGCAGCGAAACCTCGTAGGGATCAAGGCTGAACACCTCCCAACCGCCGGCAGGCAGACACACCTCGGGCGAATGGATCCCACCGCCTTCAGTCTGATTGTTGTAGAAGGCGACAAAGAAGTTGATCGTCTCTTCGGTCTCACGGTTCACGTAGTTCGCGTTGATGTAGTCGTCGGCCGCCAGAACCTGCTCGATCTGTGTATCCAGAGGCACCTGAACGCCGCGCCACTCGGCGATCTGGCGCGGGAAGATCGCGAAGGGGTCACGCTCAATCGCGGGCGCTGCCCCCGGGTTGATGACGAAAAAGAGGCCGGTCACCAGGATTGCGACTGCTGTGCCAGCCATCATGGCGACCGAGTTCTGAATCGCGAGAATGCGGCCGCTGACCGCACCCAGGCCGTTGAAGTCGAGATCGATCGCCTCGCTCAGCGGCAGCGGGTTCGGTGTCAGACGCTGAAGCGCGATCGCCATCAGGAACAGAATCGCGATGCAGGACCCGAAGATCACCCAACCTTCGAAGAAATGCATGAACCCTTCCGCATGCTGGATCCCGTAGGAGTTCACCATGACGCCGATGATCCCAATGCGCACCGAGTTCATGAAGACCGCCAAGGGGGCGGCCATCAATAGCAGCACCGCCTTATGCCAATAGGGCCCCCGATAGAGGATCGCGAAGAGGTAGGAGAAGGACAGGATCGGGAAAAGGTAACGCAGGCCGGAACAGGCCTCGGCCACCTGGAGTTTATAGACCCCCAGATCAATGATGTTGCCTTCCAGGAACACCGGGACGCCAGCGAGTTGAACGAACCAGACCCCCACGACCGAGGAAATCCCCTGCAGGAACATGGTCATCTGCCAGTACACGAACTGCGGTAGGGGCAGCATGAAGACGAGGTGAAACACTGGGAGTTGGTGGCGAATACCCTGTTTCCAACCAAACACCGTCAGCACCACGCCACCGGTCCAGATGATGAACCCGTAGGTGATGATGTCCGGGATCCGCGCCAGATTGCCGGCGAAAGCAATCAGCAGGCCGAAGGCGATCACCAGAATGCCAGGCCAGCGCTTTTTGACCTCACCCTCCGCAACATTCGGTTTGTCGCGCAATTCCCGCAGGAATAGATAAAGCGAAATCAGAGGGATCAGAGGTCCGTGACTGTATTCAGGCGTGCCCCAAGCGTTGAAGAGCGAGACGAACCCCATCCAGAAAATCGGGACGGAGACCGCCAGCAGAAGCCCGAATGACAAGAGCCCGGGTAAATTGATTGGTAGCCGCGCGCGGCCAGAGTCTATGCTTTGAGTTAACGTCGACATTCGCAATCACCTAGAGGCTAGTACACAAGGGGCCATTCTACACAGATCAAGTCAGCGCCGCGACGTCCCTGTCGCAGCGCCGTTTGTTCATACACGGATTCGTTTCACAATCATTGGCCCGCATTCTCAAGTTTGTTCAACTCTTCACGAGCAATCGTAAATTGCGGACGCGTGTCATTCGGGCCCGCAAGGCTGATCGCCGTCTGCAAGGCTTCTGCGCCCTCTGCCGTGCGGTCCACCGCGAGATAGGTCATCCCGAGATGGAACCGAACCAGCGGATCCTGGGGAAGGCCAGCCACCGCAGGCTCGAGATAGGTCAGCGCTTCATCATAGCGACCGCGCTGATAGGCAAGCCAACCGTAGGTGTCCTGGAAGGCCGGATTTCGTGTCCCGCGCAAGCGCCGGGCAATCCGATAGGCGCGCTCGATGCTGGCCTCGTCGCCACGATGGGTTGAAAGCAAGCTGGCCAGGTTGTTCGACACGATCGTCGAGCGGCTCGAAATCGCATAGAGATCTTCGTAGATCGCGATTGCGCCTTCGATATCGTTGCGCTGTTCAAGGGTCGATGCCTTTGCCCAAAGCAAGTTGGGCCCGTCCGGAAACTTTTCGAGACCCTGGTCGAGCATAATCTCGGCCTCGCCAGGCTTGCCCGCTCGGTTCAAGACGCGCACCAGCTCCACCCAGACACGCTCATTCGCTTCTTCGCGGGAGATCAGATCCCGGTAGGTTTTCTCAGCCACCGTGAGATCCCCAGCGCTGCTTTCCAGAGCTGCATCAAGGAACTGAAGATCGAACCGATCCGGGTCGAGCTCAATCGCTTCCTGCACCAGTGCGCGCGCCTGTTCCACTTCGCCCGCGGCGATGAGCGACTGCACCGCGGCGGTCAAAGCCCTGAAATTGCCGTCTTCGCCCGTGGCAAGCTGCGCGAGAAAGTCGAGCGCGTCCTCAGCTTGGCCCTGTCCGTCAAGGATTGCGACACGAATGGCGTCCGCGGCTTCCGTTGCCTGGGTGTCCTCCAACTGACGGAGGGTCCGTTCCACATGTTCTGCGCGCGACCAGTCTTCCAGGCGAACATAGACATCGCCGAGGAACGCCAGAACCCGCAGGTTGGACGGTGCGCGACGCAGGGCGTTGACCAACACATCCTCAGCCCCGAGCAGCTCGTCCGCCCCCACAAGGAATTGCGCGTAACGCAGGCTTTCCTCGGGCGCGAAGGAAGAGGTATCCGCAGCCAGGCTCAGGAGATCCCGTGCCAATTCGCGGTCGCCGTTGCGCAAATGCGCATTGGCGATCAGAGTCATGATCTGGGGATCATCCGGGGTTTGGTCCAGCGCCGTGCGCAGCAGGCTGATGGCACGTTCGGTTTCGTCCCCATCAATCAGCCAGGCCGCCTGCATCTTGATCGCATCCACATTGCTGGCATCGGCAGCCAATGTCTCTTCGACCAGCTTACGGGCGCCAACCTCATTGCCCGTGGCGAGCAGCATCTGGGCAAGCGCGACCTTAAAGCGGAGCGTATCATTCGATTCCTCCTCCGCATCGACGATCGCCTGCATCTGGGCGATGCCCGTGTCCCGGTCACCGGAATCGAAGATCAGGGACGCTTGCAGCGCTTTGAGAACTGCGGAGTCCGGCGCCTCGACCAGAGCATTCTCCAACTCGTCCACTGCGGCCTGAATGCCGCGCGTGTCGCGCAGATAGCGCACGAAGGCGACATATTCAGACGGATCCTCATCGGTCGGGGACACGATGCTGCGGATGAAGGCTTCGGCCTTCTCCGGCTCGCCACGCTGCTGATAGAACTGCAGGACGAGACGGCGATACCGCTCCACATCCGGGAATTGCTTTGCCAGGGCAACGAGTTGCTCTTCGATCCCCTCCATATCCCCGAGCTGTTCGAGCGCGGCGAGACGGAGCATATAGAGCTGCTGCTCCTCCGGGTAATAGCTGAGCGCGGCATCCACACGTTCCAGCGCCAGATCGAAATCCTGCTGCCAGATGGCCCCATCGATGAGGACATTATGCAGGTTCAGCTCTTCCGGAGCTTGCTCCAGCATTTCGAGCGCCGTCTCCAACAGAGCCGCACGCGTCGAATCGTCATTGGCCAGTCCGGATTCGCGGTAGCGCACCACAAGATCGACAATCTTCACGCCGAAATCATCTGCGGCGAGCTCATTGGCGCGGGTCACATGCCGTGTGGCCTCTTCCCACTGGCGCCCTTCGATGGAGAGATTCGCGAGCGCAAGACGCCCTTCGAGGTCATCGGGATACTGCTCAACCAGACGCAGATACTGCCCATAGGCTTCCCGCGTCCGACCCATCTCGCGCACGGTTGCCGCATAGAGCGCGCGCGCGTCGCGATGGAAGCCATTCAGGTTGAAAACATTACGCAATTCAACCAGAGCACGGTCCGCATCCCCAGCCTCGATCAACTCAAGGCCTTTCTGGTAATGCTCCTCCGCGCGCTCTTCCGCGGTGTCACAGGCAGCAAGCGCCGCGACCCCAAGGACGCCAATCATCAGGCGAACCGAACCAGTTAATCTCATACAACCACTCTCCACAATTCTACCCGGCGTTTCCGCCCGCCGTTCTTGCCAGTGTAGCAGTGCAAGTATGGTCTATCCACGGCAAGAACTGCACGAATTCGTGCAGCTCTGCGACATATAGCGACCGAACCCCTAAGGGTTTATTAGTACCCGGTGCAGCGGAAGACGACGGAGAAGGTCTGCTTCAGGATCCGGATGTCTTCGCCGAGGGTGATTTTCTGCTCATAGAGATCGTCGAACTGAGCGCGACCGCGGAAGCTGCAATCGTTGCGGTCCGAAATCTGCCAGGTGCCAGTGATGCCGGGGCGCATGCGGTAGTAGGCCTCGCCGGGATACATCTCACGCTGGGCTTCCATCATCGGGCGCGGGCCCACGAGGGACATGTCGCCGGTCAGGACATTGATCAGCTGGGGCAGTTCATCCAGCGAGCTTTTGCGGAGGATCCGGCCAACGCGCGTGATGCGCGGATCGGATTTCAGTTTCTGGGTCGTGTCCCACTCTTCGCGGGCTTCGGGGTTCGCAGCGAGATAAGCTTCAAGCTTCTCATCCGCTTTCGGAACCATTGTGCGCAGTTTCCAGAGGCGGAAGCTCCGACCGTTCAGGCCCACACGAGACTGCCAGTAGAAGGGGTTGTGTCCATCAAGCGCGACCAAAGCCGCGAGAAGAAGAATGACAGGCGCCACGAAAACTGCCGACCCCACAACAAGGGCAAGGTCCAGAAAACGCTTGCCTGCGTTGCGGTAGAGACGGTTCGTGGAGGAGGCTTTGGTCCCTACTGCAATCGCGGAGACCGGGGTGCTACCTGAAATGTCGTTCGCTCTTATCGTCATGGTACTCTTCACTCACCATTCAGCGTCTGCAGAAATTCGAGACGCGCCACACACACTGATCTTTGAAACTCTGTAGATCGTTAAGACAGCGCTAACTAAGCACGTGTGGCGGAGTCTGCCAAGGCCCACGGATCGCGATATCGCGCCCGAAATCATCGTAATATCCTGTTTTTACGAACAAAAGTGACCGTTAAACTTGATTGTAAATTTTATAAGTGCATGGTTAAACTGCCGCTACGTCGGCGTTTGTTGTTATTTTTGGGCGAATTTGGAATATTTTCACGCTACGGCGCAGCGTGCCCAAAGCGTGAGCCGACGAATCACGGGATCGGTGATGTTCTGAAAACGAAGCGTGCGCAACGCGAGTATTGTTGCAGAATGCTCCTGCCAGTGCTCGGACGACACGATGCTGCGCAAAATGCGCACAACCGACGCCTCCAGAGCGCATTTCGCTGTTCTTTAACCCTCGGAGACTACAAAGAACTCCAAAGATCGGGGCGTCTTCCTATATGGTAGATGTGGGCCGCCTGTGTTCTGGCCCCGTGTTGATGGAAAGAATGAGTGTGTATCGATGTCCATGAGCGGCTTGTATTCGGATTATTTCGGGCTCCGGGAGCGGCCCTTCAAACTGCTGCCCGATCCCGACTTTCTGTTCTGGAGCAAGATCCACAAGCGCGCCTATGCCGTCATGGAATACGGCATCCTCAGCAGCGCCCCGATCACGGTTGTCACCGGCGAGGTTGGCGCGGGCAAGACTACTCTATTGCAGCGCCTGCTGCGCTCCATCGACGACATGGTCACGATCGGCCTGATCTCCAATGCGCAAGGCGGGCGTGGCGAGCTTTTGAAATGGGTGTTGAACGCGCTGTCAGTGCCGTCCGAACCCACGGATGACTACGTCGAACTTTTTCAGCGTTTACAGGACTTTCTCGTCTCCGAGTATGCTGAGGGGCGCCGGGTCATCATAATCATAGACGAGGCGCAGAACCTGTCCTCCGAAGGGCTCGAAGAGCTCCGGATGCTGACCAACATCAACTCGAACAAGGATGAAGTGCTGCAGCTGGTTCTTGTCGGCCAACCGCAGCTGCGCAAGATGATCATGCATCCGGATCTGCAGCAATTCGCGCAGCGTGTCTCGGCCTTCTACCACATCCCTGCCATGGACCGGGAAACTGTCGGGGAATACGTCGCGCATCGTATGAAACATGCTGGCGGAACGGGCACCGAGTTCACGGATCAATCGCTGGACAGGATCTACCAGGCGAGCGAAGGCGTACCTCGGCTGGTCAACAAGCTCTGCGACTTTGCGTTGCTTTACACCGCAACAGAGAATCGGCAAGTGGTCACCGCAAGCGCCGTTGATGAGGTTCTCTCCGATGGCATCTTCATCGGAAACTTTGACCAAATGGGCGAGGCGGCAGAATGAACTTTAGCATACATTATATTCTGTCGGTCCTGTGGCGCCGGTTCCCGATCTTCATCGCGGTCGCCGGTCTGTCGATCGTTGCCTCGGCCTATATCTCCAAGCAGCTGCCGACACGGTACGAAGCCTCGGCCCGGCTCCTGCTCGAAGCGGGGCAGATCCCGGATGAACTCGTCACCACGCTGAGCAATACGGGTGCCCAGGAGCAGCTCGAAGTGGTGCAACAGCGTCTGTTGACCCGGGCCAACATGCTCGACATTGCGGACCGCTTCGACGTGTTCCCAAATGCCTCGCAGATGAGCCCGGATGAGATCGTCCGGAACATGCGCGACAAGAGTGTGATCCGCCTGACCACCGGTCGAAACCGCGCGACCCTGATGTCGCTCTCCTTCGTGGATGATGTGGCGCAGACCACATCCGATGTGGTCAATGAATACGTGACCCTCATTCAGCGTGAAGACAGCCGGCTGCGCACAAGCCGCGCCTCCAATACAGAGGAATTCTTCAAACAGGAGGTCGATCGGCTGTCCGAAGAGGTCGATCAACGCACCGCCGCCATGCGGGAGTTTCGGCTCGAAAACATCGACGCACTGCCCGAGACATTCGAGTTCCGTCTGGAGCGTCTCGCAGATCTACAAGAGCGCGCAACGGCCTATACCCGCGACATCCTGATCCTCAACGAACAGCGCAAGCAGCTGGTGGATGCCCTCCCCGTGGGCCGCAGTGACCAGCAGCTCGAAGGCAGCGAAGCGCTGACGCGCGAGCAAGAGCAGGTCGAAATCCTGCGCCAGGAACTGGCGGAAGCCATGGAAACGGCCGGGGAAACCTCGCCCCGTGTGCGCATCCTGCGTTCTCGCATCCAGCAGGTTGAAGGGGTGATCCAGTCCCTAGGTGGACAAAGCCCGACAGACGACCCAACCGGTTCGCTGCAATCGCAGATCGAGCAGATCGATGCCCAAATCGAGTTTCTGCGCGAGCAGCTCGAGTTGACGAACACGCAGGTCGAGGAAGTCGAAGGCACACTTGATGAGACGCCTGGCATCTCCGTCACACTCCAAGGCCTGACCCGTGACTACCAGAACGTCCAGCAGCAGTATAACGCCGCGGTCGAACGCCTCCATATCGCGCAAACCGGCGAGCGGATCGAGCTTGCGGCGCGGGGGCAGCGCATCACTGTGCTCGAACAAGCGACCACGCCCACGGATCCCTCCAGCGCGTCCCCGATGCTGGTCTTTATCGGCGGGTCCTTTGCCGGGATCGTCTTGGGCCTCGGCCTAATCCTTTTGCTGGAGCTGTTGGACCGCACCGTTCGGCGCCCGGTTGATCTGGTCAAGACCCTCGGCATCGCGCCACTTGCGACGTTGCCCTATGTGAAGACACGCCGCGAGGAAGTGATGGAGCGGAGCTTGAAAGCTGCGATCGTCATCCTGGTGATCATCGGCATACCGGTCGCGCTCTATGCTATCCACATGCTGTATCTGCCGCTTGATCTGCTGGCAGATCGCGTCCTCAACAAGATTGGTGTGTAGAGACCGCTTTGGTGGCTCCGCGCTGAGATGTAAGGAACTAGTCGAATGGAAAAACTTCAGGCAGCGCTGGAAAAAGCGCGCGAACGGCGCGGGGATGCCCCCGTCTCCAGCGGCATCGTCGAGAGCGATGCTGCGGCCCCGTCCGCACCGCGTGAACGCGGCGCGTCAACTCTGGACCAACGCTGGGCGGCTCTGGAAGAGTTTCAAACCGACCCCGCGCATCTGATCAAGAACCGTGTGTTCTCCGCAGGCTCAAAACAGTCCGAAGCGGCAAGTTTCGATGTCTTGCGAACCAAGGCTCTGAAGCAGATGGAAAAGAACGGCTGGCGCCGTTTAGCCGTAACCTCGGCCAATAGTGGCGCCGGGAAGAGCACCGTTTGCTGCAACCTGGCAAGCTCCATCGCGCGCCAACGTTCTATCCGCGCCATCCTGATGGATCTGGACATGCGCCGCCCAGCACTTGCAGACATTCTCGGCGTTAAACCCACCGGCACGGTCGCAGATGTCCTGAACGGGAGCCTCCCGTTTGAGCAGCACGCGCGTCGCCTTGGGCCCAATGTCGCCCTGTCTCTGAACGCACACCGCGTGAAAGACCCATCCGATGTGTTCCTGAACACCTCGACGACCGAGACCGTTAACCGGATCGAGGCTGAGTATAAGCCGAGCATCATGCTCTTCGACGTGCCGCCGATGTTCGTGAATGACGATGCGGCTGCCTTCTTCACCAATGTGGACTGCGTTCTGATCGTTGCGGATGCTGAGCGCAGCAAGGTCGCGGATCTGGATCGGTGCGAAAAGGAAGTTGCGGATCATACCAATGTTCTCGGCATGGTGCTGAACAAATGCCGCCATTCCGACGAAGGCTATGGTTATGGCTACAATAGCGGCGAGGCCTACTGAGCCGCGCCGCCAACAGTCAAAAACCGGCTCTCCCCGCCGTCACAGCGCACGGCGCTCAGCAAACCGCTCTTGTACGCACCTGTATCGACAGCGATACGCCCGGGCCCAATTTCCGCCTGCGGAACAACCGTGTGACCGTGGATTACCCAGATTCCGTCCCGCCGCGGTGTTGAGGCTGCTGTCGGGCGCCCCCAAAGAACCCCTCGTGCAGCCTGCATTTCCCAACTTGCTTTCGGATCGGCCATGCCATGAACGCAACCAGCGGTCCCACTCAAGAAAGACAGGGGCAGCCCACGCAACCAGTCGACCAACTCTTGCCCCATGGCCCGCTGCAAACGATCCCGCAGATCCTGTAGCGGGGACACGCCTTCCGCCGGATCACGTCGCGCGGGATCAAAGTCGCTGATGGTTTCCATCCCACCATTGCGCAGCCACATCTCACCGGCCAACGGATCCTCCAGAAAAGACAGCAACATCTGCTCGTGGTTTCCCATGAGGCAATTCACCCTGAGATGCCCGACGCGCAAACCGCACAGGCGCCGCAACACCGCAGCACTTTCGGGACCCCGATCGATATAGTCCCCCAGAAAGACCAGATCCCCTTCGGCTCCGGCTGCATCTATCTCAATGGCGTCGATCATCTGCTCCAGAAGATCGGCCCGCCCATGAATATCCCCAACGGCGTAAAGCAGCCGATCCGGCATCACAGGGCTCAGCGCAATCTCTGGCTTCTGCGATTTCTTCCGGAAAAACGACAGCATATCAGTCAAAGGCACCCGGGCTCGGCCCCCGGTCCAAGCGCAAGATACGATCGGGTTCCAGCACCGGGAAATACGAGAAGACCAGAGGGTCGTGCCCCGGCACGATCAAGCCGCGGTCACTCGCCAATGTCTCGAGTCGCGTAAAGCCCCGCAGCATATCCTCGAGATCCACAACCAGTGGAAAAGGTTTACGCGACCACAAGTTTTCGTAGAAATGCGCCGCGTCGGAGGCGAGACACAGCCAGCCAGCCTCGGTGCGCACCCGCACCGCCTGCAACCCACGGGAATGGCCACCGATCTGGTGCACCGTCACACCCTCGGCCACCTCGCCATCCCCCTCGAAGAACACCAGCTTTCCGGAATAGAGCCGCTGAACCGCCTCGCAAATATGCGCGCCTGTGAAGGGAAAGCGCAGAGCGTCGTGGCACATGCAGGGCCCCGTGGCATAGGCCATCTCGGCCGCCTGCATGTAGAGCGTCGCATTGGGGAAAAGGTGCAAGCCACCCGCGTGGTCATAGTGCAGATGGGTGACGATCACCCGGTCGATGTCTTCCGGGGTCAGGCCGAGGGGCGCCAGTGCCTCCCTCGGGTCCAGACGAATGGGCCGCGCGCGCTGCTCTGCCTCCGCATGATCGTAGCCGGTATCCACGAGGATCGTCTCGGTCCCGCGCCGCAACACCCACATGAAATAATCCATAGGGTGCGGAACATCGTGCTGATCATCGAAGAGGAAACTGTCCCCACGGGTCCGCGCATTGCGATCCGCGTATTTGACCGCGTAGACCTCCCAGGCACTCATTCCTGCACCTGCGCATAGGTGCGGACATCCTTGGCGGCGACGAGATCCGCAACAGCGGCATCGAACTCCTGAAAATGCGCCGTCTCCAGATGCCGATCAAAGGCCGCCCGGTCGTAGTAGATCTCATAGAGAAACACTTCGTTGGGCAGGGCAGGATCCGTGCAGACGTCAAAGCGCAGGCAGCCCGGCTCATCGGTCAGGGTCGTGCGCGCATTGGCGAGCATCAGGGGCATGAACGCCTCCGCGCCTCCCGCCACCAATCGAAATGTCACTGTCACCGCATACAATTCGCGCCCTCCCCTGGGTCTGTCCCAAAAACCTATGTCGAGCGTCGGACCGCATGCAAGACGCTTGCGACTGCCGGGTCAGCCCGGCAAATTGCGCGCGGGAGGACATCCATGCAGACTTTTTCAATTGTCGTCTTCGACGGCGACGGGATCGGGCCCGAAATCATGGCCCCGACGCTCACGATCTTGACCCAGATCTCCGAGGCCGCAAGCAGCTATAGGCTGGCCTTCGACCATCACCCGATGGGCGCGTCGCATTATGCCAAAACGGGCGAGGCGCTGCCGGAAGCATCGGTCGAGGCCGCGCGCCAATCGGACGCGATCCTGCTTTCGGCCATGGGGCTGCCGGATATCCGCTATCCGGACGGCACCGAGATCACGCCGCAGATCGACATTCGCATCGCGCTCGACCTCTATGCGGGTGTGCGCCCGGTGCGGATCGTCCCCGGCCATCCAACCCCGCTGGACGCGCCGGGACCGGTGGATTTCGTCCTGATCCGCGAGAGCACAGAGGGCCTCTTTCACACCAAGGGCACCGGCGAGGTCACTGAGGATTACGCCAAGGAAACTCTGAAGATCACCCGCGCCACGTCAGAGAAGCTCTTCAAGTTTGCTTTCGATCTCGCCGCACAACGCAAGGCGAGCGGGCGCGGAGCCGGCAAAGTCACCTGCGTGGACAAGGCCAATGTGTTCCGGGCCTTCGCCTATTTCCGCGAGCTCTTTGATGCTGAGGCCGCCAAACACCCTGAGCTTGCAGCCGACCACGCCTATGTGGATGCCATGGCGCTCTGGATGGTAACGCGACCCGGTGCCTTCGATGTGATGGTGACCGAGAACATGTTCGGCGACATCCTAAGCGATCTGGGCGCAGGCCTGATGGGCGGGCTCGGCCTCGCCCCCTCGGCGGATATCGGCGACGAGAACGCGGTCTTCCAACCCTGTCACGGCACCGCGCCGGATATCGCGGGCCAAGGCATCGCGAACCCGCTGGCGATGATCCTCTCGGCAGCCATGATGCTCGACTGGCTGGGGGTGCGGTCCGAAAATGCCGAAATCGCGGCGGATGGTGCGCGGCTGCGCGAAGCAGTGGAGGCCGTGCTAACCGATGGCGCGATCCTGACCGGAGATCTGGGCGGCTCCGCCACGACGGAGGAGGCCGCGGCAGCAGTGGCCACGCATCTGTGAGCTACCGCGTGGCCTGCGTCGGAGCCGGGTATTTCGCCCGGTTCCATTACGAGGCTTGGGCGCGGCTGGAAGAGGCAACGCCGATCGGCGCAATCGACCGCGATCTGGACAAGGCCACGGCGACCGGCCTGCCCGCCTTCGCCAGCCTTGAAGACCTCCTGGCCGTCGACGTCCCGGATATCCTCGACATCATCACGCCGCCCAAGACCCATGCGGTGGCAATCCGTCTGGCCATCGCCAAGGGCGTGCGCGCAATCATCTGCCAGAAGCCCTTCTGCAGTAGTCTGGAGGAGGCGCAGGCCGTCACCGCCGAGGCCGACGCCGCCGGGGTGCCCCTTATCATCCATGAGAATTTCCGCTTTCAGCCTTGGTACCGCACCATGCGCGCGGCCATGGATCGGGGCGAGATTGGCGAGCCGCGGCAGCTCACCTTTCGCTTCCGCACGGGCGACGGGCGAGGCCCCGAGGCCTATCTCGACCGGCAACCTTATTTCCAGAAGATGCCCCGACTGCTGGTTCAGGAAACCGCCGTCCATTGGATCGACACCTTCCGCTATCTGCTCGGCCCGGCCACGGGGGTCTATGCGGATCTGCGCCGCGAGAACCCGATCATCGCCGGGGAGGATGCGGGCTACATCCTCTTTGACTACGCGTCCGGCGCGCGGGCGCTGTTCGATGGAAACCGCCTGCTGGACCATGCAACGGAGAACCCGCGTCTAACCTTTGGCGAGGCGGCATTGGAAGGGACGGAAGCCACGCTCAGCCTCTGGGGGGACGGCTCCGTCACGCGGCGGGTTTTTGGCAGCAAAGAGGAGACGGAGATTCTCGCAGCCCAGACCTACCCTGGGTTTGCCGGGGACTGTGTCTACGCCCTGAACGCTCATGTGATTGCCGGACTGCAGGGCAAGGCGCCCTTCGAGAATGAGGCGCGCGACTATCTCGATGTGCGCCGGATGGAGGCGGCGGTCTACGCTTCCGATGCGGAGCAGCGTCGCCTGCCCCTCTGAACCTCCCCCATAGGACGGCAAAAGGGCGCGCCACTGGCACGCCCTTTTTTTGATGTCAACTCAAGAGCCGCGCTAATCGGCGTAAGCCACCGCGGGTAGCCACGTCGTGAGCGCCGGGAACTCGAAGACGATGAAGAGCCCCAGAAGCTGCAACATTACAAAGGGAATGATCCCCTTGTAGATATGGCCCAGGCTCACCCCCGGTGGACAGACGCCCTTGAGGTAGAAGAGCGCAAAGCCCACCGGTGGCGTCAGGAAGCTCGTCTGCAGGGTCACCGCCACAAGGATCGCGAACCAGACCACGGCCGGGTCGCGCACCTGATCAAAGCCGGGCACAGCCAGTTCGAGGCCCTGAATGATCGGCAGCATCAGCGGCATGATGATGATCGTGATCTCGATCCAGTCGAGCAGGAACCCGAGCAGGAAGATGATGAACAGGATGAACAGCACGATCATGTAGGGGTCGGAGAAGGCCGAGGTCACATAGCCCTGGATGATCTCATCCCCGCCATAGCGGCGCAGCACCAGCGCAAAGAAGTTCGCGGCCAGGAAGATCCCGACGATGTAACCGGCGGTGTTCAGGGTCGAGCGGCTGACCTCCTTGAGAACCTTGAAGTTCAGCTTCCCGTTCAGCGCGGCCAGCACCGTCGCCCCGAAGGCGCCCAGGCCGGAGGCCTCGGTCGGTGTCGCAAAGCCCGCAAAGATCGAGCCCAGCACCAGCAGGATGAGGAACATCGGCGGGACCACGGCGAGGAGCACGTCTTTGACGACCTCCCATCCGACCTCGCCCGTATGCTCTGGCACCGGCATGGCCTTGGGGTTGATCAGCCCGTAGATCACGATGAACACGATGTAGAGCGCGCCGAGGATCAGCCCCGGAAAGAGCGCGCCCATGAAGAGGTCACCGAGGCTGATGGCCAGCTGGTCCGACATGATCACGAGCATGATCGACGGCGGGATCAGGATGCCCAGCGTCCCCGCTGAGGCAATCGTCCCCGTGGCAATCGGTTTCGAGTAGTTCTGCTTCATCATCGCCGGCAGCGCCATCACCCCGAGCAGAGTGACCGAGGCTCCGATCACGCCCGTGGAGGCCGCGAGGATGATCCCGATCAGCAGCACCGTCAGGGAGAGGCCGCCGCGCAGACCGCCGAAGAGTTTCTGCATGGAATGCATCATCCGCTGGGCCACGCCGGACTGGTCCAGCATGAGGCCCATGAAGATAAACATCGGCAGGGCCACGAGCACCGGGTTCTTGACGATATTCCCAAAGAGCCGCCCCGACAGCACCTGCAAGCGCTGGTAATCGATGCCGGTTCGGTCGAAATCGATCACCTCGCGCAGGACCGAGCGGTTCGGATCGAGGAAGATCTCGGCGATCAACGCGAAGACAAGGCTCACCCCGACCAGCGCATAGGCCACCGGAATGCCCCGGAACAGCATGAAGATGAAGACAACGAACATCCCCAGAACGGCGATCTCGTTCAGGGTCAGGATGGGCGAAACCGCCTCAAGCAAGGTCAGCATAGGTTAGAACCTCGCCTCTTTACGACGTTCCATCAGCCACGCGCCTGCGATGACGAGTACGGTGACGATGGTCGTGATGATAATGGTATAGGGGATTTCTTCGACGCCGACTTTCCACTCGCCGAAGATCGGCATGCGCCCGATCTGTCGGTCGGTCACATCGGCAGGCGTGGTTAAACGCAAGAACCACCAGATGCTGTAGAAAACGATCAGGTTGATCAGGAACATGGTCGACGGAAAGGCCCAGAGGAGCTGCTTCCACAGGACCGGCTCGGTCAGCTTGTCGAGGAAGCGGATATAGGCGGCCCAGATCGCGACGCCGATAAAGGCGAAGGACAGGTTCATCACCACCTTGAGCAGCCACAGATTGTGCAATCCGTTCGGGCTGTCCGAGCCCTCATCGGCGATCACCGACGAGATGGCATAGTGGACCGTGACGTCCCAGCAGAGGATGATGAAGGGCAGAAACAGCCAGACGAGGCCAAAGATCTCGATCTTGGTCTTCTTCTGCTCGGAGTAGTTGTCGAACAGGATGTCCACGCGCACATGGCTCGTGGTGGTCACGGCATAGCCGATCCCGACCAGCACCGCCGCGCCATAGAGCCACCATTGCAGGTCATCGAGCCAGGCCTGGTTGAACCCCGAAGAGCGCAGCACGACCTGGGCGCAGATCGCGACCATCAGGATCGGAAACAGCCAGGCCGCCGCATTCGAGACCCAGACAATGCCTCTGTCACCGCGATTATGGACCGCGCGGTCTTTCTCGCCGGGATCAGAGAGTTTGATGATTTCGTCAGCTGGTTCCATGGCTCCCCCCGGACGTGTTGCGTGCCCTCAGACACGAAAAAACCGGGGCGTGCGCTTGGCGCCGCCCCGGCTCGATGGGTTCAGATCTTACCGCGGGCGCGGCAGATAGATGGTGTTGCCCCAGGTCTTGTAGCCTGCACGGTATTCCTGCAGGTCGTCCCAGACCTCTTTGAAGTAAGCGTCTTCGGCGGCCAGCTCGGCAGCAACCTCGTTCCAGGTGCTTTCGAAGGTGGCAAGCATCTCATCAGGCCAGGTCTTGATGGTCACACCGTGCTTTTCGGTGTTCTCGATCATGGCCGCGAAGTTCGTGGCTTCGCCTTCGGCATAGTTCGTGGTGATGTTCGCGAGGCAGGCCACTTCGATCTGCTTCTGGCTGCGCTCATCCAGATCGTTCCAGCGATCCTTGTTGATCAGCAGTTCGAACATCGTGGCGGGCTGGTGCCAGCCGGGGAAGTAGTTGAACTTCGCGATGTTGTAGAAGCCGAGACGCGCGTCGATGCGGGGCATCGAGAACTCGGTCGCGTCGATCGCGCCACGCTCCAGCGCCGGGAAGATGTCGCCACCCGCCAGCAGCGAGGTGGACACGCCCAGACGCTGCATCACTTCGGCGCCAAGGCCGAAGAAGCGCATGTTCAGACCTTCGAGATCTGCCATCGAGGTGATCTCGTTCTTGAACCAGCCGGAGGTTTCCGGCGCGATGATCCCGCAGGGCAGAACCTGAACGTTGTAGCCTGCTTCGTCATACATGCGCTGATAGAGCTCGGCGCCGTCGTCATAAAGCATCCAGCCCAGGAATTCGCCCGCTTCGGGACCGAAGGGCACAGCCGCGAAGAGCGACGCAGCCGTAATCTTGCCCTGCCAGTAGCCTGCGGTCGCGTAGGACGCGTCCACGGATCCGTTGGACACGGCGTCCAGCGCTTCGAGCGTCGGGACAAGCTCGCCCGGATCGAAATGCTCGAACTCAACGCCTTCGGAGATGCTGTTGATCTTCTCGACGAAGTCGACACCCGCGGTGCCGAGGATCGGCAGGTTCTTACCGAACGACGATGTCATTTCGAGCACTTCCTGCGCGGAAGCACCGGTCGCAGCAAGGCTCAGGCAGCTGATCGCTGCCATTGTTCTGAACTTCATGGATTTCCCTCCCTAGGTATCCCACGTATTTGGTAAAACTTTCTTACCATTTTCCGCAACTCAAAAAAGCTGCGAACACCACGTGAGCATTTAAAAAATAACTCGGCATGGCAAGGCGCAATTACCAAAAATTAGGTGCCTGATGTTAATAACAAAATTACCTGCCGGATGCAGCCCCATAACGACCCCTACCCAATACTACGCACGGGAATCCGGGCTGCGGCGATGGAGCTCTCGATTCTGTCCCGATGCGGCACGCTTGGCATTTTCGGCACAATCCGCCGCAGTCTGCGGGTTTTGTCGCGCAGGCGCGATCCACAGGATCAGCCCGCAGGCTTGCGCGCGGTGCCCATATAGATGATCGCCGTACCCGGCAGACGGCCGAAGGTGAAATCCCCGCGCCGGGTCATGCCCCGTGGGCCAAGCCCCGTGAAGCCGCCCACCGCGAACCCGGCCCCGTCCAGCGCCCGGCGCAGCTCGGCGGGCTTGATGAACATCGCTGGATCATGGGTGCCCTTGGGCAGCAGACCGAGCACATCCTCCGCCATGGTGATCACCGCGAGCCGTGCGATCGGGTTGCGGTTGATCGTATCGAACAGGAACATCCCTCCGGGACGCAGCACGCGGGACACCTCGGCGACGACTTGAGCCAGGTCCTCGACATGCTCCAGCACGTCGACACAGACCACCGCGTCGAAGCTGGCATCCCCATAGGGCAACGCTTCGCCGACCCCGGTATCATAGCGGATCTCGAGCCCCTCTGCCGCCGCATGGGCCTGCGCCGCGGCAATCGCCTTGGCCGCCGGATCGATCCCCGTAACGCGCGCGCCTTTCCGCGCGAGCGCCTCGGCCATGAACCCACCGGCGCAACCAAGATCGAGCACATCCTGCCCCTCCCAGTCGAAGAACCGGTCGAAATAGGCCAGTCGCCCCGGCACCATGTTCTTCAGCGTCCGAACCCAGCGCACCTCATCGGTCCACCACTGATCCGCGCGGTCATCATAGATCTGCAGGTCATTGCGCTGCGGCGCGGTTCCATCAGGCATCGTTCTGCCTCCTCCTCTGGAGCAAGGGGATCCAATAAGGCACCCGCGCCTTATAGGCCCGGAACCGGTCTCCATAGATCTTGAGAAAGCGCTGCTCCTTCAGGCGCGGCGCGGTGATGCAATAGGCCGTGTAGACGCTCGCCACCAGCAGCTGGTCCGGTGTCCAGACCGGCACACACCACAGGGTCAGGGCGAAGGCGACATAGATCGGCTGACGTACCACGCGAAAGAGCCCGCGCTCCGGCATGTCCGGAAAGACCGGGCGCCGCCCGCGCAGAAGTGCCATCCAGCCCAGCGCCCCGGATTGCACCGAAGGCCCCGCATCGAAGGAGGCCTTGGTCAGCAAAAGCCAACTGCCCCCATAGCACAGGCACAGGGTCCAGAAGGCCGCGCCTTCGGCCCGCCAGAGCACAACGCCCGACGGGGTCCAGAGCGTGAAGAGCACCAGAAGCTGTAGAGAGGCAATCGTGGCATAGCTCGTCGTGGCCAAGGTCACCCCATGGGGCGCCGGAGCTAGACGCGCCAGCGCCTTGCGCCCCTTCGGTGTCAGAAGCGCGGAATGGGCCAGAGGGAACTGCGCCAGCAGCAGCAGGTTCACCACCCAGGCATAGGGCTGCGGCACTGCACCGAACCCGGATTGCATGCCGGTGAACAAGCCCACCAGCATGGCGAGCCCCGCCAGCGCAAAAATTCCATGGCAGATCGCGCCATAGGTCAAAGCCAAGCCAATACGGGACAAGGATGTCTCAGTGCCAGTCATAGGAGCGGAGCTAGCAGGGATGCGCCCCCTGTCGAGGGACCTGCGTCAAAACTGTGCCCGCGGCAGTGGGTTAGATGAAGACGAAGTCCTCGGAGCCGAGCAGATCGGCCTCGACCCCCAAGAGCACCGCGCGATCCCCGCCAAAGCCGACGACTGTGCCGAAGCCCCGCTCGACCACGAGGATATCGCTGAAGGTCTTGGCGTTCTCGAAGAAGAGCTGGTCTTCGCCATCGGTGAAATCCGTCACCACATCGAGCCCGTCGGAGCCCGTCCCGGAGAGGACAAACCCATCCGCCCCCGCGCCGCCGGTGAGTACGTCCACGCCCCCCTCGCCCATGAGGATGTCATCTCCCTCGCCGCCGATCAGCGTGTCAAACCCGTCCCCGCCCAGCAGGTAGTTGTCCGCCGCATTGCCGGTCAGCGTGTCATTGCCCGAGCCCGCCCGCGCAAACTCGATCACCGTGTCGGAATAGATGATGAGATTGCCCTTGAGCCCGTTCACATCGCTGATCGCGCCGGGGCGCAGGTCGATATTCTGGTTCGCGCTCACGGATGCGAAATTGAACGTGTCCAACCCGCCATCATCGATGATCGTGTAGGCGATCGGGTTCCGGGTGGTCATAAGCTCGTCGTAATAGCCGCCCGCAGTTGAGTTATCGCCGTAAGTCGTGTTGCCCAGACGCAGACCGCCATCGACCCCGTAGAGCTGCTGAATGGCGCGGATATCCGCGATCATCGGCGTTACCACATAGGCAAAGCTCGCATCGATCGAGGTGTTCTCGGTCTGGCTGAAATACGACATGATCGACATCTGCCAACTGTCATTGGAATAGAGCGCATCCCGCGGGTAGCTCGCATTGCCATTGTAGTTGCCCGCATGTTCCAGACCGAGCGCATGGCCGATCTCGTGGATGTAGGTCTGGAAGGAGTAGTTATCGATCGTCTCGGCATCGCCCCGGATCCAGGACTGGGAGATGTTGATCTTCGCCGTGTAGATCTCGTCGCTGCTATTGGTGATCGGCTGCGCGTAGGCCCCGGAATCCGTGTCGTCGAAAATGATCCCGCTCTCGGCAAAGCCGAAGGCCACCACATCAAGCTCGGTGATGTTGAACTCGATCCCCGTGGTCATCGTCCAGGCGTCGAGCGCGAGCTCGGCGTAATACTGCCCCTTGTCGGTCAGCCGCGAGATATCGACATTGATCGCCTCGCCCGGATCCAGATCCCAGGAGGTCTCGTTGGGATTGAAGAACCCGCTCTTGAGCTGATCCGCCACCTGATCGACCGTGTACTCCGGAAGGTCTGCCGCCAGACTGTCCCGCATGAACGCGCCGAGCATGGGCGCCTCGTGATAGGTAAACCGGTCACGGTCGGGGTTCATGGCTTGGCAAATGGTACACATGATGAATGCTCCGGGTCACATCCTGCGACGAGGTTAATAACTGATCTTTTCGGCTGTATTGGGCGCGTGCTGTACTGGCAAACGAAATCTCTGTCATCAGGAACGTTACGTTCCGTTAAGGTTACTATCCCGCTCAGAGGAGCAGATTATCGCTCAAATCGTCCCAGGGCCAGCCTGCGCCAAAACATGCCGCACCCTAGGATTATCTCCGTTAATGGAAGCTTAAGGCACCCCCGCGCTGCTCACAGTTTCTTTACCTTAACACGACAGGGACGGAGCCGGCCCCCGCCTGCCACGCAACCCGCACTCCCCTCAGGCGGTTTCGATCTCCTGCAGGCCGAGCTCCTCCACCATCTCCGCCCGCATGACGAATTTCTGCGGCTTGCCGGTCACCGTCATGGGCAGTTCCGATTTGAAACGGACGAGGGAGGGGATCTTGTAATGGGCAATCCGCTCGCGACAGAAGTCGAGGATATCGTCCTCGCTGGGCGCGCTTCCGGGCTTCACCACGATCCAGGCGCAGCTGCGCTCGCCATAGCGCGCGTCGGGAATGCCAAAAACCTGAACCTGGCTGACATCCGGATGGGTATAGAGAAACTCCTCCACCTCCCGCGGATAGATGTTCTCGCCGCCGCGCACGATCATGTCCTTCACGCGCCCGGTGATCTTGCAGAACCCCTCCGCATCCAGCGTGGCCAGGTCGCCCGTATGCATCCAGCCCTCGGCATCGATGGCCTCGGCGGTCCGCTCGGGATCCTCCCAATAGCCTTTCATCACGCAATAGCCCCGGGTCAGCAGCTCCCCTTGCGCCCCAACGGGGACCGGCGCGCCATCCTCCCCGACGATCTTGACCTCCACATGGGGCTGGATGCGCCCAACGGAGGTGACACGTTTTTCCACCGGGTCATCGGTGGCCGATTGGAACGACACTGGCGAAGTTTCGGTCATGCCATAAGCGATGGTCACCTCGCTCATATGCATCTGCGACTGGACCTGCCGCATCACCTCGATCGGACAGGGCGCGCCCGCCATGATGCCGGTTCGCATGGTGCTGAGGTCAAAGCGCGCGAATTCCGGATGCTCGAGCATGGTGACAAACATGGTCGGCACCGCATAAAGCGCCGTGCAGCGATGGGTCGACAGCGCCTCGAGCGTGACCAGCGGCTCAAAGCCGGGGCCCGGGATCACCATGGTCGCGCCCTTGGTCACGCAGCCCAGGGTCCCCATCACCATGCCGAAGCAATGGTAGAACGGCACCGGAATACAAAGCCGATCCGCCGAGGTGAGCCGGATCGCATCGGTGACCGAGGCCGCGTTGTTGACGATGTTGTGGTGGGTGAGCGTCGCACCCTTCGGCATCCCCGTGGTGCCGGAGGTGAACTGGATGTTGATCGCGTCATGGGGATCGAGCCCTTGGGCCAGCGCATCCAGCTCCGCCGCATTGGTGTCGGCCCCGCTCTCCAGCACCGCGTCAAAGGCGAGCATCCCCGCAGGCGCCTCTGCGCCCGTCACGATCACGGCACGAAGATCCGGCAGAGCCGCCGCCGCAAGTTGCCCGGGGGGTGCCGCAGCCAACTCCGGCGCGAGCTCCGACAGCATTGCGAGGTAGTTCGAGGTCTTGAAAGACGGCGCAAGCACCAGCGCCTTGCAGCCCGTCTTGGTCAGCGCATAGCGCAGCTCATGGGTGCGATAGGCAGGATTGATGTTCACGAGGATCAGCCCCAGCCGCGCCGTCGCAAACTGCGTCAGCAACCACTCCGCACAATTCGGGGCCCACATGCCAACCCGGTCGCCGCGCGTGAGCCCGAGCCGGGCAAAGCCCCCGGCCAGCTCATCGACCTTGCGCGCGAACGCCGCATAGCTCCAGTGGATGTCCTGATCTGCGAAAATCGCGGCGGTCTGATCCGGGTGCGCGGCAGCTGTCTGGCGCAGCAAATCCGGGATCGTCACATCCAGAAGCGGGCGGTCCGCAGCCCCGCGCACATGGCTGATGCCCCCGACCGGAGTGATTCCCAACGCGCCTCCGATATCCCCTTGAACGCTTTGACCCAAGCTATCCTCCCCATTTTGCAAAGAAAGCGCCCAAACTCATGGCACTCCGTGAACACATGAGGTGTCTCGACACCGCGCCTGTGTCAACTCCGCACAAATCGTTAACAAATCGTTGCGAATGCGACGGGGTACGCTAGGTATACGTCCAGGAACTGGAGGTTGAGCCCCACGGGGCTCTGCGTCACCGAACGAAACGACCGCGCCCCGCGCTGTTGGAGGAGATCCAGATGACCAAGTTTGCCGTTCCAGATATCAACCGGTCCAGCCGCGTGTCCTCGATCCAGGACGCCCTGACCGAGCTCGACCCGAATGCCGAGATCAACACCCATCCGGACAATTGCATCATCGAGGTACGCACCCAGGAGTCCGAAGCCGTGGTTCTGTCGGTGCTGAACCAGCTGGGGTTTGCGGCGAACGTGGCCCGCTAGACGCGGGCCAGCCCTGCGTTACCCGTCCGAGCGCTGCTGATCGACCAGCTCTTCGAGACGCGCCTGATCCACGAGCCCCGGCAGAATGGTCTCGCCCACCACGAAAGACGGCGTCCCCGTGATGCCAAGAGACTGTGCCAGCGCCATGGACGTCTCGATATGCGCGGTCACCGCGTCCGACTCCATATCCGCCCGCAGCTGATCCGTATCGAGCCCGACCTCTTCGGCTGCGTTCATGATCTGCGCCTCGCCAATGCGTCCCGACAGCGCCATGAGCGCCCAGTGGAATTCCTCATACTTGCCCTGCTCCCGGGCGGCGAGGGCCGCGCGTGAGGCAAGCACGCTGTTATCCCCGAGGATCGGGAACTCGCGGAACACGACGCGCACGCCGGAATCCGCCGCGATCAGACCTTCGACCGTGGGCTTGGCCCGGCGGCAATAGGGGCAGTTATAGTCAAAGAACTCGATGACCGTGACATCCCCATCCGGGTTGCCGAGGACCGGTGCGTTCTCGTCCCGCTCCAGCAGGTCGCGCTGGGTGGAGAGGGTCTCGGCGGCGGCGGCAGCCTGGGCCTCCGCCTCGCGCTCGCGCAGGATAGCCACGGCATCCATGACGATCTGCGGGTTCTCCAGGATCGCTTCCAGCGCCAGTTCCTTGATGCGCGCGTCGCTCAGGTCCTGAGCCCCGGCAGGCAGGGCGAGACACAGGCTCAAAGCGGCAGTCGACAGCAGGTTTTTCATCGAAGTCTCCTCACGGCGGCGCAGGGAAAACGCCGCGGATTTGTCCGGCGCAGAATGTCCCAGAAGCCCTGCCGCGTCAAAGCCATTGGGGCGATGTCGCGTCCGAGAAACAACATATTCAGCAAGTTTGCCCTAGGCTCGCGGGGATGTGATGCGCGAATCGGCGAATGGTTGCTACCCAAAATCCGGATCTGGGAGTTGGGTTTATCAGCAACGCAGACCAAGTCCGCCAACGCGCGGACCCTCGCGGGACATGAAGGAGAGTGACCATGATTACCAAGCGCGCGTTTCTCGGGATGGGTCTGGCCAGCCTGGCCACGCCGGCCATCGCTCAAAGCGGGTTCCAACTCGATCCGAGGTTCGAGCCCCGGGTGGTGCCCCTGCGCTACCCGTTCGAGGCCGGGCAGATCATCGTCGTGCCCACGGCGCATTACCTGTATCTGGTGCAGCCGGACCGCACCGCCCTGCGCTATGGCGTCGGGGTCGGCAAGGCGGGGCTGGAATTCAAGGGCAATGCCACAATCAAGCGCAAGGCCGTCTGGCCGAGCTGGCGTCCCACAGATGAGATGATCGAGCGCGATCCGCGCAGCTATGCGAAATATGCCGATGGGGTTCCGGGTGGCCCGGACAACCCGCTGGGGGCGCGAGCGCTCTATCTCTATCAGGGCAATGTGGACACCTATTTCCGCATCCACGGCACGACGCAGCCCTGGTCGATCGGGCGGTCCGTGTCCAATGGCTGCATCCGGATGATCAACGAGCATGTCGTCGATCTTTATGAGCGTGTGCCGACCGGCACGCTGGTGACGGTGCTCTGACGCTCGCAGCCTCGTGACCAGAGTTTGATTGCGCCGACGGAGCCCAAAGGGCAGGTCTGCACTTGTGTCCTCTCGTTCCTGAGACGACGCGAGACTATATTAAAGTGACGTCTGAGTCTCAGGATAGGCACGCGTGACCCGAATTCTCACAGACCTCCCCCGCTCCGTGCGGGCTCTCGGATACGCCCTCGCCCTGGCGAGTGGCCTCGGCGTGCTGGCCGAACCCAGCCCCGCCGCGCAATCCGAGGCGCATGTCTCGCCGATCTCGACCGCGCGTCTGGTCACTGTGGAGAATGGGGTCGCGCCGGACACGCGCCACCTCTCTGCCGGGATTGCCGTCACGCTGGAAGATACCTGGAAAACCTATTGGCGCTCGCCGGGCGAGGTTGGCCTGCCCCCCGAGGTGACCTGGGAAGGCTCCGAGAATATCGCCGAGGTGGAGCTCCTCTATCCGGCCCCGACGCGGTTCCGCGCCTTCGGGATTGAGAATTTCGGATATGCGGATGCGGTCACCTTCCCGCTGAAGGTCACGCTTGCGGATCCCGGAGCGCCTGCAACGCTCTCGGCGCAGGTGAACCTGCTGGTCTGCGCCGATATCTGCGTGCCAGAGACATTTGAGCTCTCTCTGCCTCTGGGTCCGGGGGAGGGCGTGGATCTCGAGGCCGCTTCGCTGATCGCAGATGCCGCGAGCCAGGTGCCCGAAGCGCCCGAGCGGTTCGGCGCGGCGCTGACCTCCGCCGCCCTGACCGAGGACGGGACCGCGCTGGTGCTCTCCGTAGCCCGCGCGGGGGGCTGGACCGCTCCGGATGTGTTCCCCGAAATGGACGCCTACACCGCCTTCGGGGTTCCCGATATCCGCGTCGAGGGTGAGGAGCTGTGGGCGCAGCTTCCGATCCTGTCAGAGCCTGTCACGGGCGAGGAGCCCCTGCGTCTGACCCTGACGGACGGGACCGTGGCCATCGACCTGCAGGATGTGCAGCTTGATGCACAGCCCCCGGCCCCGCCCTATGCAGCACAGACTGCAAACACAGCGATGAATGACCTTCTGTGGATCGCTCTGATCGCGGTGCTGGGCGGGTTGATCCTGAATGTCATGCCCTGCGTTTTGCCGGTGCTGTCGATCAAGTTCGCCTCCGCGCTCAAGGCGACGGACCAGTCGCCGGCGCGCGTGCGCACGGGGTTTCTGATGTCTGCGGCCGGGGTCATGGCCTTCATGTGGATGCTGGCCGCCGGGACACTGGCGGCACGCGGCATGGGCGCTTCCGTGGGCTGGGGATTGCAGTTCCAGAACCCGTATTTCCTGGTCGCGCTGCTGGCCATTCTGGCGGTGTTTGCCGCCAATCTTGCGGGGCTGTTTGAGATTTCCTTACCGCAGGGTCTGATGACGCGCATGGCCTCGGAAAAGGGCTCGGGCTATCTCGGTGACTTCGCAACAGGCGCCTTTGCCGCCGTGCTGGCAACCCCCTGCTCCGCCCCGTTCCTCGGCACCGCCATCGCCTTTGCCATGGCCGGGCGGCCCATAGATATCTTGGTGATCTTTACCGCGCTTGGGCTTGGCCTCGCCCTGCCTTACCTGTTGATCGCCGCCGCACCGGGGTTGATCCGCTACCTGCCGAAACCGGGCGCCTGGATGGTGACGCTGAAGCTCGTGCTGGCGGCGCTCCTCCTGCTGACCACGGCTTGGCTGCTTTGGGTGCTGAACGGGGTTGCCGGACCCTCCGCCGCGCTCTGGATTGCCGGGGCGCTGGTGGTTCTTGTGGCGGTCCTCTCGCCCCTCGGCACGCGCCTTGCGCGCGCGCGGGCCCCCGCGGCCGCTGCGGTGCTGATTGCAGCCTTCCTTCTGCCCATCACCCCCGCCCCGACCAGTGCGGAGGGCGGCGACGCGCTTGCCAGCTCGGACTGGACGCCCTTCGACCGCTCCGAGATCCCGCGCCGTGTGGCCGCGGGCGAGGTGGTCTTTGTCGATGTCACCGCCGATTGGTGCCTGACCTGCAAGGCCAACAAGGCACTGGTGCTCGACCGCGACCCGGTGGCAAGCCTGCTGAAATCCGAGACCGTGACGCCCATGCGAGCGGACTGGACCCGCCCGAGCGACGTGATCTCCGCCTATCTCAAGAGCTTTGGACGCTACGGCATTCCGTTCAACGTGGTCTACGGCCCCGCAGCCCCCGAGGGCATTGCCCTGCCAGAGATCCTGAGCGCGGATGCGGTCGCCGAAGCCCTGCGCGACGCGGGCCTGCGCCAGCTCGCCCAAGCCACGCGCTAGGGATCAGAGGCCCAGCGCGTTCAGGGCTGATTGTGTCGCGAGCCGTCCGGGATCATCCTCCGGCAGCACTTCGGCCAGCGCGCGGGCTTTCTCGGCAGCGTTTGCCGCCCCCTCGGCCTCGCCCAGCACCGCGTAGGCGCGTGCGAGCCGGAGCCAGCCTTCCAGATCGCCGGGCTCTTCCTCGAGCCGTGCGGCCAGCCCATCCACCATGGAGCGGATCATGGCCGATCGATCCTCGACGCTCATCTCCTGCGCAGCTTCGACCTGTTCGGCCGTGGGGCCGGGCATGGCCGCGCCGGGCGCCTCGGACGGGATCGACACCACATCGCGCAGCGAGATCGGGTCGAGCCCGATCTCTTCGCCCAGCTGGTTGGCCTGCTGCAGGAAAATCTCCATCCAGGCTTCGGGACCCGCTGCCTGCTGGATCCGCGTCAGAAGCGAAGCCCGCGCCTCCCGGATCAACCCCTCCTGGGCCAGTTCGCGAGCGTTGTAATAGACCGCGGCCGGGTTCATCGGGTCGAGCGCCATGGCCTGGGCAATCGCCCGGCTGGCAGTCTGGGTGATCACCCCGTTCTCCGCCGCGATCAGCGCCTCGGCATATTGGGAATGCACGCTGCTGTCCGCCTCGGGCCGCACGGCCACCACAGCAAAGGCCTGCGCCGCCTCGCCGAAGCGGTTCATGCGCATATAGGTCTGACCGAGAAGCATCCAGCCATCGGAGGGTCCGCCGGTTTCATCCTCCAAGAGCCGCGTGCGCAGGGTCTCGGCGAGCTGGGCAACCTCGGTTACCTCCTCCTGCTCGGCGGCCCGTTCGGCAAAGGGCTGGCTCGGGATCTCAGGCGCACCGCGCACGGCATAGAGCGCGAACCCCGCCACCGGGATAAACGCCGCCGCCGCGAGCAGCACCGGCAGCCCGCCCGCCCGGGTCTCGCCCGAGCCACCGGCCTCCTGCCGCTTGGTCAGGGCCAGCATCCGGCGCTTGATCTCTGATCGTGCTGCCGTCGCCTCCTCGCCCGAGATCAGGCCGCGCGCCGCATCGCGGTCCACCTCGGACAACTGATCCTTGAAAATCTCAAGCGCGCTCTCGTCACGGCCCAGCGTGTCCGTGCGCTTGCGCATCGCCGGCAGGACCAGCACCAGTACAGACAGAGCGGCCAGAACACCGCCAATTGCCCAAATCATCCCTTGGGTCCTTCCTTGCCGTCTTCGGCCAGCATCGCCGCCACGGCACGTTCTTCATCTTCGCTCAGGGCGACGGCCTGGGCATCGATCTTGCGCGGACGCCGGGCAAGCATGATCACCACGCCCAAGAGCCCGAGCCCCATCACCGCAAACGGCCCGATCCAAAGCGCATAGGTCGCGGGCTTGAAGGGCGGGTTGAAAAGCACGTAGTCGCCATAGCGCGCCACAACGAAATCGAGCACTTCCTGATCGCTATCCCCGGCCACCAGCCGTTCGCGCACGAGGATCCGCAGATCCCGCGCCACGCCCGCATGGGAGCTGTCGATATTCTCGTTCTGACACACCACGCAGCGCAGGTCCTTGGAGAGCTCGCGCGCGCGTTCCTCCAGAACCGGATCCTCGAGGATCTCGTCCGGTTGCACGGCGAGGGCGGGGGCAGACAGCAGGCTCAACGCCAACAGGAGAGAGGTCAGGATCCGCATCACGAGGCCCCTCCGCTGCGCGACCGGGCGAGCTCCAGCGCGCCGCGCATCTGCTCCACATCCTCAGCGGTGACGATCGGGCCGACAAAGCGGTAGACGACGATCCCGTCCGCATCGATGACAAAGGTCTCCGGCACGCCGGAAATCCCCCATTCGATCCCCGTGCGCCCGTTCAGATCCGCACCGATCCGCTCATAGGGATTGCCCAGTTCCGCGAGCCAGCGCGTCGCGTCCTCGGGCTTGTCCTTGTAGTTGATGCCGAGCAGCCGCATGTCCTCGTCCCGCGCCATGCGCGTCAGGACCGCATGCTCCGCCCGGCAGGGCACGCACCATGAGGCAAAGACATTCACCACCAGCGGGCTGGCCGACCCAGACAGGTCCGCTGTCGCAAGGCCCGGCGTCTCGATGCCCGGGATGCCGCCCAGATCAAACTCTGGCGCCTGAGCGTCGATCAGCACCGAGGGGATCGCGTTTGGGTCGCGATCCGGGTTCAGCCCCCACCAGAAGAACGCCCCCAGCACGAGGACAATCAGCACCGGAAGGGCAACGAGCACACGTCTCATGGGTTACTCCGCAGGGGTGGCATCGGCAGGCGCGGCCTGGGCCCGGCGCGGCGCGCCCACCCGCAGGCGCCGGTCGGTCAGCGAGAACATCCCGCCCACCACGAGGAACACCGTCCCGATCCAGATGAAGTTCACGAAGGGCTCATAGAGGATCCGCAGGGTCCATTCGTTGGACGCCCGGTCCGCCGCTGGCTCGCCGATGGTCAGGTAGAGATCCCCGGCGAGGGTCGAACGGATCGCGGATTCCGTGGTCTGCATTTCCGCCACCGGGTACCAGCGCCGCTCGGGCTGCAGCACGGTGATCTGCTCGCCATCCCGGAACACGGTCATGGTCCCCATATCCGAGACATAGTTCGGGCCGCGCACCCGGTCGACGGAGTCAAACCGCACATCATAGCCCGCGATTTCCACCACTGTGCCCGGGCTCGCAAAGAGGATTTGCTCGGATTTCCATGCCGAGGAGCCGACGAAGCCGAGGATCAGCACCGCAACCCCCATATGGGCGATGGTCATGCCATGGGCCGCGCGCGGCAGGTTCCGCGCCCGGCGCAGGCTCTCGGCCATGGGCACGCTGCCCGCCTTGACCCGCGACAGCCACTCGCGCGCCGAAGCCACAAAGAGCCAGCTTGCCACGCCCAGGGCGATGATCGCGAGGATCGGGCCTTGGGTATCCATGTACCAGCCCCAGAGGGCCGCCGCGATGCCCAGCCCGATGGCCAGTTTCAGGCGCGAGAGCACACCCGGCAGATCTGCGCGTTTCCAACTCAGGAACGGCCCGATCCCCATCAGGAAGACCAGCGGCAGCATGATCGGAATGAAGCTCGCATTGAAGAAGGGCGGTCCGACGGAGATCTTGTCGCCCGTGATCGCTTCAAGGAAGAGCGGATAGAGCGTGCCAAAGAGGACCGCAGCCGTGGCCGTGGCCAGGAGCAGGTTGTTGACCAGCAGGCCCGCCTCCCGGCTGATCGGAGTGAAGAGCCCACCACCCTCAAGCTGCGGCGCCCGCCATGCATAGAGCGCCAGCGACCCGCCGATGGAGACCGCGAGAAGGCCGAGGATGTAGACCCCGCGCTCGGGATCGACAGCGAAAGCATGGACCGAGGTCAAAAGCCCCGAGCGGACGATGAAGGTCCCCAGCAGCGAGAGCGAGAAGGTCAGGATCGCCAGCAGGATCGTCCAGCTTTTGAACGTATCCCGCTTTTCGGTGACAATCGCCGAATGGAGCAGGGCCGTGCCCAGAAGCCAGGGCATGAAGGAGACATTCTCCACCGGGTCCCAGAACCACCAGCCGCCCCAGCCGAGCTCGTAATAGGCCCACCAGGAGCCCAGCGCGATCCCACCGGTCAGGCTCACCCAGGCCGCGAGGGTCCAGGGCCTCACCCAGCGCGCCCAGGCCGGATCCACCCGCCCTTCGATCAGGGCGGCAACGGCGAAAGAGAACACAATCGAGAAGCCGACATAGCCGAGATAGAGCAGCGGCGGATGCAGGGCGAGCCCGATATCCTGCAGGAGCGGGTTCAGGTCGTTGCCATTGAGTGGCGCGGGGAACATCCGGTCAAACGGGTTCGAGGTGAAGATCATGAAGGACAGGAAGCCCACACTGATCCAGGCCTGGACCGAAAGCGTCCGCGCCCGCAGCTCCGCCGGGATATTCCGCCCGAGCAGGGCAACGCCCGCCCCGAAGATCGCGAGGATCAGCACCCACAGGAGGAGCGAGCCCTCATGGGAGCCCCAGGTCGCCGCAACCTTGTAGATCATCGGCTTCAGGGAATGGGAGTTCGCGACCACATTCACGACCGTGAAATCGCTGACAATGAAGGAGCGCATCAGGGCGGCAAAGGCCACCACCAGAAGCGCGCATTGGATCAGCGCCGTGGTCACCGCCGATTGCATCCAGATCGCGTTGCGCCGCGCTGCCCCCGCCATGGGCAGCACGCTTTGAACCAGGGCCGCAGCAAGGGCGAGCATCAGGGCGAAATTGCCAATCTCTGGGATCATGTACCGGTCCTCCTGCTCGAAAAGACGACGCTTTTCTGGCTGTCACATCAAGTCCGAAACGGCGCCTGCCGCCTCTTGGTCAGTCACGGAACTGCGAGGCCGACCAGTCCGCGTTCCCAATACAATAGGGGGGCACCCGGGCGCCCGCCACGGATTCCCGCAAAACTGCGACAAACCTGCACGCGAAAGTCGACTTCCTTTGGAAATCAGGGGGCAAGCCCTCCCATTTCGCAAATGATCGCCCATTCTTCCGCCGTGACCGGTTGCACCGAGAGGCGCGAATTGCGCACCAGGACCATTTCCGCCAGACGCGGCTCGCCTTTGATCTCGTCCAGGGTCACAGGCCGCGCGAAGGAGCTGAGCGCGCGGATATCCACGCACTCCCACCGGTCATCCTCGGTGGTGCTGTCGGGATGGGCCTCGGCGGAGACCTCCACCGTGCCGACCACCGCCTTGTCCTTCTGGCTGTGATAGAAAAAGCCCCGGTCGCCCAGCGCCATCTCGCGCATGAAGTTGCGCGCCTGATAGTTGCGTACGCCGTCCCATTCCTCGCCCGCAGCCCCCTTGGCGACCTGCATGTCCCAGGACCAGACCGAGGGCTCGGATTTGAACAGCCAATAGCGCATCAGCCGATGACCCGGTTCCACTGGCGCAGCTCGACACTCTCGAAGAGCCCGGCCTTGCCATAGGGATCCCCTGCGGCAAAGGCCTGCGCGGCTTCCATATCGGCGACCTCGAGGATGATCAGCGATCCGCACATCTCGCCCGTGTTGGACAGGAAGGGCCCGGCCTGCTGCACCGCGTCGGAGGCCTTGAGATAGGCGACATGCGCCTCGCGATTGGCCTTCCGCAGCTCGAGCGATCCGGGTTTGTCTATGGCGATCAGGGCAACCAGCATGTCATTCCTCTCGCAGGTCGCGGGACATCAGCGCGCCCATCGCCTGCTCTATGGTCAGGGTTTCGTCGATCACAGCGGATACCATCGTGCAGATCGGCATGTCGAGACCTTCGGCAGCGGCGATCCCGGCCACAGCCTGCGCCGTGGCGCGTCCCTCAACCGTGATCCCGTCCTCGGGGCGGTGCCCGGCGCCCAGGGCCTGGCCAAAGGCGAAGTTGCGCGATTGGGTCGAGGTGGCCGTGAGCACCATATCCCCAAAGCCCGAGAGCCCGGCCAGCGTGGTGGGCTGGGCGCCCAGATGCTGCGCCAGACGCTGCATCTCTACATAGCCGCGGGTCATGAGGGCCGCGCGCGCGCTCTCACCCAGGCCCGCGCCGATCACCAGCCCCGCCGCGATGGCCACCACATTCTTGAGCGCCCCGCCCAGCTCGGCTCCGACCGGATCCGCACTGCGATAGAGCCGCAGGGTCTCGGTGGACAGCGCGGTCTGCAGCGCTTCGGCACGCGTGGCCTCGGCACAGGCCAGGGTCAGGGCGGTCGGCAGCCCCCGGGCGATATCCGCCGCAAAGCTCGGCCCGGTGAGAACCGCAGGCACGGCGTCAGGGACGTGCGACGCGATCAGCCCCGTGGGCCCCTGCCGCGTGGCCAGATCCAGCCCTTTGCAGCAGGCAATCAAGGCTGTGGCGGGGGGCGGGCGATGCTCCGCCAGATGTCCACCCAGCGCCTGCATCGGCACCGCTAGCAGGCGGATCGGCGCGGTCATCTTGGCGGCATCGGACGTCACCGAGATGTCCTCCGGTAGGGTGACCCCGGGCAGTCGCGGCACGGTGCGGTCCCGTTCCATCACCGCCGCCTGTGCCGGATCACGGCACCAGAGCCGTACCTCGCGACCGCCTCGGGCCAGAGCGATGGCGAGTGCCGAGCCAAAGGCGCCCGCCCCCATCACATCGATCGCGGCGCTCATGCCTTGGCCCCTTTCTTGCCCGACCCGAGCAGCGCGGGCTGGCGGTCATCCAGCGGCCAACGGGGACGGGCGGCGAGGGTCATGTCGGACCGCTGTCCGGCGGCAAAGGCCTCCTGCCCCGCCCAGGCGATCATCGCGGCATTGTCGGTGCAGAACCGCAGGGGAGGTGCCACGAAGGGCAGTCCCTCCGCCTCGGCCAAGCCTTGCAAGCCCGCGCGCACCGCGCCATTGGCGGCCACGCCCCCGGCCACGGCAAATCCGGTCAGGCCCTCGCACGCCGCCAGTGCCCGGCTGGATTTCTCCACCAGCACATCGCAGACCGCCGCCTGAAACCCGGCGCAGAGATCCGCGCGATCCTCCGGGCGCAAGCCCCCATGCTCGGCCACCACCGCATCCCGCGCGCGCAGCAGCGCGGTCTTGAGGCCTGAGAAAGACATATCGCAGCCAGCCCGATCCAGCAGGGGGCGCGGAAAGGCAAACCGCTTGGGATCGCCGTTTTTTGCTTCGGCCTCGACGGCCGGGCCACCGGGCTGCGGCAGGCCGAGCAGCTTCGCGGTCTTGTCGAATGCCTCGCCCGGCGCGTCATCGATCGTGCCCCCAAGCCGGTGAAACCGCTCCGCACTCTCGACCCGCAGGAACTGGCAATGCCCCCCGGAGACCAGCAGCATCAGGTAAGGAAAGGCCAGATCATCAGTAAAGCGCGGGGTCAGGGCATGGCCCGCCAGATGGTTCACCCCGACCAGAGGCACGCCCGAGGCCGCCGAGAGCCCCTTGGCCAGCATCACCCCGGAGAGCACCCCCCCGATCAAACCCGGCCCCGCTGTCACGGCGATCGCATCGAGCCCGTCCAGCGGCACGCCCGCCTCGGCCAAGGCCCCTTGCACCGCCACATCAAGCTTTTCCACATGGGCGCGTGCCGCAATCTCGGGCACCACGCCGCCAAACGCCTCATGGAGCGCGGTCTGGCCATAAACCACCGAGGACAGCACCTCGGGCCCCCGCAGCACCGCCGCCGCCGTGTCGTCACAGCTACTTTCTATGCCCAGAACGGTCAGGGGGGTCGCCGACATGGCCTGCCTCGGTTGCGCCTTTGCTGCCCCGCAGCTACCACCGGGACCATGGCCGCACAACCGCCTCTCCCCGTTCTGCTGACGCGTCCCCGCGCGCAGGCGGAGGCGTTTGCGGCCAAGCTGCCCGAGACGCTTGCGCCGGTGATCAGCCCGCTTTTGCGGATCGTGCCGCAGGAGGGGATCGTCGCGGCGCCTGCGGAGGTGACCCTGATCTTCACTTCGGCCAATGGGGTGGCGAGCTATCCTGCCGCCACGGATGGCGCACGGCAAACCGCGCTCTGTGTCGGCGCCCGCACGGCCGAGCAGGCGCGTGCGGCGGGCTTTGACGCGCACTCGGCCGATGGCACGGCAGAGGATGTCCTGGCCCTTGCCCTCACACGGCCCGGTCCCTTCCTTCACATTCGGGGGGCCCACGCACGGGGCGAGATCACCGAACGCCTGCGCGCGGCGGGCAAGGAGGCGCAGGACTGCATCGCCTATGATCAGCTGCCCTGCCCCCTGAGCGATGCGGCCCGCGCGGCCCTGACCGGCCCGTGTCTCGTGCCGCTCTTTTCGCCCCGCACGGCCTCGCTTTTCGCCACGGAATGCCCCGCGGCGCCCGCGGCGCAGATCTTCGCGATGAGCACTGCAGTTGCACGCGCACTGGACGGGTCTGCTTATGCGGGTGTCGAGACGCTTAAAACGCCAACAGCTGCGGCAATGCGAGCTGCTCTTTTGGTCTATGGGGCGGGCAATCGCCTTGAGACAGGCAGGTCCTCTGGCTAGTCTGGCAGACGGTGCGGTCGGAAAGAGGATTCGGGCGCATGGCTCCGTGAATTCTTGGAAGGATGTTGTCCGTGTCAGATCCAAAAACCCCGAACGAAACACCCGAGGACCAGGTATCCGACACTGATCAAGCCCCCGAAAGTCTCGACGCCGAGGCGACCCCGAAGCAGGATGATGTGATCGAAGACGCCGAGATCCTCGACGAACAGCCGGGGGATGCGGTTGCCGAGGAGGAGACGGCAGAGACCGCTGAGGAGACGACCGAAGCCGAAGAGCAAACGGACGAGACAGCGGAAGACAGCGCTGAGACCTCCGACGACACCGCATCAGACGACAGCTTCACCGATGAGGTCTCCGGGGATGAGACACCGGCTGATGAGACAACCAGCGACGAAACACCCGGCGATGACATGCCCGCAGAGGCCGAGACCCCTGCCGAGGCTGAGACGCCGACCGAGACCCCGGAGCCCGAACCCCTGCCAGAACCGGAGCCTGTCGCGGCGAAACAGGCCGAGCCTGCGCCGCAGCCCGCACCGGTCGTGGTGCAGAAGAAGGGCGGCTTCATGGGTCCGTTCCTCGGCGGTGTGATCGCGGCCGGTCTGGGCTTTGGGCTTTGCTACTACCTTGTGGGCGAAGGCATCATCGGGACGGAAGACAACTCCGCCGAAATCGCCAAGATCGGCGGGTTGGAATCCAGCATCGCCGCCCTGCAGAGCGAGCTGGCCACTGTCGCCGCCGCCCCCTCCGAGGATCCCCGCGTGGACGCCATCGCGGGCGCCGTGGAAAGCGTTGAAGGCACAGTCAGCAGTGTCGCCGATCAGATCGGCACGCTTCAGGGCGAGCTGGGCACGCTGCAATCGGAAATCTCGGCCCAGACCGGGCTGATTTCGAACCTCGAAGAGCAGATGGCCGCGATCGCCGCCCTGCCCGAGGGGACCGAGACCGCCGACAGCGCCGCCATGGCCGCGTTGCAGGCGACCCTCGCCCAGCAGCAGGAAGAGAACGCCGCCATGCAGGCGCGGCTGGCCGAGGCCGCTGCCGCCGCGCAAGCACAAATGGAAGCTGCCCAGGCGGAGATGGAGGCCGTGCGGACGCAGGCCGGTGCCCTCCAGAGCGAGACGCAATCGGCGGTGGACGAGGCCTCCAACCGGGCCTTTGTGTCGAACCTGTCGGCAGCGCTGGAGAATGGATCGAGCTTTGCCGGGGCCGTGGACGGGATCACTGTGCCCGTGCCGGAGGCCCTGAGCGCTGTCGCAGCGAGCGGGGTCGAAACCCTGCTGGATCTGCAGCGGCAGTTCCCGGCCGCCGCCCGGGCCGGTCTCGCAGACTCGCTCAAGGCGACCGTGGGCGATGCGCCCCAGGACCGGGTCTTTGCCTTCCTGCGGGCGCAGGTCGGGGCACGTTCCCTCGAAGCGCGCGAAGGAGATGATCCGGATGCGATCCTGTCCCGCGCCCAGGAGGCCGTGAACGCCGGACAGCTTGAGGCCGCCCTGGCCGAAATCGCCGCGCTGCCTGCCGAAGGGCAGAGCGCCATGGGGGCCTGGATCGGTGCTGCACAGGCCCGGGTCGACGCGATCGCCGCGCTGGACGCGCTCGCCACTAAAATCAATTCGAACTGAGGGCGCCCCGATGCTTTGGTCACTTATCAAGATCCTGATTTTCGTCGCGATGGTCGCGGCGCTCACCTTCGGGGCCACGTTCCTGATGGATACCGGCGAGCAAGTGCGCATCGCCGTTGCCTCCACCGAGTTCACGCTCTCGCCGGTTGCGGCGGTGGTGCTGATGCTGCTTCTGCTGCTCTCGGCCTGGTTGCTCTTCAAGGCAGCGGGGTTGCTGCTGGCGACCCTGAAATTCCTCAATGGCGACGAGACCGCCGTATCGCGCTATTTCTCTCGCGGGCGGGAGCGCAAGGGCTTTGAGGCCCTGGCTCAGGGCATGATGGCGCTGGCCTCCGGCGAAGGCCGCGTGGCCATGGCCAAGGCCGCACGGGCCGAGCGCTATCTGGGCCGTCCGGATCTGACCAGCCTGCTGACCGCGCAAGCGGCCGAGCTCGCCGGGGATCGCGCCAAGGCGTCGGAAACCTACAAGACCATGCTGACGGATGAGCGGACCAAGTTCGCCGGCGTCCGGGGCCTGCTGAGCCAACGTCTGGCCGATGGCGACACGGACACGGCGATGGCCCTGGCTGAAAAAGCCTTCTCGCTCAAGCCGCGCCATACGGAGGTGCAGGACACGCTGCTCCGCCTGCAGGCCAATGACGAGAACTGGTCCGGCGCGCGGAAGACCCTCGCCGCCAAGCTGAAAACCGGGGATATGCCGCGCGACGTGCACAAGCGCCGGGATGCGGTGCTTGCCTTCAGCGAGGCGATGGACGCGATCAGTTCGAACAAAACCGAGCTGGGCGAGGCGCTGATCAATGACGCCAACCGCATGGCGCCGGGCCTCGTGCCTTCGGCAGCGATGGCGGCCCGCGTGGCCGTGCGCGGTGGCAAACAGCGTCAGGCGACCAAGCTGCTCAAGCGCGCATGGGAGCTCAACCCCCATCCGGAACTGGCCGAGGCCTATGCCGAGATCGCACCGGACGAGACCGCAGCCGCGCGCATCAAGCGGTTCGAGGCGCTGATCAAGCCCAACCCGAACCATGTGGAATCCCGGCTCCTGATGGCCGAGCTCTTTATCGCAGCCGAGGATTTCCCGGCGGCGCGCAAATCCCTTGGCGATCTCTATGAGACCGCGCCCACGGCCCGGTCTCTGACCATCATGGCCGCGGTTGAAAAGGGCGAGGGCTCCGATGATGCGATCATCCGGGCCTGGCTCGCCAAGGCGGTCACTGCGTCGCGCGGGCCGCAATGGACCTGTGGCAACTGCAACAACATCCACGCGGCCTGGGTGCCGGTCTGTGACAATTGCGGGGCCTTCGACTCCCTGTCCTGGGTGGAGCCGCCGCAATCCGAGATCGCCCTGACGAACTCCGCCGAGATGCTGCCGCTGATCGTCGGGGCCATCGAGGACAAGAGCACCGAGGCTGAGGCCGAGGATGACACGGTCCTGCCCGAGGTCGTCGACATCACGCCGAATGGCGACGGGTCGGAACCGAACAGAGCCTCTGCCTCGACCTAGGCCTTGCACTGGCGCAAATGATCAAGCCCGGCTCTGGATCTTCCGAGCCGGGCTTTTCTGTGTCTGATCCGCTCCAGCCGTGTGGCGCTCCCGCAATTCGGAATAGTCCAATATATGGCACAACTGGCTCCGTTGCCCCCTCCCGCGACCGGGCCTGAGCCGCTTCACTGACCTCCAGCCGCACCTGAGGAGAGACGCGGCAGGGAGGACATCATGTCAAAGATCACCATCACCGGTGCGTCTGTCTGGGACGGCGTGTCGGACGCGGCCTATGCGGCCACGGTCACCATCGACGGCAACCGGATCACCGAAGTCGCCAAGGGCTCAGACGGCCCTGCCGAGTTGCAGGGCACAGTCATCGACGGCTCTGGTCATACGCTGATGCCCGGCATGGTCGAGGGCCATTGCCACCCGAGCTTCACCGGGATCAACGAGCCGCCGGAGCTGGGCCTTCTGTCGAATGAAGAGCATATGCTGCTCACGGCGCAGAACCTGCGCCTCCTGCTGAGCCACGGCTTCACCTCGATCTTCGAGGCGGCCTCCGCCAAACCCATGCTGGGCGTCGTGGCCCGCGATGCAATCAATTCCGGGCTGCTGGACGGGCCACGCATGATGGCCGGGAGCCCAGAGGTCACCACCACCGCCGGGCTTGGCGACGAGCGCAAGCGCCACATCCATCAGGAAAGCTTTGGCCTGATCGCCGATGGACCGGACGAGATGCGCCGCGTGGCCCGCGAATGCGTGCGCGACGGGGTCGATATCATGAAGATCAACATCTCGGGCGACGAGTTCGTCAGCCATGCCCGGGCCGAGATCACCCCGACCGAACCCGAAGAGCTCGAAGCCTTTGTCCGCGTGGCCCATGCCTTCGATAAGAAGGTCGCTGCCCATGCGCGATCGTCCGAGAGCGTCAAACGCGCCATCCGCGCCGGGGTCGACTGCATCTATCACTGCGATTTCGCCGATGAAGAGGCGCTGGACATGCTCGAAGAGGCCAAGGACCGGATCTGGGTCGGACCGGCCTTCGGCCTCGTGCATAACTCCACCAAGGAGGGGGAGCCCGCGGGCATCACCAAGGAGGTCGCCGAGGAACTGCACCTTTTCCGCAAGTTCGACGCGACCTGCGCCACCTATCACGAGATCCGCAAACGCGGCATCCGCGTGGTGGTGGGCGGCGATTACGGGTTTGCCGTCACGCCCATGGGCCAAAACGCACGGGATATCGAGCATTTCGTCCGGTACTTTGGATATGACCCGGTCGAGGCCCTGAAATGCGCCACGACCGTGGGGCAAAGCCTCATGGGCCGCTCCGAGGATCTGGGTCAGGTCAAGGAAGGCTTCCTGGCGGATCTGCTCCTCGTGAAGGGCGATGTCACCAAGGATGTCAGCCTCGTGCAGCATCAGGACAACCTGTCGATGATCATGAAGGACGGGGTGATGTTCAAAGACCCCCGCTCCGGGATCCAGGCCGGTGGCCTGATCCGCGCTGCTGAATAACCCCATCATCGCAATACGCTAGGGAGGACAACATGCGTATTCTCAAACCCGCGGCCATGGCCGCGACTCTCGGGCTGTTTGCAGGCTCGGCACTGGCGGATGGCTACCAAGGCGTGCCCCGCACCTTTCTGTGGAACCCCGGCGCAACCGAAATCTATGACGCGTCGGACTACAAGAAAGACGGGCCCTATGTGATCGGCTTTTCCAACGCATCGATCTCGAACCCCTGGCGGGTCGCGATGCTGCACGGGATCGAGGCCGCCGCAGAGCGCAATGCCGAGAAGCTGTCGCGGTTCATCATCACGGATGCCAATGACGACCCCAGCAAACAGGCCGCAGATGTGCAGGACCTGATCGCGCAAGGGGTGGATATTCTGCTGATCTCGCCAGCCACCGCCGAGGCCATGGACCCGGTGATCCGGCGTGCCAAGCGGCAGGGGGTTCCCGTGGTTCTGGTGGACCGCTCCGTGCCCACCGCCGAGAACTTCATCAGCTTTGTCACCGCTTCGGATCAGGCGCTTGGCCGGATCTCCGCCCAGTGGCTTGCCGAGAAACTGGACGGCAAGGGCAAGGTCGTAATGCTCGGCGGTCTGGCCGGAGCCTCGCCCGCCGAGGCACGGATCCAGGCGGCGATGGAGGTCTTCAACCAGTTCCCCGAGCTCGAAGTGCTGGAGACCCAATACACCAGTTGGTCCCCTGCCAATGGCAAGACCATCATGTCGGCGCTGATCCAGAAATACGGCACCGAGATCAACGGGGTCTGGGCGGATTCCGGTTTGCAGGGCTCGGGCTCGATCGAGGCCTTCCTCGCGGCGGGCTACGAGGCCGGCACGATCCCGCCCCATACGGGCGGTGACTTCAACGCCATGTACCAGCTCAGCGTGCAGAACGACGTGCCGATGATCGGCGTGGACTACCCGCCCGCCATGGGGGCCGAGGCCTTCGAGGTGCTGTTCGACGTGCTCGACGGAAAAGGCATCCCGAAACGGATCGAGGTGAACCAGCAGGTCGTCGTCTCCGAGGGGCATGAGACCGCCTCGGTGCAGGCGGACGTTTTCGTGGCTGATTACGCGCTCATGGACAAGCCGGGCTCGGTGATCATGTCCTCCGGCGTCGGGGCGGATTACGACCCCGCCACCTTCAGCGCGGACTATCCCAAATAAGCCAAACGCGCCGGGGCGGCCACGCATCGCCCCGGCCCGCCACGGGAGGAGGACCCATGGGACAGCCCTATCTGGCCGCACGCGGTCTCAACAAATCCTTTGGACCCAACGAGGTCCTCAAAGGCATCGAATTCGAAGTGCATGGAGGCCACGCTGTGGCGCTCTGTGGCGAGAACGGCGCCGGGAAATCCACGCTGATCAAGCTGCTGACCGGGCTCTATACGCCCACGGGCGGGTATGTGGAGTTCGAGGGCGCCCCGGCCGGATGGACCGACCCGCGCCAGAGCCTCGCCGCCGGGATCGCCGTGGTGCATCAGGAGTTCTCGGTTTTGGGCGCGCTCTCCATCGCGGAAAACATCTATCTCGGAGCTGAACCCCGGGGCCGCTTTGGCCTTATCGACCGCGCCGCGCTCAAGGCGCAGGCCCAGGCCCTGCTCGATGATCTCGGCATCCGGCTGAACCCGGATGATCTGGTCGAGACGCTGTCGGTGGCCGACAAACAGATGGTCGAGATCGCCAAGGCCCTGCGCGCAGAGGCGAAGGTCCTGATCCTCGATGAGCCCACGGCCGTGCTCAGCCAGAACGAGACCCGGCACCTCTTCCGGATCATCAAGGATCTGCGCGAACGCGGGATGGGGCTGGTCTATGTCTCCCACCGGCTCGACGAGATTTTCGAGATCTGCACCGATATCACGGTGATCAAGGATGGGGTCGTGACCTCGAAAGGCCCCACCAGCGACTACAGCCATGACAGCGTGATCGCGGCCATGGTCGGGCGCGAGCTCGGGGACCTCTTCCCGCCCAAAGCCGCATCGCCGATGGCAGGCGAGAAAGTGCTGGAGGTGCGCGATCTGGTGGTCGCGCCCGGCCTTCCGCCCGCCAATCTGGACGTCCATGCGGGTGAGATCCTCGGGCTTGCGGGCCTCGTGGGCTCCGGGCGGACCGAGCTGGCGCTGGCGCTCTTTGGCGCCGCCCCCGCGACCGGCGAGGTGCGGCTCGCGGGCGAGCCCATGCCCCATCGGGACCCGGCGGGCTGCATCGAGGCAGGGATCCTGATGCTGACCGAAAGCCGCAAGGATGACGGGCTGTTTCTCAACGCGTCGGTGGCGCGGAACTTCGCGGCCACGACCCCGGGTTTCGGGGTGCATCACAACGCGATCCCCCCGGGCCATGAAGAGCGACGCGCGGCGATCCTGAAGGAACGGCGCGGGGTGGTTGTGGACCATGTGGGCCTGCCGATCTCGGCCCTGTCGGGTGGCAACCAGCAGAAAGTGCTGGTCGCCCGGCTTCTGGAGAACCGGCCCAAGCTCCTGATCCTCGATGAGCCCACCCGCGGCGTCGATGTGGGCGCCAAGGCCGAGATCTATCGCACCCTGCGCGAGTTGGCGGATGAGGGCATGGCGCTCCTCGTGATTTCTTCGGAACTGATCGAGATCGTCGGGCTCTGCGACCGCGTGCATGTGATGCGCGACGGGGAGCTCGCCAAGGAACTGCGCGGCGACGCGATCACCGAAGAGGCGATCATCACCGTGGCCGCCGCAGAAACCTCAACCCATCACGGAGTGGCCGCATGAGCACCCTCGTCCGCGCCACGCGCGCCCAACCGGTCCATCTGGTCGTTCTGGCCCTGATCGGTCTCGTCTTCTTCATCGGCATGACGTCTTCGGACCGGTTTGCCACCCCGCTCAACATCGCCAATGTGCAGGATCAAATGGTGGCGCTCGCCATCGTCGCCCTTGCGCAAACCATCGTGATCCTCTCGGGCGGTATCGATCTGAGCTTTGCCGGGGCGCTGAGTTTTCTCGCCGTGGTCTTTGCCGCACTGGCCGGGGACACGGCCGGCACATTGTTGATGGCCATGGCGGTGGTGATCACGCTCGGCATCATCATCGGCATGATCAACGGGGCGATCACCGCCTATGTGGGCGTGCACCCGCTGATCACGACCCTGGGCACATCGACCATCCTCGCCGGAGCGGCCCTGCTGATCACCCGGCAACCGACGGGCTCGGTCCCGCTCTTTTTCGAAGATTTCACCTATGGGCGGCTGGGCGTGGTTCCCTATGGCATGGTCTTTGTCATCCTCCTCTATCTGGCCATCGGCTTCATGCTCTGGCGGACCCCCTTCGGCACCCGGATCTATGCGATTGGCGACAATGAAGCCGCGGCCGCCGTCTCCGGCCTGCCCGTCAAGCACACCAAGATCGCGATCTACGCCCTGTCTGGCCTGCTCTGCGCGGTGGCGGCGATGTATATGACCGGGCGGTTCGGCGTCGGCGATCCGCGCGCGGGCGTCGGGTTCGATCTGCGCTCGATCACCCCGGTGATCGTGGGCGGCACCCTGCTCGCCGGGGGCAAGGGCGGGGTGCTCGGCACGGCCCTTGCGGTGATCCTGCTGGCCCTGCTCGCCAATGTCCTGAACTTCATGAATGTCTCGAGCTTCTATCAATGGATCGCAGAGGGCGTGATCATCATCGCCGCCGTCTCCTTCTTTGCAGGAAAGGCCAAGTCATGAGCATGACCGCTTCCAATCCCGCCCCGGCCAAGCGCAACCGCAACACGGTGCGGGCGACCCAACGGCGCGAACTGCTGATGCTGCTGGGGTTCCTGATCGTGATCTGGGCGGTGACCACGGCGCTCAGCCCGCGCTTCCTGACGCCCGCCAACCTCAAGGACATCCTGATCCAGGCGGCGCCGCTGGGCTTTGTGGTGATCGGGCAGATGATCGTGATCATCGTGCGGGGGCTCGACCTGTCGGTGGCCTCCATCATGGCAACGGTCGCGGTGCTCTCGACCTCGCTGATCGACAGCACGCCGCTGATCTTTGCCATGGGCCTGATCCTTGGCGCGGCGATCGGCGCGGTGAACGGCTATCTCGTGGCCTATCGCAAGGTGACGCCGTTTCTTGCCACATTGGCCACGATGATCGTGCTGCAGGGCATCCGCTTTGCCTATACGGGCGGCGCGCCGGGCGGAACCCTGCCCGAGACGTTCCGCTGGCTTGCCACGGGCGATATCGCCGGGATCCCGGTGGCCCTCATCGCGCTTGGCCTTGTGGCCATCGGGATGCACTGGCTCTTGGAGCGGACGGTGTTCGGGCGCCGGCTGAAGCTCTATGGCGACAGCCCCGAGGCAGCTTACATGACCGGCGCGCCAACCCGGATGCTGGTGGTCATGGCCTTCGTCATCTCCGGCGTCATGGCGGCGTTCGCGGGGCTCTTTCTCGTGGGCTATGTGGGTATCGTCGATAACTGGACCGGGCGCGGCTATGAGCTCGACAGTATCGCGGCGGCGGTCATCGGCGGAGCGGCCCTTTCGGGGGGCAAGGGCTCGGTGCCCGGCGTGCTGCTCGCGGCGCTGATCCTTGTGTCCCTCTTCAACATCGTGGTCATCCTAGGGCTCTCGATCGAGCTGCAGCTGGTGATCAAGGGCACCCTGATCATCCTCGCCGCAGCCGTCTACATGAAGCGCGCGCAAAGCTGAGGACCCGGGCCGATGTCCAAGGATGACAGATCGAATGTGCAGCGGATCGCGGCGGTGTTGAAAGGCTTCGACACCGCCAACACCCCGCGCCGCACCCATGACATCCTTGGGGATCTGGGCGTGACCCGCTCGACCGGGTTTGGCCTCCTGCGGGCGATGACAACCGCCGGCTGGCTGGAGAGGGTGGATCACGGCGTGCTACGTCTTGGCCCCAAGGCGCGCGCGATGATCTTTGCGCCGCTCGAAGCCCCCGAGGTGGAGACGCGCAAGACCCTCGCCGTGAACCCTCAGCCCGCCCGGCCCCAGGGAACACGGGCGCGCCCGGATCTGGAATGGGACCCCTCCCTCGTGCGCACGGTCGAGACCATGCGGTTTCGCACCGAGCCGCCCTATCGCATCGGCTTTTCCAACGCCTCGACCTCCAATGCCTGGCGGCAAGCCATGCTACAGAGCCTGTCCTATGCCGAGAAAATCGCCCAGGCGCAGATCGCGGAATTGCTGGTGCTGGATGCGCAGGATGACCCCGCCAGGCAGCGCAGCCAGATTGACCAGCTGGTGGCCGCAGGGATCGACCTGCTGCTGATCTCGATCGCTTCGGTCAATGACAGAGCCCTGAGCGACCGGCTCGGTGAACTCGCGGCCCAGGGTCTGCCCATTGTCGCCGTGGATCGGCGGCCCAATGATCGCGCGTCGCTTGTCAGTTTCGCCACGGCTTCGGATCACCGGATCGGGCGGATCAGTGCGCTCTGGATGGCCGAGCATCTGGCCGGTCAAGGCCGGGTCTGGATGCTGAGCGGGCTCGAAGGCACCAGCCCGGCCCTGCGCCGCCAACAGGCCGCCCTTGGTGTGTTCTCGCAGTTCCCCGGCATCCGGGTCGAGAATGTCAGCTATACCGACTGGACCGCGCGCGGCGGCTATGAGGCCATCGGCCGGGTCCTGTCCGAGGCCCGTCGCGCGCCCGATGGGGTCTGGTGCGATAGCGGGCTTCAGGGCGTCGGCTCCCTCCGCCGGTTTCTGGAAAGCGACCAGCCCGTCCCGGCCCATACGGGCGGGGATCTCAACGAGATGTACAAGCTCTGCCTGCACCACAAGGTGCCCATGGCGGCGCTCGATTACCCGGCGAGCATGGGGGCCCGCGCGCTCGAACTTGCGCTCGATGTGCTGGGCGGCAATCCCGTGCCCCAGCGCGTGGAGGTGCCGGTCCAGATCGTGCTGCCCCGCGGGTTGGAGACCCTCTCGGTCAAGGCCGACGCCTGGGCCGAACGCCATGTCGCCTGGGATCTGCCCGATGAGGCGATCCTCTCCCAAGGGCCTGCCCTGCGCGGGCCGAAAACCCCCAATCGAAGGAGTGCCTCCGCATGACCCAGACTGCTTATGCCCGGGCCGTTGACCTGTTCGAGGCTCTTGTCACAGCGCCCGAGCGGGACGCGCATACAACCCCGGCCCGGCTCATCCAGTCTGCCGGATTGCCCGCGAGCACCGGCTACCGCCATGTGGCCGCACTCGAGGCGGACGGCCTTCTGCGCCGGGACGAGAGCGGGACCTACCTGCCCGGTCTGTCGGCGATCCGCACCGGGTTGCGCGGCTTCGGCCTCGGGCGTCTGGCGCCGCTGGCCCAGCCCACGCTGCTGCAGCTTCGGCAGATGACCCAGCACACGGCCTTTCTCGCGGTGCTGCAGGATATGGATGTCCATATGGGGCCTCATTCGCTGGGCCGCGAGACGCGGCTGACGCGGCTCTCCCCGCGCTACAGCTTTGATGTGATCCCGGATCTGACCCTTGGCGCCGTGAGCGCGCTCGACCTGCGGGCCTTCGAGGATGGGATCCCGCGTCGCACGGCCACCCTGATGGTGCCGGTGGAGGCCACGTCGCGCCAGATCGTGACCCTGGGCCTCGTCCTGAACCCCAGCCGGGGGAGCAATCCGGATCATCATCGCGCGCTGTTGCAGGTTCACGCCCGGGTGGCCGACGCCTTGCAGGATCGCTGAGCATGCAAGCCTTCTGGGACAGCCAGTTCAAGTTCTCTGAGATCTTGCCAGATTTCGCGGGTGCCCTCGCTCGCATGGGTGCCGCGAGCGCGGCTGTGGCAGAGCGCAACCCGCTTGAGCGCGCGGCCTATGGCCCCGACCCAAGGCAATGGGTGGAATGGATCGCGGGGCATGGGCCAGAGACTTGCCTGCCCGTGATCCTCCACGGAGGGTATTGGCGCGCGCTCGAGGCGGAGACGCACCGCTTCATGATGCCCGCCTTCCAGCCCTTTGGCGCTGCGGTCGCCAATGTGGAATACCGGCTGATGCCCGCCCAGCGCCTCGGCGATCTGATCGCGGATACCGCTGCTGCCCTGCACACCTTGGCGACACGTTTTCCCGAGGCGCAATTCCTGCTCGTGGGCCATTCCGCGGGGGCGCATCTGGCGCTGTCGGCCATGGCGGACCGGGGTTTGGCGGCGCGCACGCAAGGCGTTCTGGCCCTGAGCGGGGTCTATGATCTGCGACCCGTGGCGCAGTCCTTCCTGCAAGAGGCACTGGCCCTCACCCCGGCGGAGATCGCACAGCATTCCCTGTCGCCCGAGGGGCCCTATCCGCCGACCCTCTATCTCAACGGGGATCGCGAGACCCATGAGTTCCTGCGCGGCGGCGCCCTGATGGGGACCGCTCCGCGCGCGGCCTGGCGGGTCTTGCCCGGGGCCGACCACATGTCCCTGCCGGACGTGGTCTGCGCGCAGGCCCCCGCCCTTCTGGATCACCTCACCGAGCTTGGAGCCCCCGTATGACCCTGAACCTTCCCGAAACGGGCGCCTTTGTCGGACGCGTCTGGCGGCCAGATCTGGCAGGCCCCGCCCTTGTCCAGCGGCGCGGCGACCGGCTGGTGGACATCACCACGCGCGAGACGCCCACCATGCAGGCCCTGCTGGAACATGACGATCCCGCCGCCACCGCAAGTGCCATTCCGGGCACGGATCTCGGCAGCCTCACCGAGATCGCCGCGAACTCGGTGGAACAGCCCGATCCCGACAAACCCCGTTTCCTCGCGCCCTCGGACTTGCAACCGATCAAGGCCTGCGGCGTGACATTCGTCTCCTCCATGCTGGAGCGTGTGATCGAGGAGAAGGCCAAGGGCGATCCCGCCAAGGCCGATGCGATCCGCGCGCGCTGTACCGAGATCCTCGGGGACAGTCTGCGCGCGGTGGTGCCCGGATCCAAGACCGCGATGACCCTGAAACACGCCCTGATCGCCGAGGAGATGTGGTCGCAGTATCTGGAGGTCGGGATCGGCCCGGATGCGGAGGTATTCACCAAATCCCAGGCCATGTCGGCGGTGGGTGCGGGGGCGAGCATCGGGCTCCACCCGGTTTCGACATGGAACAATCCCGAGCCCGAGATCGTGCTCGCCGTGGACAGTGACGCGCGGATCAAGGGCGCGACCTTGGGCAATGATGTGAACCTGCGCGACGTCGAAGGGCGCTCGGCGCTCCTGCTGGGCAAGGCCAAGGACAACAACGCCTCCTGCGCGATCGGTCCGATGCTGCGCCTCTTTGACGAGGGATTTGACCTGGAGGATGTGCGGCAGGTGGAGCTGACCCTGACAGTGACAGGCCCGGACGGGTTTGTCCTGAAGGGCAGCAGTTCCATGGCCGAGATCAGCCGGGATCCCGAGGACCTCGTCGCCCAGACCTGCGGCCCCCATCACCAATACCCGGATGGCTTCTTCCTGATGCTCGGAACGCTCTTCGCTCCGACCCAGGATCGCGACACACCCGGCGGCGGGTTCACCCACAAGATCGGGGACCGCGTCGAAATCTCCACTCCCCTGCTCGGCACCTTGTCCAACACGGTGCGGCTCTCTCCGGATTGCCCGCCCTGGACCTTCGGGACGAGCGCATTGATGAAAAACCTCGCCGCGCGCGGGCTGATTTGAGGACAAAAGCATGGATGGACTGAGCCTGATCGCAGGGGCGTGGATGGACGGAGAGCGCAGCTTCCTCTCGACCCCCGCCCATGGCGCACCGAAACCCTACTCCGCCGGGAGCGTGGCGCTCGTGGAAGCGGCCTGCGCCGCGGCGGAGGAGGCATTCTGGAGCTATGGCTACACCTCTCGCGCCGAGCGCGCGGGTTTTCTCGACAGCATCGCCGATGAGATCGAGGCCCGCGCAGAGGCGATCACCGAAATTGGCTGCGCCGAGACCGGCCTGCCCGAGGCACGCCTGAATGGCGAGCGGGCTCGGACGGTCGGGCAATTGCGGCTCTTTGCCGAACATATCCGCGCCGGCGCGTATCTCGACCATCGCCATGACCCGGCCCTGCCGGATCGCGCGCCCCTGCCCCGCCCGGACCTGCAGATGATCCAACGCCCCATTGGTCCCGTGGCGGTGTTCGGCGCCTCGAACTTCCCGCTGGCCTTTTCCACCGCGGGTGGCGACACGGCGGCGGCCCTCGCGGCGGGCTGCCCGGTGGTGGTCAAAGGTCACCCGGCCCATCCCGGCACCGGCGAAATCGTCGCCGAGGCCATAGAGGCCGCGCGCCGCGCCCATAACCTGCATCCGGGCGTGTTCAGCTTCGTGCAGGATGGCGGCAATGCCGTGGGCGCGGCCCTTGTGCAGAATCCCTGGATCAAAGCCGTGGGCTTCACCGGATCCTTGCGCGGGGGGCGGGCGCTCTTTGACCTTTGCGCCGCGCGCCCGGAGCCAATCCCGTTCTTCGGGGAACTGGGCTCGGTGAACCCGATGTTCCTGATGCCCGAGGCGCTGGCTGCGCGGGGGACGGAAATTGCCCAAGGCTGGGCCGGGTCCCTGACCATGGGCGCGGGCCAGTTCTGCACCAATCCGGGGCTCGCGATCCTGCCTGCGGGTGCTGCGGGCGATGCCTTTGTTGCCGCGGCCACAGCGGCGCTGGAAGAGGCTGCCACCCAGACCATGCTGACCGACGGGATCGCGGCGGCCTTCCGCAGCGGGCGGGACGAGATCACCGGGGCGGACGGGGTCGAGACGCTGGTTGCGGACGAGACCCAGGGGCGACAGGCACAGGCCGCGCTCTATCAGGTTTCGGCCCGGACATTTGCCGCCAATCCCCGCCTCGCGCATGAGGTTTTTGGCCCGCTGGGCGTCGTGATCCGGACCGAAAGCGCCGAGGATTTCGCGGCCCTCGCCAAGGGGCTCGAGGGGCAGCTGACCGCGACGCTCCACGCGGATGCCGGGGATCTCCCATCCGCTGGCGCGCTGCTGCAGGTGCTGGAGCGCAAGGCGGGGCGGGTCCTTTTCAACGGCTTTCCCACGGGCGTCGAGGTTGCCGACAGCATGGTCCATGGCGGCCCCTACCCGGCCTCCACCAACTTCGGCGCGACCAGTGTCGGGACCCTGTCGATCCGCCGTTTCCTGCGCCCGGTCTGCTATCAGAACGTGCCGGAGGGTATCGCCCTGCCGCTCTGAACCCGGGCTCAGCGCATCACGAACGGATCCGGGATGGGATCATCGCTGGTCCGCAGCCAGACGGATTTGACCTTGGTGTAGTCGAGGGCGGCTTGCAGCCCGCCTTCGCGCCCATGGCCCGAGAGCCCGTGCCCGCCAAAGGGCGCGATGGGGCTGACCGCGCGATAGGTGTTGACCCAGACGATCCCGGCGCGGATCGCCCGGATCATACGGTGGGCCCGGGTCAGGTTCTGGGTGAAGAGACCCGAGGCAAGCCCGTAGCGCGTGTCATTGGCGATCGCGATCGCCTCCTCTTCGGTTTCGAAGGAGACGACCGAGAGGACCGGGCCAAAGAATTCTTCCACAAGGCTGTCCGCGCCGCGCGCCTCGGAACAATCCAGGATCGTCGGCGGGAAATAGTACCCCTCCCGGTCCAGCGCAGCCCCTCCGGTCACCAGTCGGGCGCCCTGCTGCACCGCGCGGTTGGTGAGGGCGATGATCGCCTCCCGTTGCCGTGCCGTGCACAGGGGGCCAACCTCGGTCCCCATCTCGCTCGGCGGACCGATCACGACCGCCTCCGCCTTGGCCTTGAGCCGCGCAAGGACGTCATCCTTGACCGAGGCCTGCACCACCAGACGGGAGCCCGCCACGCAGCTCTGCCCGGTGGCCGCGAAGATCCCCGAGACCTGCGCATTCACGGCGCTGTCGAGATCCGCATCCTCAAAAACGATAAAGGGCGACTTGCCTCCCAGCTCCAGCGAGGTGGAGGCGAGGTTCTCTGCCGAATTCCGCACGATATGGCGCGCAGTGTCGGGCCCGCCAGTGAAGGCCACATGGGCGACCTTGGGATGACTGCTGAGCCGCGCGCCAACCTCGGGTCCACCGGTAATCACGTTCAAAACACCCTTCGGAAAGCCCGCCTGATCGAAGATCCGCGCGAATTCCAGCATGGGCGCTGGCGCGTCCTCGGAGGCCTTGAGCACCACCGTGCACCCCGCCGCCAGCGCGGGGCCGATCTTCACCGCCGAGAGGAAAAGCTGCGAATTCCAGGGCACGATGGCCGCCACGACGCCCACCGGTTCGCGCCGCAACCAGACCTCCATATCCGGCTTGTCGATGGGCAGATGCGCGCCCTCGATCTTGTCCGCGAGCCCAGCATAGTAGCGATAGAAATCGGCGACATAGGCGATCTGGGCCGAGGTTTCGCGGATGATCTTCCCTGTATCCCGTGTTTCGAGCTCGGCCAGACGGCCCGCATGATCGGCGATTAACTCGGCCAAACGGTAGAGCAGCTTGCCCCGGGCCGTCGCCGTCATCCCGGCCCACTCCGCCGAGAAAAAGCACCGTTCGGCCGCATCCACTGCCGCGTCCACATCCGCGACGCGCGCCTCGGGCATCCGCGCCCAGGGCTGGCCCGTAGCGGGATCGAGGCTGTCGAACTGGGCGTCCCCTTCGGAAAAGGCGCCGTCGATATAGTGCTGAAACTGCTGCATCCTCACCCTCTTACTGGAACGCGGGCATCACATCCGAGATGAACCGCTCGAGCGAGGCTTTCTTGCGCTCGAAACTCATGCTGGAATCCACCCAGAACGCGTATTCATCATAGCCGAGCTCGGCGCTCTTGCGCAGCCGGTCGATGACCGTGCCAGGCGTGCCGATCACCAGGTCCCGCTCCATGTTCTCGGGCGTATAGAACGGATGTGCTGCGATCTCGCCGTCGCTGAGCGGGTCGATGAGACCCTGATGGATGTCGCGCTTGTTCAGGAACCACGCCCCGAAATAGCAATAGAACCGATTGAGCTCGATCGCCGCCTGACGCACATCCGCCGCGTCCTCGGCCACATAGGTATGGCGCAAGAGCATGATCTTGGGGCGCGGGATCGCGGGGAACTTCTGGCAGGCCGCCTGAAACTTCGCCATCAGATCCGCGACCTCATCATCGCCATTCCAGAGCGGCGTGACCTGCACATTGCAGCCATTGGCCACCGCAAATTCATGGCTGTTGGGATCCCGCGCCGCGACCCAGATCGGCGGGCCGCCCGGTTGCAGGGGCTGAGGGGCCGAGGTGGTCTTGGGGAAGGTGAAAAACTCCCCCTCATGGGTATAATCCCCCTCCCAGAGCTTCTGGACCGCGGGCACCAGCTCTCGCATGCGCTGGCCCGCCTCCCACGCGTCGAGACCGGGCATCATCCGCTCATACTCAAAGCTGTAGGCGCCCCGGGCGATACCGAGATCGAGGCGCCCTTCGGTGATGATATCCGTCATCGCCGCCTCGCCTGCGAGCCGGATCGGGTGCCAGAACGGCGCGATCACCGTGCCGGTCCCAAGCCGCACATGCTTGGTATGACGGGCCACATCGATCAGGTTCAGGAACGGGTTGGGCGCCATGGTGAAGTTCATCCCATGATGCTCCCCGGTCCAGACCGCATGCATCCCGCCCGCATCAGCGATTTTGCACAGCGCGATGAACTCGTCATAGAGCTGCTTTTGATCCTGATCCGGAGAGATCCGCTCCATATGCGCAAAGAGGGAAAACTTCATGATGAACGCGCGCCTCCTGTCTCGCGGGGCCTGACCTCGCCGGTCACCTCATTGCCGTAATACACCCCGAAATCGCCAAGGCGGCTCTCGTCGGCGAACCGCTCCAGCATGGTGCAAGTTGCCGGGTCCGCCACATCCATGAGTGTGGAGGGGTTGAGAACCGTGAACGCCCCCCGTTGCGGGGCGCCCGGCCCCGCCGGACACAGGAAGGAGACGTGGTGCCGCCCCATCCGCGCGTCCTTGTAGACGGCGTAGATGAAGCCCGGCTCCGCCTGCAGCCCGGTCTCGCCGATCAGGCGATCCAGCGTCGCGTGCACCCCGTCGGTCACATCATCACTGGTCGGGAGAGACAGGCTGCCATCGCCCGCATCCTGCAGCAGGATCTGGCCATCCCGCTCGATCAGGGCCGAGACCACCATGTCCCGGGGCGGGGTCAACGCCTCCGCCTCGGCGGATGCGGTCACATAGGCCCCGCGCGCATAGCCAAGGCCCGGGGTTGGGCTGTGGTCAAAGGCGCGGACCTCGCCGATCAGGACCACATGGTCGCCCGCCGCCACGGTCTGGTGCATCGCGCAATCAAACCAGGCCGAGACCCCGTCGAGGATCGGCGCCCCGTGCGGGCCAGCCTGCCAGCTTACCTCGGCAAAGCGATCCTCCGCCGGGCGGGCAAAGGTGTTGGAGAGGGCGGTTTGGCCCTCCGACAGGATGTTCACGGCGAAGCCTTGGGCCGTCGTAAAGGCCTCGTAGTTGGCGGAGGCCGTCGCCAGACAGACCAGCACGAGCGGCGGGTCCAGCGAGACCGATGTGAAGGAATTCGCCGTAAAGCCGAGCGGCGCGCCGCCCGGATCCCGAGCCGTGACCACCGTGACCCCGGTCATGAAGGTGCCGAACGCCTTGCGGAGCTCCTTGGGATCAAAGCCGGTCATGCCCGCTGCCTCATCTCATCGCTCTGCGCAAGCCAATCCGCGAGCGCGTCATTGACGGCCGCTGGCGCGGTTAGGTTGGCCATGTGCCGCGCACCTTCGAGGATGACCGCCCGCCCTTGGGGCGCGGCCTGCGCCATGGCGCGCGACATGGCCGGGGTGGAGTTCGGGTCATCCGCGCCGGTCAGCGCCAGCAGCGGCCCTGGAAACTGCCCCAGCCGGTCGGCATAGACCGCATCCCCCTCGGCAAAGGCCGCATAGGCGTCGCCATACCCTTTGGGATCCACAGCGGCGAGCCAACTGCGGACCTGTGCACGCAGGTGATCGGTGCTCGGGTCTTGCCCGAACCAGCGCTCCAGCGGCGTCTCGAGATCCATATGTCCGGCGCGGATCTGCGCGGCGCGGGCGATCACCGCCTGCCGCGCGGCGGGGCCCCGGCGATAGGTTCCGTTCAAGAGGGCCACCCGGCGCACGACATCGGGCCGCGTCACCGCAAATCCGGTGGCAATCAGCGCGCCCATGGAATGGCCCGCAAGACTGACCCGACCAAGCCCAATTGCCGACACCACATCCGACAGCCAGGCCACGTAGTCCGGCAGACCCGGCACCCCCGCCAAAGGCGCGCTGCCGCCATGGCCGGGCAGGTCCAGCGCGATCACCCGATGGGTGCGCGACAGAACGTCGAGCTGCGGCGCCCAGGCCGCCGATTGCATCCCAACCCCGTGGAGCAGGATCAGCGGCGCGCCCTGCCCCCGATCTTGGAGGCCGATCTGCCCGAGCCCCTCAAACTGCTGCAGGGTTGTCGACATCATGGCCAAGTTCCTTGAGGTCCTGATACCGATCCCCGATCCGGTGATGGGGCCGCCCGCCGGTGGAGGCGCCCAGCGCGATCACGATCTCATCGGGGGCCGGGGCATCGGGGATTGCAAGCTGAATGGTCAGGTAATGGCTCCGCCGCCCGCCATCGTTCTTGTCCATCAGCGGGATCTGCAGCGATGCGTTTGCGGGACCGCGCGTGTTGGTGAAGGCGAGATAGGATTTCGCGCCAACGGCTTCGCGGTAGTGGTTGCCGAAGCGCAGGGTGTGGATCAGGGCCGAGCCATGCTCCACCTCGCCATTGACCCCGACAATCGCGGCCTTGCCATAGCCCTCGACCCTGTCGCCGCCGCCCGCGGCCTCAAGGATCATCTGCGTCAGCCGGGCCCCCAGCCCGGGCGCGCACGCATTGATGGCCGGGCGCAGATCCTCGACAAAGCCCATCCCCGCCCAGGGGTTCCGGATCACCGCCACCGCCGCGATCAGGACCAGCGGCGTCTCCGCCGGTTTGCCGCCTTCGATCAGCGTATGCTCCACCTGCAAAAGCGTTTTTCGGATCTCCGCCGCCATGGCTGTCCCTTCCCGGATTCGATGGCAGAAGTTTGGTATACCATCATACCATATGTCAATATGATCTTGCTCCGCTCCCCGGGCCTCCCTATCCTCGCCTCATGCCGAAAGCCTCTCTCGCCAAGATCGACCAGCCGCCCGCCACCCTGCGGGATCTGGTGCAGGAGCGCATGCGCGAAGCGATCATCGAAGGCGTGTTCGAGCCCGGTCAAAGGCTCGTCGAACGACCGCTCTGCGACCAACTCGGGGTGAGCCGCACGGTGGTTCGCGAGACCATCCGCTACCTGGAGGCCGAGGGTCTGGTCGAGATCCTGCCCGGGCGCGGCCCCATCGTAGCCCGGATGAGCCGGGACGACGCGCGCCAGATCTATGACATCCGCCGCGCGCTGGAAACTGCCGCCGCCGAGGCCTGCGCCCACAAAATCACACCCGAAGGCGCGACCCGCCTGCGCGACGCCCTGAAGCGTCTGCAGCAGGGTCTGGCGGAGGCCAGCCCGGGCACGGTCTTTCGCACCAGTTCGGACTTTTATGCCGAGATCTTCGAAGGGGCCGGGCACACAGTCGCCTGGGAGGTCGTGCAGCGTTTGAACGGGCGGATCAGCCGCCTCCGCATGCTGACCCTCGCCGCTGCGGATCGCGCGCGCCCGGGTCCCGAGCACATGGCGCGGATCTGTGACGCGATCACGGCCGGAGATCCCGAAGCCGCACGCGCGGCGGTGGAAAGCCACCTAGATGACACCATGGCGATTGCCGACCGGCTGCTCGCTGCCGAGGCCCTGTCGGGCACGCCCTGACCCCCAGATCCGACATGGATGTCCGATTTGCATGCGTCCCCGTCGGGTTTCCCTAGGACAAACCCCTGTTTCATAGATCATGATCGCGCGGAAGGAGTCCGAACCGCATGCGCTATTCAGGTTTTCGCGTCATCAAAGAAGCCCTCACCGGCCATCGCGGCTGGGGCCCGGCCTGGCGCGATCCGGAGCCCAAGCCCAGCTATGATATCCTGATCATCGGCGGTGGTGGGCACGGGCTCGCCACGGCCTATTACCTCGCCTCCATCTATGGGCGGCACCGGGTGGCCGTGCTCGAGAAGGGCTGGATCGGCGGCGGCAATGTAGGGCGGAACACCACGATCATCCGCTCGAACTACCTGCTCGACGGCAACGAGCCGTTCTATGAGTTCTCGCTGCAGCTCTGGGAGGGGCTGGAGCAGGAGCTCAACTACAACGCCATGGTCAGCCAGCGCGGGATCCTGAACCTGATCCATTCCGACGCCCAGCGCGACGCCTTCATCCGGCGGGGCAATGCGATGCGCATGCATGGCGCGGATGCGGAACTGCTCAGCACCGCGCAGATCAAGGCGCGCTACCCGTTCCTGAATACCGAGACCGCACGCTTCCCGATCAAGGGCGGGCTCGCCCAGCATCGCGGCGGTACCGTACGCCACGATGCGGTGGCCTGGGGGTATGCGCGGGCGGCGGACCAACTGGGCGTGGACATCCTGCAGAATTGCGAGGTCACGGGACTTGTCATCGAGAACGGCACCTGCACCGGGGTGGAGACGACCCGAGGTCCGATCAAGGCGGGCAAGGTCGGGGTCTGCGTCGCCGGCTCCTCCAGCCGGGTCATGGCCCACGCGGGGATGCGCCTGCCGATCGAGAGCCATGTGCTGCAGGCCTTCGTCTCCGAAGGGTTAAAACCCGTGTTGCCCGGGGTGGTCACCTTCGGCGCGGGGCATTTCTATGTCAGCCAGTCGGACAAGGGTGGGCTGGTCTTTGGCGGCGATATCGACGGCTACAACTCCTATGCCCAGCGCGGCAACCTGCCGGTGGTCGAGGATGTCTGCGAGGGTGGCATGGCGATCTTTCCGATGCTGGGCCGCGCGCGCCTTTTGCGGATGTGGGGCGGGATCATGGATATGAGCATGGATGGCTCACCAATCATCGACCGCACCCCGATCGACGGGCTCTATTTCAATGGCGGCTGGTGCTATGGCGGGTTCAAGGCGACCCCGGCCTCCGGCTATGCCTATGCCCATCTGCTCGCCACGGATGCCCCTCACCCCACCGCCACGGCCTACCGGCTCGATCGTTTCGCCACCGGGCACATGATCGACGAAAAAGGCATGGGCAATCAGCCCAACCTGCATTGAGGCGCGGACATGATCATTGACCACCCCCTGCTTGGCCCCCGCGACGCGGCGGAGTTCACCTATCTCGGCGATGCGGCCCTGATCGGGCGCCCGGACGGGAGGGCCGACGGCGCGCTGGAGGCCTTCATCGAATACGGCTACCTGCGCGACAACCCCGCCGGTCTGCATAGGGAGCTCTGGTTTCACGAGCAAGGGGACCGGTCCTGGCTCGTGGTGACCCGCGACACCCTCACCCATGAGATCACCTCGGTGGAGCTGGCCCGGGACGTGGCGCGGCGCGAAGGGCGCTCGACATGAGCCAGATCCATCGCCTGAGCGGCGGGCAAATCAATCGCGACGCCCCGCTGCACTTCCGGTTCGACGGGAAAAGCTATACCGGGTTTGAGGGGGATACGCTGGCCTCTGCCCTGCTGGCCAATGGGGTCCGGCTCATGGGGCGGTCCTTCAAGTACCACCGTCCGCGTGGCCCCCTGACCGCAGGCTCCGAGGAGCCGAATGCGATCATCACCCTGCGCAGCGGCGCCCGGGCCGAGCCGAACACCCGTGCGACCACGGCGGAGCTCTTTGACGGGCTCGAGGCCAGCTCCCAGAACCGCTGGCCGAGCCTTGCCTTCGACGCCATGGCGATCAACGACCGGCTCTCCCGCTTCTTCGCGGCGGGGTTCTACTACAAGACCTTCATGTGGCCCGCCGCCTTCTGGGAGAAAGTCTATGAGCCGATCATCCGTCGGGCCGCCGGGCTCGGCGCCCTGTCGGAGCTGGACGATCCGGATGTTTATGACAAGGGCTTCCGCCATTGCGACCTGCTGGTGATCGGCGCGGGCCCCACCGGGTTGATGGCGGCGCTGACCGCCGCGCGGGCCGGGGCGGAGGTGATCCTCGCGGATGAGGATTTCCAGATCGGCGGGCGCCTGAATGCCGAAACCCACTGTATTGGGGATACCGCTGGGGCGGTCTGGGCCGCCCAGGTTCTCGCCGAGCTTGAGAGCCTGCCGAATGCCCGGGTGATGACCCGGACCACGGTGCTCGGCGGGTTCGATCACGGGATTTACGGCGCGCTGGAGCGGGTCTGGGACCATGTGGCCATCCCGCCCACGGGCAAACCGCGCCAGATCCTCTGGCGGATCTACGCCAAGCGCGCGGTTCTGGCCGCCGGGGCCACGGAGCGGCCCATCGCCTTTGACAACAACGATCGGCCCGGCATCATGCTGGCCTCGGCCCTGCGCAGCTACGTCAATCGCTGGGCGGTCACCCCGGCCCGGCGCGTCGCCATTTTCACCAATAATGACGATGGCCATCGCAGTGCGGCGGATCTGCAGGCGGCTGGGGTCGAAATCGCCGCCGTGATCGACACCCGCGCCGACGCGCCCGAGAGCACCTCCTATGAGGTGATCCCCGGCGCCGTGGTCACGGACACGCGCGGGCGGCTCGGCCTGACAACGGTCACGGTCACCACTGCAGAGGGCGCGCAGCAGCAGATCGCCTGCGGAGCGCTCGGCGTCTCCGGCGGGTGGAACCCGAACTTGCATCTGGCGAGCCACCATCGCGGCAGGCCGGTCTGGGAAGAGACAATTGCCGCCTTTGTCCCGGCAGAGCCTCTGCCCCAAGGCTTGCGGGTCGCGGGGGCGGCGCAGGGCTTCCTCATTACGGCGGGCGCGCTGCGGTCCGGGGCCGAGAGCGCGCAGGCCGCACTTGCCGATCTCGGGATCGAGGCGCACCTCCCCGACCTGCCGGAGACCGAGGACACGCCCCTGCGCCTGACACCCTTCTGGCATGTGACCGGAGCGAAGCGGGCCTGGCTCGACCAGCAGAACGATGTGACGGTCAAGGATATCGCCCTCGCCCATCAGGAGAACTTCACCTCCGTCGAGCACCTCAAGCGCTACACCACGCTGGGTATGGCGACGGATCAGGGCAAAACATCGAATATGGGCGGGCTCGCTGTCATGGCTGAGCTTGCGGGCAAGCCGATCCCAGAGGTGGGCACCACCATGTTCCGCCCGCCCTATACACCTACGGCGATCGCGGCCTTTGCAGGGCGGTCGCGGGGCGACGCGTTCCGCCCCACCCGCAAGACGCCCTCGCACCAGTGGGCCGAAGAGCAAGGCGCGGTTTTTGTCGAAGTGGGCATGTGGCTGCGCGCCCAGTGGTTCCCGCGCCCGGGCGAGACCCATTGGCGACAATCCGTGGATCGGGAGGTACTGCAGACCCGCAAATCCGTAGGCATCTGCGACGTCACAACCTTGGGCAAAATCGATGTGCAGGGCACGGATGCCGCGGCCTTCCTCAACCGGATTTATTGCAACCCGTTCGCCAAGGTTCCGGTGGGCAAGGTCCGCTACGGGCTGATGCTGCGCGAGGATGGGATCGCCATGGATGACGGCACCGCCGCGCGGCTGGCGGAGGACCATTTCATCGTCACCACGACCACGGCCAACGCGGTCAGCGTTTACAGGCATATGGAGTTCGTGCGGCAATGCCTCTTTCCCGATATGGATGTGCAGCTGATCTCCACCACCGAGGCCTGGGCCCAGTTCTCCGTCGCGGGGCCGAACGCGCGGCGGCTGCTGCAAAAGGTGGTCGATCCGGACCACGACCTCTCGAACGCGGCGTTTCCCTACATGGCCTGCGGCGAGATCAGCGTGGACGGGCTGCGGGCGCGGCTTTTCCGGATCTCCTTCTCCGGGGAGCTGGCCTATGAGATCGCTGTCCCGACCCGCTATGGCGATGCGCTGATCCGCAAGCTGATGGCCGCAGGGGAAGAGTTCGACGTCACGCCCTATGGCAGCGAGGCACTCAGCGTGATGCGGATCGAAAAGGGGCATCCGGCGGGCAATGAGCTGAACGGCACCACCACGGCCCTGAACCTTGGGATGGCACGGATGGTCTCGGACAAGAAGGACAGTATCGGCACGGTCCTCTCCCGGCGGGAGGGGTTGAACGCCCCGGATGCCCTGCGCCTTGTGGGGTTCAAGCCCACGGACCCGAGCCTGCCGGTGCCTGCGGGATCCCACCTGGTCGCCAAGGACGCGGGCGTCACCGCGGCGGAGGATCAGGGCTTTATCACCTCGACCTGTCACTCGCCCCATCTGGGCCATGCCATCGCACTCGGCTTTCTGAAGGCCGGGGATCAGAGGTTGGGCGAGAAGTTGCGCGTGGTGAGTCCCCTGACCGGCGTGGATCACGCGGTGGAAGTGGTCGCGCCCCATTTCATCGACCCGGAAGGAGAGCGGCTCCGTGTCTGAGACCTCGATCACACTGCAGCCCCGCACGGCTCTGGGCGGGCTCACCCCCCGGGTCGACACCATCGGCACGCTGACCCTGACCGAGAACCCGGGTTTTGCGCTAGCCTCGCTCAGCGCGCGGGTGGGACAGGAGGAGACCTGCCATGCGGCTCTCACCGCACTGCTCGGGGCGGTGCCCGGGCCGGGGGAGATGACGCGGGGCACTCCGGAAACGGGGTTCTGGATCGGGCCCGAGGCCTGGATGATTACCGCGCCTTTCGACACCCGTGAGGATCTGGCTGCAGTGCTCAAGACCCGGTTCCGGGCGGCCGCCTCGATCACCGAGCAGACCGATGGCTGGGTCGTCTTCGACCTTGCGGGCGACATGATCGCGGCGGCGATGGAGCTGCTCTGCCCGGTGGAGATCCGCCGCATGCCACCCGGAGCCGCCCAACGCACGGTGATCGACCATCTCGGGTGCTTTGTCTTGCGCCCCGAAACCGGTGATCTGATCCGGATCCTTGGCCCCCGCTCATCGGCGGGCTCGCTACACCATGCGCTGCTGACGGGCATGGAGGCCGTGGCCTAGGTCGACGGCACCGGCAAATTGCCCTCGACGCGGAAGAGATTGATCTGCGCCCGGTCCTCCAGCGGCGATTTCCCGAAGGCCGCCCGGTAATGCTTGCCGAAGGTCTGCGCGTCGCCATAGCCGACGGCCTGCGCGACCTCGATCACCTTGTCATTGGTGTAGAGCATGATCTGGCGCGCGGCCTCCATGCGGAGCTTACGGGCATAGCGCGAGGGGCTCTGCCCGGTCGCCCGCTTGAAGGCCCGCTCGAGCTGCCGGGGAGAGATCCCTAGCTGCATTGCGACCTCGCCTACGGGGACCGGCACAGCCAGATCCGCGGAGAAGAGCCGCACGGCCCGGGCGACCAGAGGCGGCAGCTCAGCCCCGGGATCCGCACCGATCAGCGCCGGAACCGCCTGCGCCACATCCCCGCGCCGCATCACCGGGTGCTGGAACCAGCAAGCAACCTCCGCAGCCAATTCCGGCCCCAAACGCTGCTCGATCATCAAGAGCGCGAGGTCAAAGGCCGCCGCAGCCCCTGCTGCCGTGATCACCGGGCCGCGCCATTCCAGCACTTGCTCTGTGGCGGCCTGATCCGGGAAGGCCGCCTCAAACGCCGCCTGATAGCACCAATGGACCGCGATCGGCGTGCCGGGGGCAAGACCCGCCTGTACCAAGGGAAAGACCCCACCGCTTACCGCGCCCAGTACCGTGCCGTGGCGCGCCCGGCGCCGCAGGGTGGCGGCGGTCGCGGGATCGGCAAGCCGGGTCGTCGGGGCCGAAAGCAGGATAAGGTAGTCCAACCGCTCCTCCGCCGCGCGCGCGGGATCCGTCTCGAACCCGATCTGCGCGCTGGAGGTCACCTGCCCGCCCGCCTCGGACAGAAGCCGCCAGTGGAACACGTCCCTGCCATGGATTTCATTGGCGGCGCGCAAGGGTTCGATCATCGAGGTCAGGCAGGCCATGGGAAAGCCTGCCGAGATCAGGAACCCGGCAATCATGGTCTGTGTCATGGGCCCGGTGGTGGTTTGATTTCGATCCATCTAGTGTAATCTCAGGAAAGAAAGTGGCAATCAGAAGAAACTCTGAGGCCCGATGAGGGAGCAGGATATGGTCGTCAAACTGAGCCAGGACCCCCATTCCGTCCGGACCGGGCGGGAAAGCGTGCTGGAGGTCGCGATCGGGCGCGAGGTGCGGGCCTTTCGCAAGCAGCATGACATGACGGTCGCGGATCTGTCCGAGCAGACGGGCCTCTCCATCGGGATGCTGTCGAAGATCGAGAACGGCAATACCTCGCCCTCCCTCTCGACCTTGCAATCCCTGGCCAATGCGCTGTCGGTGCCGCTGACGGCCTTCTTTCGGCAATACGAGGAACAGCGCGAGGCGGTGCACACGCGGGCGGGCGAAGGGGTCGAGATCGAACGCGAGGGGACCCGCGCGGGCCATCAATACAACCTGCTCGGCCATATCGGCAGCAATGCGAGCGGCGTGATCGTTGAGCCCTATCTGATCGAGCTGACCGCGGAATCCGACACGTTCGACACGTTCCAGCATGGCGGGCTCGAGACGATCTACATGCTGAGCGGCGCGGTGGATTACCGGCACGGGGCCGAGATCTATCCCCTGCGCCCTGGCGACACCCTGTTCTTTGACGCGGATGCACCCCACGGGCCGGAAACGCTGGTGGAGCTGCCGGCGCGCTACATTTCGATCATCAGCTACCCACAGGGGCGCTGAGATTCAGCAGAATTATTCCTGTGGTGAAATTTTTATTCTTCATGGTTGTGAATCGCGATGGGTGAGTGCTAGGTTCCCGCCAAATCCCAGATCATGGAGAGCGTGCGGATGTGCGGGATCGTCGGCCTATTTCTGAAGGACAAGTCGCTGGAGCCGGAGTTGGGCGCCATGCTGACCGACATGCTGGTCACCATGACCGATCGCGGACCGGACAGCGCGGGGCTTGCGCTCTATGGCGATGAACAGGGCGGGCGCTCCAAACTGACGATCCAGTCGGACCGTCCCGAGACGGTGTTTGACGGGCTGGCCGAGACGCTCACCGCAGCGATCGGCGCGCCGGTCACGCTGGCCCAGAAGGACACCCATGCGGTTCTCGAGGTCCCGGCGGATAAGGTCGAGGCGACCCGCGCCGCGCTGGAGGCCCATGACCCTGCGATCCGGGTGATGAGCGTGGGCGACATCATCGAGATCTACAAGGAAGTGGGTCTGCCCAGGGACGTCGCCGCGCGGTTCAGCATCGCCGAGATGTCCGGCACCCATGGGATCGGGCACACAAGGATGGCCACGGAATCCGCCGTGACCACCATGGGCGCGCACCCGTTCAATACCGGCTCGGATCAATGCCTCGTCCATAACGGGTCCCTGTCGAACCACAACTCCCTCCGCCGCAAGCTGCAGCGTGAGGGCGTGCGGATCGAGACCGAGAATGACAGCGAGGTGGCCGCCGCCTATCTGACGTGGAAGATGCAGAACGGCGCGAGCCTCGGGGATGCGCTCGAAAGCTCGCTGGAGGATCTGGACGGCTTTTTCACCTTCGTGGTGGGCACCAAGGACGGGTTCGGCGTGGTCCGCGACCCGATTGCCTGCAAACCGGCGGTGATGGCCGAGACGGATCAATATGTCGCCTTCGGGTCCGAGTATCGCGCGCTGGTGAACCTGCCCGGGATCGACAGCGCCCGCGTCTGGGAACCCGAGCCCGCCACCGTCTATTTCTGGAACCACTGAGATGCAGATTTTTGACCTCGAAGCGCAGGGATTGCGCGCGCTGAACGCCACGCTGCACGCACAGGCGGAGACCACCAACCAGACCCAATGGGAGGTCGTGAACCCCCGTGGCAGTCACGCGATTGCCGTCGGGCTCGACGCGCCGATCGAAGTGAATGTGAAGGGCTCCACCGGGTATTACTGCGCCGGGATGAACAAGCAGGCCACGGTCCATGTCCACGGCTCCGCCGGGCCGGGCGTGGCCGAGAACATGATGAGCGGCACGGTCGTGATCGACGGCGATGCCAGCCAATATGCCGGGGCGACGGGCCATGGCGGCACGCTGGTGATCAAGGGCAATGCCTCCTCGCGCTGCGGGATCTCGATGAAGGGGATCGACATCGTGGTCCATGGCAATGTCGGGCACATGTCCGCCTTCATGGCGCAATCGGGGAACCTCGTGGTCTGCGGCGATGCGGGCGACGCGCTGGGGGATTCGATCTACGAAGCGCGCCTTTTCGTGCGCGGTTCGGTGAAATCGCTCGGCGCCGATTGCATCGAGAAAGAGATGCGCCCCGAACATCTGGAGATCCTGGCGGACCTCCTTGAACGCGGGGGCTGCGATGCGAAACCCGAAGAGTTCAAGCGCTACGGCTCAGCCCGCAAGCTCTATAATTTCCATATCGACAATGCCTATTGAGGATCCAGCGATGAAGGACATCAAGCAGGACGGTCCTCCGCGGACCGAACCGATCCAATCGGCCACCTTCAGCCAGAGCATCAATGCCGAGATCCGGCGCGCGGCGGCCACGGGCATCTATGACGTGCGCGGCGGTGGGGCGAAGCGGAAAGTGCCGCATTTCGACGATCTGCTGTTTCTCGGCGCCTCGATCTCGCGCTATCCGCTGGAGGGCTACCGGGAGACCTGTGACACGCGGGTGACGCTGGGCACGCGGTTTGCCAGCAATCCCATCGAGCTCGACATCCCGATCACCATCGCGGGCATGTCCTTTGGTGCACTGTCAGGCCCCGCGAAGGAGGCTCTGGGCCGGGGCGCCACGCTGGCCGGCACTTCGACCACCACGGGCGATGGCGGCATGACGCCAGAGGAGCGCGGCCATTCCGATAAGCTGGTTTATCAGTATCTGCCCTCGCGCTACGGGATGAACCCGGATGATCTGCGCAAGGCCGATGCGATCGAGGTCGTGGTCGGACAGGGCGCGAAGCCGGGCGGGGGCGGCATGCTTCTGGGTCAGAAGATCTCGGACCGGGTGGCGGAGATGCGCAACCTGCCCAAGGGGATCGATCAGCGATCTGCCTGTCGGCACCCGGATTGGACCGGTCCCGATGATCTGGAGATCAAGATCCTAGAGCTGCGCGAGATCACCTCCTGGAAAGTGCCGATCTATATCAAGGTCGGCGGCGCAAGGCCCTATTTCGACACGACGCTCGCGGTGAAGGCCGGGGCGGATGTGGTCGTGCTCGACGGGATGCAGGGGGGCACAGCCGCCACGCAGGACGTGTTCATCGAGCATGTGGGCCAGCCGATCCTCGCCTGCATCCGGGAGGCCGTGCGGGCGCTGCAGGATCTGGGCATGCACCGGGAGGTGCAGCTTGTCGTCTCCGGCGGCGTGCGCACCGGGGCGGATGTGGCCAAATGCATGGCGCTTGGCGCGGATGCGGTGGCCATCGGCACGGCGGCCCTGATCGCGCTGGGGGACAATGACCCGCGCTGGGAGGACGACTACCAGAAACTCGGCACCACGGCAGGGGCCTATGATGATTGGCATGAGGGCAATGACCCGGCGGGCATCACCACACAGGACCCCGATCTCATGGCCCGGCTCGACCCGGTGGAGGGGGGACGGCGGCTCAATAACTACCTCAAGGTGATGACGCTCGAGGCCCAGACCATCGCGCGCGCCTGCGGCAAGAGCCACCTGCACAATCTGGAGCCCGAGGACCTCTGCGCCCTGACGATGGAGGCCGCCGCCATGGCGCGCATCCCCCTCGCGGGTACCGATTGGTATCCGGGCAAACCCGGCACCAGCTTTTGATCACACCAGACAGCCGCGCCCCGCGCGGCTGCTGCGCATTCATTTCGATCCCAACCGACAACAGGACCACGCCACATGACCATTGATCTCGCCACCTTCGCCAAGGACACCGGTGTCAAATACTTCATGATTTCCTTCACGGACCTGTTCGGCGGACAACGGGCGAAACTGGTCCCGGCTCAGGCGATTGCCGAGATGCAGGAGGAGGGCGCGGGCTTTGCGGGTTTTGCCACATGGCTCGACATGACCCCCGCGCATCCGGACATGCTGGCCGTGCCGGATGCCTCCTCGGTGATCCAGCTGCCCTGGAAGCCGGAGGTGGCCTGGGTTGCGAGCAATTGCGTGATGGAAGGTGCGGATGTGGCCCAGGCTCCGCGCAACGTGCTGCGCCGGCTGATCGACGAGGCGGCCAGCGAAGGCCTGCATGTGAAAACCGGGGTGGAGGCGGAATACTTCCTGCTCACGCCCGAGGGCACGCAGATCTCGGATCCCTTCGATACGGCCGAGAAGCCCTGCTATGACCAGCAGGCGGTCATGCGTCGCTATGACGTGGTGCGCGAGATCTGCGACTACATGCTCGAGCTGGGCTGGGGCCCCTATCAGAACGACCATGAGGACGCGAATGGCCAGTTCGAGATGAACTGGGAGTTCGACGATGTCCTGAAGACCGCGGACAAGCACAGCTTCTTCAAGTTCATGACTAAATCCGTCGCCGAGAAGCACGGGTTCCGCGCGACCTTCATGCCGAAACCGATCGAGGGCCTGACGGGCAATGGCTGCCACGCCCATATCTCGGTTTGGGACGCGCCGGGGGCCGACGCGAAAACCAATGTCTTTGCCGGTGAGGGGGACGGGCCGACCGGCGAAGTGGGCCTTTCGGAACGGGGCAAGCACTTCCTCGGCGGGATCATGAAACACGCCTCGGCACTGGCAGCGATCACCAACCCGACGGTGAACAGCTACAAGCGGATCAATGCGCCGCGCACGGTCTCTGGGGCGACCTGGGCGCCAAATACGGTGACATGGACCGGCAACAACCGCACCCATATGGTCCGCGTCCCCGGCCCGGGCCGGTTCGAGCTGCGCCTACCGGATGGGGCGGCCAACCCGTACCTCCTGCAAGCGGTGATCATCGCCGCGGGGCTCGACGGCATCCGCAGCGAGGCCGATCCCGGCAAGCGCTATGACATCGACATGTATACCGAAGGCCACAAGGTGCGCGGGGCACCGAAATTGCCGCTGAACCTGCTCGATGCGCTGCGGGCCTATGAGCGCGACAAGGGGCTGAAGGCAGCGATGGGTGAGGAGTTCTCCGCCGCCTATCTGAAAATGAAGATGCAGGAATGGAATTCCTACGTGTCCCATTTCTCGGAATGGGAGCGGACCAACACGCTCGATATCTGAGCCCATCCGGGCAGCGGCGCGCGCCTTTACCCCCTTTGCGACGGGGGTTTGAGATTATACGCTTAGCCCCATGGCCTACGAATTCGAGGGGTTCACGCTGGACCCGGCGCAAGTGGAACTCATTGCTCAGGACGGGCGGATCCCGCTCGAACCGAAATGCTATGACCTGTTGCTCTTTCTGGTGCAGAACCGGGATCGGGTGGTCACCAAGGACGAAATCTTCGATCAGGTGTGGCCCGGAGTTTTTGTCTCTGAGGCTTCGATCTCCAGCACGTTGAAGCAGCTGCGCAAGGCGCTGGGGGATGATGGATCCGCACAGCGGTTCATCCGGACCGTGCGCGGCAAAGGGTTCCGGTTTGTGGCGCCCACGGTCGAGCTTGGCGCTGCGCGCCCGGCGAGCGTGCTGCAGCCTGAGCCCAGCCCACCACCGGATCCTGTCCCTCAGGGAGGACGCCCGGTGGTGGCCGTGCTCCCCTTCTCGCTCATCCATAGCGATCCGAGCCACAGCGCGATTGCCGAAGGGGTCCCGGCAGAGCTGATCTCCGCCCTCTCGCGTTTGCGCGCGGTCAAGGTGATCGCCCGGGCTTCGACCTTTCGCTTTGATCCCGCCTCCCTCGATTTCAACGAGATCCATGCCCGGCTCGGGGCCGCCTACGCACTGACCGGGTCTGTGGAGCTGCTTGGCCCGCGCCTGACCGTGACGGCAGAGCTGACCGATACGCGCAGCCACCGGGTCGTCTGGAGCGAGGTCTATGCTGGCCCCCTCGACGATATCTTCGTGACCCGGCAAGAGATCGTGCGCGAGGTGTGCGGCGCGGTGGAGATGCATATCCCCCTGAACGAGGCCGAGAGCCTGGAGCGTGTGCCGACCGAGAACCTGGATGCCTGGGGGCATTACCATCTGGGGATCCGGCATCTCTTTCGTTTCCGGCAGTCGGGGCATGAGATCGCGCGCCACCATATGGAAGAGGCCATCGCGCGCGATCCCAGCTTTGCCCGCGCCTATAGCGCCTTGGCCTATGCCGAGCTCGAGCATTACAACCTCTTCTTCACCGATGATCCGCAGCGGAGCCTGTCGCGCGGGACGGAGCTTGCGGAGCGGGCGACCCAGCTCGATCCACTGGACCCGTTTTGCAATCTGGTGCTGGGTCGGGCGAACTGGATCTCGGGCGATGTGGACAACGCGAGAGGCTGGGTGGATCGGTCCGTTGCGCTGAACCCGAACTATGCCTTCGGGCATTATGAGCTCGGCAAGTTCAACGCGATCACCTGCGACGGGGTGGTGGCGGATCAGCATGCGTCGACCGCCATGTCCCTGAGCCCGATTGATCCGCACATCGCCGGGATGATCAGCTCGCGCAGCCTCGCTGCCTTTGTGCGCAATGATCCCGAGGCGGCGCTCAAATACGCGGATCTCTCTGTCCGGGCCACGAACCCGCATCTCTATGTCTATGTGGTGGCGGCGGCCGTCTATTCGGCTTTTGGCGCCAAAGAACGCGCGGATCAGGCCGTGGAAAAGATCGGTCAGTCCTATAAGGGGTTCTACAAGGACCGGTTCTGGACGCTTTTCACCCTGCGCGACCCTGATCGCCACGCAGCCATGGTCCGTGCCCTGGATCAGATTGGATTGCGGTAGGCGTGGCCTCTATCGCGGTTCTTGGAGTTGGGTAAGGGAGCAGGATGAGGTCCGACGACCTCTGGGTGTCAGAGCGTGTCTCGGCTACCTAGTCAGCTTGGCATGGGGAGCGATCCTTCGCATTGTGAAATCAGCTGCCCGGGGAAGCGTCAGCCGGGTTTGCGCGCGACGATGAAGGGGCTCAGGCGGTTGTCTCCGAAGTGGAGGCATGTGTCGATCTGAAACCCTGCGAGGCGGATGTCGCGGCAAAGCCGATCGCGGGTCAGGTGCTGGACGGGCGGGGCAAAGCCCGTGGCGCTCAGTCCGCGGACGACACCGCGCAACAGGACATTCGCCTCTCCCATGCAGACGGTCTTGGAGAGAAACAGGCCCCCGGGACGAAGCTGGTCGCGAGCGACCCGCAGGACCGCGGGCAGATCCTCCACCAGGTGCAGCAGACTGAAGCTCAGCACCGCCTCGAAAGGCGCTTGCGCCATAAGCTGCGCCGCATCGGCCACGGCAAAGTGCAGGTTTGGCGCGCTTGCTGTGCGCTGCTTGCCCTCGGCGATATCGATCATCGCTTGGGAGACATCCGTCGCCGTATAGCGCGCCACCGAGGGCGCAAGTGCGAGCGCCGTGCTCCCGGTGCCGCAGCCGATCTCAAGCACATGGTCCGTAGGGCGCAGCCGCGCCCGAACGGTATCCAGTTTCGCGGCGTAGGCCGCAGGGTCCTTGATCGGCTTCTTAGCGTAACTGGGCGCTGTTTTATCCCAGAAGGATGGGCTGGGGTCTTGCGAGAACATCGTTTGCATGTGCTACCTCATCGGTTGAGAACTGATTAGCTGTTCATGTTCGAATGGGTAATTGCGGAAAACCGTATATTGGCTATACGTTCAGGCATGAACTGGAGCGCTATCTCTTTCGATTGGAACCAGGTGCGCGCCTTTCTCGCCACGGCGGAGGAAGGCTCGTTCAGCGGGGCCGCACGGGCCCTGAAGACCACTCAGCCCACCATTGGCCGCCAGATCACGGAGCTTGAAGAGAAGCTTGGCGTCACCCTGCTGGAACGCAGCGTGCGAGGACCGACGCTGACCGAGGCCGGGCGTGACCTGCTGGACCATGTGCGGGTGATGGGGGAGGCAGCGACGCGCATTTCCATGTCCGCGACCGCCCATTCGGAGGATGTCACCGGTCTTGTGACCGTGACCGCGACAGATCTCTTATCAGCGCAATCCCTGCCGAAGCTCTTGGCCCCTCTGCGCAGCAGCCATCCGGGGATCCGGGTGAACATCGTCGCCTCCAACGACCTTCAGAACCTGATCAAGCGCGAGGCGGATATCGCGATCCGGCATGTGCGACCGGACCAGCCCGAGCTGATCGCGCGGCATGTCGGGGACTTTCAAGCGGGGCTCTTTGCGTCCAAAGCGTATCTCGACACAGCCGGACGCCCCAAGACGCCGGCAGAAGTCGCCGAGCATGCCTTTCTCGGCAATCCGGACCCGGAGCGCTTGCTGGCGCCGATGCACAATCTCGGTATCCCCTTGCGCCCAGAGAATTTCGTGATGTCGAGCGAGAATGGCGTCGTGGTATGGGAGCTTTTGCGCGCGGATCTGGGGATCTCCGTACTCCCGGACATTCTATGCGACGCGGACCCAAGCCTGGAACGGGTGCTGCCCGAGTTGCCGCGCTTCCAGTTTCCGATCTGGCTGGTCACCCATCGGGAGTTGCAAACCAGCAAGCGGATCCGCGTGGTCTTCGACCTTCTGGTGCGCGGGTTTCACGAGGCGCTGCGAGGAGCGAACAGCGCATGATCCATGCGCGGCGGGTGCCCCCGGTTTTGGGCTTGGCCTGCGGTGTTAACACGGGTTGAGATCTGTGACATACCTGAGATGGGACGAGGAGGAATGAGCCCATAGAGCAGACGCCAGATCGCTGACCGGACGGGGTGGCGGCGCGACGGGATATGCGGCTCGCAATACGCGCATGCAAGAGAGCACAGCATCAAGCTTTGAGCCCAACGATCCGGCGACCATCGACGATCCGTTCCCGGTCTACAAAGCCTTGCGCGACCAGGATCCGGTCCATTGGAACCCGAAAGGGTTCTGGTTCATCAGCCGGTACGAGGATGTCCTGGCCTGTCTGAAGGATGCGCGGTTTAGCAATCAGCCAGCGCCCTTTGCGCTGGTCCACGCGCGCAACCGATCGAAGTTCGTCGCGGCCGATGTCGCGAACAACCTGATCGCCTTCAAGGACGCGCCGGACCACACCGAACTGCGCGCCTGGCTTGCACGGAACTTTGTGCGGCGCACGCAAAACCAGCAGGACCGGTTTGCCGCGCTGGCCGCGGCCAGCTGCAAAACCCTGTCGCTCGGAGGAAATGTCGATCTGGTTTCGGAGTTTGCGATCCCGTTCTCCAGCCGGGCGATTTGCGCCGTGCTCGGGTTTCCGGAGGCGGATGCGCCCAGAGTCGCAGAGTGGAGCAACGACTTCTTTCGCCTGTTTCATGCCATTCCGGACGGAGACGAATTTCACCGGCTCAATGACAGCCTCCGGGCCTTTCGACAGCATGTCCTGGACCTCATGGCGCTGCGTCGTGCTGCGCCCATCGAGGATCTGATCTCCGATCTTGTCTCAAAGATGGATGGCAGCGTTTCAGACCATGAAGTGGCGGACAATGTCATGCTGCTGGCGGCGGATGGGATTGGCAATGTGCAATCCGGGCTCACCAACTGCCTCAGCATCCTGCTGCAACAGGACCGCCTGCCAGAGCCGCTTTTCGGATCGACAAAAGACGTCTCGAAACTGGTGGATGAGTGTTTGCGGCTGGAAAGCCCCGGACAGTACCAAGGGCGGATCACCAAGGAATCGGTGCAGATCCGGGGCAAGACCATTCGCGCCAGGTCTATAGTGCTGCTCGGCCTCGCCTCGGCCAATCGCGACGAGGCCGTTTTCGAGAATGCGGATGCGTTTCGCCCCTTGGACACGCGTCCGCAACATCTCGCCTTTGGGGCCGGATCCCATATGTGTCTGGGCAACGCGATGGTGCGGACCGAGATCGTGCACGCCCTGCGCGCGTTGTTTGCGGAGGACGCGCCGCGTCTCGTCGCCCAACCGCATAGACACTGGCTCGCCCGCCCAGGGCATCGCTGGCTCGAGAAACTCGATGTGGAGGTCTTGGCATGAAAGACACGGACACCACCGCGATCAGAACGATTGCAGAGCTTTTGTCCTTTCAGGCCGGGTCAAGGCCAGAGGCCCCCGCGCTCATCGCCCCCGAAGGCGGCACGTTGAGCTATGGCGCGTTGGAGCAAGAGGTTCTGCGTCTGGCCGGAGCGCTTGCCGGGGCCACCGGCACCCCCGCGACGTCGACGCCGACGCGATACGGGATCGTGTTCCCAAACGGGATAGACATGGCCGTTCTGCTGCTGGCCATGACCACACATGGCGTGGCCGTCCCATTCAACCCGACCATGACCTTTCCGGAATTTGTCGCGCAGTTCAGCGCCACTCAGATCGACGCTCTGGTCCTGCCCCGGGACGCCCAGGAGGACGCTGTGAAAGCGGCGCAACACTTGTCGCTGCCGATTGTCTGGGTCAGTGCCGATCGCCAGATCGCAACGGAGGAAGCTGCGCACCCCTCTCTCCGCCCAGCCCTCCCGAGCCAGACAGCGCTGATCTTGATGACATCGGGCTCCACCGGGAAACCGAAAATCGTCCCCTTGAGTCAGCGGAATGTCTGTTGCTCGGCCTTTGATGTGGCGCGGTCCGTCGACCTCACCCCGGAGGACAAATGTCTCGTGATGTGGGAGCAGTTTCACATCGGGGGTCTGGTAGATCTGTTGCTTGCGCCCTTGGCTGCGGGGAGCAGTCTGGTCGTGGCAGGCAGCTTTGAGGCCCAGCAGTTTTTCACGTTGCAACGGGCGCATGAAGCGACGTGGTTCCAAGGGGTGCCGACGACCCTCGCGGAGCTAGAGCTGCACGCATCCCGTCAGGACCTGACCTCACCACTGATGGGGCTGAGGTTCCTGCGCTGTGTCGCGGCAGCACTTTCACCTGCTCAACAAGAAAAGCTCGAAGCCCGGTTCCACGTCCCGATTGTCCGCACACTTGGGATGACCGAAGCCGGGCCCTTGATAACCTCGACACAATTGCCACCTGCAGCGGACAAGCCCGGGTCGGTGGGTCAAAGTGCCGGGCCCGACGTCGCGATCCTGTCTCCTGAAGGTGAGGCGTTAGCGCCGGGGCAAACAGGGCAGATCGCGGTCCGGGGCGAGAACGTCTTTGACGGGTACGAGGAGAATGACGCGGCCAATGACGCGGCCTTTGTCGGCGATTGGTTTCTCACCGGCGATCTGGGGTATTTCGACGAAGACGGTTTTCTGTTCCTCACAGGCCGCGCGAAGGAGCTCATTAATCGAGGGGGCGAGAAAATCAGCCCCAACGAGGTGGATGACGTTCTGACCGCGCATCCCGGGGTTCGACAGGCGGCGTCCTTCGCGTTGCCTCACACCAGATTGGGAGAGGACATTCACTGCGCAGTGACCCGCGCGCCCGACGGAGATATTGCCGATCTCCGTGCGTTTCTGGCAACGCGGCTCGCCCCGCATAAGATCCCACGGCAGATTATCGTTCTCGACGATCTTCCGAAAACGCCCGTTGGCAAGATCGACCGTCAGCGCCTCGCCGCCCTGGCAGCGGAAAGCAACAATGACAAACCGCAGGATGCCCGTGGTCCGGAGACACCGCTCGAAAAGCTCATCGCGGAGATCTGGATGCGAGAGCTTTCGTTGGAGTCACTCAATGTCGACGATGAATTCGCGAGCCTCGATGGAGACTCGCTCTCCGCCGTGCGCATTATGGTGGCACTGGAAACCGCGCTCGATGCATCAATGCCTGACGACGTGGTCGAGAACTTTACAACTGTGCGGGAAATCGCAGAACGGCTCGCAGAGCACGGCCTGGAGCCGCAAGGTGCCCAAGACAACGCTGGGGCAGATCAAATCACCCAAGCGGTCTTGTCCGAGCAGATTGTCTTCTCGGGCGACTTCGAAGATGCGAGGAAGCTTATTTCCGAGGTCAAGGGCCGCTCGGATCTGAAACTGAAGCTCGACTTCATCGTCACGCATTTGGCGCCAGCGGAGGTTCTGCCCCATGTGGAGAGGCTCGAGGCGCTCGACCTCGATGAGACACATAAGTCGCTCGGCTTCCTCGAACGGTTTCGGATGAAATCGGAATTCACCGAGCGGCTCAAGAACACGCGAAAGTACCTCGATCTCAGCCCGAATATATCCCGGTGGCAGCGCAAAGAGCTGCTGCCCTCAGCGCTCTTCTACGGCGACCCGACAATCCCTGCAGAGACCAAGACACTGATTGTGGGCTTTACCGGCAACCGGATGCGTCTCTCCATGCCGACCTACCGGTTTCTGGCCGGTATGGATGTGGAGCGGTCGGATTTGCTGACCTTTCTCGACCATTCGCAACGCCTCTTCTTCCATGGCGTGCCGGGCATCGGAGACGATTTGTCCGCTATTGCAGACTTCGTAACGGGTTTTGTGCGGGACCACGGGTATCAGCGCGTCATTGGCGTCGGCGTAAGTGGCGGGTCGCTGGCAATTTTGCATGTGGGATTTGGCGCCAATTTCGATGCAGCGGTGTCCGTGGACCCGGCCAGCCTGACCAAACATCCGGAATGGCACCCGGAATTTGCGCGTTTGGGCGCGACCCATGATCCGGACAAATTGCGCATTAAAATCATCTATGGGCGCCGTCGCCGTCACAAGCACCACGCGGACATGGTTGGCGAGTTGATCCCCCATGCAGAGCGGATCCGGTATCCGCATGCTGGCAAGAACATCTTGCCGGAGGCGCAGGATCGGGGCGAATTCGTCTCCCTTTGGAAGACATGGACCAGCTAGACGCACCGCCACCAGCGGGCTTTTCGTGGAACGGATACGCGGGGCCGCATGACCGCAAATGGGTCGCAAGGAAGAAGAGCATTGGACAGAGACTTTAAGACATCCTTTCTCGCAGATCTGCATTCAGAGATCATGGACCTCGGCGGCATGTTCAATGCCCATCTTCACCTTGATCGCGCCGAGACCCTGCAACCGACGCTCGATATCATGCGCAAGCTGGGCAACGGGGCGGAGTCCTCCTTGGCCATCGCGCAAAAGCACGCGCTTATTCCCCTGATCCATAACAGCGCTTGCTATGATCCCGACCTGCTGGAGGCGCGGGTTGAGAATTGCGTGCTGAAGATGGCCGATCTCGGGACGGCTCATGCCCACAGCGTTGTGGATGTGACAACGGATCGTGTTGGTCTGTCGGCAATGGAACGGTTGTTGAAGATCGGCGACCGGGCGCGACCGCGGATTGATTTCCGGGTAGGCGCATATTCTCCAATGGGGTTTCGGGATGATGAACCTGACCGCTGGGCCTTGATCGAACGCGCAGCGGAACAGGCCGATTTCATCGGAGCCTTGCCAGAGCGGGATGATGTGGTCGACTACCCGGAGCATATTGGCTTTGACGCCTGCTGCCGTCGCATCATTGGGCTGGCCAAAGATCTGGACAAGCAGGTGCATATCCATGTGGACCAAAAGAACCACAGCCGCGAAGACCAGACCGAACGCGCCCTGAAGATCGTGCGCGAGGCGGCGTTCATTCCCGCGGGCGATGAGCCCAAGGTTTGGCTGATCCACGTCATTTCGCCCTCCGCCTATGAGGATGATCGGTTTGATCGCATGGCACGGGAGCTGGCGGAGTTAAACATTGGTGTGATCTGCTGCCCGTCAGCTGCGATCAGCATGCGCCAGATCCGGCCTATTCAGGCTCCGACCCATAATTCGATCGCACGTGTGCTTGAGTTGCTGGCCGCTGGCGTCTTCGTACGGCTGGGCACCGACAATGTCTGCGACATCACCTCGCCAGCAGGGACGTTAGACCTCATGGATGAGCTTTTCGTGCTGTCCAATGCCATGCGCTACTATGACCCTGCCTGTCTTGCGCATCTGGGCGCAGGCAAACGCCTGCCGCCCGACGCCATCGACCGCATCAAGGAGCACCTGGCGGAAGACAGAGACCAATGCCAACGCGCGCTGCGCGCGTTCAACGACACAACAGAGTAGTCGACCCAACCCGTTGGTTCACAACGGGCTCCCGCGTTGCTGCTTCTTTGCGAGGAGATGGGTTTTGGAGCGCCTCGTCGTGACCTGTACCCGCACGGCTCGGGCCCGGTGTCGTCTGATCCGTGAGATCATCTGCCACTTTGGAGCGCATTTTCGTAGCGCCTGACAGCTCGACCGAGCTTGTCTCAATAGGCTGATCACACGCGATCGTTCCGCCACAAAGCGTCTCTTCAAATGGCCACTTTGGCGTATCGGACCTGTCTAGAATTTCTTTTGGTTTTGGTTGCGGGAGTAGGATTTGAACCTACGACCTTCAGGTTATGAGCCTGACGAGCTACCGGGCTGCTCCATCCCGCGCCAGTTGCGTTGGCAGTGTTATTGCCTGGCGCTTTTTTGAGATCGTATTGAGAGTTATGGGCTTTTTTCTAGGTTTGGCGGTGACCTACTCTCCCACGCCTTAAGACGCAGTACCATCGGCGCTACGGTGCTTAACGACCGAGTTCGGGATGGGATCGGGTGTTTCACTCGCGCTATGACCACCAAACCAAGGAAAAAGCCCTTGCAGAGCAAGGATTTTAGTTGGAGGCAGCGTTTCGACAAAGTCGACAACGCGTTCCAACACCGTTGATCTGCTTGGCGCACCGCATTCGAACACTGTTCAATTGTGGTGCGCTTTTTCACATCGGCGTCCAAGCCAAATACGTTTGTTTGTGTATGCTTTGATTGTCCGCAGGGGCATTTGCCGTCTACTGGATCAAATCAAGCCTATCGGACCATTAGTACCGGTCAGCTGAGCACATTGCTGCGCTTACACCTCCGGCCTATCGACGTGGTGGTCTACCACGGTCCTCAGGGATACCTTGTTTTGAGGGGGGCTTCCCGCTTAGATGCCTTCAGCGGTTATCCTGTCCGATCATAGCTACCCAGCACTGCCGTTGGCACGACAACTGGTCCACCAGTGGATCGTTCACCCCGGTCCTCTCGTACTAGGGGCAACTCCTCTCAAGTATCCTACACCCACGGCAGATAGGGACCGAACTGTCTCACGACGTTCTAAACCCAGCTCACGTACCTCTTTAAACGGCGAACAGCCGTACCCTTGGGACCTGCTCCAGCCCCAGGATGAGATGAGCCGACATCGAGGTGCCAAACGGTGCCGTCGATATGGACTCTTGGGCACCATCAGCCTGTTATCCCCGGCGTACCTTTTATCCGTTGAGCGATGGCCCTTCCACTCGGGACCACCGGATCACTATGGCCGTCTTTCGACTCTGCTCGACTTGTCAGTCTCGCAGTCAGGCTGGCTTCTGCCATTGCACTCAACGAGCGATTTCCGACCGCTCTGAGCCAACCTTCGCGCGCCTCCGTTACGCTTTAGGAGGCGACCGCCCCAGTCAAACTACCCGCCACACAGGGTCCCGGATCCGGATAACGGACCGCGGTTAGACATCAAGCGATGCAAGGGTGGTATCTCAAGGAAGGCTCCACAAGAACTGGCGTTCCTGCTTCGAAGCCTACCACCTATCCTGCACATGCATGGCCTGATGCCAGTGTGAAGCTGTAGTAAAGGTGCACGGGGTCTTTCCGTCTAACCGCGGGAAGCCTGCATCTTGACAGGCAATTCAATTTCGCTGAGTCGATGTTGGAGACAGCGGGGAAGTCGTTACGCCATTCGTGCAGGTCGGAACTTACCCGACAAGGAATTTCGCTACCTTAGGACCGTTATAGTTACGGCCGCCGTTTACTGGGGCTTCAATTCGGAGCTTGCACTCCTCCTTTTAACCTTCCAGCACCGGGCAGGCGTCAGACCCTATACGTCGTCTTGCGACTTCGCAGAGCCCTGTGTTTTTAGTAAACAGTCGCCACCCCCTGGTTTGTGCCCCCCGCCTATAGTTGCCTACAAACGGGGCCTCCTTCTCGCGAACTTACGGAGGTATTTTGCCGAGTTCCTTCAACATCGTTCTCTCAAGCGCCTTGGTATTCTCTACCAGTCCACCTGTGTCGGTTTAGGGTACGATCTCATGGAGGGCTATTTCCAGGAACCGATCAGCGGCCCACCCAATCCGATAAGGGTGAACAACAGTCTCGATCCGTCACATCCTCCTGGCTCCGGAATATTAACCGGATTCCCATCGACTACGCCTTTCGGCCTCGCCTTAGGGGTCGGCTTACCCTGCTCAGATTAACTTTAAGCAGGAACCCTTGGACTTTCGGCGACAGGGTCTCTCACCCTGTTTGTCGCTACTCATGTCATCATTCTCACTGGTGATCACTCCACCGGATCGCTCACGCGCCGGCTTCACAGTCAAACCCGATCCTCCATAACACCCGAAGGCGCTGTAGAGGACTGGGTTATTTCACACCACGCTCTGCTACCATGCACTATGTGCATCCTAAGCTTCGGCTCATGGCTTGAGCCCCGTTACATCTTCGCCGCAGGACAACTTAATTAGACCAGTGAGCTGTTACGCTATCTTTAAAGGATGGCTGCTTCTAAGCCAACCTCCTGGTTGTTTTGGTCGTCCCACCTGCTTTCCCACTTAGCCATGAATTAGGGGCCTTAGCTGTAGGTCAGGGTTGTTTCCCTCTCCACTACGGACGTTAGCATCCGCAGTGTGTCTGCCATCTAGTACTCCCGGGTATTCGGAGTTTGGTTAGGATCAGTAAGCCTGTGGGGCCCCATTACCCATCCAGTGCTCTACCCCCCGGGGTATTCGGATGACGCTCTACCTAAATAGATTTCGCAGAGAACCAGCTATCTCCGAGTTTGATTGGCCTTTCACCCCTAGGCACAATTCATCCCGACCTTTTTCAACAGGTGTGGGTTCGGACCTCCAGTTAGTGTTACCTAACCTTCATCCTGATCATGCCTAGATCACTCGGTTTCGGGTCTGATCCCACGAACTCATGCGCCCTATTAAGACTCGCTTTCGCTGCGCCTACACCTAACGGCTTAAGCTTGCTCGTGAGACCAAGTCGATGACCCATTATACAAAAGGTACGCCGTCAGCACTGATGTGCCTCCGACTGCTTGTAGGCGTCCGGTTTCAGAAACTGTTTCACTCCCCTCGTCGGGGTGCTTTTCACCTTTCCCTCACGGTACTGGTTCACTATCGGTCAGTAAGGAGTACTTAGCCTTCGAGGGTGGTCCCCCGATGTTCAGACAGGATTTCACGTGTCCCGCCCTACTTAATACGTCCAATTGAGCTTCCAATACGGGGCTGTCACCCTCTATGGCCTGTCTTTCCAGACAGTTCTTGTCGCTCGCATGGCTCGGCTGGTCCCCGTTCGCTCGCCGCTACTAGGGGAGTATCTGTTGATGTCCTTTCCTCCGGGTACTTAGATGTTTCAGTTCCCCGGGTTTGCTCTTTAAGACCTATGTATTCAGTCAAAAAGTACCTGGTTCAGCCCGTTATTAGCCGCTCCGGAGAGCAATAATAACAAACTGTCAGGTGGGTTGCCCCATTCGGAAATTCATGGATCAAAGCCTATTCTCGGCTCCCCATGACTTATCGCAGAGTATCACGTCCTTCATCGCCTCTTACTGCCAAGGCATTCACCAAACGCCCTTTTCGCGCTTGATTTGATCCAGAAGACGACAAACGCCGCTTCCGGATCAAAGCATACTATTTCCCGCTCATGGATCCGTGCGGATCTCATGAACTTGGTCCAATTCCGTGGAATTGAACCGGGTTAGTGTACTTGACTTGGACAAAATTGCTTTGTGAATGAGACCCTTGCGGATCCATCCACCGATCTTCCCTCACAAGGGAGATCAGCAATTCTGATGTTTAACTCTCTATACGATGTC
>NZ_JBNAGH010000004.1:0-350206 GCF_049801095.1 Dinoroseobacter sp. S76 | reverse complement strand
AACGCCTGCAGGCCGGTCTGGGCTCGGCCGAGGATCAGGGCGTGCACGTCATGGGTGCCCTCATAGGTGTTCACCGTCTCCAGGTTCACCATGTGGCGCATGACCTGGAACTCCTCGGAGATCCCGTTGCCCCCATGCATGTCCCGGGCCATCCGCGCCATCTCCAGCGCCTTGCCGCAATTGTTCCGCTTCAGCAGGCTGATCATCTCGGGCGCCGCCCGGCCCTCATCCATCAGCCGCCCCACGCGCAGGGCGGTCTGCAGGCCGAGCGCGATCTCGGTCTGCATATCGGCGAGCTTCTTCTGGAAGAGCTGGGTCTGGGCGAGGGGACGTTTGAACTGGTGCCGGTCGAGCCCGTATTGCCGGGCCGCGTGCCAGCAGAATTCCGACGCGCCCATCACGCCCCAGCCGATGCCATAGCGCGCGCGGTTCAGACAGCCGAACGGCCCTTTGAGCCCCTCGACCCCGGGCAGGAGCGCGTCCTCGCCCAGCTCCACACCATCCATGACGATCTCGCCGGTCACCGAGGCCCGCAAGCTCAGCTTGCCGCCCAGCTTGGGGGCGCTCAGCCCGGCCATCCCCTTTTCGAGCACAAAGCCCCGGATCTTGCCGCCATGGGCCTCGGATTTGGCCCAGACCACGAAAACATCCGCGATCGGCGCGTTCGAGATCCACATCTTCGAGCCCGTGAGGCGATAGCCGGTGGCGGTCTTCTCGGCGCGGGTCTTCATCCCCGCCGGGTCCGAGCCCGCATCGGGCTCCGTCAGACCGAAACAGCCGATCAGCTTGCCCGCGGCCAGCCCGGGCAGGTATTTCTGGCGCTGCTCCTCGGAGCCATAGGCATAGATCGGATACATCACGAGCGAGCTCTGCACCGACATCATCGAGCGATACCCGCTGTCGATCCGCTCAATCTCGCGCGCCACGAGCCCGTAGGCCACATAGGACCCGCCGAGCCCGCCATAGGCCTCGGGCACGGTCACCCCGAGCAGGCCCGCTTCGCCCATCTCGGCGAAGATCTCGGGCGCCACTGTGGCTTCGCGATAGGCCTCGATGATCCGCGGCGCGAGCTTGTCGGCCGCAAAGGCCGCCGCCCCGTCGCGCAACATCCGCTCCTCCTCGCTCAGCTGATCCTCAAGCCGCAAAGGATCCGCCCAGGCAAACTGCGCGAGATCGGGGCCGAACCCTGTGTTGCTCATATCGTTCATGCTGCATGTCCTTCGAGATAGTCTGCGATGCGTGCGAGCCCCGCACCGAGATCGGTGTCGGAATAGGCGAATGACAGGCGGAAATGCCCCGGCATGCCAAAGGCCCGCCCGGGCACGACGGCGACCCCCGCCTCCTCCAGCAGGGCCGTGCAGAGCGCGCCGTCATCGCCCGCATAGCGCGGAAAGGCGTAGAAGGCGCCCGCCGGGGCCGCGCAGGTGATCCCCGGCATCGCGTCCAGCGCCGCCACCACCCGGTCCCGTCGCGCAAGGTAGGTGTCCCGCCGCGCGGCCAGCAGGGCCGGGTCCCCGGTCAGGGCCGCAAACGCCGCCGCCTGAGAGACCGAGCAGGCGCCAGAGGTCACCTGCCCCTGCAGCGCCGTCATCGCCTTGATCAGCCCCGTGGGCCCCACGCCCCAGCCGATCCGCCAGCCGGTCATGGCCCAGGCCTTGGAGACCCCTGAGACGATCAGCGTCCGGTCCGCAAGATCCGGGGCCGCCGCGACAAAGCTCGTGAACCGCGCGAAGCTGAGATGCGCGTAGATCTCGTCCGACAGGATCTTGACCTGCCGATGGGGGCGCAGGACCTCGGCAAGCGCGGCGATCTCCGTGGCGCTGTAGATCGCGCCGGAGGGGTTCGAGGGGCTGTTCAGCATCAGCCACGCGCTGCGCGGAGTGATCGCGGCGGCCAGCTGTTCGGGACGCAACTTGAAGCCCTGATCCGCGCCGCAAGGCAGGATCACCGGCACGCCCCCGGCAAGCCGCACCATATCCGCGTAGCTCGTCCAGAACGGCGCGGGGATGATCACCTCATCGCCCGGATTGACCGTTGCCATCAGGGCATTGGCCAGCACCTGTTTCGCCCCGGTCGAGATCACGACCTCGCTCGCCTCGCGCCCATGGGCCTCGGCCACCGCCGCCCGCAGCGCCGGGGTCCCGGCGGTGGGCGTATAGCGGGTCTCGCCCGCCCGGGCCGCCGCCATGGCTGCGTCGATCACCCAATCGGGGGTCGGAAAATCCGGCTCCCCGGTCGAAAGCGCCACGATGTCCCGGCCTTGCTGGCGCAGCCGTGCCGCGCGCTCCGAGATCTGCACGATCTCCGACAGCTCCAGCCCGGCCAGCCGGTCCGCCCGGGGAATGGGGTTTGGCAACAGATCTTTCATGAACCCTCCAGTCGCCTTGGGTTTAAAGGCTTGAGAGTGGCATAAAAATGCATCAATACATCATGGTTCCATGATCTGAGGGCATGAATATGCTGCCTAGCTTTGCCGTCCTGCGCAGTTTCGAGGCTGCCGCCAAGCATCAGAGCTTCACCGCCGCCGCCGAGGAGCTCCGGATTTCCCAGGCCGCGATCAGCCGCCAGGTCCGCGAGCTCGAAGGGATCATCGGCGCCCAGCTTTTCCGCAAGGAGGGGCGCGGCGTCGTGCTGACCCCCGCCGGGGCGGCCCTCGCCCGGGATCTCCATGCGGGGCTCGACCGGCTGCGCGGCATCGTCGACCGGGCCCGCGGCGCGGGGGAGGCCGGGCAGAGCCTGACCATTGCCGTGCTGCCGACCTTCTCCTCGCGCTGGCTGGCGCGCCGCCTGCCCCGGTTCCGCGCCTTGCATCCGGATGTGCAACTCATCCTCAAAAGCCGCAGCAAACCCTTCGATCTGGTGCGCGCAGGCATCGATGTGGCCATCCATTTCGGCGCGCCCGAATGGATCGGCGGGCGCCATGCCACGCTTTGCCCCGAAGCGCTGGTGGCGGTGGCCGCTCCGGCGATGATCGAGGAGGCTGGCCTGACCGAGGCCCGGGACGCCACGCGCCTGCCGCTTTTGCATCTCATGACCCGGCGCACCGCCTGGCCCGCCTATTTCGAGCATCTGGGTCTCGACCCCGGCCCGGCCTATCGCGGGGATGTCTTCGACCAGTTCTCGGCCATGATTGGCGCGACCATGGCCGGGCTCGGCGCGGCCATCGTGCCCAGCTACCTGATCGAGGCGGAGCTCGCCCAGGGCACGCTCGTCCCGTTCGGCCAGCCCGATCCCGGCGGCGGCATGTATTACGCCGTCACGCCGAACACGGTCACCAACCCGCTGGCCCAGAGCTTTTGCGACTGGATCGCCCAGGAGGCACGGAGCTCCGCCCGGTCCCGTCACATCCGCGCGTAATGCCCGCCGGTGCCCGTGGCAAGGAACGCCTCCAGCGGCACTGCCTCCTGTTTCAGGAACCCGCGCTGGGGCAGCTCCCCGTCGCGCACCATCTCGATGATCGCCACCACCGAGGACGCCGTCGTCCAGGAGATCGCCGTGCGCCGTTTCCCCGCCAGGACCCGGGGCTTGTAGGCCCGCACGAACTCGTCCCGCACCAGCGCGCCATCGCGCATCCCCTCGGCGGCCGCATGGACATAGACCACATCCTCCGAAACCGGCGGCTTGGCCGTCACAAGGATCTCGCCCGCCTCGGCCCGCCGCTCCCGCATCAGGAGCTCATGGAAGAAGAAGTTCATCAGCTTGGCATGTCCGGGATAGCGCATGGTCTTGTAATCCATGTCCGGCACCTGCCCGCGATAGGTCTCGCACATGGTCCCGAGCCCGCCGGAGGTGGTGAATGCTTCCAGCTCGACCCCATCGATATAGAGCTTCTCGATCCACTCCATGGGCGAGACCTGCTTGATCTCGCCACCCTCCAGCACTTCGCAGTCATTGAGGTACTCGTTGACCACCCCTTCCGGGGACCAGTTGAAGGAATAACCCATCAGCCCGCTGGGGTTCTGCGGCAGGGCCCCGACCCGCATCCGGCAGGCGCGGCAGCTCTCCAGCCCGGCGATCAGGCTGGCACCGACAATGCCGATAAAGCCCGGGGCGAGCCCACATTGCGGCGCCATCACGCGCTCCGCCCCTTCGGCCAGGGCGAGAATGCCCTGGGTCGTGGGCACATCCTCGGTCAGGTCGAAATAGTGGATCCGCGCATCGCGCGCCGCCTCGGCCAGGGCCAGGTTGAGGTGATAGGGCAGGCAAGACAGCACCGCCTCCACCGCGCCGAACGCTGATGCCACCGCCGCCGGGTCGCGGACATCCAGCGCCCGCGTGGCGAAGGGCAGGTCGGCAGCGGCGGGCCGCAGATCATAGCCCGTCACCGCAAACCCCGCTTCATGGAGCAGCTCGCAAGCCAAAAGCCCCACCTTGCCCAGACCCAGAACGGCGATGTGTTTCATGGCGACCTCCTTGTGTTCAGCTTAGCCTGAGCGGCGGGCGCGCTAGGAAAAAGCCGGGAACTGCTCGCAATTTGTCAAGTCTCTGATGTTTTGCTAGCCTGTCTTGCATGGATGATCTGGATCGGGAACTGCTCGCCCTCCTGCAACGGGATGGCCGCGCCAGCGCGACGCTGCTGGCCCAACGGCTCGGCGTGTCCCGGGGGACCGTGCAAAACCGCATCGACCGGCTGGTGGACACGCAGGTGATCCAGCGCTTCACCCTGGCGCTTGGCCCGGGCATGGCCGATCAGCAGGTCAGCGCCTTCACCCTCCTCCGGGTCCGGGTGGATGACGGCCGCGCGGTCTCGGCCGCCTTGCGCAAGGTGCCCGGCGTGATCGAGGTCTCGACCCTCAACGGCACCTTCGATCTGGTGGTCGAGCTGCGCGCCCTGTCGCTGGCCGAGATGGACCGGATCCTCGACCAGATCCGCGCCATCCCCGATGTGGCCGAAACCCAGTGCCATATCCGCCTGACGACGACCCCGGTCCCGGCCTGAGCCGTGGCGGTCAGCCCACCGCCTGCAACGGATCGAGCAACCGGTTGAGCGTGGGCGACGGACGCATGGCCGCCGCCACCTTCTCCGGCACGGTCAGGTAATACCCCCCGAGATCCGTGGCCTGCCCCCGATGGGCGCGCAGCTCGGCGGTGATGGTCTCCTCCTGCCCGCTCAACGCCCGGGCCAGCGGGGCAAAGGCGCGGGCCAGATGGGGCTGATCCTCCTGGGTGGCGAGGGCCTCGGCCCAGAACCGGGCGAAATGGAAATGGCTGTCGCGCAGATCCGCCTCCCCCAGCCTGCGCCCGGGCGAGCGATCCTCTTCCAGCAGGCGCGAGATCGCCTGATCCGCCGTCTCGCCCAACAGGCGCGCCGCCGCATTGTCCCGCTGCGCGCCTTCGAAACGCAAAGCCTCGGCAATGGCGCAGAACTCCCCGAGACTGTCCCAGCGCAGGTGATTTTCGGACATGAATTGCTGCACATGTTTCGGGGCAGAGCCCCCTGCCCCGGTCTCGAAGAGACCGCCGCCCTGCATCAGACCCACAACCGAGAGCATCTTGGCCGAGGTCCCCACCTCGAGGATCGGGAAGAGATCCGTGAGGTAGTCCCGCAGCACATTGCCCGTCACCGCGATGCAATCGCGCCCGGCGCGGATCGTCTCGAAGGCATGGGTCGCGGCCTGGGTCGGCGCCAGCACGCGCACCCCGCCCTTCGCCTCCTGCGCGGCGAGGATCGGGGCGATGGCCGCGAGGATCTCGGCGTCATGGGGCCGCGTCGCATCGAGCCAGAACACCGTCTCGAACCCGGTGGCCGCGCGCCGTGCCAACGCCAGTTCCACCCAGTTTCCGATCGCTTCGGGACGGGTGGAGGCCATCCGCCAGATATCCCCCGCCTGCACCCCATGGGACAGAAGCTCGCTGCCCTGCGCCGTCAGCACGCAGACTGTGCCATCGCGCGTGATCTCGAAGGTCGTGGGGTGGGAGCCGTATTCCTCGGCCTTTTTCGCCATCAGCCCCACATTCTGCACGGTCCCGGCGGTGGTGGGATCCAGCGCGCCGTGATCCTTGAAATGGGCCATGGCCGCGGCATAGACCCCGGCATAGGAGCTGTCGGGGATCACGCAGGTCACATCCCGCGCCTGCCCATCGGGCCCCCAGGCCTTGCCGCCCGCCTTCAGGATCGCCGGCAGAGAGGCGTCGATGATCACATCCGACGGCACGTGGAAATTGCTGATCCCCTTGTCGGAATCGACCATATAGAGCGGCGGGCGCGCGGCCAGAACCTCGGCGATCCGGGCCAGAACAGGCGCCCCGTTGGGATCCCCCGCCAACGCCTCCAGCATGACGCCGAGCCCCGCATTGGGATCCGCCCCCGCCTGATCCAGAACCGCGCCATAGGCCGTGAAGACCGGGGCCAGATAGCGCCGCAGGGCGTGGCCAAAGATGATCGGGTCGGCGACCTTCATCATCGTCGCCTTGATATGCAGGGAATAGAGCGTGCCAAGCGCCGCCGTCTGATCGATGGTCTCGTCGAGAAAGGCACAAAGCGCGGCCTTGGACATGTAGCTGCCATCGATGATCGTGCCCGGCGGATAGCTCAGCCCATCGGCCAGAACCGTGCGCGTGCCATCTCCGGCCATATGGACGATCTGCAAGGGGCCCTGGGCCTCGGCCTCCGTCAGGGTCAAAGACACTTCGTTGGCACGGAAATCGCCGCCCATCATGGTCATGACATTGGTGTCGCTGGTAGCGGACCAGGCGCCCATGGCATGGGGATGGGCGCGGGCATGGGCCTTGACGGCCGCCGGGGCGCGACGGTCGGAATTGCCCTCGCGCAGCACCGGGTTCACCGCCGACCCCTTGACGGCATCATAGCGCGCCCGGGAGATATGCTCTGCCCCGGTGGCTGGCGCGTCCGGATAGTCGGGAATGGCGTAGCCCTTGCCCTGCAACTCGGCGATCGCATCCAGCAACTGTGCCAGCGAGGCCGAGATGTTCGGCAGCTTGATCACATTGGCCTCGGGCGCAGTCACCAGATCGGCCAATTCGGCCAGATCATCGCTCTGCCGCTGCTCCGCGCTCAGCGCCTCGGGAAAGGCCGCAAGGATCCGACCGGCGAGCGAGATGTCCTTCTCGACGATCTCGATTCCCGCCACGCCTGCAAAACGGCGCAGGATCGGCAGAAGCGAGGCCGCCGCGAGCTGTGGGGCCTCATCGGTCTTGGTGTAGATGATGGTCGAGCGAAGGGTTTGCATGTCGTCGCGGGGCATGGCGCAGCTTTCCTGTCAGAAAATGGTAGAGCCCGGCACCGCTGGGGCGCCGGGCGAAAAGGTCAGTCCCAGTTCAGGACGCGGGGCAGTTTGCCGGCCTTGGCCAGGGTGCCCACGATCCCCAGCGGGAAGAAGAGCAGCACCGCGGCCATGATCGCGCCCGTGCCGAGGATGTTGAGCTCCGAGGCCCCCATCACCGCCACGAACCCTTCGTTGAAGAGCACGATCAGCAGCGCGCCCACCACCGGGCCCGCAATGGTGCCCTTGCCGCCGAGAATGCACATCAGCATCATGTTGGCCGCCACGAGGATGATCAGAAAGATATTCGGCCGCAGATAGGTCAGGTACTCGCCCCAGACCGCCCCCGCCAAAGCCACGAAGAAGGCCGAGAGGGCAAAGGCCGTGACCTTGTAAAGCCGCGTGTCGATCCCGGCACTCTCGGCCTTGATCTCATCCTTCGAGATGGCCCGCAGGCCCAGCCCGAATTTCGAATGCTTGATCCGGTAAGAAGCCCAGACCGCGAAGGCCGCAATCGCCACCATGGCATAGTAATAGGGAATCTTGGCCCAGCGGACATCGAGCTCGGTCACCGGCAGGGACATGCCATTGGCGCCGCCCACGAAATGCCAGTTGTCAAAGAGGATCCGCACGATCATCAGAAGCGCGATCGACGAGATGATGAAGCTCGGTCCGCGGACCTTGAGCGTGATCATCCCCACGCCAAACCCGATCCCGGCTGCGATCAGTGCCACGAAAGGCGCCGAGAGGATCGAGGAGATCCCGAACCGGGCCAGCAGGATCCCGGCCATGTAGCCGCCAATGGCGAAGAACACGTTATGACCCAGGGAGATATAGCCGGTGAACCCGCCCAGAATGTTCCAGCCCGAAGCCATGGCCACATAGGAGGCGATGAAGATCACCATATGCAGCACATAGTTGTAATTCCCCGCGAATTGCAGCAGCGGCAGCACCGCCAGCGCGATCAGGATCGCAATGGGGAACCAGGTGGCGCGGGTCTTGTCGGCCATGCGGGCCAGCTTGGCGTTATGGGCCGCGCGGGCCTCGAGCACCGCGCTGGCATCATCCATCATCATACTCATCAGGAGATCTCCGATTTTTCGCCGAAGAGCCCCTGGGGACGCAGCAGCAGGACAAGGAAAAGCGCAACGAAGAAGACCATCGTGGACCAGGTCGCGCCGAAATAGGCACCGGTGAACGCGGCCAGAACCGAGAGCACGAGCGCGCCCACGACCGTGCCGAGGATCGAGCCCATGCCACCGAGCACCACGAGGCTCATCAGGATCGCGATCCACTCCCAGTGCTTGGCCGGGAAGAAGGAAAAGACGAAGCTGACCAGAGCGCCCGCGCAGCCCGCAAGCCCGATGCCGATGGCAAAGGAGAGCACGCCGATGAACTGGACATTCACGCCCAGAAGCTGGGCCGCCTCGCGGTTCTGGGTGGTGGCGCGGATGGCGTAGCCCGTGTGGCTATATTTCAGGAAGAGCGACAGCCCCCCGATGATCGCCAGGGACACGATCCCGGCATAGAGCTGCCCGGTGGGGATGAAGACATCCCCGAAAAAGATCGCATCGGTGGCATAGTCGGGCGAGGTCACACGCTGGGTATTGGTGAACATGCCCCCAAGCAGCCCCTCGACGATCATCGCCACCGCAAAGGCCATGAGCACCGTGAGGTCCGAGTATTTCGCGCTCTGGGCGTCTTTCTCGAAAAAGACCTTGTAGATCAGCACGCCCGTGGCCGCGAGGATCACCCCCGCAACCGGGACCATGATCAACGGATCCACGCCCAGCAGCTTCCAGCCAAAATACGTGACATAGGCCCCGCCGATGATCAGAACGGGATGGGCCAGATTGACCACCCGCATGACCCCGAACACCAGCGAGAGCCCGGATCCCATCAGCCCGAAGACGCCACCAAGCGCCAGGCCCAGGATCAGAAGTTGTAGAATATCAGCCATAATGTCCCCCAATCACGCGGCGCGCTTGCCGCCGAGATACAGTTCCTGAATGCGGGGATCGGCGAGCACCTCCTCGGCCGGGCCCTCGATCAGGGTCCGACCCAGATCGAGCACGACGCCCCAATGGGATTGCTTCAGCCCGATCTGCGCGTTCTGCTCGACCAGCAGAACCGTAACGCCCTCGTCGGACATCATCCGCATGATCTCGAACATCTCGAGCACGATCTTGGGCGCGAGACCCAGGGACGGCTCGTCGAGCATGACGATGTCGGGCTTGATGATCAGGGTCCGCGCCATGGCCAGGGTCTGTTGCTGGCCACCGGACATGGTCCCTGCCATCTGATCCGCGCGCTCGCGCAGGATCGGGAAGCGGTCGAGAATGCCGTCGATCCGGCTTTCCAGCAGCTTGGGATCCTCGAGGATGAACCCGCCCATCCGCAGGTTCTCGCGCACGCTCATCTTGGGAAAGAGCGCCCGCTCCTGCGGGACAAAGCAGATGCCCTTGCGCAGGATCTGGTCCGGGCGCAGCCCCTTCAGGCTCTCGCCCTTGAAGACCACATCCCCCTGACGGATGTCGAGCATCCCGCAGATCGCTTTGAGCAGGGTCGATTTCCCCGCCCCGTTGGGCCCGATGATGCAATGCACCTTGCCGGGCTGGATATCGATGCCGGCGCCGTCGAGGATCGCGGGGCCATCCCCGTATCCGGCGACAATGCCTTCCACATGCAGCAGGTTTTCCATCACGCCGCCTCCTCTTCCAGAACGCCGCCGAGATAGGCATCGAGCACCGCAGGATCCTTGCGCACGATCTCTGGCGGGCCGTCGCAGATCACCCGGCCCTGAGCCATGACCACGACCTTGTGGGAAAGCCGCATGATCAGATCCATGTTGTGCTCCACGATCAGCACCGTGAGCCCGCGCTCGTTGAGCTTGCGGATATGGCCGATGATCTCTTCGAGCAGGGAGGGGTTCACGCCCCCCGCCGGTTCGTCGAGCAGGATGATCTTCGGGTCGCTCATCAGCAGCGCGCCGAAATCCATCAGCTTCTTCTGGCCATAGGACAGGTTCGACCCGTCCTCATGGGCGATCCGTGTGATGCCGAGAAAATCAAGGATATCCATGGCCTTGTCGCGCTCTTCCGGGCTGATCGCCGGCTTGAACCAGTCGCGCCAGCCATTGAGCTTGGATTGCACGACCATGTTTTCGACCACGGTCATATCCGCGAGGTTGCGGCTGATCTGAAAGGTCCGCGAGAGGCCCGCGCCCGTGACCTGGCTGGGCCGCAGCCCGTCGATCCGCCCGCCATCGAGCCAGACCTCGCCACTGGTGGGCTGCATGGTCCGGCTGATGCAGTTGAAGGCCGTGGTCTTGCCGGCCCCATTCGGGCCGATCAGGGCGGTGATCGCCCCCGCTTCGGCGGAGAAGGTACAGCCATCCACGGCCTTGATCCCCCCGAAATGCTTGCAGAGATTTTTGACTTCGAGCATGTCGCCCTCCGCTGGTGTGAAGAAAAAATGCCCGCACCCCGCAGGGCGCGAGTCAGTCTCAGGGAGAAACTCAGAAGCCGCCCTTGGGGTAGCTGAACGGCGCGATCCCATCGAAATCCCCGGTGGGATAGATGAAGGACAGCTCGCCATCATTCTGCCACTGGGTCATCAGGAAGGGCTTGTCGATCGCGAGGCCCGTCTCGTCCCAGTGAAAGTTGCCGAGCACGGTCTGCACCGGTGCCGCGCTGTTGCGATCCGACAGCCATTGGCCCATGGCCGCGTTATCCGTGCCGCCCGTGGCGAGGATCGATTGCTCGATCCCCTGACAGACGGCAAAGGGGATCGCGCTGTCCTCATCGGGATCGGTCCCGAAGGCCGCCGAAAAGGCCGTGACGAAATCCGCGTTCGAGAAAGGCTGCCCGCCCAGAACCGAATCGTAAGGCGCAGCCGGATGCCAGCTCGTGTGGATCACCACCCCGTCCGAGGCATCGCCCACCCCCTCGTGATACTCCGCCTGGGTGCCCTGGCTGAGATAGACGAGCTTGGGCGTGGCGCGCACGGTCTTCAGGGCGCGGGTCAGCTGGGTCGCCTCCTCGGCGGAGGCGGTCAGGGCAATGATCATCTCCGCGCCGGATTTCTTGATGGAATTGGCCAGACGCAGCCAGTCGTTGAACCCCTCCTCGGGCCAGATCTCGTCATAGACCAGATCCATGCCCGCGGTGGTGATATAGCCCGGCGACATGTCCTCCACGATGGACCCATCGGACGGATTGGTCACCACCTTGCCCAGAAGCCCCGCGGCCACCGCATTGGCAAAGAAGTCATCCGCATGGACCACCGCGGCGGTCTTGGGCGCCTCACCCTCAGGGACCAGATCGGCGATGATGCCGTTCAGGCTCGCCCCCACATATTCCGCCGCGTTGGGCTGGAAGTAGAACAGGTTGTCATGGCCCTGGCGATAGATCCGCAGGGCCCCGCCCGCCGGCAGGGGATGCACCATCCCGTATTTCGCCAGCACATTGGAGAGCGGAAAGCTCAGCTTGGACGAGAAGGTGCCGAACACTGCCTCCACCCCGTCCACATTGATGAAACGCTCATACTGCGCCAGAGCCGTGGCCGCGTCCGAGCGGTTGTCCGACACGATCAGTTCCACCTCGCGGCCCAGCATCCCGCCCCGCGCATTGATCAGATCCACGCACAGCTCGTAGCCCTGTTTGTGCTTCAGCCCGTTGATCGAGAAATTGCCCGTGATCGGCAGCGAGGCACCGATCTTCAGGGGCTCGGCCCCCGCGATGCTCGCGGCACCGCACAGGGCAAGGGCGGTGGTGGCTGTCAGAAATGTCTTGAACATGGGGTCTCCTCCCGGTTGCGACTAAGGGCGTCCTCCACGCCCGATCAATCCTAATATTGGTTTGATTGATTACAGCCAAACATGTGAATTGATCTGTGTCAATGAATCATTTTTCTTTCCGTGATCGGCATTTTTACCCTGTTTTCATGGGATTATCGATCGGTGCGGCAGATGGACAGCGCAGATGTCCACCGGAGCAGGCAATCTGATCAATCTTGGATCAAGTTGAGAGAGTCGCGGTCAGCCCGGCAGGGGCACTCGCCGCAGGCTCACAAGCGCCAGAGCCGCGCTCGCCGCGGCAGCCCCAAGGGCCAGAGAGGGCGTCGTCCAGGTGGCCAGAGCCCCCCAGAAAAAGGCAAAAAGCGCCATGGTTCCGAAGAAGACCATGAGAAACACCGCCACGCCGCGCCCGCGCAAATCGCCGGGCAAAACGATCTGCGTGGCGATGTGAAAACTCGACAGAACCGCGATCCAGGCCATCCCAAAGAGCAGGCAGAGGCCCAAGGACGGGATCAATCCGCCAACCATTGCCAAACCACTCAGGCAAAGCGCGACCACGCCGGTTCCCAGCGAAACCAGCGCCCCGGCGCTCAGGGCCCGGCGCAAGCGCGGCAGGACCAGCGCGGCCAGAACCGCGCCCAGCCCGATCGCGCCCATCATCACGCCGAACCCGCCGGAGCCTGCGCCCACATTCTCCCGCGCAATGACCGGCAGCAGGGCCCAGCCCGCCGATGCCGACAGAAAGAACCCGAAGGCCCGCAGCAGGACACGGCGAAAGGCCGGGGTCGCGCGCAGGAAGTCCCAGATCTCGCGCAGATCCGCACGAATGCGCGTCCGGCGCTTGCCCCCCCGCGCCTCCGGACGCCAGAGCGCCACCGCCGCGAGGATCGCCACGAAGCTCAGCGCATTGAGGGCAAAGGGCGCCCAGAGCCCCGCCGCCACGATCACCAGCCCCGCAAGGCTCGGCCCGATCGCGCGACTGATATTGATCCCCATGGAGTTGAGCGCCAGCGCTGCGGGCAAGGCCGGACGGTCCACCAAGGACGGCACCGTCGCCAGCCAGAGCGGCGCGAGAAAGGCCGCCCCCGTATTCAGCAGAAAGGTCAGCAGCAAGAGCAGCCCTGCCGACATCGCCCCCTGCCAGACCACCACCGCCATCAGCCCCGCAACCGCCGCCATGGCGCCATTGATCACCAGCATCATCCGCTTGTGATCCAACCGATCCGTCAGAACCCCGGCCAGAAGCGCAAAGCACAGCACCGGCAGGGTCGTCGCGCTCTGGATCAGGGCGACCATGATCGGTGTGGGGGCGAGCTCGGTCATCAACCAGGCCGCCCCCACATCATTCATCCAGGTGCCGGTATTGGACAGCACCGTCGCCGTCCAGATCCACAGAAAGGCCCGGTGGCGCAGGGGCGCCCAGGCCCCGACCGGGGCCGCCCCTGCCATATCGGACATCTGCGCCATGGCCCGTCAGGCCGCAATCTGCGCCGACGGATCCGCAAGGGTCGCGCGCGAGCTCAGGACGGGCCGGGTCATGATCACGCCCGACGGAAGCTGCGCACGACCTGCTCGGGCATGCCCGCCCCCAGCGGGTATTCCAGCGCATCGAGCGCACCGGTCGCGATCTCCATCCGCACCAGCCGCCCATCGCCGACGACAATCAGCACGCTCTTGCCGTCATCGCCATCCAGCACATGGAAGGGCTCCGCCGGCAGCTCCACGATCGAAACCGGCTCCAGCGTGTCCGCGTCAAAGATCTCGGCAAACCCGCGATCCTCCGCCTCGATATAGGTCGACACCACGATGTGCTTGCCGTTCGGCGTGGCATAGGGCCAGCCGGGCACGCCCTTCAGCGGCACCGAGGCCACCACCTTGCGCGAGACCGTATCGACCACATGGAAGAGCGGGCGGAAGAAATCCCCCACATAGAGCACTTCCTTGTCCGGCGCGTGCCAGATCGCCTGACTGCCGATCTCCAGCGGGATCTTGTCGACCATCTCGCAGGTCTCGGCGTCATGGACCCCGATATAGGGGATCTCCTTATGGGCCGAGTAGATCAGCTTGCCGTTCCGGGACGGGAAGATGAAATGGCAGCGGGTCTCGGTATGCACCGACTGGACGATCTCCAGCGTGTCGGGGTCGATCACCAGAATGCACTGGTTGCACTCCGCCGTGACCCAGATCCGACCGAGATGATCCTTGGCCAGCCCATGCACCCCTTCATAGAGATCCGTGCCGATCACCGTCTCCAGCTCCATCTTCGCCACGTCCAGCACGGCGATCTGGTTGTTCGGCCGGTTCTCCGGATAGCCCGCATCGCCGTAAAGCGAGACAAAGGCCCGCCGCCCGTCATCGGACAGGATGATCTCATGGGGCTTCGCCGTCGGCGTGCCCACCACGGGCGCGGCCAGGACATCCCCCGTCGCCTCATCCACAAAGGCAATCGTCTGGTTGCCCTTCACGGTGGCCAGCAAGGTCGCGCGGCTCTGCACTTCGGTTCCAGTCATGGTTTTGCTGTCTGTATGCGAATTCACGATTTTGATCCTTTCTCAAAATGCGGAAGAGATGAAGCGGGCGGCAACCGCCAGAAGGAAAACCCCGAAGAGGATCTCCATCTGCCGCTTGCTCAGCCCATGGGCCAGCCGGACGCCCAGCGGTGCGCAGAGCATGGTCACGGGCATGATCGCGAGGAGCGCAATCAGGTTCACATAACCCAGCGAGAGCGGCGGCAGATCCGGATGCCCGAGCCCGATCAGCACATAGGTCAGCACCCCCGGGATCGCGATCAGAACGCCGAGGCCCGCCGAGGTCGCCACCGCCTGATGGATCGTGCGGCCAAAGCTCGTCATGAAGACATTGTTGAGGTTGCCCCCGCCGATCCCCATGAAGGTCGAGACAAAGCCGATCCCGAACCCGGCCCCGCTGCGCCAGGGTTGCGGTGGCAGATCCGCGGCAATGGTCCAGCTCTCGCGGTTGAGCAGCATCTTGAGGGCGATGAGGATCGCGACCCCGGCAAAGATCATGCGCAGCGCCGCACCGGACACCCCCGCCACGAAGAGCCCGGCGACCAGCACCCCCACCGGCACCCAGAGGGCCCAGGCGCGCAGCAGGTCCCGGTCCGGCGCGCCCCGCGCCGCATGGGCCCGGTAGGACCGGATCGAGGTCGGGACGATGATCGCCAGCGAGGTGCCCACCGCCATATGGGTGCGCACGCTCTCCGGCACACCGAGAAAACCCAGAAACTCCACGAGGATAGGGACGAGGACCGCTCCCCCCCCAATGCCGAACAGCCCGGCCAGCACACCCGCCACGGAGCCGGCAAGCGCCATCCCCAGGGCCATCAGGCCAATTCCACCAACACCCACCGTCAACATAGACTCGTCCTTCTCTCTGTTGACCAATCCATAGAACCAAAATGAATCAATGTAAATATTGATCACGCATTGATAGCGCTAAAAGAGTCGATCCACGGCCAGAGCCCCACCGCCTCCGAGCGCCAAGGCCAGGGCCATGCCCAGATAGGCGACCCCGATGGACCAGGAATGCCGGGCGGGGGCGAGAAAGGGCTCATCGCTCTTGGTGATCAGCGCATGGAGAATCGCTGCATTCACCGCGCAATTGGCCAAGGCCGATAGTTGCGTCAGAAACCCCAGTAAAATCAGAGCTCCGCCGACCGTCTGCACCACTGCCACCGCCACAGCAGTGGGACGGGACAGCCCCCAGGAGGCGCAGAACTTATCCATATTCCCCCATTTCTGATAGCCATGGGCGAAGGTCAGCGCGCCAAAGGTCAGCCGCAGGACCGTGAGCCCCAAATCCGGATCCGTCATCTCCTTCCCTGTCCTCCTCCTCACTATTGATTTGCGATCAATCGTATTAATGATAGTATCAATAGTAAATTGATATCGTGTCGCATGGTATTGATGAGGGGTGGCAGGGCCGTTGGCTTGCAGCCTGAGGGAAAATGACGCAAAGGACATGAAGACGTTGCAAGAAAATGGGCTACTGACATTGATCACGGATGACGGCCACAGCGCGCTCGTTCAGTTGCGCGCCTTCATCGCAAATCAGAAAATCGCCACGGGTCAACGCCTGCCTCCTGAGCGGGAATTGGTCGATCTATTGGGCGTGACACGGAATGATCTGCGCAAGGCGCTGGCCTTGCTCGAGGCCGAGGGCTCGATCTGGCGCCATGTGGGCCGGGGCACTTTCGTGGGCGCCCGTCCGGATGCGGAGGCCAGCTCCCTGCCCTCCACCGCGGAACGCGCCAGCCCGGTCGAAGTGATGAATGCGCGGATCCTGATCGAGCCCGCGCTGGCCGGGTTTGCTGCCGTGCATGCCTCCTCCGCCGACCTTAAAGAGCTCCGCACCATCGCCGATCGCTGCCGCAACGCGCGCAACTGGCGGGAATACGAGGCGCAGGACAATGCGCTCCACCGGGCGATTGCCGAAGCCTCGAACAACACGGTGCTGACGGCCGTCTTTGATACGCTGAACTCGATCCGCCGCACGGTGGTCTGGGGTCGGGATCGCGGCAATGACGGCCCGCCGCCCGCCGATCATCACAGCTTTGACCAGCATGACCGCATCCTCGACGCGATCAACAACCGGGACGCTGAAATGGCGCGAGCCGAGATGCGTCAGCACCTCGACTCCGTGTCTCAGAAACTTCTGGGGTGACGGTCAGACGACCGTCACGGCAATCGCGTCGATCCCGGCCACCGCGCCTTCCATGACATCTCCGCGGACCACCGCACCGACGCCCGCGGGCGTGCCGGTCATGATCAGATCCCCCGGCTGCAGGGTGAAAAGCCCGGAGAGATAGGAGATCACCTCTTCGCTCTTCCAGATCAGCTGGTTCAGATCGCCATCCTGCTTCAGCGCGCCATTGACCTTCAGGGTCACCGCCCCCTCCGCCGGATGCCCGATCTTTGCCACCGGATGGATTGCCGACATGGGCGCGGAATGCTCAAACGACTTCCCCACCTCCCAGGGCCGCCCCATCTTCTTGGCCACACCCTGCAGGTCGCGCCGGGTCATATCGAGCCCGACCCCGTAGCCATAGACATGGTCCAGCGCATCCGCGACGGCGATGTCGGAGCCGCCCTTCCCGATCGCGATCACATGTTCCATCTCGTAATGCACATTCTCCGATTGCGCCGGATAGGGGAAATTCTCGCCCGGTTGCAGGATCGTGTCCGGCGCTTTCTGAAAGAAGAAGGGCGGCTCTTTCTCCGGGTCATGACCCATCTCGACCGCATGGGCCGCGTAATTCCGCCCGACACAATATATACGGTGCACCGGGAAGCGCGCATCGCTCTCTGCAACCGGCAAGGTGACAAGCTGCGGGGCATCCACCACGAGGTCGAGGCTCAAATCCGTTTGAATGTTCATCTCTCTGTCCTTTCATTGAGATCTTTGGAAGTCGGAGCGCCCGGCATATCCCGCCGGACCTGAAAGAGGTGGAGGCCGGTTTTCGCCTCCAGCAGCCCGTAGAGCCCCTTGGGCGCAACGAGCATCGTGGCAATGGACACGAGCCCCAGCAGGATCAGGTACCAGCTGCCGAGATCGGCCAGGTTTTCGCGCAAGAGGAAGAAGACCAGCGTGCCCAGGATCGGGCCTTCGATCCGGCCAATCCCGCCCATCACCACCATGAAGATGACAAGGGCTGTCCAGTCATTGATGGCAAAGGCCGCATCGGGCGAGATCCGGATCTTCTGCAGGAAGATCAGCGCCCCAACGAGGGCGGTCATCGCAGCGACGCCCACATAGGTGGCCCACTTGATCCGTTTGATACCGATCCCGATGCCCCCCGCGGCCTCCGCATTGTCCCGGATCGCGCGCAGGGCCAGCCCGACCCGCGACCGCAGGAGCAGGAAGCTCCCCGCGACACAGGCCAGCGCCGTGGCGGCGGCCAGGAAATAGATGACCATCTCGATCTGCGGACGGCTCGCCGCGATGGAGCGCACCGACGCGATGGGCAGGGAAGTGCCCGACCCGCCGCCGAGCGCGCTCACCTGCGCGAAAGCCACCCGCAGGATCTCGGCCATCACCCAGGTGCCGATGGTGAAATAATGTCCCTTCAGCCGGAAGAGGAGCGGTGCCATCCCCGCCGCTGCGCAGGCCGACAGGGCCACGACAAAGGGGATCGCCCAGAGCGGCGGCACCCCGGCCAGAATGACCAGACCAAAGAGCGCATAGCCTCCGATCCCGACAAAAGCCTGCTGCCCGATGGAGACGAGACCGACATAGCCCGCCAAGAGGTTCCACAAGGTGGCCAGCGAGAGATAGAGCAGGATCTCCGTCGCGAGCCGCAGGTCCGACCGCCCCAGCAGCCAGGGGGCCGCGACCAGAAATCCGAGGATGCCCAACACCAGCCCGATCCGCATCAGATCGCCAAGGCCCCTGCCCGTTTCGCTGCAAGGCGCAGTTGTGTTCAATGCCATGGTCATCTCAAGCCACCTTCGGGACAAGGCCCTGAGGCCGGAAAACAAGGACAAGCAGGAACACGACATGGCCTGCGAGGATCTGGAAAGAGGCATCGATCTGCGCACCCACCGCCTGGGCCACGCCCAGAAGCAGACCGCCGATCAAAGTGCCCCAGATATTGCCGAGCCCCCCGATGATCACCGCCTCAAAGGCAAAGATCAGCCGCAGCGGCCCCGTGGAGGGGTCGAAATTCGTCCGCAAGGCCAACAGGACCCCCGCCACCGCCATGAAGAAAAAGGCAATCGCCGTCGCCAGCGCGAACACATGAGAGGTCTTCACCCCCATATAGCGGGCGATCTGCAGATCATCCGAGGTCGCGCGGAACACCCGCCCCAACCTTGTGTGCCAGAACAGGGTATGGAGCGCCCAGACACCGGCCACCGCCGTCACCAGTGTGACAATCGGCAGATAGCCCCAGGACAGACCTGGTGCGACGGTGACCGATGCATCTCCGAACCAACCCGCATCGATCTTGCGGCTATCGGCGGAGAAGACTTCCAAAAGCAGGTTCTGCAACACGATGGAGAGCCCGAAGGTCACCAGAAGCGGTGGCAACGGGTCGTCCCCGAGCGTGCGGTTCAGAAGGCCCCGTTGCAGGGCGTAACCGAGGATCATCATCACCGGCAGCGCCACGGCCAGCCCCATGGCGGGACCAAGCCCCAGAAGCTCGGCAATGGCAAAGGCCATGAAGGCCGCAAGCACGATGAAATCGCCATGGGCAATGTTCACGATCCGCATCACCCCGAACACGAGAGACAGCCCCACCGCGAAAAGCCCGTAAAGCCCGCCAAGGAAGATGCCTTGGGAAATTGCGTTCATCCAGACCATCAGTGCACCTTTCCGAAATACGCATCGGCCACGACCTCATGGCTCAGATCTGCTGCCGCCCCCTGGAGCACGACGCGCCCCTCGGTCAGGCAATAGGCCCGATCCGCCGCGGCCAGCGCCTGGGTCACCGATTGCTCGACGATGAGGGTGGACATCCCCGCCTCCCGCACCTTGGCAAGGGCGGCATAGATGTCCTTAATCACCACCGGGGCGAGGCCCAGGCTCAGCTCGTCGCACATCAACAGATCCGGGTTCGCCATCATCGCCCGCCCGATCGAGACCATCTGTTGCTGCCCACCGGAAAGGGAGGTAACCGCCTGCCGCCGCCGCTCCTCCAGGATCGGGAACAGCCCAAAGACCTTGTCCAGCGTCCAGTCGCCCGGCCGCCCGCAATGGGCCCCCATGAGCAGGTTTTCCTCCACCGTCAGCGAGGAAAACAGCCGCCGCCCCTCGGGTACGCAGGCCACGCCAGCGGCCGTGATCGCCTCGGGCGGCGCTCCGGTCTGGTCCTTGCCATGGAAGCTGACCGCGCCATTGCGCGCCGCCAATCCCCCGGCAATCACATTGAACAGGGTCGATTTTCCCGCCCCGTTCGCGCCCATCACGGCCACGGTCTCCCCCTGGGCGATGGTCAGATCCACATCGAACAGGGCCTGAAACGCGCCATAGGAGGCGCTCACGGATTTCACCTCAAGCAGCATCGGCCGGCGCTCCCATATAGATCTCGCGCACGACCGGATCGTCCATGATCTCCCCCGGCGTGGCATCGGCCAGGATATGCCCGCCCGAGAGCAGGATCGCGCGATCCGCCACCTCCGTCAGCGCGTGCAGCACATGTTCGATCCAGACGATCGTCACCCCGGTCGCGCGAATGGTGCGGATCGTCTCCACCAGCGCGTCGCATTCCGGCTCGGTCAGCCCGCCCGCAATCTCATCCAGCAACAGAAGCTTCGGACGACTGGCCAGCGCCCGGGCCAGTTCCAGCCGCTTGCGCTCCAACAGGGTCAGATCCCCGGCCAGACTGTCGCCCTTCACCGCCAGCCCGCAGAGCTGCAGCACCTCGACACAATGAGTGGCCGCCTCCGCCTCGCGCAGGCCCCCGCCGAAACAGGCGGCGGTCAGGCAGTTTTCATAGACCGTCATGCCCACGAAGGGATGGGGCACCTGATAGGACCGTGCGATCCCCAGATGACAGCGATCCGCCGCGGGCATGGCGGTGATCTCCGCCCCCTCCAGGGTCATTCTTCCGCCATCCACGGGCACAGTGCCCACGATCAGGTTGAAGAGCGAGGTCTTCCCCGCCCCGTTGGGACCGAGAATTCCCAGCGCCTGGCCCCGGGGGACCTCCAGCGAGAGGTCCTCCGCGATCACCACCGCGCCGTAGGCCTTGTTCAGATTGCTCAGGGACAGCATCCGCTTACCCGATCAACTGCAGCGGGCCGCCCACCGGAATATGCGGCGAGGTTCCGTTATTGGTGATCACGAGATCCGTGCCCGTCTGCCACTGCCCGGCCACCAGGTCCGTGGTCGAGACATTCTTGACCGGTCCCCTGGACCAATCCACCGGGCCCACCACAGATTGGTAGCGCGTGGCGGCAATGGCATCGCGGATCGCCTCCGGGTCGAGGGTCTCGGCCCGCTTGATCGCGTCGATCGCCACCTCAAAGAGCGCATGTTTGAAGCCCAGCGGCTGGGTCCAGGGCCGCCCGGTCGCGGCCATGTACTCTGCGGCGAGCGCCTGAGCGGTCTGCCCGGTCAGACCCGAACGATAGGGATGGCTCGGCGACCACCACACCTCCGTGGTCAGCCCCATGCCCCGCGCCCCCAGACTGTCGATCACAGACGGGAACAGCAGCGCCTTGCCAACCGTGACCACTTTGGGTCGGAACTCCTGCTGCGCGGCCTGCTGCCAGAAGGTGGCGAAATCCGGCGGGATCATCACGCCGGTGACTATCTCCACCCCGGCCTGTTTGAAGGCCGAGATCTGGGCCGAGAAATCATCGTTGAGCGGCTGGAACCGCCCCCCATCGACCAGGGCAAAGCCTGCCTCCGCCAGCGGCGCGGGGAAGCCATTGACCGGATCGGCCCAGGCATTGCCATCGGGATCGTTCGGGAAAAGTCCGCCCACCACCGGGGCCGCGCCAGAGCTCCGCCACATGTCGAGAAAAGCGCCGACAACCCCCTCGAGCCCCCAGAAGAAGTGGTAAGTATAGTCAAACCCCACCGCCGGGTCGCCGTTGCGGCCAAAGAAATGCGCCTGCCAGGGCGTGTCCGTGGTGATGCAGGGCGTGCCGTTCAGCTCCGCCTGATCCGCCGCCGGGTTGGTCGTGTCCGGGGTCGAGGCCGCAAGCAGGATCGACACTTCCTCATCCAGCAGCAGATCCGCCGCCACCTCCGCCGCCCGGTTCGGGTTCGACTGGGTGTCGCGCACGGCGATCTCGATATTCACCAGACCCTCTGGCGTCTCGATCCCGCCAGCAACAGCCTTGCGGACCGCATCAATCACGTATTGATCCGCCTCCCCGAAGGAGGCAAGCGGCCCGGTCTGGGGGCTCACAAGCCCCAGTTTCAGGGTTGTCGCCGCATGGGCCCCACTGGTGGAGCGCAGATAGGCGGGGGTTGCAAGGGCAAAGGCCGCCCCTGTTTTCAAGGCGTGGCGGCGTGAAAATCCTGTTGGCATTGGTGTCCTCCCAATATTGGCTGAACAATCCGTACCAATTGATCTGTTATTGGTCAACCAATTTAGAAATTGATCGCGCAAGAGGCCGCAGACCCCCGTCCCGCGCCTTGAAAAACAAGGGCGCGGGCTGGGATCGCTTGGGCAACTCCGGCTGTGAGGGGCCTAACCGCCTTCGTCAAAGAGCAGGATCGTCATCTCGCAGGCCCGCTCGCGCAGGGGAATCAGCGCCTGGTAGCGTGGTGAGGCGAAGAACGCCTGCGCCTCCGCCATGCTCGGATAGCGAAAGACGGCCCCGACCGTGGGCGCACCCGCTGCCCCGGCCATGCAGGCGGCGAACTCCCCGCGCCCGACAACCTCCACCTGGAAATCCGCCATGATCTCTGCTGCCCGCTGGACGTACTCGGCAAAGGCGGCAGGATCCTTGATCTGCGCATAGGACAGGTTGAGCACGGGCATGGGCCCCTCCTTTGGCTGCGATGCGGGGCAATCCTGCCACGCCCGGGCGCATCTCCGGGCCGCGAACCCCGCTGGCCTGCGGAATTCGTCTCAATCTGGTTCCCCGTCCGGGCCGGGGGGCGGCTAAGCTATCCCTCCCTCAAAGGACAACACTGCTGACCTTTCACTTGCCCCATCGCCGGGCCTGGGGCAAACTGGACCGTAGATCACGTCAGAATGCAGAGCCATGATAGAACCACTTGAGATCGCCGCCCTGATGGAGAAATTCGCGCCCCCCGATGCGGGCAAGGCCACGGCCCTGCGTCTGGCCATCCGGCGCGGGGTGACAGAGCGGGTCCTGCGCCCCCAGGACGAGCTGCCTTCCACGCGCAAGGCCGCCACGGCGCTGGCCATGTCGCGCAACTCGGTGATCGAGGCCTATGAAGGGCTGCAGGCCGAGGGCGTGATCGAGACAAGGCGCGGCGCCCGCCCCCGGGTCTGTGCCCTGCCGGACCTGCGGCCCGCCCAGACGCCCCGCCCGGCCCCCATCGCCCTCTCGCAGCGCGGCCAGCGCCTCAGCGCCAATCACCGCGAGGGCTACCGGGTGGGCAGGATCGACGCCTTTGCGCCGGGCCTGCCGGATCCGAGCCTCTTTCCCCGGGATGACTGGGCGATCTGCCTGCGTCGGGTGGCGCGGCGCAATCGCGGCGGGCTCGACATGTATGAGGAGTACCAGGGCCTGCCGCTCCTGCGCGAGGCGCTGGCCCTCCACCTCAAGCGCAGCCGCGGGGTCTCGGTTTCCCCGGATCAGGTCTTCATCCTGCCCTGCACCCAGAGCGCCATGGCCCTGATGAGTGATCTGCTCACGGATCCCGGCGATCACGTGATGATGGAGGATCCCTGCTATGCGGGCGGCAAGGCGCTCTTTGCCGCCAAGGGGCTGGTGACCCGCGCCCTGCCGAGGGACCTGCCCAGAGACCTGCGCATGGGCCCTGGGGCGGAGCCTGCCAAGATGATCTATGTGACCCCCTCGACCCAATACCCGACCGGCACGCGGATGAAACTCGCCCGCCGGATGGATGTGCTCGCCTATGCGGAGGCGCAGCAGGCCATGGTGATCGAGGATGACTATGACGGCGATTTCGTCTGGAAAGGCGCCGATGTCCCCCCGGTCTTCTCCCTCGACAAGGCCGCCTCGGTCGCGCTGATCGGCACCCTCTCCAAGAGCCTGATGCCCGCCATGCGCCTCGGCTGGCTGATCGTGCCCCCTGCGCTGGTCACCCCGGTCCGCCGGGCACACCGCGCCCTGGGCAGCAGCGTGAACACCCATGTGCAGGCCGCCATGGCCGAATTCATCAGCTCGGGCCGCTTCGCCCGCCACCTGCGCATCACCGCCCGCACCTATCAGGAGCGGATGATCTGCCTCACCGACGCCCTGCAAGCGGGGCTCGGGCAGGATGCGGATGTCTCGCGCCCCGATGGCGGGCTGCAGGTGATGCTGCGCTTCCCCGAGGAAGTGGATGATGTCCGCCTCCACGACCTGCTCTGGGACCGGGGGTTTCAAATGCTGCCCCTCTCGCGCCTCTGCATCGAAAGCCGGGAACGGGGCCTGATCATCGGCTTCGCCCGCGCCACCCCCAAAAGCTCCGCCCGGCTGGCCACCGCCATCGCCGAGGGTCTCGCGGCGCTCTGAGCCCCGAGGAACTGGCCTGCGGATCCCGGGCGCGACTGTCCCTCGCGCCGGGGACGGGCGGGGCTAGACTGACGCTCCCAGATCTTCGGACCGGAGCCCACCATGCCCTTCACCCGCATCTCCCTGCGCCGCGGCAAGGACGCCGCCTATCACGCGGCCCTGCGCCAGGGCGTCTTCACCGCCATGCGTTCAACCTTCGATGTGCCCGCCGAGGACCGCTTTATCGTGATCCACGAACATGACCCGAGCAGCTTCGACTTCGGACCAAACTATCTCGACATCGCGCGCTCCGAGGATCTGGTGATGATCCAGATCACTGCCAACAACACCCGCAGCACCGCCCAGAAACAGGCCTTCTACAAGGCGATTTGCGACACCCTCACCCGCGACCCCGGTCTGCGTCCGGAAGATGTCTTCATCAGCCTCGTTGAGGTTGCGAAGGAAAACTGGTCCTTCGGCCATGGCCTTGCGCAATATGCCGAGCCCATCTCTGCGCGCGACGCCTAGGCCGCCCGCGCCGCGCGCCAGGCCAACAGGCCCGACAGGGTAATTAACGCCCCGCCGGCCAAGGTCGCGGGCCCGGGCAAGTCTCCGAACAGGACAAACCCGACGACAATCGCGCCCAGCAGCTCCAGATAGACAAGCGGGGCCAGCACGCTCGCCGGGGCCAGCTGAAACGCCCGGATCACCATCAGATGCACGCCCGCCGAGACCCCACCCATGAGCAGGAACACCACCCCGTGACCAGCCTGCGGCACCTCCCCGCTGAGCATCGCGAAGGGCGTCAGGAGGAGCGCGCCAAACCCGCATTGAAAGAGCAGGGTGCGCAGCGGGTGCCGCTCCCGCCCCGCGAGCCGCGTCGCCACCAGATAGACCGACAGGCACAGCCCCGCCGCCAGCGCCCAGAGCACGCCCGCCCCCGGATCCTGCCCGGGCTGCAAGGCCACGATCACACCGGCAAAGCCACAGGCGAGGCTCGCGAGGATCCGCCCGGTCAAACGCTCCCCCAGCAGGGTCACCGCCAGAAACAGCGCCACCACCGGCCCGACAAAAAAGGCCACGATCGCCGTGGCCAGATCCGTGCTTTGCAGGCTCACGAAAAACAGCGTCATCGCCAGCACGAGGCAAATCGTGCGCCCCCCATGCAGCGCCAGATCCCGACGCGGCAGGAGCGGCCCGTCGCGAAGCACCAGCGCCACGGGCAGCACCACGCAAAACGCCACCGCATAGCGCGCCCAGGCGATGAAGGTCGGCGCATACACCTCGGAGAGGTACTTCGCCGCCCCATCCACCCCCGAGACCAGCAGCGAGGCCCCCGCCATCAGGCCCAGCCCCGTGGCGACAGAGGCTTTGCGCGGCCCGGTCACGCCGGGGTCGGCATCTCGGCCAGAGCGGCCTCCAAGGCCGCCAGCCCCTCCGCAAGACCCCGACGCGCAAAACCGATGCGGAAATGCCCCTCCGGGGTCGCGCTGGACTGGGAGGGAAAGGTCGAGGCCGGCACCACGAAAATCCCATGATCGTGCAGCAACCGCTGGGCGAACTCCTCCACAGTGCCTGGGCCAAGATATTTCGGATAGGCAATGCTCCCACCCACAGGCACCGCCCCGGCAAAGCGCGTCGGGTGCCGGGCGAAACATGCGGACCAGAGGGCGATGTTTTCGTCGATGATCCCGCAATTGCGCGCGAGGATTCGGTCGCGCTGGCGCAGGGCGATCTCGCCGAGCCACTCGCTCGGCCCCGCCGGACAGACCGAGAGGTAATGCTTGAACGCCTCCAGCTCCGACAAGAGCCCCTGATCCGGCGTTGCCACCCAGCCGATCCGCAGCCCCGGCAGGCCGTAAGCCTTGGACAGCACATTGATCGACACGCCGCGCTCATAGACATCCGCCACCGCCGGAACATGGGGCGCCGCCGAGGGCCCGAGCCCGTGGAACACCTCGTCATTGACCAGATAGAGGCCCCGCGCCCGGCAAAGCGCCACCAGTTCGGCCAGCGCCGCCTCGGACAGGAGGGTCCCCGTGGGGTTATGCGGGTAGTTGATGACAATCGCCCGGGTCTCGGGCCGCACCGCATCGGCCACCGCCTGCAGATCCAGCGCCCAGCCCTGCGCCGGGTCCAGCGGAACCCCCGTCACCGCTCCCAAAGCCCAGGGCAGCGCCTCATGGGACTGGTAATTCGGCGTCACCGCGACCGCATGATCCCCGGGGGACAGAAGCACATTGAGCACCGCGAAAATCGCCTCCCCCGCCCCGGCAAAGGCCATGACCGTCTCGGGACTCTGCCGGGTGTAGGTGGCCGCAATCGCCGCGCGCAGCCCTGCGCCGCCCCGGATCGCCGTATAGCCCAGACCCCGGGACAGAAAGGCAGCCTCCGCGCCCGGCCCCGCCATCTCCAGAAGCTCGGCGATGCTCAGGGTCTGCGCATCGGACGCGCTCAGATGGTGGCGCGCCCCATAGGCGTGATCGGCCACGTATTTCTCCAGTTGAAAATCGGGCAGATCCCGCGCCAATCCCTTGCCTGTTCCGTCCATTCCCGTGGCCTCCTCTGGTCTCGATTGCGCGCGCGCCTGCGCGTCCGCCCCAGCCTAGGATCCCACAGCCCCCCGCGCCGGAGCCACGTTTTCAACAAAGACGCAGGCCAGTTCGCCCGGGACTGGCGACCGGCAAAGACGGGATTACACTGCGCGGGCACAGCCCTTGGAACACCCTCCTCCCATGTCCCTTATCCCCACACCCCCTGCCCTCACATCCGCCGATCTGCGGGATCTCGACCCGCGGGATCTGGACCGGCTCGCGGCCCTGCCCGTGAGCCTCGCGCAAGAGGAATTCGGCGGCAGCTTTGCCGAGACGATCGCGGACTGGCGGGGCTGCGACTCTCCGAACCTGCTCGGGCTTGGCTTTTTGCTGGACCGGGTGCCGGTCGGTCTCGTCCTTCTGAAACGCCCGCCCCTCTCTCCGGACTGGGTGCCGGAGGCAGCCGTCTCGCTCCATGCTCTGAAAATCGGCGGCCCCTATCAGGGGCGCGGGCTGGGGCGTCGCGCCTTCGAGCTGACCCTCACCGCCGCCCGGCAGCACTGGCCCGAAGCGACGACGCTCGCGCTGGCCGTGGATGACGGAAACGCGCCCGCCCTCGGCCTTTATTGCAGCCTCGGCATGACCCCCTGCGGCCCCGCCCGTCAGGGCCGGATCGGGTGGGAGCATCGCCTGACCCGCCCCCTCCCCTAGGGCTCAACCCTCGGCAAAGGCCGCCACCACCCAGTCCAGCAGCGCCAGAAGCGCCGCATTGGGCGGAACATCTCGCGGATAGACGAACCAATAGCCATAGCGGGCCTGCAACCGGGTCGGAAACGGCGCCACAAGACGGCCCGCAGCAATGTCATCGGCCACCAGATGGGACCGCCCGAGGGCGACCCCCGTCCCCTCGATCACCGCCTGCAGGATCGCCGTATCATCGCCGAGCTTCGGCCCCTCCGGCGGGCGCGCCTCCAGACCTGCGGCGGCGAACCACGCCGCCCAATCCTCCGGGATATCCCCATGGAGGAGCTGCGCTCGGAGCAGATCCTCGGGCCGGGCGAGCCCCAGCGCGCGCGCATAGTCCGGCGCTGCCACCGGCGTCACCGTTTCGGCGGCCAGCGCATGGGCGACCAGCCCCGGCCCCGGTGCAGGCCCATAGCGGATCGCCGCGTCGATCCCCTCGGCGGCGAAATCCACCAGATGGCGCGACGCCGTGACCCGCAAATCGATCCCCGGATGGGCCGCCACGAACCGCCCGAGCCGCGGCGCCAGCCATTTCGCCGCCACCGAGGGCAGCATCGAGACCGTGACCACCGTCTCGGACCCGGCCACCTCGGCCACCGCCCGACGCGCCTCGCCTAGGGACCGCCCCAGCCGCTCCGCCAGCCGCTGACCCAGAGGCGTCAGGCTCAGCCGCGCCCCCCGCCGCAGGAACAGCCGCACCCCCAGCAGCCCCTCCAGATCCGCGATCTGGCGCGAGACCGCGCTCTGGGTGATGCCCAAGGTTTCCCCCGCAGCGGTGAAATTGCCGAGCTCGGCGGCGGCGACAAACACCTCGAGGCTGCGCAGGGACGGACGGGGACCCGGCATCCCCTTGGCATGATCTGAACTCATGTTGCTATCCGTTATTACTCATTTTGGGCACGGCTTCTGCGTCTCTATCATGATTTCATCACATCTTGGAGGCGCCCCATGGCCCATCTCTTTCCGGCCCGACCAGCCCTGCCCCGGCGCCTGCCCGATCTGCCCATCGTGGTCTGGATGGTGCTGATCACGCTCAGCCTTGGCCTTGCGGGCGGGCTGAGCGCAGGGGAGCTGATCGGCACCTATAATGACGGGTTCGGCCGCGCCCTGGGGGAGTTCGCGCTGATCCTCCTGCCCTCCTTCGTGCTGGCCGCAGCCCTCGCCGAGGCACAGATCGCCTCGCCGGGGGCGGGCCGCGTGGCCGCCCTTGCCGCGCCCGTGGCGGGGGCCGGGATGATCTGTCCGGACACGGCCTATGCCGCGCTCTCCCCCGCGGCGGGGCGCGCCAAGCTCGACATGGCCTTTGGCGCCTATGCGGGGTTCAAACTGCTCTATCCGGCGGGGCCCCTGCTGGTGGCCACGGGGCTCGGCGTCATGGGAGAGGACGGGCCGGGCACGGCCCTCGCCCTCTATGGGGCGGCGCTTTTGCTGCCGGTCTGGGCCGTGGGCGTGCTCTGGGGGCGGCTCTTGGGTCGGACGCCGCCGCGCCCTGCGGACACAGCTCAGCACCCACAGAGGGAAATCCTGCGCGCCTTCGCGCCCTTTGGCCTGCTGGCAGCCCTGCTGATCGCCGGGGCCGCGCGCGGCCCTACCGGACAGGGCGCCGTCGATTTTCTGCTGCAGCCCAAGGGCGCCCTTCTGGCCGCAGCCAGCCTCGCCCTGATCCAGACCGCGCCCGGCCAGCGGCGCGCCTGCTGGGACAGTGCGGTGCGGCGGACCGGCGCGCTCCTTCTGGTGATCGGCGCGGCCAGCGCGCTTGGCGCCGTGCTCACCCGGCTCGTGCCCCTCGGCGCCCATGTCCCCACCCAGAGCGATCTCCTCACCCTGATCGGGCTTTTCCTGCTGACCGTGGCCTTCAAGCTGATCCAGGGCTCGTCCATGGCGACCTTCGCCGCCGTGGCCCCGGTCGCCGCCCCGATCGTCAGCGCCGCCGGGATTAGCCCCACCGCCGCGGTCTTCGCGATCTGCCTCGGCTCCTTCATCGCGATCCTGCCCAATGACAGCTATTACTGGCTGGTGCGCCGCGACGCCCTCGCCGCCGAGCCCCGGGACACCAGCGCGATCTGGATCCTCGCGGGCGGCTCGATCCTGCAGGCCTGCACCGGGATGGCGCTGGTCCTCGGCGCGGTGCTCCTTTGGGCCTGACCCGCTCACCCGGCCCGCGCCGCACCCTCGGACGCGCAAGCGGCCAGATAGCGCGCCACGGTCTCGGCCATCCCGAAGCGCAGCGCATCGCAAAAGAGGGCATGCCCGATCGAGACCTCGTCGATCTGCGGCACCCGCGTGAGGAGGGCCCGGGTCCCCGGCACGGTCAGGTCATGGCCCGCATTCACGCCAAGCCCGCAATCGCGCGCGGCCTTCGCGGCCACCTCCAACCGCTGCAATTCCCGCGTGGCCCCCACCGGGTCCCCGTGGCACGCACCATAGGGCCCGGTATAGAGCTCGACCCGATCCGCCCCGATGGCCGCCGCCGCGCCCATCTCGCCGGGCTCCGCATCGGCAAAGAGCGCGACGCGCCCGCCCAGCGGTTTCAGTTCGGCGACAACCTCGCGCAGGAAATCCGCTTGATCCCGAAACGCCCAGCCATGGTCGCTCGTGGCCTGATCCGGGGCATCCGGCACGAGGGTGACCTGCGCCGGTCGCACCTCCGCGACCAACGCCAGAAACCGGGCCTCCGGATAGCCCTCCAGATTGAGCTCCCGATCCGGGAACTCCGACGCGATCAGATCCCGCAAGGCACGCACATCCCCGGCGGTTGTGTGGCGCGCATCCGGGCGCGGATGCACGGTCAGCCCCGCCGCCCCGGCCTCCAGCGCCAGACGCCCGAGCCCCACCACATCCGGCCAGGGATGACCCCGCCGGTTCCGCAGCAGGGCCGCGACATTCATGTTCACCGAAAGTTGGGTCATCCCGCGCGCCCCAGGCTGAGCGCCGTGACATGCTCCGGCATCGCCACCCCCTCGAGGTTGCGCGGATCCGGCACCGGCGCGCCGACCTCCATGCGCACGGGCACCACCCCGGCCCAGATCGGCAGGGCGTAGTCCTCCTCCTCGTCGCTCGGCCCACCACTGCGCAGCTTGGCACTGCCCTCGGCAATCGGCATGCGCAGCACCATCGTCGCCTTGAGATCCTGCGCCGTGTCCGGCCGCAGCCCCTCATACCGCCCGGGAAAGAGCCCGTTCACAAACGCCGCCAGCGCGGTCAGCTTCTCCTCCGGGTCCGTGACCTTCTCCGCCATGCCGAACAGGGTGACCGAGCGCGAATTGACCGAATGGTGCATCCCCGATCGCGCCAGAACGAACCCGTCAAGGATCGCCACCGAAAGGCAGACCTCCGCGCTGCTCGAGTTGCGCAGGGTCCGGCTCGCCGAAGAGCCATGCCAATAGACATGGTCCCCCATGCGCCATTGCAGGGTCGGCGTCACGAAGGGCGCGCCGTCGATCGTGTAGCCCACGCTGCACATAGGCTGGGCGTCGAGGATACCGTAAACCGTCTCGCGGTCGAATTGCCCCCGCTCGTGATATCGGCGCAGGCGGGAGCGGTCGGTGATGGAAAGGGCGTCTGTCATGGTCTGTCTCTGAAGTGGTCTCTGGGATGGTCTTGGGGGGTGATGATCAATCTGGCCCCCTAGATCGCAGCATTTTTGGCCCTTGAGCATGACCACTTTTTCATGACTTTGCTGAACCAATTCCCATGAGCCATCGCAGGAGCCGAAGATGAGTGTCGCAAACCGCCAGACCACACCGCCCTACAGCTGGGGCGCGGGCTGCACGGGCTGGCGCCTGGTGGACACGCCCGGCCTCACGGTCATCGAGGAGGAGATGCCCCCCGGAACCGCCGAGATCCCGCATCTTCATAAGGTCGCAACGCAGGTCTTCTATGGCCTCTCAGGCCAGCTCACCCTGACCCTCGCGGGACAGACGTCGACGCTCGGGCCGGGCGATGCGCTCCGGATCCCGCCGGGCACCGCCCATGAGGTCCGCAATCCTGGTTCGGAGGCGGCGCGCTTTCTGGTGATCTCAACCCCCAGCACCGCCGAAGACCGGATCGCAGTGCCGATGCTGGGCTGACCCCTGGCGCACGCCTCCACGCCCCTCGTCAGGCCTGCGCCTCCTGCACCAGCAGCATCTGCAGATCCGTGGGTTCGGGCGTGGCCCCGGCAGCGGTCAGCATGGCGTGCACCTGCCCGCGATGATGGGCCTGATGGTTGAAAAGATGCACCACGTTGAAGGCAAAGGGCGTCTCGACCTGCTCCGGGCCGCGCTGCCAGGCGGTCACCCCCGCCAGATCCTCCGGCGTGAGCCCCTCGGCCCAGTGCAGGATCTCGTCATCCGAAGCGGCCCGCGCCGCAACGAACGCTGCCCAGTCCCTTGGCGCCTCGGTATAGGGGTGACGCGCGCCGATCTCCGCCGCCTCTGCCTCCGCCCCGCGCAGCCGCGCCAGCCAGACCCGATCATCCCAGAGGATATGGTTCAGCGTCTCGGCGATGGAGCGAAAGAAGGCGCCCCGATCCTGCCAGCGCGCGGCATCACTCAGGCCGCTGGCCGCTGCGACAAGCGACCGGTTCTGCCAGCGATTGTAGCGCGCCAGGGTCGTGGCATAGTCCGTGGTGATCATGATCTGTCCTCCGTGGCTGGGCTCCTTCGCCCTCTGCGCCACAGATCACCTTGCCGCGCAAGCCCCGCGCATGGCCCTAGCCCCGACGCTCCCGCCCCCATTGCAGCAGGTTCAGCGCCGCAAAGAGGATCGCCGCCACGCAGACGATCGACGGCCCCGCGGGCGTGTCCAGCAGATACGCGCCCTGCAACCCGGCCACCGCCGAGATCGCCCCGATCGCCGCCGCGATCCCCGCCATCGCCTCGGGCGTGCGCGCGAGCCCCCGTGCCGCCGCTGCCGGAATGATCAGCATGGCCGCAATCAGCAGCACGCCCACCACCTTGATCGCCACCGCCACCGTGATCGCCAGAGACAGGGTCAGCACCAGCTGCTCCCGCTTGGGGTTCAGCCCGCTCGCATAGGCCAGCTCATGGTTCAGGGTCGAGGTCAGAAGCGGCGACCACCGCCAGACGATCAGCGCCACGACCAGCGCGGCCCCGCCCCAGATCACCACGAGATCCCCCCGCGACACCGCCAGCAGATCCCCGAACAGATACGCCATCAGGTCGATCCGGATCCCCGACAGGAACGACACCGCCACCAGCCCGAAGGCCAGCGCCGAATGGGCCAGCACCCCCAGCAGCGTGTCCATGGCATAGCCCCGCCCGGTCAGCAGGGTCACCACCAGCGCCATGACCAGCGCCACCGCCACGGTCCCGGCAAAGATCGACACCTGCAGCGCCAGGGACAGCGCAACCCCGAGGATCGCCGCATGGGCCGTGGCATCGCCGAAATAGGCCATGCGCCGCCAGACCACGAAACAGCCCAGCGGGGCCGCCGCAAAGGCCACACCGATCCCGGCCAGGGTGGCGCGGGTCATGAAATCATCCAGCATTACTGCGCCGCCTCTTGGGCCTGATCCTGAGCCTTATCCTGGGCCTGCTCCAACCCGGGCCCGTCCTTGTGGCCATGGTCGTGATCATGGTCATGACTATGGCTGTGGTCATGCTCGTGCCGATACAGCGCCAGCGCCCCGCCCGTGCCCGTCCCGAACAGCGCCCGGTATTCCGGCGCCGAGGCCACCACCGCCGGCGCCCCCTGACAGCAGATATGCCCGTTCAGGCAGACCACCCGGTCCGAGGCGCTCATCACCACATGGAGCTCGTGACTGATCATCAGCACGGCGCAGCCAGTCTCCCGCCGCACGGCCTCGATCTGCCGATAGAAGGCCGCCGAACCGGGCTGGTCGAGCCCCTGGGTCGCCTCATCCAAGAGCAGCACATCCGGGCGGTTGATCAGCGCCCGCGCCAGCAGCACCCGCTGGAACTGCCCGCCCGAGAGCCGCGACATCTGCCGCTTGCTCAGGTCGGGCACCCCGGCGGCCTCCAGGGCTGCCATGCAGTCCGCGCGCGACACCCGCTCGGTCAGCTGCATGAAGCGTGCCACGGTCATGGGCAGGGTCGGATCAATATGGAGCTTTTGCGGCACATACCCGATCTTGAGCCCCGGCTTGCGCGTGACCGTCCCGGCCGAAGGGTCCGCCGCGCCGATCAGGGCCCGCAGCAAGGTCGTCTTGCCGGACCCGTTGGGGCCGACAATCGTGACGATCTCGCCCTCGAACAGGTCGAGCGAGACATGCTGCAACACCGTATTGGCGCCATAAGTGACGCTCAGGTCCTTGACGGAAAGAAGGCTCATGCGTCGGCTTTGCCCAGACATTTGGGGCAGACGCCCTCGGCCTCGACCACCGTCCGCTCGATCTGGAACCCGGCGGCCCGCGCCGCCTCCCCGAGGGAGCCCCGGGCCGGGGCGGATTGGGCTTCGGCCACCGCTTCGCAGAGGCGACAGATCATGAAGGCGGGCATATGGGTCTCTCCGGGATGGGCGCAGGCCACAAAGGCGTTGAGCCGCTCGATCCGGTGCACAAAGCCGTGCTGGGCGAGAAAATCAAGCGCGCGATAGGCCACGGGCGGCTGCGAGCCGAACCCCGCATCGCGCAACAGGTCGAGAATCGCATAGGCCTTCAGGGCGCGGTGCTCCTGCAACAGAAGCTCCAGCACCTTGCGCCGCACCGGCGTCAGGCGCAGCCCTTCTTCGGCGCAACGGGCCTCGGCAGCCGCCAGCGCCGCGCTGACACATGCGCTGTGATCATGCCGGTCGAACCCGACCGGTGCCGCATTTTCGCCGGCCATGCCCTGCCCCTTGCTTGTCATGTTATCTTATATCATCTAAGGACGAAGAAATGTTATAAGATCACGCTGAGGTGCCAATGTCCAGAATCCTTCTCCCGCTCTCCCTCTCCGCGGCGCTCATGGGGGGGACGGCTCTGGCCGATGCGCCCAGCGTTGCGGTCGATATCGCTCCGATCCATTCGCTGGTTGCGCGGGTGATGGCCGGGGTGGGCGACCCCGATCTGGTGATCCCCGCCGGGGCCTCGCCGCACCAGTACAACCTGCGTCCCTCCGAGGCCCGCGCCCTGCAGGACGCCGATGTGGTCTTCTGGATGGGGGAGGACCTGACCCCCTGGCTTGAAGACGCGGTCGAAACCCTCGCGGACGGCGCCTCCGTGACGGCCCTGCTCGAGGCCGAGGGCACCATCCTGCATGACTTCCGCGAGAACGCCCTGTTCGAGGCCCATGACCACGGGGAACATGACGAGCACGGGCATGAAGACCACGCAGCCCATGGTGATCACGAAGACCATGATCACGACCATGAGGAGCATGCCGCGCACGAGGATCACGACCACGATCACGACCACGGGCACAAGGAGGCGAAAGCCGAGGCCCATGATCACGATCACGACCATGACCACGCGCATGATCATGACGAACATGACCATGAAGAGCACGCCGAGCATGACCACGACAAACACGATCACGACGAGCATGACCACGAAGAGCACGCCGAACATGATCACGACAAACACGATCATGAAGAGCACGCTGAACACGACCATGATCACGCGCATGACCACGAGGCGCATGCCGGGCACGACCACCACGACCATGAGGGCCACGCCCACGGCGCCCATGACCCCCATGCCTGGCTCTCGCCCGCCAATGCCACAACCTGGCTCAATGTGATCGCGGCCAAGCTCTCGGCAGCGGATCCGGACCATGCGGGGGAGTACTTCGCCAATGCCGCCGCCGCCCGCGGCGAGATGGAGGCGCTGGTCGCCGAGGTCTCCGCGATCCTCGAGCCGGTCCAGGGCGGCCGCTTCATCTCCTTCCACGACGCCTACCAGTATTTCGAGATGGATTTCGACTTCCCCGCCTCCGGCGCGATCTCCCTCGGGGATGCGGCCGATCCCAGCCCCGCCCGGATCGCCGAAGTGCAGGGCCGCGTGCGGGATGAAAACATCGGCTGCGTGCTGGCCGAGCCGCAATTCAACCCGGGCCTCGTGACCACCGTGCTCGATGGCAGCGACGCCAAAACGGCCGTGATCGACCCGCTCGGCGCCAGCCTCGAGCCAGGGCCGGAGCTCTATCCCCAGCTGATCCGCAACATGGCCAAGAGCCTCGCGGGCTGCTTCTGATCTGACACCGGGCGGCCGCTCCTACCGGGCGGCCCCCCCCCTGCCAGACCCCGAGACGCGCGGCATAAACGTAATGTTATCACATCTGATCCACCCCATCCCATCCGCCCCGGAGACCCGCCCATGACATCCCCCCTGCCCAGCGATCCCCGGGTGCCGGTCACCCTGCTCACGGGCTTTCTCGGCGCCGGGAAGACGACGCTCCTCAACCGGGTGCTCGAACAGTCGACCGATGGCCGGGTCGCGGTGATCGTCAACGAGTTTGGCGAGGCCGGGCTCGATCATGACCTGATCCAGAGCGTCGAGGACGAGGTCGTCCTGATGCAATCGGGCTGCCTGTGCTGCTCGGTGCGGGGCGAGCTGCCGCAAACCATCGCCAAGCTGCTGGACCGGCGCGAGGCCGGCGCGCTCGAATTCGAACGCATCGTGATCGAGACCACCGGCATGGCCGATCCCGGCCCGATCCTGAAAACCATGATGATGGATGCGACCCTGTCCCGGCTGGTACGCATGGACGGGGTGGTGACGCTGGTGGATGCGGTCAACGGCGCGTCCACGCTGGACGCCCAGTTCGAAGCGGTCTCGCAAGTGGCCTTCGCGGATCTGATCCTCGTCAGCAAGACCGACCTTGTCACCCCGCCCCAGATCACCGCCCTGACCGAGCGGCTGCGCGCCCTGAACGAGACCGCCCCCATCCAGCAACCCGTGCTGGGAGAGATCGCGCCGAGCGCGCTCTGGAACCTCTCCAGCCTGCGCGAGGATATCGCCCAGGACCACGCGGTCGCCTGGACCTCCGCCCAGCCGGACGCGTTCAGCGCTCTGGCGCTTGCGACCCCCGCCGCCGCCGACCCTCTGGGCAATCTCTCGGGCCTCAGCGCCCCGGCCCCGGAACCGGAACCGGCGCCGCTCCACGATCAGCGGATCGGCAGCGTCTCCGTGGTGCTGGAGCACCCGCTGACGGATTCGGCCTTCGACCTCTGGCTCAACGCCCTAACCGCCCTGCGCGGCAATGACCTTCTGCGGGTGAAAGGCATCGTCTTTCTCGAGGGGATCGACATCCCCTTCGTGTTCCACGGGGTCCAGCAGGTCTTTGAACGCCCGGTCCCCCTGCGCAACTGGCGCGGCACCGACCGCCGCTCCCGGATCGTGGTGATCGCGCGCGACATGACCCGCCCCGAACTGATGCGCAGCATCGACATGCTGCGCGCCACCCAGCCTCAAAATCAGCCCCAAAGCTAGCCCCAGCCCCAGCCTCAGGAGACCTGCCCCCATGACCGACACCCGCCTGCCCGTCACCGTCCTCTCCGGTTTTCTCGGGGCCGGGAAAACGACCCTCCTGAACCGCGTGCTCAACAATCGCGACGGGTTGCGGGTCGCCGTGATCGTGAATGACATGTCCGAAGTGAATATCGACGCCGACCTCGTCCGGGCCGAGACCGAGCTCAGCCGCACGGATGAAACCCTGGTGGAGATGTCCAATGGCTGCATCTGCTGCACCCTGCGCGATGACCTGCTGGAGGAGGTCCGCCGCCTCGCCGAGGAGAAGCGCTTTGACTACCTGCTGATCGAATCCACCGGCATTTCCGAACCCCTGCCCGTGGCCGCCACCTTCGATTTCCGCGATGAGGCGGGCCAAAGCCTCTCGGATGTCTCCCGCGTGGACACGATGGTCACCGTGGTCGATGCGGTGAACCTGCTGCAGGACTTCTCGAGCCATGATTTCCTCAGCGATCGCGGCGAGGTCATGGGCGAGGAGGATGAACGCACCCTTGTGCATCTGCTCACGGACCAGATGGAGTTCGCAGATGTGGTGATCCTGAACAAGACCGCCGATGCGGGCCCTGAGCGCACGGACGCGGCGCGCAAGATCATCCGCAGCCTGAACGCCGATGCCGAGATCCTCGAGACCAACCATTCCGTGGTGCCCGCCAACAAGATCCTGAACACCGGCAAGTTCGACTTTGAAAAGGCCCATGCCCACCCGATGTGGGCCAAAGAGCTCTATGGATTTGCCGATCACGTGCCGGAAACCGAGGAATACGGGGTGGCGAGCTTTGTCTACCGCGCCCGCGCGCCCTTCGATCCCCAGAAGATCCACGATCTGCTCAATGGCGATCTGCCCGGCGTGATCCGCGCCAAGGGGCATTTCTGGATCGCGACGCGGCCGAACTGGGTGGCCGAGTTCTCCCTGGCCGGGGCCCTGTCCTCCGTGGCGCCTATCGGCACCTGGTGGGCCTCGGCCCCGCCCGAGCGCTGGCCCGACAACCCGGCGGTGAAGGCCTATATCGAGCACAATTGGGACGAACCCTGGGGTGATCGCCGCCAGGAGCTGGTCTTTATCGGCGCCGGGATCGACTGGCCGGGCCTCAAGGCGCGGCTTGACGCCTGCCTCGTGCCCGAGAGCCAGGCCGCAAGCCCGGACCAGTTGCCGCTGGATCTGCCCGATCCCTTCCCCGGATGGCGCAGGGTGGAGGAGGCCGCATGACCCTCGCCCACAGCACCCCGCCCCGCACGGACCATCCCGTGGTAACCCTGACCGAAACGGTGGAGGGGCTCTATGCGATCCGCGAGCCCCGCTGCGGCGCCGCGATCTGGCAGCGCGCGCCCCGGCCCGGCTTTCAGGACTGGATCGACGGGCTCGACCCGGCGCAATTGCCCCGGGCGCGGCTGGTGCTGCGCCCCGCTGCCGTGGCCGGGGCGCTGGCGACGCTCTGCGATGCCTCCGGCATGCCCGAAGGCCCCGCGCGCCAGTGGTTCGAGGCCGATGTCACGGCCTTGACGACGCGCTTTGCGGCCCTGATGCGGGCAGAATATCTCCGCCTGCGCCTCGATGTGATCACCACCAATGCCTGCTCGAAATTCCATATGGATGCGATCCTCGCCCGTCTGGTCTGCAGCTATCGCGGCACCGGCACGCAGCTCGGCCCGACCACGGACGGCACCGACCCGGAGACGGTCACGACCCTCGCGCCCTGCAGCCCGGTGGTGCTGCGCGGCGCGCTCTGGCCACCCCAGGGGGAGGCCCATGTCCTGCACCGCTCCCCGCCGATTGCGGGAACGGGCGAGACCCGGCTCGTGCTGGTGCTCGACCCGGTCTACGACCTCGAGGACGCCTGACCATGCCCCGCAATCTCGGGGAAACCCGCCTGCGCACCCGCAAACGGCAAGAGGACCCGATGCGCGCCTTCGACCGCCTGCCCCCGGATCTGCGGCGCTGGCTGGCCAATGCGGCTCTGCCCTGGCGCCCGCGCTCGGTGCAGCGCGCCTATGACCGGGCGCTCGCGCGCTGCGGCGACCCGGCCACGGCGCTGGCCGAGCTCGACCGTCTGCAGCGCTCGAAACTGGCCAAGGACAACCCGCTCGAGGCGCTGGCCCCCTAGCCCGCACACCCGCCGCGCTTGCACTCAGGGGCGATTTTCCCGAACACTGCCGGGATGACCCCTGCCCGCGCGCGCCCCACCATCTCGCTGAAACTGCGCCTCTCCCTCGGCGCGGCCCTGCTCGGCGCGGCCACGATCCTCACGGCGAGCATCCTCTATTTCGGCCTGACCGAGGTCGCCCACCGGCTCGACACCGCCCTGGCCTCGGAAAAGCGCATGGCCCGCTACGCCACCGCCTCGACCCAGGCCGCCACCTTCCTCGTGGTCGCCTCCGAGGCCGTGCAGGCCGGCCTGCCCTCCGAGATCCGCGCCGACCGGATCGCCCCGGTGGTCGGTCAGCTTGAGGCCACCTTCGCCCTGCTCCACGCGGATGTCGAAGAGGCCGTGCTCGCCGCCCGCGCCCTCGGCATCGACGAGCAATCGCGCTACGGCACCCAATCGCTCGGCGTCGCCCGGATGGAGGCCACCCTGAACCAGACCGTGGTCGGGCTCTCGGCCGAGAGCCAGGACACCGCCCGCCTGCGCGGCTATATCGACAGTTTCGCGGCCAGTTTCGACCCACTTCTGGGCCAGGCCATCAATACCGAGCGCCTCTTTCGCGCCGAAATCCTCTCGGGCATCGACGCCCTGCGGGCCCAGCTCGTCGCCACCGCCCTCGCCATCGCGGTGGCCGCCGGGCTCAGCGTGGCGGCCTTCTATTTCGGCCTGATCCGCCCGCAATTCTACCGGCTCGACGCCGTGCGCAGCGCCGCCGACCAGATCGGCCAGGGGGATTTCTCCGGCGTCCTGCCCGTCACCCGGCTCGACGAGATCGGCCAGCTCTCCCAGCAGACCAACCGCATGGCCGCCGCCCTCTCGGACCGCCAGACCGAGATCGACGCCGAATGGGCCCGCCTGAACGAGACCATCGCCACCCGCACCGCCGAGCTCGAACGGGCCAATGCCCGGCTCGAAGAGATCGACGGCAACCGCCGTCGCTTCTTTGCCGATATCAGCCACGAGCTGCGCACGCCCCTGACGGTCATCCTGATGGAAGCCCAGATCGGCAAGCAGGCCAGCCCCGCGGCCACCGAGACCACCGCGGCCTTCGCCACGATCGAGGCCCGGGCCGAACGCCTCAACCGCAAGATCGACGACCTGCTCCGGCTCGCGCGCTCTGAGACCGGGCAACTGGCCCTCGATCCCCAGCCCGTGGACCTGGCGCCGCTGGTGTCCGCCCTGGGACGCGAACTGCAGGGCGAGCTCGACAGCGCGGGCATGACCCTCGAGATCGCCCCGATCCCGGCCACCCGGGTCAGTGCGGATCCCAACTGGCTCCGTCAGGTGCTGGTCGGGCTGGTGCGCAACGCCATCCGCCATGCCCGCAGCGGCGAACGCCTGCACCTCGCCCCGGTGACAGAGGGCAACCGCACCGGCCTCACCCTGACCGATAATGGCCCGGGCATCCCCGCCCCCCTGCAAGACCACGTGTTCGAGCGGTTCTCCCAAGGATCCGGCCCGACCAGCGCCGAGGGCTTTGGCATCGGGCTCGCGCTCTGCCGCTGGGTGATCGAGGCTCAGGGCGGCGAGATCCGCCTGCAAAGCCCCCTGCCCCGCCCCGAAGCGCTCGGCGATGCCCCCGGCCTGCGCGTGACCGTGCTGCTGCCTTCGCACACAGCCGAGGTCCCCCAAAGCACCGCATAAGGTCGTAGTTGTCACTCCGGGCGCGGACCCGCACACTGCGGCCATGACATCGCGACTCCTGATCGTTGAAGATGACCCCGAGATCACCTCGGCCCTCGTCCGGGGGCTGGCGCTCCATGGCTATGAGGCCGAGGCCGAGAACCGCGCCGACCGCGCGCTCAGCCGCCTGACCAAGGGGCAGTATAACGGGGCCATCGTCGATGTGATGCTGGGCTCGGACTCCGGGGTCGATCTGGTGAAATCCGCCCGCGCCGGGGGGGCGACCCTGCCCATCCTGATGCTCTCGGCCCTCTCGGATGTGGAACATCGCGCCGCCGGGCTCGAGGCCGGGGCGGATGACTACGTGATCAAGCCCTTCCACTTCGACGAACTGGTCGCGCGCCTGCGCGTGCAGGAGCATCGCGCCATGGCGCAGCGCAGCGCCCCCGCCCGTCTGGTGGAGGCGACCCGCCGTCTCGAGACCGGCTCCGACAGCGTGACCCTGACCGAGCGGGAATATGATCTGCTGGCGCTGCTGACCCGCTCGGGCGAGGATCCCCAGCCCCGCAGCACGCTGTATGACACGCTCTGGGCGGCCGAGGGCGCCAATAACGAAAACGTGGTGGATGTCTATGTGGGCTATCTGCGGCGCAAGCTGGCCACGGCGGATTTTGGCTTTGAAATCAAGACGATCCGCAATCGCGGCTTCTGTCTCTCCGGGCATTCCCCGGTCTTTGCAGAGCATTGAGCGGGGCTGCGACATGGGGTTCTTAGAATATAAGAGTCGCCTGACAAGCGTCACTCTGCCACGGTATTCAGATACGTTAACGATCCCCGAGGGAGGACAACACCATGGCATGGACCAAGCCGATCCTGCGCGAAATCGAGTGCGGAATGGAAATCAACATGTACGGACCGGACAGCGACGACGAGCGCGAAGTTCTGTTCTAAGACTTCTGACGCGCGGGATGGCGTGAATGACATTCCGCGCGCAGATCCTCGGCGCCGCTGCCGGAGGCGGCCTGCCCCAGTGGAATTGCGGGTGTGAGAACTGCAATCTCGCCCGATCCGGCACCATCCCCTCCCAGACCCAGTCCTCGCTTGCCGTGACCGCCGATGGTGTGTCCTGGGCCGTGCTCAATGCCTCGCCCGACATCCGCGGACAGCTGGCCGATACGCCCGCACTCCATCCCACGGATCTGCGCACGCTCCCGCTCAGCAGCGTGCTGGTGACCAATGGCGATATCGACCATGTGGCGGGCCTGCTGACCCTGCGGGAAATGCAGCCCTTCCGGCTCTTTGCCACCGCCGGGATCCACGAGGTGCTGGCCGAAAACCCGATTTTCAACGCCGTGAATGCCGATGTGGTGCCGCGCGAGACCATCGCGCTCGACACTCCGTTTGAGTTGGCCCCGGGCCTTACGGCGACGCTCTTTCCGGTCCCCGGCAAGGTCCCCCTCTATCTCGAGGGCGAGACGGTCGAGACCGAGCTCATCGGCGACCAGACCGTGGGCGTCCGGCTCGAAACGGCGGAAAAGACCGCCTTCTACATCCCCGGCTGCGCGCTCCTGAATGACGACCTGCGGGACCGGCTCGACGGGGCCGATACCCTGTTTTTCGACGGCACGCTCTGGGCCGATGACGAGATGGTCCAGGCCGGGCTCAGCCACAAGACCGGCAAGCGCATGGGCCATATGTCCATGAGCGGCCCGGACGGCTCCCTTGCGGCCTTCGCGGGCCTGTCGATCCGCCAGAAGATCTTTGTCCACATGAACAACACCAACCCGGTGCTCCGCCCCAGTTCGGTCGAAAAGGCGCAAGCCGAGGCCGCCGGCTGGATCATCGGCCAAGACGGTATGGAGGTGTCCTGAATGGCCCAAACCCGTGAGCAATTCGAAGCCCGCCTGCGCCAGATCGGCGCCGAGCGCTACCACGACCTGCACCCGTTCCACGACCGGCTCCATGGCGGGTCCTGTACCCCGGATCAGGTCCGCGCCTGGGTGATCAACCGGTATTACTACCAGCACTCGATCCCCATGAAGGACGCCGCCTTCATGTCCCGGGTCGAGACCCCCGATCTCCGCCGGGCCTGGCGCTCGCGGATCGAGGACCATGACGGCACCGCCGAGAACGAGGGCGGGATCCGCCGCTGGCTCCGTCTGGCCGAGGCGGTGGGGCTCGACCCCGACTATGTCGCCTCCCGCGAGGGCGTTCTGCCCGCCACGAAATTCGCCGTGGACGCCTATGTGCGGTTTGTCCGCGAAAAGACCCTGCTCGAGGCCGTCGCCGCCTCCCTGACCGAGCTTTTCGCCCCCAAGATCCACGCCAACCGCATCCAGGGCCTGCTGAAAAACTACGCCTTCGCCGATGACAGCTCGCTCAGCTACTTCCGCAACCGGCTGAAAGAGGCCCCCAAGGACGTGGCCTTTGGCCTCTCCTGGGTGCTCGACCACGCGGACACGCAGGAAAAGCAGGACGCCGCCGCCAAGGCCCTGATCTTCAAGACCGATGTGCTCTGGGCCCAGCTCGATGCGCTCAGCGCCGCTTATGTGGAGCCCGGCCGCATCCCCCCCGGCGCCTGGCAGCCCCATGAGGGCCTCGCCCAGCACAAGCAGGCCTCCTGATGGAAGCCGCCGAAATCCCCAGCCTGCCCCGCGGTGTGCGCCTGCATTTCGACAAGGTCCGCGAGACCTGGGTGCTCCTGGCGCCGGAACGCGCCGTGACCCTCGACCAGATCGGCCACGCCATCCTGTCCGAGGTCGACGGCGCCCGCAGTTTCGGCGAAATCACCCGGGCCCTGTCCGAGGCCTATAACGCGCCCCAGGACCAGATCGCCGCCGACAGCGCGAGCTTCCTCGACGCCCTGCGCAGCCGCCGCTTCCTGGATGTGGACGCATGACGACCAACGCGCCCCCGCCCCCCATCGCCATGCTGGCGGAGCTGACCTATCGCTGCCCGCTCTCCTGCCCCTATTGCTCCAACCCGATCGAGATGGCCCGCAAGGAGGCCGAGCTCGACACCGAGACCTGGACCCGCGTCTTCCGCGAGGCCGCCGAGCTGGGCGTGCTGCAACTCCACCTCTCCGGGGGCGAGCCGGTGTCGCGCCGCGACCTTGTCCCGCTGGTCGAGGCCGCCCGCACCGCCGGGCTCTACACCAACCTGATCACCTCCGGGATCGGGCTCACCGAACGCCGCCTGGCCGAGCTCGACGAGGCCGGGCTCGACCATATCCAGCTCTCGCTGCAAGGCACCAACCCGGAAATGGCCGACGAGATCGGCGGCTACAAGGGCGGGTTTGACCGCAAGATGCAGGTCGCCGAATGGATCGGCGCCATCGGCTTCCCCCTGACCCTCAACGCGGTGCTGCACCGGCGCAACCTGCACCAGCTGCCCCGCGCGCTGGAAATGGCGCTCGAGATGGGCGCCCGCCGGATCGAGGTCGCCACGGTCCAGTTCCACGGCTGGGCGCTCAAGAACCGCGATGCGCTCATGCCGACCCGCGAACAGGCCCGCGAAGCCACCGCCATCGTCGCCGAGGCCCGCGCCCGCCTCAAGGGCCAGCTCGTCATCGACTACGTGCCCGCCGACTACCACGAGGATTACCCGAAACGCTGCATGGGCGGCTGGGGCACCTCCGGGCTGAACGTCACCCCCGATGGCACGGTCCTGCCCTGCCACGCGGCCCAATCCATCCCGCATCTGAGCTTCGACAACGTCACCGCGCGCGGCCTGTCGGACATCTGGTACGAAGGCAGCGCCTTCAACGCCTATCGCGGCACCGAGTGGATGTCCGAACCCTGTTCGAGCTGCGAACGCAAGACCGTGGATTTCGGCGGCTGCCGCTGTCAGGCCATGGCGATCCTCGGCGATGCGAGCGCGACGGACCCGGTTTGCGTGAAATCCCCCCATCACGGGGCGCTGCAGACCCAGGCAGACACGCACGCCGCGCAGGAGGACGCGCCACTGGTCTATCGGAGCCAACCGGGCAAGACCCCCGAACCGGCCTCCTGAGGCGCTCCTGAGGGCGCTCAGGCGCTCTCACGGGGGGCCGAGCCCCCTCCCCTGCCCCGCCTAGCCCGCGAACGGGTTCAGCAGCCGCAGGCCCAGCCCCTGGAAATCCTTCAGGTTCCGCGTCGCCACCCCGGCGCCATGGGCCGCCGCAATCGCGGCGATCATGACATCTGCCTGACCCGGAGTGTGCCCCGCCGCCCGGTGTGTCGCGGCCAGCACGCCATACTGCTCCGCCGCCGCCTGATCAAAGGGCAGCACGAGGCCGGGAAACTCCTGCGCCAGCATATCCGTCACCGCCTGCCCCAGCCGCGCCTTGCGCTTGCCCTCGGGCAGCACCGCGATGCCATAGCGCAGCTCCGCCACCGTGACCGAGGTCAGGGCGAGCGGCTCCGGCGGCGTGTCCTGAAACCAGCGCAGAAGCGCGTCCGAGGGCGCGGGCTTCATCAGCTCCGACACCACATTCGTATCAAGGATCAGCATCGGCGCGCCTCAGGACCCCAGGTCGATCGGATCCGGCAGCGGGCTCCGCGCAGGCAGCGGCAGGGTCCCATCCCAGGCCTCGTCCAGATCGGCAAATCGGGCCCGGATCGCCGCGGCCAGATCCCGGGGCGAGCGGCCCTCAGCCGCCATCCGCGCCCGCAGGAGCGCGCGCACCTCCGCCTCCATGGACCGGCCATGGCGGGCCGCCTCCTGCCGGAGGAAGTCATGAAGCTCGGGTTCGATATTGCGCACGGTCAGGGTCGGCATGGGGTCTCCGCGATCTGGGTCTGCCGCATCATATGAAGTGCTAGCATTGCTGTCAATTTGGGGGTTTTCGCAGACAGATCAAGAAGGGGTGTTGAAATATAACGATTATTTCGGGGAGTTTCGCGCGCGAAACCCGCGTTTCGCACGCGAAACCCGTCTCAACCCTTCCCGTCGGCCTCCAGGAGGTTCCGGATCTGGAGCATGATCGTCTCCATGGCATCCGAGGTCAGGGTCTTGCCCTCCAGCCGCAGCAGATAGCCCCGCCCATCGGTTTCGCGGCGGATCGTGACCCCGGTCGAGGTCTGCAGCATGTCCCGCCCATGCCAGCCCGCCGGGGGCACCGACATTTTCGGGCGCCCCATCCGCTTGGGCTTGCGGGGCATCTCGTCGGCCTCGGTGACCACCAGCTCCAAGAGGGTCCATTCCTCCTCCGGACTGGTGGGCTTGCCCTCCTCCAGAACGATGCGGAACCGCTGCTCCGCCCCTCCCCGCAGGGCCGTGGCCAGCTGCAGCCCTCGCCGCTCCGTCAGGGCCTCCGGGAAGGCCAGCATGTCCCCCAGCTCCTCAAAGACCAGGGCAAAGCTCCGGACCTTGGACCGCTTGGCCTTGCTCGCCGAGGAGAAGAGCTTCTCCACCGCCGCCTCCACATTCGTGAAGGCCCCCTGGTTCGCCGCGATCACCGCGATCCGTCCCCGCTCGTAGTGGCTCAGGGAGGCGCGGATCTCGTTCTCCTCGACCATGGCCGTATAGGCCACATCGATGGTCTGACGGGGCCGCACCAGCGCCTTGATCCGCGCATAGCGATCCGACTTGTTGAGCTGGTCGAGATAGCGATAGGCCATCAGCCGCCGGTACCCCGACAGAAGGCCATAGCGGCGCCCCTCGCTGGGCTCCGAGAGCTCGAACACCTCGATCGGCAGGCGCAGCCCATGCTCGGCGATCGACAGGCGCAGCTCCAGCAGATCCTCTTCGCTGAGCGCCATCCGGTCCCGGACCATGGCATCCGCGTCAATCTCCTCCAGCGGGACCTCCCGGATCAGCAGACCCTCGGCCTCCGCCGCGCGCATCCGCTCCGCATCGGTCTTGTCCCGCGCCGCCTCCGCCCGGGTCGCCGGGTCCAGGGTCGGGGCGAGCGCCGCCGCATCCGCCGCGACCTGGGCGATGGGTGCGGCCGGACGGCTCGGGGTCTCGCGGCGAAACTCCGCATCGATCTTGGTCAGATCTTCGCTGCTCGGGGTCTCCAGACGTCTGCGCTTAGCCATGGGTTGCTGCCTCCTGCTGCGGCTGAGTCTGCTCCGCCTTTTCCATCTGAAGGTCCCGCCACCAAGTCCCGATCAGGATGTCCTTCACCTCCGCCCAGGTCCGGTCAAAGGTCTCGCGCCCGCGGATATAGGTCTCGCGGTTGAAGTCCCGGTAATCGGCCTCGTAGATGCCGTTCACTTGCTCCCCGGCCTGTCCGACCATGGCGGTGTATTCCTGCCGGTAGGTCGTCATGAAATCCCCGAAATAGGCCTGGATGACATTGGCCAGATCGGTCTGCTGGTTCGCGTCGAACCGGGTGATCAGGGCCCGCACCGCGTCCCATTCGAACCGCATCTCCAGGAGCCCGTCCCGCCGCCGCGCGGCGTTCTCGCCATCCTCGATGCTGGCGAAGGTCGAGTAGAGCATGTCGAAGAACCGGCCCGTGCTGTCGAACTCCAGAAAGGAGGCCCCGAGGGGCACCAGCAGGATATCCGCCGCCGCCAGCGCGTTGATCGTCAGGTATCCCAGCGCCGGGGGCGTATCGAGCAGGACGATGTCATACTCGTCCAGTAGCCCAGCCCCCTCCAGCGCGTTGGTCAGCCCGTCCCAGAGCGGCCAGGAGCGCAGCTGCATCCGCCAGACCGGGACCTGAAACTCCGCCCAGTAGAGGTTCAGCTGCGCGCCGATCAGATCGATATTGGGCCAGTGGGTCGACTGGATCAGATCCCGGGGCGCGATGCTCAGGGCTTCGGTCAGCGTCTCGTCAAAGGGCAGGGGCGGCTGGCCCGCTGCGGCCCGGACGGTGTTCTCCGCCTGCACGGCCTGGGCGTAATCCTTGGCGATCAGCGGGAAGGCCGTCTGCCACTCATCCTGCACCGAGCCGCCCATGATCGAGGTCATGGAGCCCTGGCTATCGAGATCCACCACGAGCACCTTGTAGCCATCAAGCGCTGCGGACATGGCCAGATGCGCGGCCGTGGAGGTCTTGCCCACACCGCCCTTGAAATTGGCCACGGCGATCACCTTGGCCGGCAGGCCCTCGGGCCGCCAGGGGCGGTATTCGCGGGTCGCGACGCCCTCGGCATCGAAATGGTCACGAAGGGCCAGAACCTCCTCAAGGGTGAACCATTTGGAGCCCCCTTCGCCAGTGCCCTGGGGCAGGTCCGGATGGGCCTTGAGCACCCGCCGGAAATGGGCTGGCGCCACCGGGATCAGGTAGCGGCAAACCTCCCATGTGGAGAAGCGCCGGAGCCGCTTCTGGCCGTCAGGCGCATAGCCCCGCCGGGCCAGATCATCCCGGCCTTTCGCAGCGAAAGCGGCGGCCTTGGCAAAGCGGATGGTGTCGATGGGATCCGAGAGCTTGGCAGCGGCGGCTTCAGGGTCCAGATTGGTGTATGGGGGTAGGGGGGTCTTGCCTGTGGGTGGCATGGCGTCCTCGGTGATGTGCTCGATTATTGCTGATGTTTTCGCAAATATCGCACATCGAGGGCTCAAAGTGAATCTCGGAACGGGCTGCTGGGCGAAATATGTCTCTAAATCAAAGAGAAAACAGCCTCCGTTGATTTATTATCTTTGAGATCTTTAGAGTCTTTGCGTGTAATTATCGCAACAATACCAATGCCTTGAGCCGCGTTGGGTGCCCGAAAACAGGACCCAGGGGGCCTGATTCCGGGAGGAAAGGCACCTGTCTACGGGACGAGCGGGGCCGATTCGCGGGGTAGGGGGCCTTGTATAGGCTCTTCACAAGGGTTTTTCCCGGTTTTGGGTCGATCCGGCCCTACGCCTCCCGTAAACGGGTCCCCGAGCAAATCCGGCCATCCCGTATCCGGGTGCCTTTCACGTCGATGCAAAGGAACCCAGCCCCCTCTTGTTTGTGGGTGCCTTCGGGCCGATACTCAAGCAAAAGATAAGTCCGAATCGAGCAGACTGGACAAGATATGGCAGACCTCCCCGAACGGGATCGCCTGACCGGAGCCCTCCGTCGGGGATCCGTGAAGAAAAACGTGGCCGCAATCCACGTCTCCGGCAAGCTGACGCTGTTGCAGCGCAAGCTGTCGAATGTGCTGTTGCTGAACGCCTATGACACGCTGACCACGCGGAGCGCCCATGCGATCGACGCGCGGACCCTGTGTCAGATGGTGGGCTACAATTCCAACGATATGGAGACGCTCAAGGCCTCCCTGCGCGGGCTGGCGGAGACGGTGGCCGAGTGGAACATGCTCGACGAGACCGGGCGGGAGGAATGGGGGATTTCGAGCCTTCTGGCCTATGCCAAGCTGAAGGACGGGGTGTGCGAATACGGGTATTCGGCAGCACTGGCGGAGAAACTGCATGATCCCAAGGTCTTTGCCCTGATCAACCTGGATATCCAGCGGCGCTTTACCTCGGGCCATGCGCTGGCGCTTTACGAGAACTGTTTTCGGTTCGTGCGCACGGGGTCCACGGGCTGGTGGTCGCTGGAGCTGTTCCGGCGGCTGATGGGGGTCGATGGCAGTGCCTATTACGAGAGTTACAAGCACCTGAACGCGAAGATCATCAAGCCCGCCGTGGCGGAGGTGAACCGCACGTCGGACATCGTGGTGACGCCGGAGACGCGCAAGCGGGGGCGGCAGGTCGCGGAGATCCGGTTTCTGATCGCGCGGAACCCGCAGCTGTCGATTCTGAACATTGATGACGGGGAGGGGCTGCGCACGGGCCCGGTCTATGCGCGGCTGCGGGCTTTGGGGGCCAGTGACCGGCTGGCGCGGCAATGGTTGCGCGATCACGGGGAGGCGGATGTGGCGGCAAAGCTCGATTATGTCGATGGGCGCGAGGGGGTGCGTAGTCCGGTCGGGTATCTGACGGCGGTGCTGAGTGAGGCGCAAACCCCTGTTGAAGAGCCTGTTTCAGAGCCTGATCCCGGCAGCCGGGCGGATCAGCTCAAGCGGGTGCAGGGGATCATTGCGGGGCGGTCGCCGACCCAGCGGGATGCGGATCGGCGGCTTTTTGCGGCACAGCTCGACACGCCGGAGGCGCGCGGGGATTTCGAGCGCCATGGCTGGATGTCGCCGCGCAACGCCCGGGCGATCATCGCTTTCTGGCGGGAGTTGCAGCCCGATGCGTTTGACGCGCCCTAGGGCGGTGCCGGGTTTGGCGATTGACCTCTGCGCGTTCTGCGCCACTCTTCGGGCATGGTGACCTCCCTTGTCTCTCGGTCTGTGCTCTGTGGTTTGACCCTGCTTCTGTGGAGTGGGACGGCCCGGGCGCAGGATGGGCGGGATTGGCTGGCCCGTGTGGCCGAGGCGGTCTGCCCGCTGGAGACACTCAGCGGGTTTGACGCGCAGACCGCGCTGCCGGGCACCTGGATGCTGAGGGAAGAGGCCTGGCCTGATCCGGTCGCGCCGCGTCGGGTGCGGGTGACCCTGGCCACGCCCGATGCCGGGGAGTTGCGGTTGGAGCAGCGGGTGGTGAATGGGCGGCCGTTTCAGTTCCGCATGGCCTGGTATGCGCCGGGTCCCGAGGGGCCGGAGCCCGCGATGCAGGCGATTGCCGACGGGTCCTGCATTGTGCAATCGGCGCGGGCGATCCGGGCGGGAGAGGGGGCGTATCGCTATCTCGACCAGCTCGACGGGGATCTTGCGACCCTGCGCTGGACCGAGACCCTGCAGGCGCCCTGGCCCGAGGGGCGGGATCCGGGTGGGCCGCGCGTGGCCTTCGTGGATTCCGGGCTCGCCTATGATCTGCCGCTGTTCCGGGATCAGCTGGCGCGGGACGAGATCGGGCGGCCTCTGGGCTATGATTTCTGGGATCTCGACCCCTATCCCTATGACGGAGACGTGGCGCGGGGGGCGTTCTTTCCGATCCGCCATGGCACCACGGTGGCCTCGGTGTTCGTGCGCGAGGCGCCGGGGGCGGCGATGATCCCCTATCGCTATCCCCGGCCCGATATGGCGCGGTTGGGGGCGGCTTTGACCGAGGCTCACGCGGCGGGGGCGCGGATCGTGGCCATGCCTCTGGGCAGTCGACGGTTGGAGGACTGGACCCGGTTCCTCGAGGTGCTGGAGGCCAGGGACATGCTGGCCATTGTTTCGGCGGGCAATGACGGGGTCGATATCGATGCGCGGCCGATCTATCCGGCGGCGCTGGCCTCGGAGCATGTGATCACCGTGACCTCGGCGGATGGGTTCGGGCGGCTGGCGACAGGCTCGAACTGGGGCGCGGCGCATGTGGACCTCATGCTGCCGGCGGAAAACCTCGAGATCACGGATTTCCGGGGCGCCAAGGGCGTGGCCTCCGGGTCGAGCTATGCGGTGCCGCGGCTGGCGGCCCTGGCGGCGCGGATCCTTGCGGCGGAGCCGGGGCTGAGCGCGGCAGAGCTGCGGACGCGGATCTTTGCCCGGGCGGTGCCATCGCCCTTTGAGCGGGCGGGCGTGCTGGCCGTGGGCTGGATCGCGGACCCGTTGCAGGACTGAGCCCGCAGAAGGGGCTAGCGCGGGCTGGGCGCAGGCGGGGCGGCATCGATGAAGCGGCGCGCGGCCTGGGCCTGGATCGGATCGGCCTTGAGAAGAGCCTGATATCCGGTCTCTGCCAGGTCCGGATCGCCGCCCCAGACCCCGGACTGGATCGAAAAGCGCAGGGCTTGCGGGTCGTCCGGCGCGGCGGTCATCAGCCAGCGGGCATGGGGCGTCATCTCGGCAAAGCGCGCGCCCAGTTGCAGGGACACCAGAAGCGACATGCGGGCATTGATCGAGTTCGGGACCTGCTCGACCGCGGCGCCATGGAGGGTGGCGGCGGCCTCGAACGCGCCAAGCTGGGAGAGGGCGCGCCCGGCCTCCAGAAGCTGGCCGTGGTTCTGACCCGCGGCGCAGGTCTCGGCGAGGCGGGTGGGATCGGGCGGCGTGCTGCGCGCGTCCTCCAGAGCTGTGGCGCAGGCGGCAAAGGCGGTGCCGAGCGTCTCGGTGATGGGCTCGGCCGTGGGATCCTCCTGCAGGGCGATGAGGCGGGTCAGATCGCGCAGGGGGATTGCCTCGTAGCGGCCATCCCCGCCGCCGACGGCGATGCCCAGAAGCTGCCCCTCTGCGTCCAGCAGCGCGCCGCCGCTGACCCCCGGTTGCATCCGCGCGCGGGTGTGGAGACGGCCAAGCTCCGCGCCCGTGGCAGGGGGCGCGATGAGGCCGCCCGGCTCGAACACGCGGATCTCGGCGCGGGAGATATCGGCGCCGACCACATAGAGATCGCCCGTGGCGCGCGCGCCGTCCTCAAGGGGCGGGATCGCGCCCTGCTCGGGCAGACCATCCACCGAGAGCAGCACCAGATCGCCGGGATAGGCGGAGGGCAGGACTCGCGCCCCGCGCGGCCCGGCGGGCGTGTGGACCACCGCATCGCGCCGGTCGCCGACCACATGGCGGTTCGTCACCAGCAGGTCGGGCCCGATCCGGGTGGCGCTGCCCACGGGATCGAAGCTGGAGATCGGGAAGACCGCCTGCCGCATCTGGCAAACCGGGGCGGGATGGGGGCAATCGCCGAGGCTTTGCACGCTCTGCGTCCCGGTGTCGGGGGCGCGGAGGTCCATCACCAGCTCTTGCACCTGACCGTCGCGCTCGAGGGTGATCGCCACGCTTGGCGCGTCCTGGGGCAGCAGGGCGAGGGCGGCGATCCCGTCGCGCGGGGTGCGGACCGGGCGGGAGCCAATGCGCAGGACCAGATCCCCAGGTTGGAGCCCCGCGCGGGCGGCGGGGCCGTCCGCCTCCAGATCCGCGATTTGCGGCGCGGCGATCCGGGCAAGCACGTCGCGATCCGGCATGGCGAGCCGCCAGCCCGGGCGGGGGTAGCGCGCGATCCCATCCGTCAGGAGGGCTGCGCTCACCCGGTCCAGGAGCGGGGCGGAAACGGCGAAATTGATGCCGATATTGCTGTCGGTTTCGGAGGCGAAAATGGCCGAGATCAGGCCCGCCAGCCGACCATCGGCGGTGACCAGCGCGCCGCCGGACATGCCGGGATTGATGGCGGCATCGGTCTGGACGAAATCCTCGACCGGGTTGAAGCCCGCATTGCTGACCCCGGTGGCGGAGACCACGCCGCAACTGACCGAGAGGCCGAGGCCAAAGGCGTTGCCGATGGCGCAGACCGGCTCGGTCAGGGTGACCTGCTCGGCGCGGGGCAGGGCAGGGGGGCTGGCCGCGATGGCCAGGAGCGCGATGTCGGTGGCCGCGTCCCCGGCGATGAGCTCGGCGGGCAGGATGCGCCCGTCCGAGAGCCGGATGTCGATCCGTTCGGCGGGCTCGATCACATGCCAGGCAGTGGCGATGACCCCCGGCGCGATGGCCACGCCGCTGCCTTCGGGGGCGAGGCCGGGGCGGGTGCCTGCGCCGCCCTGGACCTGCCCGGGCCAGACCGGCAGGACCGACACCACAGAGGCGAGCAGGCGGGGCTCGATCTGCTGGGCGGCAGCGGCCATTGGGTGCAGCAGGAGGGCGAGGGCGGTCAGCAGGGCGCGAAAGGCGTGTGTCATGGCGAGATGCTGGCCCGACCGAGCCGCGCGCACAACGGGAAACTGCCGCGTGCTGCCCTGGGGGCGCGGGGCGGTGCCTGTGCAGATCGGGGGCGCGGACCTGCCCCGAGCGCTCAATTCCGCGGCCTTTCCGGGCTCGGATGGGGGGCAACCCTTGGTATTATTGGACGGCTAAGGGTCCTCGACTACTTTCATCCCATTGGAGGCCCCCTATGCGATCCCTGCTTCTGACGATTCTTTGTGCCCTGGCGCTGGCGACAGCCGCCCATGCGGACCGGGCGACCTTTGTCGATCTGGCAAAGCGCGGCTGGAATTACGAGCTGCGCACGACCATGGTGGGTCGGGACATGTCGATCCCGGTGCATATCAACGGGCGGGATCTGGCGGGGGCGAGCCTGTGTCTGGTGGGGGAGAAGCCGCATCCGGCCTCGCTTGCGATCATCAACACCTTTCGGGATCTGGCCCATCACGTCTTCGGCAAGCCCCTGACCATGCGCTATGCGGGGCGGAGTGCGGCCAATTGCGGGGCCGGACGGACGGTGATCCTGCGGCTCTATTCCGGCTATCCGCCCAATGGGGATCTCTCCAATGACCTGCGCTGGCTGAACCAGACCTATCAGCTGGGCCTGCCGGATCGGCGGTCCTATGCGGTCTCGTCTCCGGCCATGGCGCAGACCTTTTTCGGGCGCCGGGGGCTGGGGACCCATATCATGGTCAAGCAGCCCGCGCTGAACCGGCTCGGCGCGCTGGAGACCCTGTTTTACAAGTCGATCCTGATCGAGGAGCTGTTTCAGTCCTTCACCTTCGGGATGGATATCCTGCTCTTTGATCGGGCGGCGGAGTTTCAGTCCAAGTTGCAGGAGCTGCCGACGAACCTGCACCGGCTGAACTGGGAGAGCCGGGCCTTCATGCGGGGGCTGTTGAACTCGAACCCGCCGGGGCTATGCGCGTTCGATGTCTTCATGCTCCATGCGGTGGCACAGGCGCCGGTGGACCAGACCGTGGAGCCGGCCTTCATCGAGTATATCGATGTGGAATACGACCGGCTGCTGGTGCAGGCGCAGGAGACCATGGACGACCCGCGCTTTGCCGAGATCTTTGCCCCCGGGTGCCAGCGCCCGGAGATCTAAACGGAGATCCAGGGCGCGGGGTCGGTCCGGGTTTCTGCTGGCGCGGGCGCCCATCGGGGCGGCGCGCGGTTAAGACTTTCTGCGGTGTTTGCGCAAACCATGTCCTCGGCTACCGTGATGGGAACGCCGCGCCGACGGCGGTGAGGAGGACACATGGATACAAGACCGACCCCCCGCGACGCGGGTGTCGCTGCATTGAGCGCCCATCTCGCAGCAGGTCTTGTAGGCCATGAAGCGCTGATCGAACGGCTCCTCGTGGCGCTGCTGGCGGATGGGCATCTTCTGATCGAAGGGGCGCCGGGGCTCGCCAAGACCCGGGCGGTGAAGTGGCTGTCGGATGCGGTGGAGGGCAGTTTTGCCCGGATCCAGTGTACGCCGGACCTCATGCCCTCGGACGTGACGGGCACGCCGGTTTACAAGCCCCAGGACGGGGCGTTTGAGTTCGTGCGCGGCCCGGTCTTCAACAACCTCGTGCTGGTCGACGAGATCAACCGCGCGCCGCCCAAGGTGCAATCGGCCCTGCTGGAGGCCATGGCCGAGCAGCAGGTGACCGCGGGGGTCGAAACGCACCCTCTGCCGGAGCCGTTTCTGGTCGTGGCGACCCAGAACCCGATCGAGCATGACGGGACCTTCCCGCTGCCCGAGGCGCAGCTTGACCGGTTCCTGCTGCACACGGTGCTGGACCTGCCGGGCCCCGAGACCGAGCGTCAGATCCTCGATCTGGTGGAGGCCGAAACCCAGGCGGGCCCCGTGCCGGGTCAGTCCCTGTCTCTGGAGGCGTTGAACGCGGCGCGGGCCGAGGTGCGCGGCATCCATCTGGCGCCGGAGCTGCGGGACTATATCGTCCGGCTCGTGATGGCCACGCGCGAGGGCCCGCTCGCGGCGGATGTGGAGCACGCCGTCTCGCCCCGGGGCTCGCTGGCGCTGGCGGCGGCGGCCCGGGCGCGCGCCCTGTTGCAGGGCCGGGATTACGCGATCCCCGAGGATGTGGCGGAGCTCGCCGGAGATGCCCTGGCGCACCGGATGGTGCTGAGCTGGCGCGCGGTGGCCGATGGGCGCAAGCCGCGCGACGTGGTGCGCGATATCCTGGCCCAGGTCGAGCCGCTGTGACCGAGGCGCTCTCCGCGCCCGGGATTGCCCTGCGCCCGGAGGCGTTGATCGCGCTGCGCCGCATGGTGCTGACGGCCGAGCCCCCGCCCGTGCTCGCCGCTTTGCCCGGTGGCTTTGCCACGCGGCGCAAGGGCCATGGGCTCGAGGTGGCGGATGTGCGGGAATACGTGGCCGGTGATGACATCCGGCATCTGGACCGGGGCACCACGGCGCGGACAGGGCGGTTGCATGTGCGCGAGTTCCAGGAAGAGCGTGACCGGGTCACCCTGCTCGTGGCGGATTTCCGGCCCGCCATGCTCTGGGGGGTGCGGCGGGCGTTCCGTTCGGTCGCGGCGGCGGAGGCGCTGGCCCTGATCGGCTGGAACGTGATCGAGAGCGGCGGGCGCGTGGGCCTGCTGGCCCTGGGACCCGGCGCGCCGGTGGTGGTGCCGCCTGCGGGACGGGTGCGGGGCATGCTCAACGTGATCGGCGGGCTGGTGCGGGCCCATGAGGCCGCCCTTGCCGCCATGGCGGCGGGCGAGGGGCAGGACCCGGTGCTCGATCAGGGGCTGGCGCGGGCGGATCGGATCGTGCCCTCGGGCAGCGAGATCGTCATCGCCTCGGGCTTCGACGTGCCGGGGCCGGAGCTCGCGGATCGGCTCAACGCGCTGGCGCGGCGGCGGGTGCCAAGGCTGGTGCTGATCTCGGACGGGCAGGACCTGCCCCGGGGGATCTATCCAATCGTGACCCGCGACGGGCAACGTCTGCGCGTGGCGCTGGGGGGCGGTGGCGCCCCGGAGAGCGCGCCCGGGTCCCTGCCGGTCCGAGAGGTGGCCGGGCAGCCCGCGCTGGTGCTGGATGCAGGTGCCGAGGTCGCGGCCACGGCCCGGCGCATCGTGGCGGCCTTTCCGGCGGAGCGGGCCGCATGAGTGAGCGCGCGCTTTCCGAGGCGGCCATGCTGACCAGCCTGCGGGACATTCACCTGCCGGCCAGTGCCCCCGGGGGTGGTCTGGCCGAGCTTTGCGTGGCGGTGGGGCTCGCGGCCCTTGGCGCGCTTCTGGTGGCGGCGGCCTTGCGGGCCCTGAGCCTGCGGCGGACGCGCCCGGTGCAACCGTCCCTGCGCGCGCGGGTGGCCGCATTGGACACCCTGCCGGAGGCGGCGCGGCGCACGGCCCTGCTGCATCTCTTGCGCGCCCATGCGCCGGAGCGCTACGCGCATCTGCGCGAGGGGCTGTATGCCCCCGGGGGCGGGGTGGCTTTGGCCACGCTGGAGGCGGAGGTGGCGCGTCTTGTTTGACCTTGCCGATCCCTGGGTCCTGCTCCTGTTGCCGCTGCCCTTTCTGGTGCTGCGGTTCCTGCGGGGCGGAGAGGTGACCGGCGGCGCGATCATCGTGCCAGACCGGGTGGGCGCGGCGCTGGTGGCTGCGGGGCGCAGCCGGACCCGGACCGGCGGGCTGACCGCGCGGCAGGCCACGCTCTGGCTGATCTGGGGGCTGGTGCTTCTGGCTATGTCGGGGCCGCGGGATCTGGCGCCGATCTCGGCGCTGAAGGTCTCGGGCCGGGATCTGGCCATCGTGCTCGACCTCTCGGGCTCCATGGTGCGGGATGATTTCCATCTGGGCGACCGCGCGGTCACGCGACTGGAGGCGGTGACCACGGTGGGGGCGGATTTCGCCCGGCGCCGGGCCGGGGACCGCGTGGCGCTGATCGTGTTCGGCTCGGAGGCCTATTACGCCTCGCCCTTCACCTTTGACACCGAGTCCGTGGCGCGCCGGATCGAGGAGGCGACGATCGGGATCTCGGGCCGGGCGACGAATATCTCCGACGGTCTGGGCCTCGCGCTCAAGCGGCTCAGGGACAGTGCGGCGGCGAGCCGGGTGGTCATCCTGCTCTCGGACGGGATCAACAATGCAGGGGCCACGAACCCGCGCGGGGTGGCGGAGCTGGCCGCGCGGAGCGGGGTGCGGGTCCATACCATCGCGCTGGGGCCCAAGGACCTGACCACGGCGGAGGTCGGCGAGCGTGGCGTGGTGGATGCGGCCACCTTGCGGGCGATTGCCCAGATCTCGGGCGGCGAGAGCTTTCGCGTGCGGACCACGGAGGATCTGCTGGCGGTGACCGAGGCGCTGGACCGGCTGGAGGCCACGGATGGCGACGGGCTGGCGGCTGAAATCTATCGCGAATACTGGGTCTGGCCTGCGGCACTGGCGGCGGTGATCGGGCTCTGGTTCGGCTGGCGGGAGCTGTCATGAGCGGGCTGGAACTGACCCTGTTGCGGCCTGGATGGCTGCTGGCGCTGGGGGCGCTGGTCGGGATCGGCTGGTGGCTGTTGCGGCGCCGGGGCGGGCTGGGCGACTGGCAGCGGGCGGTGGATCCCGCGCTGCTGGCGGCGATGACGGCGCTGGGGCGGGTGGACAGCCAGAGCAGCCGTGGCCCGCTCTGGGCGCTGCTGGCGGCCCTGGCGGTGATCCTGCTGGCCCTGAGCGGGCCTGCGCTGGAGCGGCGCGATACCCTGTCCTACCGCAATCTCGACGGGGTGCTCTTTCTGGTCGATGCCTCGCCGAGCGTGACCGAGGATGCCCGCTGGCCGCAGATGCTGACCATGGGGCGGTTCGGGCTGGCTTCGCTCGGGACCCGGCCCGGGGGGCTGATCGTCTATGGCGGGGATGCCTATGTGGCCACGGATATGACCGGCGATCACCTGCAGCTCGGCCAGACCTTCTCGCTGCTCTCGCCGGAGATCGTGCCCGATGGCGGCTCGCGGCCCGAGCGGGCGCTGGCGCTGGCGGCGCAGCTTCTGGCGGATGCGGAGGTGATCGCGGGGGATGTGGTTCTCTTCACCGATGGGGACGGGCTCGGTCCTGCCTCGCTTCAGGCTGCGGCGGCCATTGCGGAGCAGGGCGCGCGGCTCTCGCTGGTCTCGCTCCTGGAGCCGCGGCCCGCCTTTGCCACCCATGCGGCGGCGGGGCAGGGGGCGGTGTTCACCCTGGAGGAGACGGATGCCTTTTCCGACTGGATGCGGGAGGAGGCGCGGACCCGGCTCGAGGCGCAGGATTACCCGCTCCTTTTCTGGAAGGATATGGGGCGGTACCTGTTGGCGCTGGCCTTGCTGCCGCTGCTGCTGCTGTTCCGGAAGGGGGCCGCATGAAGGGGCTGGCCCTGATCGCCGCCGCCGCATTGGTCGCGGCCATGGCGCTTGGCGGGGGCGCGCCCTTTGGGCGGGTCCTGCTGGCCATGGGGCTGCCGGGGCTGGCGGCGCCGCTCTTTCCCGATCCCGAATGGCGGGGCGTGGCCCTCTACCGGGGCGGGGATTTCGACGGGGCGGCGGCGGCCTTCGAGACGGCGGGGGCGTTCTACAACCGGGGCAATGCGGAGGCCCATCGCGGTCAGCATGCGGCCGCGCTGGAGGCGTTTGATCTGGCCGATGCCAGGGGCGATCCGGATGCCCGGGCGAATTTCGACGTGGTCGCGGCCTATTACGCGGGGCTGGGGATCGATCCCGAGGCGCTGGGTCTCTTCCCCGAGCGCAAGGAGGGCCCGCAGGAGGAGAGCTTCATCGCGCGCGGCGATGCCCGGGCGGCGGGCACCGGGAGCGAGGTGACGAACTCGAACACCATGCTGGGTCTTGCGGAGCTCGACAGTCGCGGGCGGCTCGGGGTGCGGCGGGTCTTTGACGACCAGTTCATGATCGCCGATGAGCGCTGGCTCGAACAGCTGGGTGATGTGCCGGGCGAGTATCTCGCGGCGCGGATCTCGGCGGAGTACAAGCGCCGCCAGAAGCTTGGCCTCTCACCCCCCAAGGCGGAGGATCCGCGATGAGATGGGGTCTGCTGATCTGTCTTTGGCTGATGCCGGGGCTCGCTGCGGCGCAATCCAGTCAGGTCCTGCCCGAGGAGCTGGAGATCTGGGTGGAGCTCGAAGAGACCGATCACATGCCCATGGCGCGCGAGATGGTGCTGATCACCTTGCGGGGGATCTATCGCCGTCACATCACCCGCGAGGAAATCGTGCAGCCGGATCTCGACGGGTTCAGCTGGACCCAGCTCGGGGCGGATACCTGGCGCGAGGAACGGCTGAATGGCGCCAAGGTCAAGACCTTCACCCGGCGCATGGCGCTCTACCCGGACGCGGCGGGCACGCTGACCATCGGGTCCTTCACCCACAAGCTGACCCTAACCGACGAGGCGGATGAATGGTTCGAGCACCGCATCGAGACCGCGCCCCTGACCCTCGAGGTCGCGCCGGCCCCGGCGCGCGAGGGCTGGTGGTTTCCGGTCAAGCGGCTGGAGATCTCGGACAATTGGTCGAACGCGCCGGACCAGCTTGCCCCGGGGGAGGGGGTGCTGCGGATCGTGCGGGTCGAGGCGCTGGGGGTCACGCCGGAGATGATCCCGCCCATGCCCGACCTGACCTCGCCCTCGGCGATGATCTTTCCCCATCCGGAGAAACGCTTTGTCGAGCTCTCGCCGGACGGCCCGATCTCCTATGCGTTCTGGCGCTGGACGATCCGGCCAGGCAACGACACCTCGACCATCGTGGAACCCCTGAGCTTTGACTATTTCGACACGGTCCACCGGGAGGACCGCGCGGTGACGATCTCGGCCCAGCGGGTGGCCTATGGCACGGTGGTCCCGGAGGCGCCGGTCGCGCCCCTCCCGCAGGCCGCGCTGGTGCAGGCGCGCCTGCCGGGTTGGCCCGTGGCGCTCTTGGCGGGTCTGGTCTTTCTCGGCGGGGCGGGCTGGACGCTGGCGGGTCGGCAATTTGCCGGGCTCTCGGCGCTGCACCGGTTCCGGCTTTTTGATCCGCTGGCGCGGGGGCTGCGCCGGGCGGCGCGGACGGGCGAGGTCGCCACCTTGCGCCGCATGGCCCGCCAGATCCTGACGCGGGACGGCCCGTCCGAGGCCCGCGCGGCCCTTTTGCGCAAGCTCGACGAGGCGGTGTTCGACCCGCGGGCTGCGCCGCCGGATCTGCGCCGGTTTGCCCGGTCCTTTCTGGCCGGAACATCCTGAGCGCGCCCGGGGCCCCGGACGCGTCCGACAGACGACCACAGGCTGCGCCCTGCGCAGAACCGTTGAAATGTCTCAATTTCTCAGTAGGGTTGAGTCCCGGGGGAGGAAAACATGCAACCGTTACGTTCGGCGATCGAAGCGCGACCCGTCTCATCGATCCTGATTGTCGATGACCACCCGCTTTATAGCGATGCGTTGGAATCGGCACTGGAGATGATGTTTTCGGGCTGCGATATCCGCAAGGCCCAGACCCTGAACGCCGCCCTTGAGACCGCCGTGCAGGGCTTTGACCCGGATTTGGTGATGTTCGATCTGAAGCTGCCGGATGTAACCGGCGTGTCGGGTTTCAAGACCCTGCGCAACCGCCTGCCGAATTCGCGGATCCTCGTGATTTCGTCCCTGGCCTCGGTGGAGCTGGTGCAATCCCTGCTGGCCGAAGGTGCCGCGGGCTTTCTGCCCAAGGACACCTCGGCCTCGCAGCTGCGCACGGTGCTGGCCAAGATCGCGGCGGGCGGGACCTTCGTGCCCAAGGATTTCCGCAAGGCCGAGACCAGCGATGCCGATGAGCTTTCGGCGGAGTTTGACCATCCGAAGCTTGCGGAGCTGACCCCTCAGCAGCAGCGCATCATGCGGCTGATCTGCAAGGGCAAGCCGAACAAGGAGATCGCCTATGAGCTGTCGCTCGCCGAAGCCACGGTGAAGGCCCATATCACGGCGCTTCTGCGGCGGTTGGGCGCGCGGAACCGGACCGAGGCGGTGGTGGTTGTCGAAGAGGCCATGGCCGAGCAGCGCGGCGATGAGCCCGAGGCCCGGGCCTTTCTGCGGCGGTAGACGGGGGGCTCATGCGCGATCATTTCTCGGATCCTTCGATCGTTCAGGTGGCGGTGTCGAACCTGACCTCGCCGCGGCTGGCGGCGCGGGACGCGGCCTCCAAGATCAGTGTGTCCGAGACCCGCTTCGTGCTCGCCTTCGTGCCCGGCGAGATGAAAGGGGACGAGGTGGCCGCCGCGCTCGACGAGGCCTTGGGCGGGGTGCCGGTCTTTGGCTGCTCGACGGCGGGCCAGATCACGGATCAGGGCTATGAGACCCGGGCGCTTCTGCTGTTGGCCTTTCCCAAGAAGCATTTCCGCTGTTCCTCGGTGCTGCTGGCGCCGCTCGACCCGATTGCGCCCACGGCCCTGGCGACCACGGCGCAGCGCCATGCCCAGGAGTTTCAGCACACGGCGGGTTGGAAGCGGCTGGGCCTGATCTTTTCCGACGGGGTCTCGCAGCAGGAGGACGTGCTGGTTTCCACGCTTGAGGCCGTGCTGAGCGATCTGCCGATCTTTGGCGGCTCGGCGGGGGATTCCCTGCGGTTCGAGCAGACCTTCGTGCTCCATAACGGGGTGTCGCACAGCAATTCGGCGGTGCTGCTGATGCTGGAGACGGATCTGGAGTTTCAGGGGGTCGGGTTTGACCACTTCCTGCCCGCGGGCGCGCCTTTCGTGATCACCGGCGCCGATCCGCAGGCGCGCAAGGTCCATGAGATCAATGGCGCCCCGGCAGCGGAGGAATATGCCCGGCTGGTGGGGTGCAAGCTCGCGGATCTGTCGCCGACGATCTTTGCCGAGAACCCGGTGCTGGTGCAGTATCGCGACCGCCATTACGTGCGCGCGATCGCCGATGCGGATGACGATGGTGGGCTGTCCTTCATGGCCGCGATCGATGACGGTCTGATCATGACCCTCGGTCAGGGCCAGGAGATCTTGCAGACCCTGGAGACCGGGCTGCGCCGGCAGGATCGGCTGGGCGAGCGGCCCGATTTCATCCTTGGCTTCGACTGCGTGCTCCGCAAGCTCGAGATCGAGCAGAAGCAGCTCGCGCGGGCGGTGTCGGATATCCTCTGCGCCTCGCGGGTCTACGGGTTCAACACCTATGGCGAGCAGTATTGCGGCGTCCATATGAACCAGACCTTCGTGGGGGTCGCGTTCTTCGGACCCGGGGAGGGCTATGTCCTATGAGCATGGTCAACCCTTCGGATCCACCGCAGGTGCAGATCGAGAAGCAGGCCCGCATCATTGACGCCCTTGTCCGCCGGGCCAACCGGCAAAGCGAGATTGGCCCCTCGGCCTACCGGGCCTTTCAGTCGGCGATCGATCTGCAGCAGCAGGTGGCCGCCCAGACCCTTGAGCTGGAGACGGTCCGCTCGGACCGGGAGCGGACGCGCAAGACGCTGGTCGAGGCTCTCTCGTCCATGGGGGAGGGGGTGGCGCTCTTTTCCGAGGAGCGGCTGACGATCTGCAACGATCTCTTTCGCGGGCTCCTGCCGGATATCTCGCACAAGATCATCCCGGGCCTGTCCCTCTCCCATTACCTGGAGCTGGTGGAGGTCAGCGAGCGCGTGGTCTCGACCGATCGCAAGCTCTCGGTGCTGCGCCAGACCCTGAAGGTGCGCCAATCGGCGGGGGCGACCACGGCGCTGGTGGTCGAGCTCTGGGAGGATCGCTGGTATCAGCTCAGCATCCAGCAGACCTCGGTGGAGAACACGGTCGTCCTGATGACCGAGATCACCGCGCTGGTGCGCCGGAACCGGATGGAGAAGGAGACCCTGATCGACCGGCAGGCCGATTACCTGGCCGCCGTGTTCCAGAATATGGGGTCGGGCGTCTGCTCCTTCTCGGCCGAGGGCGAGGTGATGATGCAGAACGCCCGGTTCCGCGAGATCCTGGGGGTGCCGCTGACCTTGTTGCAGCCGGGCACGCCGCTCAGCACGCTGTTGGATTTCCTGCGGACCCGGTCGCTGATCTCGGAAGATGCCTGGCTGCGGGTTGATGAGTGGCGCGACGAGCTGCAGCGCAAGGGCGCGCTGGTGCGGCGGGTGAGCCACGGCTCGGACCGGGTGCTCGACGTCCATGCCAATGTCCTGCCCGATGGCGGGTTTCTGGTCGAGCTGAAGGATGTCACGCTCGAAACCCAGACCACGGAACTGCTGGAGAACCGGGTGCTGGCGCGCACGGCGGAGCTGACCCGGGCCAATGAGCAGCTGACGGCGCAATATGAGCAAAAGGCCCGGGTCGAGGAGGAGCTGCGCCTCTCCAAGGAGCGGGCCGAGGCGGCGGTTTCATCCAAGACCCGGTTTCTGGCGGCGGCGAGCCATGACCTGCTGCAGCCGATCAACGCGGCCAAGCTTTTGATCTCGACCCTGCAGGAGGCCACGCGGGAGACCGGGTTCCAGCCCATGGTCAAACGGCTGAAAGGGGCGTTTTCCTCGGCGGAGAACCTGCTCCATTCGCTGCTGGATATCTCGCGGCTGGAAAGTGCCGATCCCGATGCGGTCTCGCTGATGGCGGTGGATCTCGGCGCGTTGATGGAGAGCGTGCGGGACGACCAGTCGCCGCTGGCGGCACGCAAGGGGGTGCGGCTGACGGTGGTGCCCTGTTCGGTCTTCGTGCGCTCGGACCCGGTCTATCTGATGCGCTCGATCCAGAACCTCGTCGTAAATGCGGTGCAATACACCGAGCCCGGCGGGCGGGTGCTGGTGGGCGGACGGCGCAGGGGCAGCCAGGTGGTGCTGGAGGTCTGGGATACGGGCGTCGGCATCGCCGAGAAGGATCAGGCGCGGATTTTCGAGGAGTTCACCCGGGGCGATGACGTGCAGCTTGGCTCCGGCGTGGGGCTGGGCCTGTCGATCGTGGACCGGGCCTGCCGGCTTCTGGACCACGAGCTCTCGGTGCTCTCCACCCCCGGGCGCGGCTCGGTGTTTCGCATGAACATCGCGGTGGTGGATGGGGTGCCGATCCGGCGCGAGCCCCAGAGCGGGCTGACCGATGATGGCGGCCATCCGATCGATCATATCGTGATGGTGATCGAGAATGACGAAGATGTGCTCTACGGCACGATCCAGTGGCTGGAACAATGGGGAGCGAGCGTGCTGGCGGCGCGGTCCACCGAAGAGGCGCTGGCCCATGTGAACGATATGGGCATTCCGCCGGATATCATCCTGGCGGATTATCAGCTCGACGGGCCGGATACGGGGATCATGGCGATCACAGCGATCCGCGAGATCACCGGCAGCGATGTGCCCGCGATCATGATCACAGCCGATCGCAGCGAGGTTGTGCGGCGGCTGGGGCTGGAGAATGACCTGACGGTGATGACCAAGCCCGCGGCCCTGAGCCGGTTGCGCCCGCTGATCGACTGGAAGATCCGGCGCCATGCGGCCAGCCTTGCCCATCAGCGGGCCCAGGCCGAGGCCAGCGCGGTACAGACAAAGGTCGGCGGTGACAGCGCGCAATGACGCCCGCACAGTCGGCCCAAGGGGAGGACGATAAGATGAGACAGACTTTGTTGAGCCTGATGACAGGTGCGATGCTCTGCGCCTCGGCGGCGCTGGCGGCCCCGCTGGAAGGGGACAAGACCTATGAGATGCTGTTCCGCAACGGGACCCTGGACACGGTCTCGCGCGATGCGGAGCTGGTCTATAGCCGGACAGTGAATAACAGCCTCAAGCCCGAGGCCGCCGAGCGCGATACGGGCGATATCGCCCTGAGCTTTCGCGAGGGCGAGGCGGTGATGGCGCTTCTGGAGTTCCGGCAGGATGGCAAGCATCGCAAGCTGGGGGCCTTTCCGGCCAGCGTCGGCAACCCGATGATCATGTATTTCTACGAGACCGTGGTGCGGGACATGGCCGAGGCCGCCGGTGGCAGCCCGTTCTATATCCGCAACCGGGTGAAGGAGGCGCTGGTGAAGCCCTCGGATATCGTCTCGGGCGAGGCGGTGATCGATGGCGAGGTGGTCGAGACGCGGACCATCCGCATGCTGCCTTTCGCGGGCGATCCCAATGTGGACCGGATGCGCGGGTTCGGCGATCTGGAGCTGCGGGTGACCATGTCGGACGCGGTGCCCGGCTGGTACATGAGCCTGGAGGCGGAGGCATCGGGCGGGGCGGTCTATCGCAACACCCTGGCCTTTGATCGCCTCGATGTGGCGCAATGAGGGGGCTGGCGCTGGCCGCCGCCCTTGCGGCGCTGATCCCCGGAGCGGCCCTCGCCGAGAGCGTGGCCGAGCGGCTCAATGACTACCCCACTGCGGCGCGGGCGGATTACGTCTTTGCCTGCATGGTGACCAATGGGCAGACCCGCGAGATGCTGGACCGCTGCTCCTGCTCGATCGACGAGATCGCCTCGATCCTGTCCTATGAGGATTATCTGGCGGCGGAGACCGTGCTCTCCATGCGCCGGGTCGGGGGCGAGCGCATGTCGTTTTTCCAGAACGCCGCCATGGCCGAGAACATCGTGGCCGACCTGCGCCGGGCTCAGGCCGAGGCGGAGGTGATCTGCTTCTGAGCCTGTCCTGAAATGCAAAGGCCGCCGCCCCGGATCCGGAGCGGCGGCCTGTGTTTGGAAAGGGGTCCGGTTTAGCCCGTCACGCTCTTTGGCAGCACGGATTCGAAGCTGTTGCCATCGGTATCCGTGGCCTTGACCGTGAGCGCCTCGGCCCCGTTGTCATTATAGCCAAAGCGGAAGACAGGGTTCTCGGAGATCGAGATGCCGCCCTCCATGGTGAAGAGCAGCTCGTCGCCCTGCCAGACCTCCATATGATCGATGAAATGGGCCGGGATGAAGAGCTGGGTGATCTGGTCGCGCTGCAGGCCCGAATAGTTCGGGTGGCGGACCATGATCTGGGCCTCGCGCCGGGGCGTCGACATCTTGGCGCCCGCGTCGAAGGATTTCAGCTTCATCTTGCCCATATTCGCCAGCGCGATGGCCGCGTCCTTGGTCGCAGGCGCGGAGCAGCCGCCGGAGGCCTTCACATAGCGGCCCGTCATGTGGAACCCGTCCTCGGTCTCGGCGATCACGCGGACATTGGAATACTGGTCCACCCGGACGCGCAGTTCGAAATCGAGCTCGCCCATCCCCTCGCCGAAGGTAAAGACCCCGGCCACGGGCGCGGGGTTCTCATCCACGACCACGGTGGCCGCGCGGATCTGGGCGGAGGGGTCCATCTGCTTGAGCTGGATCGGCACGGTGGCCGCGTCATGGGCGCGGTAGGGCGCGTCCACGGACAGGATCCCGTCCGCCGAGGCCAGGGACACTTCATCGCCCAGCACATCGCCGCGCAGATCGTCCCATGTGGCACTCGCGGTCAGCGGGTTCTGGACAGCATCGCCCGCCCAGACCGGCACAGCGGTGAGGGCCGCCACGGCTGCGGCGCAGATCAATTTCGGGGCCATAATCTTCTCCTCCCAGTCGAAAACCTGAGACTTATGCCACAAAAATACGCAAAATGACACCTGATCCCGGGTCGGACGTGGTTTCACAATCTCGTGTGGCAGGTCCGTCTGTGGGCCCGTGTGGGGATCCGGAGGAGGAGGAACGCCGTGTTCGAAGCGATTGTCACGCTCTGCGCATCCCTGGAGGCGGGGCCCTGTCGCGACCATCTGCTGCCCGGCTATGAGGCGGCGGAGGCGGCGGTCTGCGCGGCTCAGCTGGCGGAGACACCCCCGCGAACCGCGCTGGCCGGGCTCGTGTCCAAGGGCGCGCCGCGCTGTGTGCCCGTGGGTCCGGCGCTGGCGATGACGGAGGTCGCCGCGGGCGTCTTTGTCCATCGCGGCGCCATTGCCGAGCCGGATATGGACAATCGCGGCGATGTCTCGAACTTGGGCTTTGTCATTGGCGAGACCAGCGTGGCGGTGATCGACAGCGGTACCGCGCGCTGGATGGGCGAGGGGACATGGCGGGCGATTCGCGCCGAAACCGACAAGCCGGTCAGCCATGTGATTCTCACCCATATGCATCCCGATCATGTCTTCGGCGCCTCGGTCTTCACCGATGCGGGCGCGCTGGCGTTGGGCCATGCGGATCTGCCCCGGGCGCTGATCGACCGGCAGGCCAATTACCTCGAAAGCCTTGGGCGGCTCATGGGGGCGGAGACGATGATCGGCACCGAGGTGATCCGCCTCGATCAGTTCGTGGAGGGCACCGCCGAGATCGATCTGGGCGGGCGGGTTTTGCAGCTGGAGACCTGGCCCACGGCCCATACGGGGACGGACCTGACGGTGTTTGACGCGGGCAGCGGTGTGCTCTTTGCCGGGGATCTGGTGTTTGACCAGCACACGCCGGCGCTCGATGGCAGCCTGCTGGGCTGGCGCGCGGTGATGGCGGAGCTGGCCGAGCGGGAGGTCGCGGGCGTGGTGCCGGGCCATGGCGGGCCGCTTCTGGACTGGCCGGTGGGGGCGGCGGATATGATCCGCTATCTCGCGGTGCTCGAACAGGATACGCGGCAGGCGCTGGATGCGGGCGCGCGGCTGGGGGCGGCGGTCGAGACCATCGCCCAGGAAGAGGCGGTCCATTGGGAGCTCTTCGACGCCTATAACCCGCGCAACGCGACCGTGGCCTTCACCGAGCTGGAATGGGAATAGGCGCGCCGGGCGCTAGTCCACCACCGCCACGCGCTGCAGCATCTGGGCGATGCCGAAGAGCCGCCGCTCCAAGAGGGTGGGGGTCTCGCAGAGATAGGTGATGTTGCGCTGGCGGTCCGTATAGATCAGCTGATCCCAGTCGAGCTTCTCTTCCAGGGCGTCCACCGCATCGAAATCCGGGGCGTCCTTGGCCATCTGCACATCCATGGCCACCCGGTTCGCGTCGATCTGCTCGGCCAGGGCGATCTGGCTCAGGGAGAAATCCCCGATGCCCGTGATGATCCGGCTGCGCCGCTTCGACAGGGTGTCGAATACCGTATAAAAGGCCAGCCCCAGCGCTTCGGGATCGCCGCCATAGGTCTCGGCAAACGCGGCCACGCGGGGCTCCAGCTCCTCCAGCGGGACCCGCCGCAGGGACAGGTATCCGGCCAGCTCGCGCACATCCGCATCCCGCGCCGCATCCGGGGCCACCGCCGCCGGATCGAGCGGAAAGGCCCACATCAGACCGGGGGACAGGGTTTCCACCTTGCGCTGCACACAGGGCCAGGTGGGGTCGGAATAATCCGCGGCCTGCAACGGCAGGGCCGGGGCCAGAAACGCGAGAGAAAGAGCCAGAGGTCTGAGCATGGGACATCCTTTTTCAGGTGCCCGGTCAGTATGACCAACCGACTTTATTCTGTCCAATCATCCGAATACCCACCATTGTCTTAATTGATGGATCGCGCCACCCGCGCCCATAGTCAGGGTGCGACCTTGGTGGCATGCGTCATCTTGGTCATGGGAGGAATATCGAATGAGAACACGCGCAGCTGTGGCTGTGGCTGCTGGCCAGCCCCTGGAAATCATGGAAGTGAATCTGGACGGGCCGAAAGCCGGTGAAGTGCTGGTCGAGGTCAAGGCGACCGGCCTGTGCCATACGGATGAGTTCACCCGGTCCGGCGATGACCCCGAGGGGATCTTCCCGGCCATTCTGGGCCATGAGGGCGCCGGTGTGGTGATCGAGGTGGGCGAGGGCGTCACCTCTCTGGAAGTCGGGGATCACGTGATCCCGCTCTACACCCCGGAATGCCGGGAGTGCGAATACTGCCTGAACCCCAAGACGAACCTGTGCCAGAAGGTGCGGGCGACGCAGGGGCAGGGCCTGCTGCCCGATGGCTCGACCCGGTTCTCGATGCTCGATGGCACGCCGATCCACCACTATATGGGCTGCTCGACATTTGCGAACCACACGGTGGTGCCGGAGATCGCGCTGGCCAAGGTCCGCAAGGACGCGCCCTTTGACAAGATCTGCTACATTGGCTGCGGCGTGACCACGGGGATCGGCGCGGTGATCAACACCGCCAAGGTCGAGATCGGCTCGCGCGGGATCGTCTTTGGTCTCGGGGGCATCGGCCTCAACGTGATCCAGGGCCTGCGTCTGGCCGGGGCCGATCAGATCGTCGGCGTCGACCTGAACGAGGGCAAGGTCGAGATGGCCACCCATTTCGGCATGACCCACTTCGTGAACCCCTCCAAGGTCGAGGGCGATCTGGTGGCGCATCTGGTCGAGCTGACCGGGGGCGGTGCGGATTACACTTTCGATGCGACGGGCAATGTGGGCGTGATGCGCACAGCGCTCGAGGCCGCCCATAAGGGTTGGGGCGAGAGCGTCATCATCGGCGTGGCCCCTGCGGGCGCCGAGATCGCCACCCGTCCGTTCCAGCTGGTCACGGGCCGGGTCTGGCGCGGCACCGCCTTTGGCGGCGCGTCGGGGCGCACGGATGTGCCGAAGATTGTCGACTGGTACATGGACGGCAAGATCGAGATCGATCCGATGATCACCCACAAGCTGACATTGGACGAGATCAATCACGGTTTCGATCTGATGCACAAAGGTGAGTCCATCCGCGCTGTCGTGGAGTTCTGAGACGTGGTCGATCTGGTTTCAGAAAACCGGAGCTTCGGCGGGGTCCAGAAGGTCTTTACCCATGCTTCCGGCACCTGTGGATGCGATATGACCTTCGCAGCCTACCTGCCGCCGCAAGTGGCGGATGGGCCGGTGCCGGTGATGTGGTATCTGTCGGGCCTGACCTGCACCCATGAGAACGCCATGGTCAAAGGCGGCTTTCAGGAGCACGCGGCCAAGCACGGGATCGCTGTGATCTTTCCCGACACCTCGCCCCGGGGCGAGGGCGTGGCCGATGACGATGCCTATGATCTGGGGCAGGGGGCGGGGTTCTATGTGAACGCCACCCGCGACCCGTGGAAGCCGCATTTCCAGATGTATGACTATGTCCTGCAGGAGCTGCGCGGGATCGTGCTCGACACCCTGCCGGTGCAGGATCGCCACGGCATCACCGGGCATTCCATGGGCGGGCATGGGGCGATCACCCTGGCCCTGCGCAATCCGGACATGTTCACCTCTCTCTCGGCCTTTGCGCCGATTGCCCATCCGACCCAATCCGATTGGGGCCGCAAGCAGCTCAGCGCCTATCTCGGCGATGACGAGGCGGCCTGGTCGGGGCATGACTCGACGCTTCTGCTGCGCGAGCATGGCTGGAAGGGGGATCTGCTGGTGGATCAGGGCGCGTCGGATCAATTCCTCGATCTGCTCAAGCCCGAGGCTCTGGCCGAGGCCATGACCGCCCGGCGCCAGCCCGGCCAGGTCCGGATGCAGGCGGGCTATGACCATTCCTATTTCTTCGTGAACACATTCGCGGGCGACCATGTGGCATGGCATGCCGCGCGACTGACGTGATGCAATTGAAAGAGACCAAAATGATCCGGACCTTGTTTGCAGCGACCTGCCTTCTGACCTTGCCGATGACTGCCCTGGCCGGCGGTCACATCACCGGCGATGCGGCGGCAGGCGAAAAGGTCTTTCGCAAGTGCAAGGCCTGCCACCAGGTTGGCGCGGATGCCAAGAACCGGGCGGGTCCGGTCCTGAACGGTGTCGTGGACCGCGCCGTCGGGTCGATCGAAGATTTCAAATATTCTGATGCTCTGGCCGGACTGAATGCCGATGGCACCGTCTGGAGTGTTGAAAACCTTGAGGCGTTTCTCACCAAACCCAAGGACTACGCAAAAGGCACGAAGATGGCCTTTGCCGGTCTGCGGAAGGAAGAGGACCGCCAAAACGTGATTGCCTATCTCGCCTCCTTCGGGGCGGACGGGATGTAAGGCAAGCCATTCTGCGGGGTCGAGGAGGAACGTGGCCCCGAAGAATTGAACGACAAGATGCTCGGCCCAAACCCGGGGCGACCATCATCCTTGCGGTGTCTTCACCGCTTTACTGGGAGGAATATTGATGAGAAAGCTTTCGCTTCTAACATCAGGTATAGCTCTTTGTGCCGCCTCGGTTGCGTATGCAAATGACGACCTGATCGCCCAAATGGACAATTCAGAGCAATGGGCGATCCAGACTGGTGACTATAAGAACCAGCGCTATTCAGAGCTCGATCAGATCAATGCCGGGAATGTGGGCGACCTGCAGGTGGCCTGGACCTTCTCGACCGGTGTGCTGCGGGGCCATGAGGGCTCGCCGCTGGTGATCGGCGACACGATGTATGTCCATACACCGTTCCCGAACATCGTCTATGCGCTCGATCTGGCCAATGAAGGCAAGATCATCTGGAAGTATGAACCCAAGCAGGATCCGGATGTGATCCCGGTGATGTGCTGTGACACGGTGAACCGTGGTGTGGCCTATGCGGATGGCAAGATCTTCCTGCACCAGGCCGACACCAAGGTCGTGGCGCTGGATGCCAATACGGGCGACGTGCTCTGGGATGCCCAGAACGGCGATCCGGCCATTGGCGAGACCAACACCGCGACGGTTCTGCCGGTCAAGGACAAGATCATTGTCGGCATCTCGGGCGGTGAGTTCGGTGTGCGCGGGTCTGTGACCGCCTACAACATGAACACCGGCGAGCGTGAGTGGCGCGCCTATTCCATGGGTCCGGACAGCGACATCCTCGTCAATCCGGAGACGACCACCCATCTGGGCAAGCCCGTTGGACCGGATTCCGGCACCAACACATGGGAAGGCGATCAGTGGATGATCGGCGGCGGCACCACCTGGGGCTGGTATTCCGCGGATATGGACGAGAACCTGTTCTACTACGGAACCGGGAACCCCTCGACCTGGAACCCGGCACAGCGCCCGGGCGACAACCGCTGGTCCATGACCATCATGGCGCGGGACATCGACACGGGTGAAGCCAAGTGGTTCTACCAGATGACCCCCCATGACGAGTGGGATTATGACGGCATCAATGAAATGATCCTCACGGAGCAGGACATTGATGGCGAGGAGCGCAAGCTTCTGACCCACTTTGACCGGAACGGTCTGGCCTACACCATGGACCGCGTCTCTGGTGAGCTGCTCGTCGCCGAGAAGTTCGACCCGGTCGTGAACTGGACCACCGGTGTGGACATGGATCCCAACTCCGAGACCTATGGTCGTCCGGCGGTTGTGGCCCAGTACTCCACCGAGCAGAATGGCGAAGACGTGAACTCCACCGGCATCTGCCCGGCGGCGCTCGGCACCAAGGACCAGCAGCCTGCGTCCTACTCGCCGAAGACCGAGATGTTCTACGTCCCGACCAACCACGTCTGCATGGACTATGAGCCGTTCCGCGTGTCCTACACCGCTGGTCAGCCCTATGTGGGTGCGACGCTGGCGATGTACCCGGCGCCGGACAGCCATGGTGGCATGGGCAACTTCATCGCCTGGGATAACATCAATGGCGAGATCAAGTGGTCCATCCCCGAGAAGTTCTCGGTCTGGTCCGGTGCGCTGGCCACGGCGGGCGACATCGTCTTCTACGGCACGCTCGAAGGTCACCTGAAGGCCGTGCATGCGGATACGGGCGAGGAGCTTTATCGCTTCAAGACCCCGTCCGGCATCATCGGCAACGTGATGACCTATGAGCATGACGGCAGACAGTATGTCGGCATCCTCTCGGGTGTGGGCGGCTGGGCCGGGATCGGCCTTGCGGCTGGCCTGACCAACCCCAATGACGGTCTGGGTGCTGTGGGCGGCTATGCAGCCCTGAGCGACTACACCGCTCTGGGTGGTCAGCTGACCGTGTTCGCCCTGCCGAACTAAGCCCGGTTCCCGAGGCTTCTGGGGTTGGCGTGTCTGCCGATGCGCCAACCCCGTGCTCAACCCCTAGCTATTGAAAGGCCAGCAGAATGATGCGCTCCGCAGCCCCCCTCGCGATCGCCGCAGCCGTCGCGGCCGCCTTGACCGCAACCGTTGTTTACGCGGCAAACTGGTCCGATCAGGACGTGGATCCGGCGGGTGACTACCCGGAAATTCCGATCGGCTATGCCGAGGATGGTCGCTACTTCACCGAAGAGGACATCCCCACCTATAACATCGCCGAGGACGGCACCGTGGACTGGCTGACCTTCAACGGGTTCCGCCGCTATCACGCCGAGTGCCATGTCTGCCACGGCCCCGACGGAGAGGGGTCGAGCTACGCCCCCAAGATCAAGAATTCCGCCATCAATATGGGCTATTACGACTTCTTCGATGTGGTCGTGAATGGGCGCCAGGTTGGCAATTCGGTCATGCCCCATTTCGGCGACAACAAGAACGTCATGTGCTACCTGGATGACATCTATGTCTATCTCAAGGCCCGTGCCGTGGATGCCGTCCCCCGTGGCCGCCCCGCCAAGAAGGAAGCCAAGAGCGACCTGATCCGCGAGGAAGAGAATGGCTGCATGGGCTAAGACGCTTGGCACCCTGGCCGCGACCCTGGTGATCGGGGTCGCGCTGGCCGATGGGGCAGAGGCCCAGACCTCGGATCTGGTCTCGACCAATGCCCTGCGGGTCTGCGCGGATCCGGCGAACCTGCCCATGTCCGCCAAGACCGAGGACGGGTTCGAGAACACGCTTGCGGAGCTCATCGGCTCCAAGCTCGAGCTGCCGGTGCAGTATACGTGGTATCCCATGGCCACGGGCTTCATCCGCAACACGCTCAAGGCCAAGCAATGCGATCTGGTGATCGGCTATGCCCAGGGTCATGAGCTGGTTCTGAACACCAACCATTACTTCACCTCCGTCTACTCCCTGATCGTGCCCGATGGGGGCGATCTGGCCGGGGTGACCTCGCTGCAGGATCCGGCCCTCAAGGGGCGGCGGATCGGGATCATCGCGGGCACACCGCCCTCGGCCCATCTGGCGCGGAACGGGCTGGTGGGGCAGGCCAAGGCCTATAACCTCGTGGTCGACCGTCGTCATGAGAGCCCGGCGGAAGACATGCTCAATGATCTGGAGGCGGGCGAGATCGATGCCGCGATCCTCTGGGGTCCCATTGGCGGTCCGCTGGTCAAGCAGGACCACCCGGAGCTGAAGCTGATCCCGTTGGTGAACGAGACGCTGCCGCCGCGGCTGTTCTTCCGGATCACCATGGGCGTGCGTCAGGGCGAGAAGGTCTGGCAGCGCAAGCTGAACTCCCTGATCCGGCGCCATCAGGACGAGATCAACACGGTGCTCTTTGAGGCGGGCGTGCCGCTGGTCACCGATCTCGGCAAAGACGTGATCGAGCCGCCCCAATGATCAGGGCGGCTCTGGCCCTTCTGCTCTGGCTTCCTGTGGCGGCCGCTGCGCAGACAGTGCCGGAGCCCGCGGAGTACCGGATGGATCACTACCGCGCCCCGGTCCCCGGCGCGCTCGCCGGGGCGGTGGTGGTGGGACCCGAGGACGCCCATGCGCTCTGGCAATCCGGTGAGGCCGCTTTCATCGATGTGATGCCCCAGGCACCGAAACCCGCCAATCTGCCCAAGGGCACGATCTGGCGCGACAAGCCCCGCAACTCGATCCCCGGCGCGCTCTGGCTGCCCAATGTGGGCTATGGTGCGCTGGCCGATGTGACAGCCGAGTACTTCCGCGACGGGCTCGAACGGGCCACGGGCGGCGACAAGAGCCATCCGATCGTGATCTTCTGTCTCGAGGATTGCTGGATGAGCTGGAACGCCGGAAAACGCGCCGTGGAATGGGGCTATACGGCGGTCCATTGGCTGCCCGAGGGCAGCGATGGCTGGATGCTGTGGGACTACCCGCTGGAGCGGATCAAACCTCAAGAGCCTCAACCTCAGGCCAACTGACCGAGCCCCCCGACCGCAAAAAGACGCGCCTCAATCCGCCGACAGATGCTAGGCTGGGTCGAGGAGACATCTAACGAGATTCGTCCGGGGCCGCCCTTGGGCCGCGCACGGATGAAGGGGGGAAAGCTTTGAACGAACTCAAGATTTTCAGCGCCCTAGGCGCACTTATTTTCATTCTTCTGCTCGGGGCCATGTGGCGCGGCCTCTTTGGACAGGACGATCCCAAGGCGATGATGGCCGAGCAGATCGCGCCGGTAACGGCTTCGGTGGAGGCCCTGGATGGCCGTCTGGCCGAGGCGCAGGCCCGGTTTGACGGGCAGTTGGCCGAGATGCAGGGCGATATGGAGGCCCGCCTGGCCGCGGTGCAGGAGGCCATGGATGGCAAGCTTGCCGGGCTGCAGGGCGCGCTCGATGGGCTGTCAGATCAGGCCGCTGGCGCCCTGGCCGAAGAGGATCTCGCGGGTCTCCGCGCCCGGGTCGAGGAACTGGCCCTGCAATCGGGTGAGTTGAGCGCCATGGTCGCCGCTCTGGGATCCGGCGTTGCACCCAGCGAGGCGCCCGCCGCGACCGAGATGGCCAGCGCTCCCGCCACCGCCGCAGCGGAGGAGGTCGAGGAGGAGCCCGGCGCGCCGGGCCTGATGCCGGGGCAGACCGCGCTTTTTGACGAGGGGTCCGTGCGGGTCTTTGTCTCGCGGCTCGATCCCGGCACGGACAGTCTGCGCGCCTCGATCAATGGGGAGCGCAAGACCCTGCGCGAAGGGATTGGCCGGACCGTGGCTGCCGCGAATGGCCATTGCCGCATCACGCTTGACGGGGTGTCCGGAAATGGCGCGCTGATCTCGGCACTTTGCGGCGATGAACTGCCTGCAGCCGAGGGGATCAGCGCGGGCGAGACCGCGATGCTGAACGATGGCAGCCTGCGTGTCTTTGCCTCTCGCGTGACCGAGGACGCGGCGCGGATCTCGGCCAATGGCAATGACCTCTTCCTCGATGCGGGCGACCGGGCCACGGTCATGGTGGGCGAAGAGAGCTGCCGCGTGACCCTGGCGCAGGTGGATCGCGGTCATGCACAGGTTGGCGCGGAATGCACCGATGCGGTCTGGCACTCCGAGGAGCTTCTGGCCGGGGAGGCCGCCATTCTGGGCGACGGGGCGGCGCGGGTCTTTGTGTCCTTCGTGCAGCCCGACGGGTCGGCGCGGATCGCGGTGAACGGGCTGTCGCTCAGCACCGCGCGGGGCGGCGAGACCACGGAAATGGCCGAGAATTGCGACCTGACCACGCAGGATGTCTCGCGCCGCGCGGCGCAGTTCAGCTTCGCCTGCTATAACTGATCATTGGGGGTCGCCGGGTCTGTCCCGGCGGCCTCACCCCCGGTGGATCAGTAGCCCGCGAGCTTCTGATGCAGCTTGGAGACCGTGCCATCCGTGTCGGTCATGGTGATATCCACAGACTGCGATTGGCTCGGCACCGAGAGCCCGACGCGCGGGTTCTCCGACAGGGAGATCGAGCCCGTCATCTCGACAAAGCCGGCCCCGTCCAGGTCGATATCGACGCTTTCCACATAGCGCATGGGGATGAAGAGCAGCGAGATCTGGTCCATCTGCATGCCCGAATGGGACGGGTGCGAGATGTCCACATCCATCCGCGACAGGCGCGAGGCGAAACTGATCAGCTCGCCACCGCCGATCCCGGGCAGGGCGCCGCCGAAGGCCACCCCCAGCTCGCCCAGGGAGGCCAGCGCGGCAATCGGATCCGTGCCCGGCGGTGCGGCGCAGGCCCCGGTGCCCGAGGTTTTCACAAAGCTTTCCTGCACATAGAGCTGCCCATCGGTGGTTTCGGCCACCACATGGAGCGGCGTCGGCCCGTTCACCCGCATGGTCACATCGAAGAAGAAGCTGGGCTGCGGCTCCTCCAGCTCGAAGACGGCGGAGACCGGCATGGGGTTCTCGTCGAGCACGACCCAGACCTTGGACACCTCGACGCCGAGCGGCGGGATGATCTGCGCGGCGAGATCCGCACGGGCGTCATCGGGGGTGCGGTAGGGGGCGTCGATCGCGATGACCGTGGCGCCATCCTTCAGCACCCGGTCGCCATAGAGCGCTTCGCGGATATCGTCCCAGGCCTCGGTGCCCGCGAGGGCGGGCAGGGCGGTGCCGCAAAGAAGGGCGGTCGTCAGAGCAAGGCGGGTCATTTTGTTCCTCCCAAAACAAACGCACCGAAGGCGCGGGGGCCATCGCAGGTCTCGACGGAGACTAGCATGGCAAGGGTTTCCGCGTCGATGATCGAGACGGTGTTGTCGAACCAGTTGGCCACGAGGATGCGGCGCCCGTCGGGGGTGGCGTCGATGCCTTCGGGGTATTCTCCGGTCTCCAGGGTTGCGACGGGGGCGAGAGTGCCGAGGTCAAAGACGCTCAGGCTGTCGGCGTATTGGTTGGTGACAAAGCCGCGTCCGGCGGCAAAGGCGATGCCATAGGGGCGCGCGCCCACGGGCAGGGTGGCGGTGACCGTGCCGGTCTCGGGCTCAATGACGGTGACATCATCGCTGCCCACATTGGCCACGAAGAGCCGACCTTCGGGCCCGAAGCGCAGGCCGAAGGGGCGCGTGCCCACGGTCACCCGGTGCAGGGGCGCGAGCGTGTCGGCGTCAAAGATCGAGACCGCATCCGCATCACGATCGGCTGAGGCGAGAAACTGGCCATCGGGCGAGAGCGCGAGCCCGGCGGGTGCTGCTCCGGCGGGCAGTTCAGCCCGGGGTGCAAGGGTGGCCGCATCGCGGACCCAGATCCGCGCATTATACCAGTCCGACACGAAGACCCGTCCGCGCGGCCCGTCCCGGGCAATGCCGATCGGGCCGCCCTCGAGGCGGGTTTCCGCAAGGATCGCGCCGCTTTTCGGGTCGTGACGGCGCAGGGTCTTGGCCTCGGGCGCGACGGTGAAGACCGCCTCCGCCCCTGCCGCGACCCCGGCGGGCTTGCCGGGCACGGACCAGCCGCCCAGGCTCTGCCCCGCAGCGATGTCGATGACATCCACCGCATCGCCGTTCTGGCAGGTCACAAATGCGAGATCGCCCGCCGCCACCGGGGTGGCGACAAGGCAGAGCAGGGCAAGGAGCCTAGGAGCCCGCAGCACCGAAGCGCTCCGTCAGCGCGTCGAGCCCCATCTGATAGACCGCACTCACCGCCGCGATCGCCGCCGCATCATTGAGATCCTCGGGCGGATCATTGTTCGGATAGCCCCGGTAGAACGCCCCGCGCCATTCGATCAGGGCGCCGCCGCCATCGAGCGGTTTCACGGTCAGGTGGGACGAGTAATTCGTCACCGGCAGGACCTCCACCAGCACGTCGGTGATGCGGTAGGAATAGCTCATCTTCTCGTCCGAGAACTTGTAGAGCACCTCGGCAATGGTCGGGCCGCCCGCCTCGCCCAGGGTCAAAAGCCGGGTCGCATCGATGGCGTTGCCATTCTCCCCCTCGGTGGAGAAAACCGCAGGGTGCCAGGACATGTCCTGGAAGTTGCCGAGCACCGCCCAGACCTCTGCCGGGCTGGCGGCGACCTCGGTGGTCAGGGTGACTTTCTGGCGGGTCGGGCCATGGGCCGTGGCCAGCCCGGGCAGCAGTGCTGCCGTGGCCAAGGCCATCATAAAGGTACGTTTTCTCATCATTCCTCCCTGAAGATGCGATTGTTCAAGATGTAGCGCATGCCCCGGGCCCAGCTGTCATCGGTATTGCCCCGGATATCCACGACGCCGCCTCTGACCAGATCGCCGCTGCTGGCATCGCGCAGCTGCAGGTTCACGGTCAGAATGAGGTTCGAGACCTTCTGCACCTCGCCCACCAGCGAGAAATCCGCCCCCAGCCGCGTGGCGATCCGCGTGTCGCAGCCATAGCATTTGGCGAGGTTCACGACCCGCTCGATGGCGGTGCGTTCGGGCTCCAGATCCACGAGGGTGTAGCCCTCGGTTTCGAACCGGTCGCGGACGGTGGTCTCGAGGCGTTCAAGGCGCAGCTTTTCAGCCGGATCGACCCCGAGCTCGGTCGTCTGCAGCGACGTATCAAGCATGGTCAGTCCGAAAAAGGCGACCTTGTCCTGGGCCGAGGCACAGGCGGTCGAAAGCAGAAGAACCAAGAGAGCTGTGCGCATGTCCCTGTTCTTAAAAAATAAGACTTAAGGTTGAGGATCGGACTGTTAAGCTTCTGAAACAACCAAGCCAAAAGTATCGGCTTGGGGGTGCCGGGGCCTCAGGGGCCCGGCAGATCAGGACCCGGCGCAACCCAAAGCCGGGCGAGGGGAGGACATCGTGAGACTTTTGCTGGCACCGCTTCTGGCGGTCTGTGCCCTGCTGACTTCTGCGCCGAGCGCGCTGGCCATCGATGTCAGGGCGGCGGTCCTGCGCATCGATTATCCGACCCTTTTGCCGATCAGCCGCTATGAGCTGCGGCCCGGGGATCTGGGCTTTGCCGGGGCGGCGCTGGCGGATGAGGATAACGGCACCACCGGCAGTTTTCTGGGCCATACCTATGAGACGCGCAGTGTCGCCACGACCCCGGAAGAGGCCGATGCCGCGCTGGAGGCGCTTTTGGCGGAGGGCGTTGACCTCTTTGTCATTCTGGCGCGGGCGGAGGATCTCTTGCGGCTGACCGATCGCGCGGCGGAGGCCGGGGCGCTGGTCTTCAACGCGGGCACGCCGGATATCGCCCTGCGCGATGATCAGTGCCGGGGCAATCTGCTTCATACGGCGCCGAGCCACCGGATGAATACCGATGCGGTCGCGCAGTTCCTTGTCTGGAAGCAGTGGAAGAACTGGTTCCTGATCTCGGGCTCGAACCCGGCGGATGTGGCGCTGGCGGAGTCCTATCGCTTCTCGGCGCGCAAATTCGGCGCGCGCATCACCGAGGATCGGGTCTTTGAGGATACGGGCGGGTCGCGCCGGACGGATTCGGGCCATGTTCTGGTGCAGCGGCAATTGCCCACTTCCACCCAGGGCGCGGCGGGCCATGACGTGGTCGTGGCCGCCGATGAGACCGACTATTTCGCCCGCTATCTCAGCTATCACCTCTGGACGCCGCGCCCGGTGGCGGGCTCTGGCGGGCTGGTGCCCACCACATTCCACGGCGCCCATGAGGCTTATGGGGCCACCCAATACCAGACCCGGTTCGAGGACCTTACGGGGCGCTATGCCAAGCCCGAGGATTACAATGTCTGGCTCGCTCTGCGCGTGGTTGGCGAGGCCGTGACCCGGGCCAATACGGCCGAGCCCATGGGGGTGCGCGACTATGCGATCTCGGATGGGTTCGAGCTGGCGGCTTTCAAAGGCCAGAAGGTGACCTTCCGGGACTGGAACGGCCAGCTACGCCAGCCGATCCTGCTCCATGACGGGATGATCACCGTGAGCGTCAGCCCGCAGGATGGCTTCCTGCACCAACGCTCGACCCTCGACACGCTCGGCTTGGACAAGCCGGAATCCAACTGCACTGCCTTCAACTGAACCGCATTTGACCCTCAGGAGGGACCCATGAACCCGATCCTTCTATCCGTCGCAGCCCTCGCCATCGGCACCGCTCCGGCCCTGGCCGGCAAGGCCTTTGTCTCGAACGAGCGCGGCAACACGATCACCGTTGTGAACACTGACACCTGGGAGGTGGAGACCGAATTCTTCGCCGGGAACCGCCCGCGCGGGATCACCGTCAGCCCGGACGAAAAGGTGATCTATGTCTGCGCCTCCGATGACAACCTGATCCGGGTGTTTGACGCCACCACCTATGAGGAGCTGCCGAGCCTGCCCTCGGGCCCGGATCCGGAGCTCTTCATCCTCGAGCCCTCGGGCAAGCGGCTCTATATCGCCAATGAGGACGACAATCTGGTGACGGTGACCGATACCGAGACCCGGACCGTTCTGGCCGAGGTGCCCGTGGGGGTGGAGCCCGAGGGGATGGGCATGAGCCCGGATGCGAAATGGGTGGTCAACACCTCCGAGACCACGAACATGGCGCATTTCATCTCCACCGAGGATTACAAGATCAAGCATAACGTGCTGGTCGACCAGCGCCCGCGCTATGCCCATTACACCAGCGACGGCACCCGGCTCTTCGTGACCTCCGAGATCGGAGGGACCGTCTCGGTGATGGATATCGACGATGACGGCGCGCCCACCATGGTCGGCAAGATCACCTTCGAGGTTGCCGGTCTGCAGCCCGAATGGTTGCAGCCTGTGGGGGCGCGGGTGACCAAGGACGGCTCGCGGCTCTTCGTGGCGCTGGGGCCGGCAAACCGGGTTGCGGTGGTCGATGCCCGCAGCCTCGAAGTGCTCGACTACATCCTTGTGGGGCAGCGGGTCTGGCAGCTCGATTTCACGCCGGACGAGAAATACCTGCTCACGACCAATGGCAACTCCAACGACATCACCGTGATCGACGTGAAGAAGGAACGCGCCATCCGCTCCGTGCAGGTGGGACAGCAGCCCTGGGGCGTCGTGACCATTGACTGAGACACTGGATCCGCGGCGGGGCCGTCGCGTGACGAAGAAAGGAAACCCGATGAGACATTTGATGTGCGCGGCCGCTCTGGCCTGTTTCGCAAGCCCCCTGGCCGCCGCGCCGCTTTGCGATGATCTGGGCTTTGCCGGGCTTCTGGCGAGCTGCAACCGGGGCGAGACGATCGAGCTGACCCTGGCTTCGGGCCAGCCGCTGGGCGAAGACGTCGTTCTGGAATCCGGGGCCTATTACAAGCTCGAGATCACCGCCGACGGCTCTGCCGAGCTGGCGGTGGAAGGGCCGAGCTTCTTTCGCTCGATCTGGATGAACGAGATCGTCATCAACAAGATCGAGATCCGCCCCATGGCCATCGACTCCATCGAGTTCGACAAGGCCGGGGTGGTTGAGCTGTCGTTCATCGCGATCAAGCCGGGCCGCCATGTGCTGCGCATTCCCGGATCCACGGGCGACAGCCAGTCCGTCACCCTGTCCATTCAGTAATCCAACCGAGGAGTAGTCCCATGAAATCGATCCTGACCCTTGCCGCAGCCACGCTGATCGCAGCCCCCGCTTTCGCCAGCGAGGTCGATGAGGCCACCGAGATGAAGATCATGGCCATGCTGACCGAGATGGAATGCCAGATGGATGCCGATGACATCGAGGTCGAAGATGACGGCTATGATCTGGATGACGTGATCTGCAAGGGCGGCAACCAGTTCGACATCAAGCTCGACAAGGACCTGAACGAGGTCTCGCGGCGCGCCGAATAAGCCGATCCCCGGGGTTCCTCCCCCCGGTTGTGCCGGCCCGGGCCGCCCGGGACCCGCAAGCCAGACCTCCCGGTGCTTGCGGGTCGCGCGCCAAACCCGAACCGGCCCACGGCCCGCATCCCAAGGCCCCGTCTGATCGGGCGCCCTGGGATGCGCCCGGTGCGCAGATGGCCGTCCCCCAAGCGCGCAACGCCTCCCGATGTTGTCAGATATGCTGACCTGGTTGTCTGGTCTGGTGCTGGACGCCCGACCTGGTTGAACGGTTAGGTGGCCATGGGAACCTCTGTTTCCACTGGCGCACTGAAATCGAAATAGGTGTTCGCTTGTTTGCAACTTTTGCGCGTATACTGGCCTCTGAGTTAGCGCAAAACGGCGGGACATGATTTGAAATCCATTCGCGGGACTTTTCTTGCAATCTTTGTCGCGATTGCAGCGTTTTCGTCACCTGTCCATAGCCAGACCCAAAACGATCGTGGTGGCGTTGTTTCAGCCGATGAAATCACGCTTGAAAACATATCCGGAGCGTATGCGGACGGTGTGACTTTGCGAGAGCAGGGGCGTCTCGCTCCGTCGGAGACGCTCTTTCGGCAATTGGTCGTCGCCGGCGAACGTCTCTTCGGGGCCGACGATCCGAATATGGCCGATATTCTGAATCAACTGGCGCTCTCGCTGGAGGCTCAGCGGAAACTCGGGGAAGCTGAAGAGGCCGTGCAGCGCGCGCTGGACATTGGACAGGCTTCCGTCGGGGATGATCATCCCAGTTTTGCAGTTTTCCTCAATACGATGGGACTGATCCAGGAGGCGCAAGGACGGTATGAGGATGCTGTTCAAGTCTATGGCCAAAGTCTCCGTATTCTGGAAGCAACCGTCGGTGTGGAGCACACGGTCTATGCAACTGTTCTGAACAATCTCGCCGAGACACTTCGGGGACTTGGGCGCTACGCGGACGCGGAAGCCTTGTTAAGGAAAGCTTTGGAAACGCGGGAAAGCGCGGGGTCAGAGGGTGATCCCGAGGGGTTTTACCTTTTGAACAACCTTGGACTCGCTCTTGAACGGCAGGGAAAATATCTCGAGGCGGAGCAGGTTTTTCGACAAGTGCTTGATGGTGCCAAGACTGTCATGGGACCCGACAATCCCGACTATGCATTGCTTGTGAACAACCTCGCGCTGACGCTTGAGAATCAAGGCAAGTACGAGGAGGCAGCGGGGCTGTACCAAGCGGCTTCTGACATCATGCGGACGGCTTTGGGCGAAGCGCATCCAACCTATGCGATGTCTCTGGGGAATACGGGCAATGTGCTTATACATCTCGGACGCTACAACGAAGCAATTCCCGTTCTGGAAGAAGCGGTTGATATCATCGGGGCTTCATTGGGTGAAGCGCACCCGCAATTTGCAAGAATGCTCAACTCTCTGGCCATGGCCAATCTGAGTGCACAGCAGTTTTTCAGAGCCAGAAAGCTTTTGGAGCAGTCGCTCCTTTTGACCGAGGCGAGTGTCGGTACCCAGCATCCCAGCTATTCGACTGCCTTGAACAACCTTGCGCGTATCGCGGTGATCCAGAAGCGATTTGACGACGCTGAGGATCTCAGCCGACAGGCCGTCGCAATATCTGAACAAATGCTCGGACCCAATCATCCTGACTACGCAATTCAACTTGGGAATCTCGGTCACATCCTTGCGATGCAAGGAAAATACGAGGAGGCGCGCCGCCTGCTGCTGGAGACGATGCGTATATTCGAGGCCACAGTTCCTGCAGGGCATGTCTATATCATCGAAACCAGACGCAGGCTGAACGAACTCCCGTGAAGCTGGTGAGGTTGAGGGTGCCACTGTCGCCCCTTTTGGCTCGGGGCGTTACTTCTTGCGGGTAATTCTGATTATGTAATTTCTTGGCGCGTGCTGTGCGGGTGGGGGTCGCATTCCCGCTCCCATACGCGCGTCCGGCCTTTCGGTCAGTTTGCCGGGATCCGCGGGAAACTCGTCAGTTTGCCAATGTTCGCAGATCCCGCCTTCGCATAGCGTCAGCGCATCAGCTCGGAATGGAGGGGTGGATGCGCGGCGCGGATGTCTTGGTGGAAATGCTCATCGGCTATGGGGTCGATACGATCTTTGGCGTGCCCGGCGATACCAATGTGCCGCTCTACGAGGCGCTGCAGGACAATGAGGAGCGGATCACCCATGTGATGGCGCGGGATGAGCGGTCGGCGGGGTTCATGGCCGATGCCTATGGCCGCTTCACCAACCGGCCGGGCGTGGTGGAGTGCCCCTCGGGCGCCGGGGCGATGTATACCCTGCCGCCGATTGCGGAATCCAATGCCTCCTCCGTGCCGGTGATCGTGCTGACCATCGATATCCCTCTGCCGGGCGAAGGCCGCGGGGTGCTGACCGAGCTCGATTGCGCGCGGCTGTTCGAGCCGGTGACCAAGATGTCGGTGCAGGTGAAATCCCCCGAGAAGCTGCCGGAGATCATCCGCCGGGCCTTTCGCACCGCCTGTTCCGGCAAGCCCGGGGCGGTGCATCTGCAGATCCCGGAGGACATGCTGCTGGCGGAGATCGATCCGGCGCGGATCTCTCTCCATGTGGAGGAGGAATGCCGGACCTTCCCGGCCTTTCCGACCCGTCCGGCGCCGGGGATGACGGCGACGCTTCTGGCGCATCTGGAGGCGGCGGAGCGCCCGTTGATCGTCTCGGGCGGGGGCGTGATCCGCGCCTGCGCGGGGGATGACATCCTGCGCGTGGCCGAGCGGTTGAACATCCCCGTCTGCACCTCGATGACCGGTCAGGGGACCATGCCCGATGATCACCCGCTCTCCATCGGGGTGATCGGTGACAACGGCTTTCACCCCCATGCCAACCGCGCCATGGAGGAGAGCGATTTCGTCCTCTTTGTCGGCTCCAAGATGGGCTCCGTGGTCACGATCGGCTGGACCTTTCCCAAGCTGACCCTGGACAAGCGGGTGGCCCAGATCGACATCAACCCCGAGATCATGGCCAATAACTACGAGAACGTCCTCTCGGTGGCCGGGGATGCCAAGCTGGTGCTGGGCGATCTGCTGGCGGCGGTGCCGGAAAGCTTCACGGGCCAGAAATTCACCCCCTGGGTCGATCACCTGAACGGGCTGCGGGCGCAGTTCTGGCACGGGGCGCAGACGCTGCTCGACGCCGACAGCACGCCCCTGCGCCCGGAGCGCGCGGTGCGCTGCTTCAACGAGGCGCTGGAGGCTTCGGGCCAGCCGGCGCTGATCTATTCTGATGCGGGCACGCCGACCCCGCATATGACGCGGTTTCTGCGGATCAACGACCCGCGGACGCGCTTTGCCATCCCCCGGGCCTTTGGCGGGCTGGGCTCGGCCCTGCCGGCGACCGTGGGAGCGTGGCGCGCGGATCCGACCCGGCGGCCCATCGGGATGTTTGGCGATGGTTCCTTCGGCATGGCGGTGGGCGAGTTGGAGACCCTTGTGCGGTTGCAGGTTCCGGCGATCCTGCTCCTCTTCAACAACGGGCATTTCGGCTGGATCAAGGGGCTGCACCGGCTCAAGGGCCACAACCAGACCTTCGGCGTGGACTTCATGCCGCCCAAGGGCGCGGCCATTGCCGAGGCGTTCGGCCTCAAGGGCTGGACAGCGCGGAGCGCGGAGGAGCTCGACACCGCCCTTGCCGCGGCTTTCGCCCATAGGCACGGGCCCTGCCTGATTGATGTCCATGTGGAATCCATCGCCGACCGGGTGCCGCCGGTCTATTCCTGGCTGACCAAACGGGGCGAGGATCCGCTCTCTCTGGCGGCGACGGATGTGGCCTATCTGTGATGCCATGAAGCCGGTGCCGCCCTCCACCTTCTCCTTGCGCGACAGCTCCGTGCTCGTGGTCGGGGCGGGCATGGTCGGGGTCTGCGTGGCACTCGATCTTCTGCGGCGGGGGGCGCGGGTGACCCTGATCGACCGGCGGGATCCGGGGCAGGAGACCTCCTATGGCAATGCGGGGGTGCTGGCGCGCTCATCCCTGATGCCTCTGAACAATCCCGGGATGCTGCGGGATCTGCCGGGGCTCCTGAGCAATCGGGGCGCGGCCCTGCGCTATAGCTGGCGCTACCTGCTGGCCAACCTCTCCTGGGCGCTGCCCTTTGCGGCGAATGCAAGGCGATCCCGGGTGGCGCAGACCGCGACCGCGCTCGACCAGCTGATCCAGCTCTCGATCCCGGCGCACAAGGCGCTGATCGCCGAATGCGGGCAGGAGGATCTGCTGGCTGAGAAGGGCTGGATCTTTCTCTATCGCTCCGAGGTGAGCTTTGGCCGGGCCGGGCTCTTGCGCGAGATGCTGTCGCGGTTCGGGGTCGCGCACGCGGCGCTGGATGGTCCGGGGCTCCGGGATCTGGAGCCGCAGCTCGCGCCGATCTTTCCCCATGGGCTCTGGGTGCAGGACAGCGCCTCGGTCCGGGATCCCGGCGCGCTGGTGGCCGCCTATGCCCGGCGCTTCGTGGCCGAGGGCGGGGTCGTGCAGGCCGGATCGGTGGCCGCCCTTGCGCCCGGAGACCGGCCGGGGGTCGTGCTCGACGGGGGGGAGCGCGTGCAGGCGGATCATTGCGTGCTCTGCCCGGGGCCCTGGGGCAAGGACCTGCTCAGCCGGGCGGGCTACCGGGTGCCCATGGCGTTTGAGCGCGGCTATCACCGGCATTTTCAGGGGCCGGCGGATCCGGGCAACACGCCCGCGCTCGGGCGGCCGATCTATGACACGGCGGGGGGCTATGTCCTGTCGCCCATGCGTCAGGGGTTGCGTCTGACCAGCGGGGTGGAGCTGAACGGGCTTGAGGCCCCGGAGAACCACGCCCAGATCACCCGGGCGGAGGCGGCGGCGCGGGAGGCGATCGACCTTGGCCCGCGCTGCGATGACCGGACCTGGATGGGGGCGCGCCCGACCTTCCCCGACAGCCAGCCCTGCATTGGCGCCCTGCCCCAGGCGCCGGGCCTCTCGGTGGCCTTCGGGCACCAGCATATCGGCTTTGCCACGGGGCCGGGGACCGCGCGCCTGCTCGGCGAGCTGCTGGAGGGCCAATCTCCGCCCATCGATCCGACCCCCTTCCGGCCCGACCGGTTCATCCGCCGCGCCTAGCGCAGGCTGCGGGTCTCGGCCATGATCCAGTCGCGAAAGATCCGGATCGGCGCCGAGGGGCGGCGCGTCTCGGGATAGACCGCGTAATACCCCGCTCCGCTGGCCACCGGATCGCCAAAGGGCAGATGCAGGCGGCCATCCTCGAGATATTCCTCGATCATGAAGACCGGCAGCACCGCAAGCCCGATCCCCGCCAGCGCGGCCTCGATCACCATGGTGGTCTGGGAAAAGCGCGGCCCGGAAATCGGCCCCTGATGGGCAATCCCCTTGGCCCCCATCCAGCGCAGCCACGAGTCCGGGCGATGGGCGTTCTGGATCTTGGGATAGGCCTGATGGTCCGACAGGGGCAGCGCCCGCCCCGGCGGGATCAGCTCGGTGGAGGCGACCACGGCCACCCGCTCGGAAATCAGCTTGTAGGAGACCGCATCGCGCCAGGCCCCCTGCCCGCGCATCACCGCCAGATCCGGCCCGGTCTCGAAATCCACCTCGCCGCGCAGGGGGATGACATTGAAGGCCTGATCGGGATGGGCCTCCATGAAGCGTTTCATGCGCGGGACGAGCCAGCGGCTGGCAAAGCTGTCCTGCACCCCGATCTGCAGGGCGTCCGCCGAACGGCTGCCCCGGATCACATCCATGGAGGCCTCTTCGAGCTGGTCGAGGATCTGCGAGACCGAGGCGGCATAGGCCTCCCCCGCGCCGGTCAGCACGAGCCGGGGGCCGAACCGCTCGAAAAGCTCGATCCCCAGGAGCGCCTCGAGGGTCGAGACCTGCCGGCTCACACCGCTCTGGGTGCGGCCCAGCTCCTCGCCCGCGCGGGTGAAACTGAGGGTGGAGGCCGAGGCCTCGAAGGCCTGAAGGGCCGAGAGCGAAGGGATGTAGCGGCGCATATCATGAGTTTTATGCATGATATTAGCAAAAAACAGCATTTTTTTCATTCTCGGAGTTCGGCCAAGATTTGGGAAAACCAACAGGGGACAACAATGCGCAAACTGGATTCGATCGATCGAAATCTGCTGGCTCTTCTGCAGGATGATGCCCGGCTGGCGACCTCCGAGCTGGCCCGCCGTGTGGGGATCGCCCGCACCACCGTGAGCGAGCGCGTTGCGCGGCTGGAGCGGGAGGGGCGGATCCTCGGCTATACCGCGCTGGTGGCCGAGGACACGGATGTGCTGGAAACCCGCGCGGTGCTCAACCTGACCTGTGATCGCGCCGCCTGCCGGAGCATCGTCGCGGCCCTGCAAAGCTATCCGGAGATCGAGGAATGTCTCTCAGTCACAGGGACTTACGACCTGATGTGTCTGGTGCGCACCCCCCATCAGGAGGATCTGGATGCGCTGATCGATGACATCTCTGTCCTGCCCGGCGTGCAGGCGGTGGATGCCACGATTGCCATGGCCACCAAGTTCAAGCGGCGGGCGCATATCGCCCCGGCGCCGCGCCTGCAGGTGGTCTGCTAGGCGGCCATCATCCAGGCGGCGGCGTCCAGAATGGTGAAGACCGGCAGGCCAAGCTCGGCCCGCACAGGATCCGCATAGGGCGGCAGGTTCCCGCATTCGAAGATCAGCGCCGAGAGGGGCGCGCGCGCCGCCAGGGCCCGGGCTTCCTGCAGCACGAGAGCCTCGATCGCCTCCCGCGAAAACTGCTGCGCCTGCGCGGATTTCGGCCCGAGAAAGGTCTCGCGAAAGGCCGCGTGGTGGTCGAGCCCGGCAATCTCGGCCCCCTCGATCCCCGCACTGGCCAGCGCGCGCGGGCCAAGTGCTGCAGCAGAGGCCGTGAGGATGCCGACCCGCCCGGGGCGCACCCTCTGCACCAGCGGAAAGAGCGAGAGCGGCGAGAGCATCACCGGGATGCGCACCGCCGCCGCGACCTCGGCCTGCACATGGATCAGGAACCCGCAGGTGGAGACGAGCGCCCCGGCCCCCTCGGCCTCAAAGCGTTGGGCGCGCGCGACAAAGGCAGCCGTGAGCGCCGGGGGCGGCGGCTTGTCCGAGACGATCTGGCTCGCCTCCGCCCCGGCCACGATGCCCACCTGCGCGGCAAAGGGATAGCTCGCGGGATTGCCCGCATCGCCCTGGATCCGCGGAAAGGCCGTATCAAGCGAAAGAATGCCCAGATGCGTCATGCAAAAAGCCTAGGTCAAATCCTGAGCAGGCGTAAGACGGCGGATCCGGCCGCGCCGTCAGATTCACGGCTCCGGTCGAGAAACCGTCAGTTTGCCCCTGTCCTTTTCGCCCGGTCCCGGAGACCATCGGCGCAGAACATAAACAGGGAGCTCACCATGAATGTGACCGTACTGACCGGGGCCAGCCTTGCCCTTGCCTTCACCGCAGGCAGCGCGCTGGCCGACAAGTGGGACATGGCGCTGGCCTATTCCGCAACGAATTACCACTCGGAGATTGCGGCGGAGTTCGCGGCCGAGGTGACCGCGAATTCCGAGCTGGAGATCGTGACCCATCCGGGCGGCTCGCTCTTTGGCGGCTCCGAGATCTTTGGCGCGGTGCGCAAGGGCCTCGCCCCGATTGGCGAGCGTCTGATTTCGGCGCTTGGCAATGACGACGCGATCTATGAGGTCGACAGCGTGCCCTTCCTCGCCTCGGGCTTTGCCGATGCCAAGGCGCTCTACGAGGTCTCCAAGCCCGCGCTGATCGAAACGCTGGAAGAGGCGCGGCTGCATTTCCTCTATTCCTGCCCCTGGCCGCCCCAGGGCTTTTACTCGGTGCAGGCCGCTGACAGCCTCGACGATGTCTCGGGCCTGAAATTCCGTGCCTATAACGCCACGACCTCGAAAATGGCCGAGGGGCTGGGCATGGTGCCCACCAAGATCGAGGCCGCCGAACTGGCCCAGGCCTTTGCCACCGGTGTGGCGCAATCGATGATCTCGTCGGGCTCCACGGGTTATGACCGCAAGCTCTGGGAGCATGTGGATTTCTACTATGATGTGAAGGCCTGGCTGCCGCGCAACATGGTGATCGTGAACGGCAAGGCGTGGAAGCGTCTGGACGAGGCGACCCAGGCCACCATCGAGACCGCGGCGGCCAATGCCGAGGCCAAGTGCTGGGCCAAGGCCGAAGAGCTCGACAGCTGGTATGTGGAGCAGTTCGAAGCCAATGGCATGACCGTCGGCACCCTGAACGCCGACATGCAGGCCGAATTCCAGCGCGTGGGCGCCGAGCTGCGCGATGCCTGGCTGGAGCGCGCGGGCGACAAGGGGCAGGCTGTGCTCGACGCTTTCGCGGCCAAGCAAGGGTCCTGATCCCAACCGGCGCGGCCTTCCCTTCCCTGGGGCCGCGCCTTTTCCTGCGAGGAGCCGGATGATGCGCCAATTCTCGAACCTGATGGACGGGGTCTACAAGGCCGGGGCCTATGCCGCCGGTGCGTTGCTCATCCTGCTCTGCGGGCTGGTGCTCTATTCCATCCTCGCGCGGGCGGTCGGGCTCTATGCGGGCGGAGCGACGGATTTCGCAGGCTATGTGATGGCCACGAGCACCTTCCTCGCCCTCGCCTATACCTTCCGCTCGAACGGGCATATCCGGGTGCAGCTGCTGATCCAGAAGCTCGGCAGCGCCCCGCGCCGGGGGGTCGAGATCTTCTGTCTCGGTTTCATGTCCTGCATCACCCTGTTTCTCGCCGTCTATATGGTCCGGCTGGCCTATGACAGCTGGGATTTCGGCGAGCGCAGCGAGGGGGCCGATGCGGTCCTGCTCTGGATCCCGCAGACACCTGTGGCCATCGGTGCCGGGCTGCTGGCCATCGCGACCTTCCATTCATTTCTTCAGGCCCTGTTCGACTACGACACGATCAATCCTGAGACCGCCGGGCATGAAGGGCCGAACGAGGTATGAGCGAAACCGTCTCCATCATCGTCTTTCTGTCGACGCTGTTCCTCTGCCTCGGGCTCGGGGTCTGGGTGGGCGCGGCCCTTCTGGCCACGGCCATCGTGGGCATGGCGCTCTTCACCTCGGCCCCGATCGGCGATTCCATGGCCGTGACCATCTGGGGCGAGCAGTCGAGCTGGACCCTTACGGCGCTGCCGCTCTTTATCTGGATGGGCGAGATCCTGTTCCGCACCAAGCTGTCGGAGACCCTGTTCAAGGGGCTCGCGCCCTTCATGAAGGGGCTGCCGGGCTCGCTCCTCCATGTCAATATCGGCGCTTCGGCGGTGTTTGCCGCGATCTCCGGCTCCTCGGCGGCGACCGTGGCCACGGTGGGCAAGATGTCGATCCCCGAGCTGCGCGCCCGCAAATATCCCGAGCATATGATCATCGGCACCCTCTCCGGCGCCGGCACGCTGGGTCTGCTGATCCCGCCCTCGATCTCGATGATCATCTTCGGCGTCACCGTGAATGAGAGCATCTCCAAGCTTTTCATGGCGGCGATGATCCCGGGGCTCTGCCTCGCGCTTCTCTTCATGGCCTATGTGGCCTGCTGGTCCCTGGTCAATCGCGGCAGCTTCAACCCGATCCAGGACGTGGATGTCACGAGCCTCGGGCGCAAGCTCGCGGATCTCTTGCCGGTGCTCCTGCTGATCGCGGCGGTGATCGGCTCGATCTACACGGGCATTGCCACGGCGACCGAGGCCGCGGCCCTGGGCGTGGTCGGGGCGCTCTTGCTCTCCATCGTGCAGCGCAGTCTCACATGGGACAGCTTTCAGGACAGTGTGCTCGGTTCCGTGCGAACCACGGCGATGATCATGCTGATCCTGATGGGGGCGGGTTTCCTGAGCCTCGCCATGGGGTTCACCGGCATTCCCAAGGCCCTGGCCGAGGTGATCGCCAATTGGCAGCCCTCGCCGCTCGCGCTGATCGCGATCCTGACGGTGTTCTACATTATCCTCGGCATGTTCCTCGACGGGCTGTCGTCGATCGTGCTGACCATGGCGGTGATCGAGCCCATGGTGCGGGCTGCCGGGTTCGACATGCTCTGGTTCGGCGTCTACCTGATGATCGTGGTCGAGATGGCCCAGATCACGCCGCCCATCGGCTTCAACCTCTTCGTGCTGCAGGGGATGACGGGCAAGGATATCGGCTTCATCTCCAAGGCCTCCTTCCCGATGTTCCTGGTGATGTGCCTCTTCGTGGTGATCCTCGTGATGTTCCCGGGGCTGGCTACTTGGCTGCCCGAAGTGCTGAGCAAATAGGAGGCGATCATGGCCCCGAAGACCGTCCTCGTGCTCGTGGATATCGCCCATCGCGACAGCGGCGAAGCGGTGCTGCGCTATGCGGCGGCGACCTTCCCGGAAAGCACCCTCCATGTGGCCTATGTGATGCCCTACGGGTTTTACAGCTATGTGGAACCCTTCGTCTCCGATGACAGTCAGAAGGCCGCCAATGCCCGCGCCAAGGCGGAGCTGGCAGAGCTGGTCGCGGCCTCGGGGGCCACGGCGGTGCCCCATGTGCTGCGCGGCGGGATCGGGGAGCAGTCGCTGCTGGAGGCCAAGGCGTTGAAGGCGGATCTGATCGTGCTGAACGCCGCCCGGCCCGGCAGCACGCTGAGCACGCTGGGCACCCATGCGGCCCAGATCGCGCGCCATGCGGAGGCGAGCGTGCTGCTCCACCGCTAGGAAAACACCACTCCGGAGAGGTCAAAGCCCCGGGGATGACCCGGGGCTTTGCGCTGTCTGGGCGGGGCTCAGATGTCGAACTTGACCCCTTGGGCAAGGGGCAGCTCGGCGGAGTAGTTGATCGTGTTGGTCTGCCGCCGCATATAGGAGCGCCAGGCATCCGAGCCGCTTTCGCGCCCGCCGCCGGTTTCCTTCTCGCCGCCAAAGGCCCCGCCGATCTCGGCGCCCGAGGGGCCGATATTCACATTGGCGATCCCGCAATCGGACCCGGCCGCCGAAAGGAACTGCTCGGCCTCGCGCATGTTCAGGGTGAAAATGCAGGAGGACAGCCCCTGCGGCACCCCGTTATGGAGCGCCATGGCCGTGTCGAAATCATCATAGCCCATGACATAGAGGATCGGGGCAAAGGTCTCGGTCCGCACGGTCTCGGTCTGGTCCGGCATCTCGACAATGGCCGGGCGCACATAGCATCCGCCCGCTACCCCTTCGGCCACGCCGCCGCCATGGACGGTCCCGCCTTCGGCCTGAGCCGCGGCCAGCATCGCCTGCATCCGGTCGCTCGCCGCCTGATCGATCAACGGCCCGATCAAGGTGCCCTCGGCGCGCGGATCCCCGATCGGCAGGCTGGCATAGGCGGCGGTCAGTTTCGCGACCAATGCGTCCTTGATCGAGTTGTGCACGATCAGCCGCCGCAGGGTCGTGCAACGCTGCCCGGCGGTGCCCACGGCCGAGAACACGATGGCCCGCACCGCCATGTCGAGATCCGCCGAGGGCGCAACGATCATCCCGTTATTACCGCCGAGCTCCAGAATGGGCCGCCCCCAGCGGGCCGAGACCTGTGGGCCGACGATCTGCCCCATCCGCGTGGAGCCCGTCGCGCTCAGGATCGGCACCTGCGGCGAGGCGACCAGTGCGGCGCCGATCTCCGGCCCGCCGATCACCAGCTGCACCAGCCCCTCGGGCGCATCCCCGAACCGTGCCAGCGCGCGTCCCATGATCTCCATGGTGGCGAGCGCCGTGAGCGGGGTCTTCTCCGAGGGTTTCCAGATCACCGGATTGCCGCAGATCAGCGCCAGCGCCGCGTTCCAGGACCAGACCGCCACGGGGAAGTTGAAGGCGGTGATCACACCGCAGGGTCCCATCGGGTGCCAGGTTTCCATCATCCGATGGCCGGGCCGTTCCGACGCGATCGTCAGCCCGTAGAGCTGCCGCGAGAGGCCCACGGCAAAGTCGCAGATGTCGATCATCTCCTGCACCTCGCCGAGCCCTTCGGAGGTGATCTTGCCCGCCTCCAGGGTGACGACCGCGCCAAGCTCCTCCTTGGCGGCGCGCAGCTCCTCGCCCAGCAGGCGCACCAGCTCGCCCCGGCGCGGGGCCGGCACGCTGCGCCACGCGGCAAAGGCCGCCTGCGCCCGGGCGATCACCTGGGGCATCTCGGCGGCGGGCGTCTCCTGCACCCGCGCCACCTCCGCCCCGTCGATGGGGGAGTGGACGGCAAGGGTCCCGCCCGTCAGGCTGTCCGGGGTGAGCCCCGCCGCCGCAAGCACCGCGTCATGGGTCATGTCAGTTTCCTTTCGTAACAAGCCCGCGCTGGTCGTCGCGGCCCATGGAAATCAAAAGAGGATCCGCCGCCTGACGGGTCTGGAACGCGGCTTTGCCGTCCAGCCCCTGCCAATGGGCGGTGATCAGGGATTGCGCCACCGCACCGCCCAGGGTCGTGCCCGGCCCGGCGATGATGAAGAGCTCCGGCGCGAACTCCCGCGCGGCCACGGTGACCGCCCGGGTGAAATCGTAAGGGGCCGTGACCTGATGCCCGAACGTGTAGTCCCAGAGCGCGGCGCGATCCGTGGCGCCGGGCCACCAGATCTGCCCGCGCCCGTCGATCATCGGCAGGGCGGGCTGGCCGAACATCTCCATCTGGAACGTGGCGAGCGCTGCCTCCGAGACCGGGGCGACCAGCGGCGAGTGAAACCCCGCATGGCCCGGCAGACGCATGGGAAAACGCTCACGCGCCGGGATAGCGGCCTCGAACGCACCAAGCCCCGCCTCGTCCCCGGCGAGCACCAGCATCCCGCCCAGATCAATCGACAGGCTCAGGGCATGACCCGGGCGCGTGCCGATCTCGGCCACGAGGTCCAGCAGCGCGCGTTTCGCCGCCGGATCCGCGCGCCACTCGGGTCCCATATGGGGATAGAGGATCTGCCCCCCCGCGCCCCGCGTCGCCATCATCCCGCCCATGCGCGTGGTGATCTCGAACCCGGTCTTGGGATCCACGGCCCCCGCGCAGGCCAGAGCACTGTACCAGCCCATGGAATTGCCCGTGACCGCCACCAGCTCGATCTCCGGCGCCAGGGACAGGGCATCCCCAAGGCTCGCCGCAAAGATCAGGCCGGAGGCATTGTCCCCCCGTCCGTGTTTCGCCTGCGAGAACCGCGCCGCGCCATCCAGCGCGCTGAGGCTCGGGGCCCCCGCCGCCACCCGCGCCGCATCGAAGCGCGCGAGCAGCACGGGATCCGGGAAGTGCCGCGCCAGCGTGCCGAGCTCGGCCTTGTTGTAAGTGCCCCGCCCGGGACAGATCAGGACCGCCGTTGTCATGCCAGAAGCTCCCGCGCGGCGGCGAGGATAGAGTCTCGCGAGGGCATGGTCGCGCCATAAGCCGGACCCGTGGCGATGAAGCTGTCCGCGGCCGCGAGCCGCCGTGCCCGCAGGCCCGCTTCGGCCAGTGCTGTCATCACCGCCTCGGAGACCCCGCCCGTGGTCCGGGTCTCATCGACCACGAGGATACGCTTGCAGGGGCGCACGGCCTCCAGCATCGCCTCAAGCGGCAGCGGGTTGAGCCAGCGCAGATCGATCACCCGCGTGCCCTCTCCCAGTGATGCCTGCGCCTGATGGGACAGGTAAGTGCCATTGCCAAAGCTCACGATGGCCAGATCCGTGCCCGTGCCGCTCTGCCCGACCTCGCCGAGCGGGAGGCGCGTGCCGGGCGCGGGATACTCCCGCATCCAGCCGCCATCGCCCGGCGCAAGCAGGTCCCGCATGGGATAAAGCGCGATGGGTTCGAGAAACACGACCACCCGCTGCTCTTCGCGCGCCAGCCGCACGCATTCCCGCAGCATCCCCACCGCATCCGCCCCATTGGACGGGCAGGCCAGGATCAGCCCGGGAATGTCGCGCAGCACCGCCACCGAATTGTCATTGTGGAAATGCCCGCCAAACCCCTTCTGATACCCGAGCCCCGCGATCCGCAGCACCATCGGGTTGGTGAATTGCCCCTTCGAGAAAAACGGCAGCGTCGCCGCCTCCCCGCGCAACTGGTCTTCGGCATTGTGGAGATAGGCGAGAAACTGGATCTCCGGGATCGGGATGAAGCCGTTATGGGCCATGCCGATCGCCAGCCCGAGAATGGATTGCTCATCAAGCAGCGTGTCGATCACGCGGTCCGGGCCAAAGCGTTTCTCAAGCTTTTGGGTGACCCCGTAAACCCCGCCCTTGCGCCCCACATCCTCGCCCATCAGGACGATCTCGCCATGCTCCAGCAACAGGTCATGGAGCGCCCAGTTGATCAGGCGGCTCATGGGCTGGCGGTCCTTCTGGGCCGTGATCTCATTGCCCAGAAGGGCGGCGCGCTCGGCCGCGCTCGGCCCGTTTGTCGGCGCGCAGGGGCGGGGCGGCGGGATCAGGCTGGCCATGACCTCCTCCGCGCTGCCCAGATGGGGGCGCGTGACGATTTCGGCGGCGGTGCGATGGACCCGGGCGCGGGTCTCGTCATAGATCGCAAGCGCCTCGGATGGGGGCAACGCCCCAGCGGCCTGCAAAAGGGCGACGGACCGGATCAGGGGATCCTGCGCCTCCTGCGCTTCGACCTCCGCCCGGGGCAGATAGGCGGTCGCCACATCCGCCCCCGCATGGCCATAGAGCCGGATGGTCTTCACATGAAGGAAGGCCGGCTTGCGCTGGCGCCGCACGAAATCCGCCGCCGCCTGCGCCGTGGCATAGGTGTCGTAGAGATCCCCGCCATCGCAGGTGAAATACGGCAACCCGGGCCGGGCCGCGAAGCTCGCAGAGATCCAGTCCTTCGGGGTCCGCGTCGAGATCCCGATGCCATTATCCTCGCAGACAAACAGGAGCGGCATCGGCACCAATTGAAAGCTCGCCCAGCTTGCCGCGTTGAACGCCCCCTGCGCGGTGGAATGGTTGGCCGAGGCATCCCCGAAGGAGCAGACCGCAATCGCGTCTCGGGCAAAGACCTCATGCTCGGGCGCATGGCGCCGGGCCGCCGCGATGCCGTAAGCCGCCCCCAGCGCCTTGGGCAGATGGCTCGCGATGGTCGAGGTCTGGGGCGGGATCATCAAAGCCTTGGAGCCGAGCACCTTGTGCCGCCCGCCCGAGATCGGATCCTCCGACGCACAGGCAAAACTCAGGAGCATGTCCCACAGGATCGTCTGCCCCGGCACCTGTGCTGCGCGGGCGATCTGAAACGCCCCGTCGCGGTAGTGCAGAAAGGCCGGATCGGTCGGGCGCAGGGCATGGGCCACCGCCGCCATCCCCTCATGCCCCGAGGACCCGATCGTGTAGAACCCCTGCCCCGCCGCCTGCATGGCGCGGCTTTCGAGATCGAGCGCCCGGCTCAGCACCTGCGCGCGAAAAAGGCCCACCGCCTCCGGCCCGGCCAGGCCCGGGCGCGGTGTGACCTTCGGCAGATCGCCCGCCCCCACCCGGCGACGGAAGTTTTCTTCGACAATCGTGGTCCGGTCCATGGCTCAGAAGAACGCCTGCAGGCCGGTCTGGGCTCGGCCGAGGATCAGGGCGTGCACGTCATGGGTGCCCTCATAGGTGTTCACCGTCTCCAGGTTCACCATGTGGCGCATGACCTGGAACTCCTCGGAGATCCCGTTGCCCCCATGCATGTCCCGGGCCATCCGCGCCATCTCCAGCGCCTTGCCGCAATTGTTCCGCTTCAGCAGGCTGATCATCTCGGGCGCCGCCCGGCCCTCATCCATCAGCCGCCCCACGCGCAGGGCGGTCTGCAGGCCGAGCGCGATCTCGGTCTGCATATCGGCGAGCTTCTTCTGGAAGAGCTGGGTCTGGGCGAGGGGACGTTTGAACTGGTGCCGGTCGAGCCCGTATTGCCGGGCCGCGTGCCAGCAGAATTCCGACGCGCCCATCACGCCCCAGCCGATGCCATAGCGCGCGCGGTTCAGACAGCCGAACGGCCCTTTGAGCCCCTCGACCCCGGGCAGGAGCGCGTCCTCGCCCAGCTCCACACCATCCATGACGATCTCGCCGGTCACCGAGGCCCGCAAGCTCAGCTTGCCGCCCAGCTTGGGGGCGCTCAGCCCGGCCATCCCCTTTTCGAGCACAAAGCCCCGGATCTTGCCGCCATGGGCCTCGGATTTGGCCCAGACCACGAAAACATCCGCGATCGGCGCGTTCGAGATCCACATCTTCGAGCCCGTGAGGCGATAGCCGGTGGCGGTCTTCTCGGCGCGGGTCTTCATCCCCGCCGGGTCCGAGCCCGCATCGGGCTCCGTCAGACCGAAACAGCCGATCAGCTTGCCCGCGGCCAGCCCGGGCAGGTATTTCTGGCGCTGCTCCTCGGAGCCATAGGCATAGATCGGATACATCACGAGCGAGCTCTGCACCGACATCATCGAGCGATACCCGCTGTCGATCCGCTCAATCTCGCGCGCCACGAGCCCGTAGGCCACATAGGACCCGCCGAGCCCGCCATAGGCCTCGGGCACGGTCACCCCGAGCAGGCCCGCTTCGCCCATCTCGGCGAAGATCTCGGGCGCCACTGTGGCTTCGCGATAGGCCTCGATGATCCGCGGCGCGAGCTTGTCGGCCGCAAAGGCCGCCGCCCCGTCGCGCAACATCCGCTCCTCCTCGCTCAGCTGATCCTCCAGCCGCAGCGGGTCGGCCCAGTCAAAGCGTGACAGGTCCGGGGCATCCTTCTGGGTGATCGGGGTCGTGACGTTCATTGCATCCTCCTGCGCCTCGGCGGGAACATAGCGTGCGGGGGCCAGCCCGTCCATCAAAGCGCGGCGTGGGGCCGCAGCCCGCGACGCCCGGTCTCGTCCTTTAGGCGGGCTTGACCCCGGGGGGCGGCCATGCAGGGTGAGGGCAACGGAGGAGCCGATGAGCAACGCATTCACCAGTATCGACCATGTACAGGAGGTGCTGGGCACCCAGAACTATGTCTGTGGCCGCCCCCTCGCGACCGTGGTGTTCCTGGCCACCACCCTGGGCCGCCCGATTTTTCTCGAGGGCGAGGCGGGCGTGGGCAAGACCGAGATCGCCAAGGCCATGGCCGCGGCCCTCGGCAAGCGTCTGATCCGGTTGCAATGCTATGAGGGGCTCGACGCCTCCTCTGCGGTCTATGAATGGAACTTCCCGGCCCAGATGGTCGCCATCCGCACGGCGGAGGCTGCGGGCGGCGCGGACCGGCAGGCGCTCCAGACCGAGCTTTTCTCCGACGAATATCTGATCGAGCGCCCGCTGCTGGAGGCCATGCGCCCGCAGGAAGGCGGCGCGCCGGTCCTCCTGATCGACGAGATTGACCGCACGGATGAACCCTTCGAGGCCTTCCTGCTTGAGGCGCTCTCGGATTATCAGGTGACCATCCCCGAGCTTGGGACCGTGGCTGCCGCCGAGCCGCCCCTCGTGGTGCTCACCTCAAACCGCACGCGGGAGGTCCATGACGCCCTGAAGCGCCGCTGCCTTTATCACTGGGTGGACTACCCCGAATTCGAACGCGAGATCGCCATCCTGCAGGCCCGCGCCCCCGAGGCCGCCGAGGCGCTCAGCCGGGAGGTCGTGGCCTTCGTCCAACGCCTGCGCACCGAGGATCTCTTCAAGAAACCGGGCGTCGCCGAAACCATCGACTGGGCGAAATGCCTGCTGGCCCTCGATGTGCTGGAGCTCAGCCCCGAGGTCATCGCCGACACGCTGGGCGCTATCCTGAAATACCAGGACGACATCCAGAAACTCGAAGGCTCGGCTGCCAAACAAATCCTCGAAGAGGTTCGCGCCGAGCTGGCCCCCGCATGACGCAGCCCCACCTTGCCCATCTTAAGTCCGGAAATATCCCCGGGGGGCACGGGGGGCAGGCAGCCCCCCGCCTTGCCGCGCGGACGGACATCTGATCCATGGCGGAATTTCTCGATCTCGACCTGCCCGACGATCCCAAGCTGGGCCATAACATCACCTATTTCGCCCGGGCCCTGCGCGCCGCAGGGCTGCCCGTGGGGCCGGGGCGGGTGATCGACGCGGTCAAGGCGGTGCAGGCGGCAGGCTTCACCAATCAGCGGGATTTCTACTTCACCCTGCAGGCCTGTTTCGTCTCGCGCCCCGAGCAGCGCGCGGTCTTTCATCAGGTCTTTCGGCTCTACTGGCGCGACCCGCGCTACATGGAGCAGATGATGTCCTTCCTGACGCCCATGGTCCGGGGCGTCGCCGAGGAGCGCAAGGCCAAGGCCGCCGAGAAACGCGCCGCCGAGGCGCTGCTCGACGGGGTGGATCGCGACCTGCCGGATATGCCCGAGATGGAAGACGAAGGCACCGAGATCGAGATCGATGCTTCCCGCACCATGTCGAGCCAGGAGCGTCTCCAGACTCTCGATTTCGAGCAGATGTCCAACTCCGAAATGGCCGAGGCCAAGCGCCTGATCGCCCAGCTCAGCCTGCCGGTGAAACCTCTGCGGTCGCGGCGGACCAAGGCCGACCCGTTCGGGGCCCGCGCCGATTGGCAGCGCACCATGCGCGAGGCCATGCGCAAGGGCGGTGAGGTCCACCATCTGGCCACCAAGGCCCCGCGCATCCGTTGGCCCAATCTGGTCTGCCTTTGCGATATCTCGGGCTCCATGTCCCAGTATTCCCGCGCCGTGCTGCATTTCCTGCACGCGGTCAGCAATGCCAAGGGGGCGGGCTGGGCCAAGGTGCATGCCTTCACCTTCGGCACGCGGCTCACCAATATCACCCGGCACCTGCATCAGCGCGATGTGGATGCGGCCCTGGCCGCCGCAGGCGCCGAGGCGCAGGATTGGGAAGGAGGCACGCGGATCGGCGCCTGCCTCAAGGAGTTCAACCATGACTGGTCACGCCGGGTGCTGGGCACGGGCTCGGTGGTGCTTCTGATCACGGACGGGCTCGACCGGGACGACCCGGCGGCCCTCGAGTTCGAGATGACCCGCCTGCATCTCTCGGCGCGCAAGCTTATCTGGATCAACCCGCTCCTGCGCTGGGACGGGTTCGCGCCCAAGGCGGCGGGGATCATGGCGATGCTGCCCCATGTGGACAGCTTCCGCGCGGGCCACAACATCGCCTCGCTGCAGGCTTTGTCGGAGGCGATCTCGCGCGAGGATGATCAGGGTGAGAAGGCCCGCCTCATGGCGATGATGCGCGCGGCCTAGGCCCCTCGGAGTGCTGCGGCCCGGAGCGACAGGCCGAGCGCCACGAAGACCACGACCCCGCCCACCAGCGGCAAAACCGCGAGCCCGCCCCAGGCCACGACAAACCCGCCCAGGGCGGCCCCGAGCGCTTGGCCCGCAAAGAGGATCGAGGAATTCGCCGGCAAGATTACGGTCGCGTAGTCGGGCGCGGCTTCCACCAGCCTTGCCTGCTGGGCAGTGTTGATGCCGAACACCGTTGCGCCCCAAAGGATGATCGCTGCCCCGGCGGTGATGGTGTTTCCAGCAGTGCCCATGAGTGCCAGCAGGCTCAGCGCCGTCAGGGCGACAGAGCCATGGGTCACAAGCCCTGCGCCGTATCGGTCCACGGCCCAGCCCGCAGCGAAATTCCCGATCAGGCTGGCCAGCCCGAAGACAAAGAGCATGCCCGCGATCCCATCCGGGGCGAGGCCTGTGACATCGCTCAGATAGGGCCCGAAAAACGCAAAGAGCACAAAGCTCCCCCCGATCTGAAACGCTGTCACGCCAAGGAGCAGCCCGACCGTGGGTTGCCGCAAAGCCGCACCCCAGCGCGACAGGCTCGCAGGGGGCAGCATCAGCCCCTTGGGCACGCCCCACCACAGGGCGGCCATGGCGCCGAGAGTGGCGAGGCTCAGCCCGGCCAGCATCTCGCGCCAGCCGATTGCCAGCCCGACCCAGGTGCCCAGGGGCACGCCAAAGACGCTGGCGATGGTCATGCCGCCAAAGACCAGGGCGATGGCGCGCCCGCGTTGCTCGGGAGGGACGAGACTTGCGGCCACGGCCACGGCGGTCGGCGAAAAGATCGCCGCCGCCAGCCCGCCCAGCACCCGGGCCACCATCAGCACCGCGTAATTCGGGGCAAACGCGCTCAAAAGGCTGGCCATCGCAAAGAGCAACAGCGCCGCGGCCAGCACCTTGGCCCGGTCAAACCGCCCGGTCAGGGTCGCCATGATCGGCGCGCCAATCGCAAAGGCGAGGGCATAGACCGTGGTGACCTGACCCGCCGCCGAGACGGTGATCCTCAGATCTGCAGCGATCGGGTCGAGGATGCCGGACATGACCATGGTGCCCGTGCCGATCACCACATTGCCAAGCGTCAGGTAAAACAGTCGGGGATCCATCGCGCCTCTCGTGTCCGGGATCCTGCGATCATTTCCGGAATCGCGTCGGAGGGGAAGGCGTCTATGGTCTTAGATCTGCTGCGCGCGGGCCCCTGTGGATCAGGCGATCAGGCCCGCCGGCGCACCCATCTCGAGCCCGGGGAAGACTGCGCCCTCCAGCGCGCTGCGGGGCAGGGCCAGATGATCGCGCAGCACCCAGGCCGCCATGGCGCGCAGATCTCGTGTCGGCATAAGGTCGCGATCCTGAAAGAGCGCGCTCTCGCGCAGCCCCGGCCAATCGGTCAGAACCCGTCCACCGGCGAGCGCCCCTCCGGCAAAAAGCGCGGCCCCTCCGGTCCCGTGATCCGTCCCGCCTGAGCCATTGATCCGCGCCGTGCGGCCAAACTCGGTCACGGCCATCACCACGGTCTTTCTCCAGTCCGGGCCAAGCGTCTCGCGCAGAGTGGTGATCGCCGTGACAAGCTCCGCCAGGGCCCGGGGCAGGGTGCGGTCCTGCCGTGCATGGGTGTCCCAACCGCCAAGCGAGAAAGCCGCGATCCGCGTCTCCTCCTGCAGGCGCTGGGCGGTGAAACGTGCGAGCGCCTCGGCCCGTCGGGCCTTGTTCGACGACATGGGATCGCCGCCTTGCAGGGCCGCCAGCGCCTCCGCCTCCGCATGGGCCTGGGCAAAGAGGGGATCCTGGGCATAGATCCGCTCCAAGAGCCGGTCGGTCTGGGGCGACAAATCGAGCCCCGCATCCGGCGCCCAGGTCGACACGGCCTGCGTCCCGCGCAGGAGCATCAGCGTCGTATGCCCCACGGCAAAGGCCGTCTCGGTGCGCGCGCCGGGCAGATGCGCGATCGCCCGGTTCAGCCAGCCATCCCCGCCGGGCGTCAGGGTGCCCTCGGCATTATTGCCGCCGTTTTCGAGCACATCCTGCCCGTCGAAATGGCTGCGCCGGTCGCGATAGGGGGTCGAGACCGCATGGGCCACCGCGAACTCGCCCGCCTGCCAGAGCGGCAGGAGCGGCGCGAGGGTTGGGTGCAGCGCGAACATCCCGTCCAGCGCCGGACCATCCCGCGCCGCATCGGGCCGCAGGGCCTTCAGCCCCGGATCGCCCAGTGGGCGCACAGCGTCGAGCCCATCCATCCCCCCACGCAACACGATCACCACAAGCCGCGCTTCGCCCGGCGTGGCCGCAAAGGTCACCGGCGTCATGAAGGGCGTCGCCGCCAAGGAACATCCCAGGGCGAGGCCAGAGCGCAGAACCTGTCGGCGGTGGATCGTCATGGCTTGCTCCTCAACGGCGGTTGAATTCGGGACTGGCGAGCACGAGGGAGAGCCCGGCCTCGCGGCTCTCGGCCCCGGCCACGGCGCTGCGCAACACGGGCGAGGCCCGCTCGCCGAGGGTGGCGGCGAGGAAGGCGCGCGGGTCGTGCTGGCCCAGATGGCGGCGGGTGAAGGCCTGCGCCCATCGCAGCCGCGCGGCCAGTCCGACGGGCGTGATCCAGGTCTCCGCATCCTCAGCCCAGCCATCGGGACCGCCGGGCTTCCAAGGGATCTGGCCCATGCGCGCTTGTTGGTTCAAGAGGTCGCGGGCGATCACGCCCGGGCGCTGCGCCCGGATCTGCGCGGCGGTGAAGCCCGCCCCACGACTGGCGGCGACGATGACCTCGTAAGGGAGCCGGATCTTGCGGAACTCGGGCGCCCATGCGCGCGGATCCTCCAGCATCACCTCATAGAGCGCCATCAGGGACGTGTCGGCGGCCAGATAGGCGGCGGCCATATCCTCCACCAGATCGGCGGGCGCAGGGGCACCAATGAAATGCACCACAAGCTTGCGCGCCAGGTGCCGGGCGGTGTCGGGATGCGCAGCAAGATCGTCGAGCGCGGCGAGCACCGGGCCGAGATCCGCCTCCGCCCCGCCATAACGCTGGCCCAGAAGCTCCTCCGCGCCGGGTTCGGCGCGCCGGGGCCGGAACCGAAAACCCTCCGCATCCCAGTGCAGCCCGGTCAGCAGCTCAGCGAACTCGCGCACATCGCGCTGGGCATAGGCGGCATCCACCCCGAGCGTGTGCAACTCGAGGATCTCGCGCGCCAGGTTCTCGTTCAGCCCGCGCCCCATCCGCTGGCCCGCGCGGCTGTTGGGGCCGAAGCTGCGGGTCTGGTCGAGATAAAGAAGCATCGCCGGATGGGTGCTCGCGGCGCGCAGCATGTCCCGGAACCGTCCGGCAATATGGGGCGCAATGGCCTGGGCGTGGAAATGCGGCACGAAGAGGGTCAGGGTCGAGGCCTGCGCCTCGATCGTGAAATGATCATCCCAGAAGGCCCGAAGGCGCTGATCAAAGCCGATCGGCGCGCCGACCGTCTCGGCCAGCCGGGTCTGGTGGTCCTGTAAGCGCTGATCCCGCAGCGCGCGGTTCACGGCCATGTTGCGCGCTTCGGCCCCGTCTTTCTTCTCGCGCCGGTCCTTGCGCGCGGCCTGACGCTCGGCCAGGAGGGTGTGGCGCGCGGCCCAGTCATCGGGGGCAGGGTGCGGCGAGCTAAGAGAGGCCAGCAGCCCGACCGCATCGCGCGCGCCCGGCGCGTGGGGCGACGGCCCATAGCCAAATCGAAACGCAGCAAGGGTGTCGGGCGGGATCATCGAGCTCTCCGGCGGGCACAGCGTGAGGGGATCATAGCAAATCAGGTGGGGCTTGTGAGGGGGCGTTACCAGTCGCCGATCGTCCCTTTGCGAGTTTTCGCCCCCGCAGCACGCGATCTAGGCGATCCGCCGCCTCTGGCCCCCCGTGCGGCTTTGGGTCATAGTCAGCACCGGGAGGAGTAACATGCCGATTTCACATGATGATATGCCGGAACAGGCCCTGGCCTGGCACCGGGAGGGCAAGGGGGCCGTCATCGCCACGGTCGTCGAGACCTGGGGCTCGGCCCCGCGCCCGGTGGGCAGCCAGCTTGTGATCTCCGGAGCGGCGGATCTGGCCGGATCGGTCTCCGGCGGCTGTGTCGAAGGGGCGGTGGTGGCCGAGGCGCTCGACGCGCTGGAGAGTGGCAAGGCCAGCTCCATGCGCTTCGGGGTCAGCGATGACGAGGCCTTTGCCGTGGGGCTCGCTTGCGGCGGTGAGATCCGGGTGATTGTCGAGCCCGTGGGCCCCCATATCGATCCCGCGATGCTGGTCGAACTCGTAGAGGCCCGCGCCGCGCGCGCGCCCATCGCACTGGCCGTGGCGCCCGAGACATGGGAGCGCCGACTGGTCCATCCGGGCAGCGCGGATCCTCTGGCCGAGGCGCTGGCAATTCGGGCGCGGGCGGATAAATCCGGCTTTGAAGGCGACTGGTTTCTCGGCCTGCACAACCCGCCCCTGCGCATGGTCGTGGTCGGCGCTGTGCATATCGCCCAGCCGCTTTTGGCCATGGCGCGGCTCGCGGGGTATGACCCGGTTCTGATCGACCCGCGCGCGGCTTTTGGCTCCGAAAGCCGGTTTCCGGGCGAGACGATCCTCGATGACTGGCCCGATGCTGCGCTCGAGGCCCACGGGCTCGACGCGCGCACGGCGGTCGTGACCCTGACCCATGACCCCAAGCTCGATGATCCGGCGATCCTTGTGGCGCTCGCGTCGGAATGTTTCTATCTCGGCTGCCTCGGCTCGACCCGCACCCATGGCAAGCGTGTAACCCGGCTCGAGGAGGCGGGCTTCACCGCCGCGCAGATCGGGCGCATCCACGGACCCGTGGGGCTCGATATCGGGGCGAAATCCCCCGCCGAGATTGCGATTTCGATCATGGCCGAGATCACCGACCGGCTCAGGAAAGCTCCATGAAGTTCGGATCCGTGCCGCTGGCGTCGGCGGAGGGCGCCTTGCTCGCCCATGCGCAAAAGCTCCCTTCCGGCAAGATCGCCAAGGGCACGGCCCTCAGCGCCGAGATGCTGGCAGAGATGGCCGCTGCGGGGCTTTCCGAGGTCATCGTGGCCCGGATGGAACCGGGGGATGTGGATGAGAACACCGCCGCAGCCGGGGTGGCCGAGACCCTGCGCGCCGAGGGACAGGACGAGGCTCTGCGTCTGACTACGCCCTTCACTGGGCGCGTGAATATCGTCGCGGAAGCCTCTGGTATCGTTGAGATAGATGTGGCCGCTATCGCGGCGCTCAACGCGGTCAATCCGATGATCACGCTGGCGACCGTGCCGCAATACGCGCGGGTCACGCCCGGCATGCTGGTGGGCACGGTCAAGATCATCGCCTATGGCGTGGCGGCGGCGGATATGGCGCAGGCCGCGCGGCTCGGCGCCGGGGCGCTGCGGCTACGACAGGCAATCCATGGCAGTGCGGGGCTGGTGCTGACTGAACTTGGTCCTGAGGATGCGCGCCTGCGCGACAAGAGCATCGCGGCCATCGAGACCCGTCTGACCCAGCTCGGCATGACGCTGAGCGAGACCCGCAATGTCCCCCATCGCGCCGACGAGATCGGCGCGGCCATGGCCGGGATCGCCGGGGATATGGCGCTCTTGCTGACGGCCTCCGCGACCTCGGATCCGGCGGATGTGGGCCCCGAAGGTGTGCGCGCCGCGGGAGGCACGGTCACCCGGTTCGGGATGCCCGTGGATCCGGGCAACCTGCTCTTTCTGGGCGAGATCGGGAAGCGGCCGGTCATTGGCCTGCCGGGATGCGCGCGGTCACCGGCGCTGAACGGGGCGGATTGGGTGCTGGAACGCGTCGCTTGCGGCGTCCCGGTGACGGGGGCCGATATTGCCGGCATGGGGGTTGGGGGCTTGTTGAAAGAGATCCCGTCGCGCCCGCAGCCCCGTCGGGGAGCGCGCCGCGAGACCTAGCGCTCGGCGGTGATGCTCTCGTCGAACTTGATCGACTCGCCGCAGCCGCAGGCATCCACCACATTCGGGTTGCGGAACTTGAACCCGCTCTCGAGCAGCGAGGTCTCGTAGTCGATCTCGGTCCCGAAGAGGAACATCTGCGCCATCGGGGCGATCAGAACCCGGGCTTCGCCGACCTCGACAACCTCGTCATTGGCATCGACCTCATCCACGTAGTCCATGGTGTACTCCATGCCTGCGCATCCGCCCTTCTTGATCCCGATGCGCAAACCCTGCTTGTCGCCTTTGGCCATGAGCCGGGCGATATGGGTGGCGGCGCGGTCGGTGATCTTGACGGGCGGTTGCCCCGGAATGCCGAACATGGTCGATATCCTTCCTGTGTCTTCACAAGGAATGTAGGGGCGGCTCGGCTGTGGCTCAACCCGCCCCGTCGCGCAGTTACATGAAGCCGAGCTCGAGCCGGGCCTCGTCAGACATCATCTCCATGCCCCAGGGCGGCTCCCAGGTGAGAGCCACATTGACCTGTTTGACCCCCGGCAGGGGCTCCACGGCCTCTGCGATCCAGCCGGGCATCTCGCCCGCCACCGGGCAGCCCGGCGCGGTGAGGGTCATGATGATGTCGACCTCGGAGGCCTCGTTGATCTCGATCGTGTAGACGAGGCCGAGATCGTAGATATTGACCGGAATTTCCGGATCAAACACCGTGCGGCACGCCTCGACGATCTGCTCGTGCAGGGGATGGTCCGTGGAGGACGGCCGGATCATCGGCGCCCCTTCCATGGGAGAGGTTTCAACACTCATTTCGGATCTCACAGTAATGTTGACCAAAGATATAAGGATTTCACGCGACGGCGTAAAGGTGCGCTAGCGCGTAGAGCGGACCACGCTGCGCAGCCATTGGTTTCGTGCGGTGTTGTCGTTGCGCACATGCCAGATCATGTCATGGGTGATCGCAGGCAGGGTGACAGGCGGCACACTATATTCAAACCCTTTGAAAACAGTGGCATGGAGCCGCTGGGGCATGGTCGCCACATAGTCGGAATCGCGCATCATCTCGGCCAGGGCATAAGAGTTCGGCGCGGTGAGATAGATCCGGCGCACCACGCCCTGTTTCTCAAGCGCGATCTCCACGGCGCTCTTCATGGATGCGCCAAAATCCAGGGCCGCATGTTTGGCCTCCGCAAAGGCCATCTCGGTCGTCACCGGGCCGCGCATATCCGGGCAATAGTAGCAGACCGAGCGATCCGCATAGAGCCGTTCGGCCATTAGGAGCGAGGGGTAATTCGTCATGCTCACCGCCAGCACGAGATCCGCAGCCCCCGAGGAGAGCAGTTCGGCCGAGTTCGAGCGTGAGCCCATATCGAGGAAATGGATGCTCGCATGGGGGGCGGCGGCCCGGATCCGGGTTTTGATGTCGCTGAGCTTCGGCATGATCTCGGTGACATTGGTGGCGATACGGATTTCGCCCGTGTCCTGGGCCGGGTCATATTTCGCCGATGTGCGCAGCCCCTCGAGCCCGATCAGCACCGCACGCACCCGGGGTGCGAGGTCCTTGGCGGCGTCGGTCGGTGTGATTCCACGTCCCGATTTGACGAAAAGCGGATCGCCCAACGCCTTGCGCAACCGCTCCAACCCGTGGCTCGCCGTCGACTGTGTGATGCCCAGCTGATCGGCGGCCCGGCTGACCGAGACCGTGTCGAAGACAGACAGGAACAGCTTCAGCTGTCGCCCATCGAGCCCATAGATATCCTGTTCTTTCATTGCCCTAGCCCGCAAGCTCCCTGTCGCAACGGCACCGTTCCCGGACGGAAACAGATGTCGAAGCTCGATCTTGTTCCGTGGGCGGTGCGTCCGTGAGTGTGTGATGGAACCGCGGAGCCCAATTAGTCGTATCGATGAATGCAATACATCTATGATCATGCATCAATTGATCTGATCTAACAAGAGTGAGAAGGTCAGGAACGAGGATTCCGCCGATGCGCCCGCCCCAGGCGCAAACCCCGGACCAACCGGGATGGCGGAGATGAGGAGTGACGCATGACACAGAACCAAACTGCGACCGGGTCTTACCGGCGCAGCGCAATCGAACCGCACGCACCTCCGGGTGCCGATCTGGACTGGCTGCCCGACGAGTTGCGCAATCTGCTCTATCTGGCGGAGCGCTCGGGTCTGCGGGCCACGGCGCGCGACCTGCGCTTTGCAGTGCGCAGCGCCGAGGTCGAGCTCCGCCAAAGGGCCAGGCCGCGCGCGCTGGACTAGCGCGTTCCGGCCCCGCAACGGGCCGGGACAGGACCTGGCGCGGGTGGGCCGGCGCCTGCGACGGGTCCTCCATGTCGGTTTTCGCGTGACGCCCCTGCGACAGGGTCGTAACAGCAGCCCATGACCACTGACCGCTTTCGCTATACCAAACTGGCCCAGGATGGGCGCGCCCGGCTCGGGCGTATCGACACGCCGCGCGGCGAGATCCGCACGCCGGCCTTCATGCCCGTGGGCACCGCCGCCACCGTCAAGGCCATGCGCCCCGAGAGCGTGCGCGAGACCGGGGCCGATATCCTGCTGGGCAACACCTATCACCTGATGTTGCGGCCCACCGCCGAGCGGATTGACCGCCTGGGCGGGTTGCACAAATTCATGAATTGGGAGCGTCCGATCCTCACGGATTCCGGCGGGTTTCAGGTCATGAGCCTGACCGGGCTGCGCAAGCTCACCGAGAAGGGCGTGACCTTCAAGAGCCATATCGATGGCTCCAAGCACATGCTGAGCCCCGAACGCTCCATGGAGATTCAGAAGCTGCTCGGCTCTGATATCGTCATGTGTTTCGACGAATGCCCGGCGCTGCCCGCTGATCGCAAGCGCATCAATGAGAGCATGCAGCTCTCGATGCGGTGGGCGGCGCGGTCGCGGGACGCGTTCGGGGACCGGCCTGGCCATGCGCTGTTCGGGATCCAGCAGGGCGGGCTCGAAGAAGACCTGCGCGGTGAGAGCGCCGAGGCCCTGCGCGCCATCGAGTTTGATGGCTATGCGGTGGGCGGGCTCGCCGTGGGCGAGGGGCAGGAGGCGATGTTCGGCGTGCTCGACTATGCGCCCGGCATGCTCCCCGAGGAGAAGCCGCGCTACTTGATGGGTGTCGGCAAGCCCGATGATCTGGTGGGCGGCGTGAAGCGCGGGATCGACATGTTCGACTGCGTGCTGCCCTCGCGCTCGGGGCGGACCGGTCAGGTCTTTACCCGCAATGGCGTGGTGAACATCAAGAATGCCCGTCATGCGGACGACCCGCGTCCCTTGGACGAGGCCTGCACCTGTCCGGCCTGTGCCAATTACAGCCGGGCCTATCTCCATCATATCTTCCGCGCGGGGGAGATCCTGTCCTCCATGCTGCTGACCTGGCACAACCTGCATTACTATCAGGAGCTCATGGCGGAGATGCGGGCGGCGATCGAACTGGGGGATTTCGCGGGGTTCGAAGCCCGCTTCCACGCGCAACGCGCCGATGGGGATATCCCACAGCTCTGAAAGCTAGTGTTGGGCGGCTCCGGGCGCAGGGAGTTTGACCTCCCGAAGGCGGTGCGCAGGGACAAACACTCCACTGTGACAAAGGCGCGAGAGGCAGGGGCGCGGGGGCCTTCTGGTCCAGCACCCCATGATCGGCAACGACGCGGTGTCGGCGCGTCTTATGCAGAGCGGGCCAGCCACAGCACGTCTTGCGCGCCGCCTGCGCTCCCGGTGTGCAAGGTATTGGGCCTGCCACGCGGAAGCCTCGCGATTGAGGACGCCCGGCGCAGGCTCGGCGGAGCCCGCCGCCATGAGGTCCATTGCCGAACAGTGATCTGCGCAGGAGGAGCGCCTGTGCCAGTCCGTCATCTGATCCGGCGACGCATGACAAGCATTGGCTCCGCGCGCACTGGAGGTCGTGCGCATCTTCTGCGCAGTGGCCCCCTGCGTGCCCCTTCCCGGGATCATCCGGCTGGTATTTTGGCCTAACGCCCCTCTGACGCTCCTGCAGGCAAGCTGCCGTCATTTACGGACAATGCATTTCGGGAGAAACCCCATGAAGGATTTACACCTCACCAAACCACCAAGGACTTGGTCCTTGTCCCACATCCTCGCGACCCGCATGTCGGGGCCGGGCGGGCTCTATAACATCGGGAATGCCATCGGGTTCGCCTCGGGCCTGGGCTTTGCGGTCCTGGGCGCCCTTGGTCTCGGCGGCACAGACGCCTTGGTTATGGCCATTCTTACCCATCTCGCCGGGAGCGGCGGGGCCCTCGCAATGTCGCTGGCGATGGTTCTGTTTTTCATCAGTGGTGAGTTCTATCACCGCGCCTATGCGACATCCGATGCGAAGGTTGCCGCTGGGACCCTGAAATGGGCCGATGGGCTGTCCGGCGTTGCGGCCTTGTTCCTTGCGATCTCCCTGACCTTTTTCGGAGAGATCTGGATGGCGATCACCTCCACCGTGCTGCTGGCTGGTGGCAAATTCGGCAACACGTTCCTGCCGCCGCATAGGAGCCAAATGCGGATCGAACACCACACGGCATCCGGTGAGGTGCGCGTGCGGGATGTCGATGTGTTTCGCGTGGCGGTCATACTGAGCCGGGTCCCCGCAATGCTGGGACTGGCGATGGGACTGGTCTCTCAATGGCCGGGCCTGACCTTGCTCGGCGACGGACCGACGGTGATCCTTCTGGGCTGCTACTGCCTGTGGCTGCGCGCGGATCTGCTTTTGGCGAAGACCTGAGATCCAGGTGCGTGCCGCCGCGCGCGCCCGTCGGGGCGGACGCGGGCAGAACAGCGCACGCCCTGGGCGCTAGAAACTGACGCCCGTGCCCTGCAGCACCCCATGCTCCATCGCGTAGCGGGTCAGCCCGGCGGTGGAGGAGATCCCGAGCTTGCGCTTGATGTTCTTGCGGTGAGTTTCCACCGTCCGCACGGAGATATCGAGCGCCGCGGCCACTTCCTTGTTGGATTTACCCGAGGCCAGTTGCAAGAGCACCGTCTGCTCGCGGGAGGTCAGGGGTTCGCGCCCATCGGCGGTGTCCGGGGTGATCGAGGCCGTCGCTCCGGTGCAGAGATAGGTCTCGCCGCGCATCACCGCATCGATGGCGAGGCGGATCTCTTCGGTCGGAACATCCTTGAGGATATAGCCGCGCGCGCCGTGGTTCATGGCGCTGGAGATGTATTCGGGGCTGTCATGCATGGAGAGAACCAGGATCCGCGTATCGGGGCGTTTTTCCAGCACCATCTCCGTCGCGCTGAGCCCGTTGATCTCGGGCATGTTCAGGTCGAGCAGGATCACGTCCGGGTTCAGAGCTTCGACCTGCTCGATGAGCTCGCGGCCATTGCTCAGCCGACCGACCACCTGCAAGTCCTCATAGGTCTCGAGGATCGCTTCGATCCCTTCGGCTACCATGGGGTGGTCGTCCACGATCACGACGCGGGTGCGGGGCGGGGTCTGGGTCGTCATGCGCGCGCCTTTCGCGGTTGCGTTTGGGGCCCGGCGGCCCGGTCCGGATCGGGCGGCAGGATATGGCTGAGCGGCACGGTGGCGTCGATCCGCGTGCCCCGCTCGGAGGAGAAGACCCGCAAGGTGCCGTCCAGCTGTTCCACCCGTTCTTGCATATTGCGCAGCCCGAGGCCACCGGCGCCCGGGCTGAGATCGGGGCTGTTCGCGAGCCCGCGCCCATTATCGGCCACGCGCAGGGTGGCGCCGGTCTTGTGGCCGAAGAGATCCACATGGACCTCCGTGGCCTGGGCGTGACGCTCGATATTGGTCAGCGCCTCCTGGGCGATGCGGTAGAGGGCGATCTTGGCATCGGGCGCGAGGCGGTTGCGGAAGACCACGGTCTTCAGATCCGCCTTGATCCCCGTGCGCTTGGTGAACTCCTCGGTCAGGGCGTGGATCGCGGGGCCGAGGCCCAGATCGTCGAGCTGGCCGGGGCGCAGGTCGCGGCTGATCCGGCGGACCTCCTGAATGGCGCCATTGAGCCCCTCGATCCCTTTTCCGATGTTTTCCTCGGCGCGCGCATCGCCCGCCTGCACCCGGCGCCGGGCGAGCTCCAGCGCATAGCGGATCCCCACCAGAAGCTGGCTGATACTGTCGTGGAGCTCCCGGGCCACGCGGCCGCGTTCCTCCTCCTGGGTGTCGAGGACGCGCTGGGTCAGGGCCTTGAGCTTGGCATCCGCCAGCCGCCGCTCGCGGATATTGATGATGAGGCCCGAGCCAAACACCGCCAGAAGGGCAGCCAGCGTGATCGCGCCGATCCAGAAGAAGGTGCGGGCCACGCGCTCTTCGGTGACGGCGCGGGCGGCGGCCACATTGGCCAGCACATCGTCGATGAAAATCCCCGTGCCAAGCGCCCATTGCCAGTCCTGCAGCCCGACCACATAGGTGATCATGCGCTCGGCCTCGCCGGTCGAGGGTTTCTCCCAATCATAGGTGTGATAGCCGCCCCCCGAGCGGGCGATGCGGATCAGCTCATCGACCACGGGCACGCCATTGCGATCCGTGCGCCCAGACCAGTCCCGCCCGATCAGCTCGGTCTGGCGGGGGCTGACCAGATTGGTGCCATCGTAATGGTAGACAAAGAAAAATCCGTCCCGGTCATAGATCATCGCGGCGAGGATCTGGGTCACCCGCTCCTTGGCGGCTTCGTCATCCGGGGCGGCGCGGCCGTATTCGGCAAAGAACGCGGTGCGGGCGAGCTGGATATAGTTGTTCAGCTCGCGCTTCTTGGCCTCGATCAGCTGGGTTTCCAGCACCGAGATCTCGCGCTCGGCCAGCTGCCGTGCCTGATTGGCCACCACCAGCGAGATTGCCGCCACCGCCAGCACGAGCGGGATCGTGGCGAGCAGGAACAGCTTTTGCCCATAGCTCAGCCGCAGCCGCGTCAGGAGGTTCGACAGGAACGCCTTCATGTCCCCGTATCTACTGCCAAAGCGCGCGGTGACCAAGCCCGCGGATCGCACGCGCAGGGCAGGGGGCGTTTCATCTTTCTTTGACGAATACGTAGTGGTGGGTATTTCCCCGCGTCCGACCTGCGGCTAGGGTCCGCGCACTCTTAACGATCCGCCCATCACGTAATGGGATGGGCATATGCACACTCTAGGGGAGGATACTTATGGATCGTCGTTCTTTCTTGCGGAACTCGGCGCTGGGTGGGACCGCTGCCGTTGCGAGCGCGGGCCTTGCCGCTCCGGCCATCGCACAGGGTTCGCGGACACTGACCATGGTCACATCCTGGCCGCGCGGCTTCGCGGTGCTCGATGACGCGGCCACCTATTTCAACGAAGCGGTCAACGCGATGTCCGGCGGCAGCCTGATCATCGAGAAGAAGGCCCCGGGCGAGCTTGTGGGCGCGTTCGAAGTGTTCGACGCGGTGACCTCCGGTCAGGCCGATCTCTATCACTCGGCAGACTACTATTTTGGCGGCCAGCACCCGGGCTACAACTTCTTCACGGCTGTGCCCTTTGGTGCCACCGCGCAGGAGCTGACCAACTGGTACTACCATGACGGTGGTCAGGACCTGCATAACGAGCTGGGCGAGATCTTTGGCCTGCACTCCATGCAGTGCGGCAACTCCGGCTCCCAGTCCGGTGGCTGGTTCCGCAACGAGATCACCTCTGCCGAAGACTTCAACGGCCTGCGCTTCCGGATGCCCGGCCTTGGCGGTCAGGTGCTCGGCAAGCTCGGCGCCTCGGTGCAGAACATCCCGGGCGGCGAGCTCTATCAGGCGCTCTCCTCGGGCGCGCTGGACGGTCTGGAATGGGTTGGCCCCGCAGCAGACGAGAAGGCCGGGTTCCAGGAAGTGGCCAAGGTCTACTACACCGCCGGCTTCCACGAGCCGGGCTCGGGCCTTATCGCGGCCATGAACCTCGATGTGTGGAACGAGCTGTCCCCGGCCCATCAGGCCATCGTCAGCAACGCCGCCATCGCCACCACCCAGTACCAGCTGAGCCAGACGCTCGCCATGAACGGCGCGGCCCTGGCCCGTCTGCAGGCGCAGGGCGTGCGCGCGCTGCAATTCCCGGATGATGTCTGGGATGCGTTCGGTGCGGCCTCCAAGGAAGTGCTCGACGAGAACATGGATGACGAGCTCTACGCCCGCATCCGCAACAGCTTCGACGCCTCGCTCGCCAAGTCTTCGGACTGGCTGCTCAAGTCGGACGCGAACTTCGTCGCACAGCGCAACCGCGTTCTGGGCTGACACGACCCGAAACGAACCGCAAAGGCCCCCCGGTGGGGCCTTTGCCACATAGACAGCACCGCGCAGCGGATCGGATAACCGACAGACGCGCATCAGGACGACCGGGGGACCGCCGATGGAGACCGAAGCAGATCCGAACCTTCTTGCCAGTCTTGCCGGGGGCATCTGGTGGGTGATCCAGAATATAGGCCAGGCCATCGTGAACACGGGCTGGGCCATCGCGAACCCGAGCCAATGGCTCGGCTGGATCGGCGGGCTGGAGACGACCGAGGACAAGCAGGCGCTCATGCGCTTTGCCTATTACGGCGCCTCGGTGGAGTTCTTTTTCTTCATTTTCACAGCCTTCCTGATCGCCATCGGGATCGGCATCGCCAAGCCGCGCGCCATGTGGGGCATGGTCATCGGGCTGGAAGGCTTTGCCAATATCGTCGGGCGTTTCGCCGCCTGGGCGGGCCTGCTGATGGTGTTGCAGCAGATCCTGATCGTGCTTTTGCAGCGCTTCTTTCTGGTCAGTCAGATCTCCATCGGACCTTTCGGCTACACCTTCACCAAAGACCTCAGCTGGTTTGGCGAAGAGTTGAAGCTCTATAACGCCATCGTCGTCTGTCTCTGCTGCGCCTACACCTTCGTGCAGGGCGGGCATGTGCGCGTCGATCTGGTCTATTCCGTGGTCCGCCACCGCACCAAGAAGATCATCGACATGATCGGCAGCCTGATCTTCATGATGCCGGCCATGGTGCTGATCTGGCTCTATTCGTGGTTCTTCATGTGGCGCCACCTGATCACGCCGAAAATCTCGGCCTCCGACCCGTTCGAGCGGATGCAGCTCAAGGCCCGCGCCGTGCGCTGGAATGTCGAGACGGTCGGCTTCAGCCCCCAGGGCTTCAACGGCTACTTCCTGTTCAAGATCCTGATTTGCCTCTTCGTGGCGATGGTCTTCCTGCAGGCAGTGGCGTTCTTCCTGCGCTCCTTCATGGAGCTGCGCGAGGGCGAGAAGAGCTTGGGCAAATATCACGACAAGGATGCCTTGGGTGATGAAGACGCGGAACGCGTCGCAGAAATCCACTAAGGCACGGGACGACAGATCATGATTTTAGGATTGGATGGCATCGAAGTTGGCCTGATCATCGTGTTCCTGTGCCTGTTTGGCGGGATCATGTCGGGCTTTCCGGTGGCCTTTGCCATTGGTGGGGCGGGGGTGATCTCCTTCGGGATCATCGCGGCGCTCGACAGTGCGGGCCTGCTGATACATCAGGCGATCAACACCCAGAGCCCGGAATACGCAGCCCTCATCGCCGAAGGCGTGGCCCGCGAGGCGATCAGCGTGTTCCGATACCCCGAACTCCCAAGGATCGAGGAGCATCTCTTCCCCGGCGGCTGGGAACAGGCGATGGACCGGAACCTGTCGTTCATCGTGAACCGGCTCAACGAGCGGGTGATCGCGGGCCAGAGCATCGAGACCCTGCTGGCCGTGCTGATGTTCGTGATGATGGGCATCACCCTGGAGCGCTCGAAGATCGCCAATGACCTGCTGACCACCATGGCGCGCGTCTTTGGCCCGCTGCCCGGCGGTCTGGCCGTGTCCATCGTGGTGGTGGGCGCGTTCCTCGCGGCTTCCACCGGGATTGTGGGCGCGACCGTGGTGACCATGGGCCTGCTGGCTCTACCGACCATGCTGCGCAATGGCTACTCCAAGGAGCTTTCCACCGGGGTCATTGCGGCCTCGGGCACGCTGGGGCAGATCATTCCGCCCTCCATCGTGATCGTTCTGCTCGGCACGCTGGCGGGGGATATGTACGCCACCGGCCAGGAGAAGCGCGCCCAGATTGCGGGCTGTACAGATGCGCTGACCTTCCTGGGTGAGCCTGCGGTGCTCTCCGTAGGCACGCTCTTTCAGGCGGCGGTGCTGCCGGGGGTGATGCTGGCACTGCTCTATGCGCTTTACGCTTTCGGTTTTGCGGCCTTCAACCCGTCCAAGGCCCCGCCGGTGGTCAGTGACCGTCCGACGGGCGAGATCATCACCCGCAACGAGGCGCTGACCTGGTTCCTCTTTGCGCCCTTCGGGCTGATCGCGGCGATCCTGCTGGCGATGAACGTGGGCCTGATTGGCTCGCAATCCACCGCTGTCTCGACCGTGACCGAGGTCGGCGCCACCGCGGAGTTGCGCACCAATGTCAGCCCGACCTGTCAGGCCTCGATGATCGAGCTGCACGGACAGGAAAAATGGGACCGCGCCGTTGCCCAGGCCGAGGAGATCGCAAGCTCCGGCGGGGCGACCGAGCGGCGCGACCTGACCCCCGAGGAGCTAGAGGCCGCCAAGGCGGAGCGTCTGGCCAATATCGCGCCCATCGGCAGCGGCATGACCATCTTCTTCCTGCTTTTCGCGCTGACCCTGATCGTGGCGCGCGGTGTGGCCCCCTCGGCCAATCCGCTGCCCCTGATCATCGGTGGAGCCGGGGTGGTGCTGGCCTTTGCGGCGGATGCGCTCCTGATCCCGGCAACCATGTCGGCGGGGGGCAGCTTCACGCTGCTGGCAATCCCGTTCCTCATGGTGCTTTATGGCTGCCGCACGGCGGTGGCGCGGCTCGGCAAGAACGATCTGATCCGCGTGGTCTTCCCGCCGCTCGTCCTGATCGTGGCGGTGCTGGGCTCGATCCTCGGCGGGATCACCAACCCGACCCCGGCGGCGGCGCTCGGGGCAGGGGGGGCGATCATGCTCGCGGCCTATCGCAAGCTACGCGAGGATGAGCAATCGGCCAAACTGATCATTGGGGCGTCCTTTGCGCTGGTGATCATGATTGTGATCGGCATCAATTTCGACCTGCGCACGGGCGTGGCCGAAATCTCGTTTGAGGATTGGGTCGCCATCATCCTGGCCCAGGCGGCATATCACGTGGCCGTGTTGGGCCTACTCTATTCCTGCTGGGTGCTCTTCACCCGGGGCGTGCTGAGCCCGGTGGTGCGCGAGACGGCGAAGGTGACGAGCATGGTCTTCACCATCCTCATCGGCTCGCAGCTTCTGAACCTCGTGGTGATCTCCTTCGGCGGCGAGCACTACATCCAGCAATTCCTGCGCAGCTTCGACAATGAGCTCGTGGTCTTCCTGATCGTGATGCTGGTGCTCTTCATCCTCGGCTTCGTGCTCGACTTCCTGGAGATCATCTACATCGTCATCCCGATCGTGGGGCCGGTGATCTATGGCGGCACGATGGATCCGAAATGGGTCACGATCATGATCGCGGTGAACCTGCAGACCTCGTTCCTGACACCGCCCTTCGGATTCGCGCTCTTCTATCTGCGCGGGGTGGCGCCACCTTCGGTGACCACGGGCCATATCTATCGCGGGGTCTTGCCCTTCGTGGTGATCCAGGTGGCGGCCCTCGCAATGCTCTGGCTCTTCCCCGGAGTGGTGACGATCGTCCCCAACCTGCTCGGAAACTGAGCGAAAAGTGTTAACGCCAACATGGGGCGGCCTGCGGGTCGCCCCTTCGCGCGCCATTGCCCCGGCCTTGACGCAAAACAATCATTGTCTTTTGGTCCCCACTGGACTTATCTAGGCAAACGGGCGCCCGCCGAATGTATGGTGGTGCCGTCCGGTTTCAGGTTTACCTGCACCCTCGTCCAGAACCCGGCATTTTGGCCGACTTGCACGAGAGGCAGTGTTTTCAGGGGTCTGGTACTTGCGCGCACCCATGCCGCAGTGGCCGGTCCCGGTTCATGCCGCATGACGTACCGTGCGGAGTTAGATTGGCCCGCAAGGGCCGGAGAAACGCGATGCACCGCGACGAGGCAAGCAGACAGGCTTTGAGACGACAAGCCAAGGTGAACGGGACACTCCCCGTTGCCGTTCTGCGCCGCGCGGCACCCATTGCACAACGATCCACGAACAGCATGTCACCGGGCCTCGCGCCCCCTGGCAGGGGCCGTTCGTGCAGAAAGACACCATGGCTAAGAAGATGCTTATCGACGCCACCCACGCGGAGGAGACCCGCGTCGTGGTGGTGGATGGAACGAAGGTCGAGGAATTCGACTTTGAGTCTGTAAACAAGCGGCAGCTCGCCGGAAATATCTATCTCGCAAAAGTCACACGGGTGGAGCCGTCCTTGCAGGCGGCCTTCGTGGACTATGGCGGCAACCGTCACGGGTTCCTCGCCTTTTCCGAGATCCACCCGGATTACTACCAGATCCCGGTTGCGGATCGCGAGGCCCTGCTGGCCGAGGAAATGGCCTTTGCCGAGGCCGATGCGGAAGAAGAGGAGAAGCCCAAGAAGCGCCGCTCCCGCCGCCGCAAGAAGTCCGACACGGCGGCTGAGACCGCGACCGAGGAAGCCAAGGCTGACGCAGCCCCCGTAGAGGAAGGCGCAGATGCAGAAGCTCCTGCGGAAGCTGTAGAGACGGACGCTGCCGAGGCTGAGGACGCCCCTGCGACCGAGGCCAGCGCAGACGACGCTCCGGCCGAGGACGCGGCCCCGGTTGAGGAGGCTGCGGCTGAAGAGCCTGCGGCCGAAGACAGCGCCGAGCCTGCCGCCGAAGAGCCTGCCGTCGACGAGCCCGAGCCCGCCGAAGCGGCCCCGGCGGAGGAGGCGGCTGCTGAGGATGCGCCTGCTGACGAAGCTGCTGCGGAAGAGGCCTCCGCCGAAGACGCGCCTGCCGAAGACGCGGAAGGCTCAGCCGAAGACGGTGACGACACCCCGCGCGCGCCCATGGCCCATGCCATTGAGGGTGAAGACCCGGTCGTGACCTCTGATGCTGAGGTCAAGGATCCCGAGGAGGATGCGGAAGAGGCGTCCGCCGATGCCGAGGGTGAGGCTGCTGCTGAGGAAGCGCCCGCCGAAGAGGCAAGCGCCGAAGAGACCCCCGTAGAAGAACCGACACCGGAAGAGGCACCCGCCGCTGAAGAAGCTGCTCCGGCGGAAGAGGCCAGCGCGGAAGACGCACCGGCTGTCGAGGCCGACGCAGACGCAGACGCAGGGGCTGCGGCGCAAGCTGAAGCCGAAGCGCCCGCCGCAGACGATGCGTCCGAGCCCCGCTCGATCCCCGGCATGGATCTGGTGGATTCGACCGAAGCCGACGGTCCGCTCCCGGTCCTGGGCAGCGGTTCGGATGAGGATGACGCGGTGGAAACCGCCGAGACGCCCACCACCGAAGAAAAGCCCAAGCGCCGCCGTTCGCGCCGTCGCAGCCGCTCGAAATCCGCCGAGGCGGAGTCCGAGACCGAAACGGACACCACGACCGAAACCGCGTCCGACAGCGACGGGGATGACGGTATCGAGGATGTCGCCGATGAGGATGTGGCCGAGGAAATCCGCCGTCCCCGTCAGCGCCGCGAACGCCGTTACAAGATCCAGGAAGTCATCAAGGTCCGTCAGGTCCTGCTGGTGCAGGTCGTCAAGGAAGAGCGTGGCAACAAGGGCGCGGCCCTGACCACCTATCTCAGCCTTGCGGGCCGCTATTGCGTGCTCATGCCCAACACCGCGCGCGGGGGCGGGATCAGCCGCAAGATCACCAACGCTGCCGACCGCAAGAAGCTCAAGGAGATCGCCTCCGAGATCGACGTGCCGCGCGGCGCGGGGCTCATCGTGCGCACCGCCGGGGCCAAACGCACCAAGACCGAGATCAAGCGCGATTATGACTACCTCAAGCGCCTCTGGGAGCAGATCCGCGATCTGACCCTGAAATCCATCGCGCCCGCGCCGATCTATGAGGAGGGGAACCTCGTCAAACGCTCGATCCGCGACCTCTATAGCCGCGATATCGATGAGGTGCTGGTCGAGGGCGAGGCGGGCTACCGCGTGGCCAAGGACTTCATGAAAATGCTCATGCCGTCCCACGCCAAGAACGTGAAGCTCTACGAGGACAACCTGCCGCTCTTTGCGCGCTATCAGGTCGAGAACTACCTCGCGGGCATGTTCAACCCGACGGTGCAGCTCAAATCGGGCGGCTATCTGGTGATCGGCGTGACCGAGGCGCTGGTGGCGATCGATGTGAACTCGGGGCGCGCGACGAAGGAAGCCTCCATTGAGGAGACCGCGCTCAAGACCAATCTTGAGGCCGCCGAAGAGGTGGCACGTCAGGTGCGCCTGCGCGACCTGGCCGGTCTGATCGTGATCGACTTCATCGATATGGAGGAGCGGCGCAACAACACCGCCGTCGAGAAGCGCCTCAAGGACAAGCTCAAGACCGACCGCGCCCGCATCCAAGTGGGCCGCATCTCAGGCTTTGGCCTTCTGGAGATGTCGCGCCAGCGTCTGCGCCCGGGCATGCTCGAGATCACGACCCAGCCCTGTCCCCATTGTCAGGGCACGGGCCTGATCCGCTCGGACAACTCGCTGGCGCTGTCGATCATCCGAGCGCTCGAAGAAGAGGGCATGCGCCGCCGGGTCCGCGAAGTGCTGGTCAAGGCGCCGATCAATGTCATCAACTACCTCTTCAACGAGAAGCGCGAGCATATCGCGCTGATCGAGGGGCGCTATGGCATGGCCGTGCGGCTTGAGGCCTCCACGGATCTTTCCGGTGCGGATTTCACCATCGACAAGTTCAAGACCGCGACCCGCAAAGTGGTCGAGATCGAAGCGCCGGTGATCTCCATCGATACCTCCGCCGCTGACGAGATCGAAGAGGCCGAGATCGTCGAGGAAGAGGTCGAGGCCGAAGCAGCGCCTGCGCCGGAAGAAGCTAGCGAAGAGGGCGCGCCGCGCAAGCGTCGCCGCCGTCGTCGCCGCCGCCGGGGCAATGGGGGCGAAGGCTCGGACGCTCAGACCGGCTCCGAAGAGACGACCCCGTCGGAGGAGGCTGCCGAGGAGGCGGCCCCCGCCGAGGCCGAGGCGCCTGCAGAAGCGGCCGCGGATGCAGACGCGGAAGCCACGGAAGAGGCCAAGCCCAAGCGCCGTCGTCGCCGCCGTCGTAAATCCGCGAGTGCGGAGGCTGAGGCAGCTGCGGAGGCTCCCGCAGAGGAGGCCGAAGCCGCGCCGGAGACCAAGTCTGCCGAGCCCGAAGCGCCGGTGGAAGAGGTCGCAGCGGAAGAGCCTGCCGCGGAAGAACCCACCGAAGCGCCTGCGGAAGAGTCTGCTGTATTGGAGGCCGAACCGGTCGCTGCCCCGGTGGAGGAACCTGTTGCGGAGCCAGTCGAAGAGCCAGCTGAGCCGGTGGCGGAAGAGGAGCCCGCTGAGGAGATCACGGAACCTGAGGTTGAACCCGAAGCCGTGGCTGAACCGGAGCCTGCTGTGGAAGAGCCAGTGGCCGAGCCCGAGCCGGAACCCGCTGAGGACAAGCCGAAGCGTCGAGGCTGGTGGTCCATGTCCCGCTGAATATGAGAACGCGCCTTCGGGCGCGTTTTTCATGTCTCGGGCAGGGCGGCGTTCAGGACTTCCGGATCACGTAGAGCTGCGCATCGCCTTCATCGCTCTGGCGGAGCAGGGCATGCCCGCTCTCGGCGCAGTAATGGGGCACATCCACAATGGCCGCGGGATCATCCGCCAAAAGATGCAGCTCCGCCCCGCTGGGCAAGGATTTCAGCCGCTTGCGGACCTTGAGAACGGGGAGGGGGCATAGCAGCCCCCGCGCGTCGAGTTCGATGGGATCACTCATGGCCCTGTTCTAGCCAAGCCCGCGAGGAACCGCACGCGAAAACCAATGGCGCAAGTGTGCGTTAATGGGCCGTTTACCTGTTCAAAGGATAGTCCGGCGGCTAGTCTCACGGCAGACGCGGAACAGGCAGAGCATGACGGACCCAAAACCCGGCCCCCCGGTGCAACGGCGCAAGGTGTTCTACCTGCCGGGCTATGATCCGTTCCCACCCCGCCGTTACCGCGAGCTCTATCGCCGGGAAGGGGCCGCACAGGCCGAGATCAGCGGCTATGTGCTGGATCTGCAGGGCATGCCGGGCGGTCCTGGCTGGACGGTTCGCTACCTAGAAAACGATCAGGAGGTGGAGACCTCCGTCACTGTCTTGGTCTGGTCCGATCTGGTGCAAGCCTCGATGCGGGGCGGCGTTTTGGCCTCCTATCTGGCGCTTCTGCACACGGTCTGGATCTATCTCAGCAGCGGCGCCTTTCTGCGGCTGGCCCGATTGCGCAAAGGGCCGGTGATCGCGGCGCTCTATCCGATCGTCGCACTGCTGGCGCAACTGGCTTTGGCCGTCGGCGTCGGGGTTGGCGTGGCGAGCCTGATCGGTGGGGGTTTCGGGTTCGGTCTGGGTGTCCTGACCGCGCTTGGCCTCTTGCAGCTGGCCTGTCGGGTGGATCGGTGGCTCTACGCCCATTACCTGATGCGCGACTATGCCTATTCCGCCGCCGAAGGGGGCGCTTATCCAGCCGCCTTGGCGGAAAAGCTGACCCAGTTTGCGGACACCATCGTCGAGGCGGTGACGGAGGGCGCGGATGAGGTGCTCCTCGTCGGGCATTCCTCCGGTGCCTATCTCGCAGTCTCCGTGCTGGCGGAGGTGCAGCGGCGGGGGACCCGCGCGGCGGGCGTGCCCATCGCACTTCTGACACTGGGGCAGGTGGTGCCGATGGTCTCGGCCCTGCCAAAGGCGGATCAGTTGCGCGCGGATCTGGCCGAGATGGGCGCACAGAGCGAGATCTTCTGGCTGGATGTGACCGCGCCCGGGGATGGCTGCGCCTTTGCGCTGTGTGACCCCGTTGCGGTCAGCGGTGTAGCCGGCGACGATCAGCGCGCGCCAGTGATCATCTCGGCCCGTTTCACCGAGACACTCGCCCCCGAGACCTGGGCCCGCCTGCGCTGGCGGTTCTTTCGCCTGCATTTCCAGTATCTCTGCGCCTTCGACCGACCGGGGGATTACGACTATTTCCGCATAACCGCCGGGCCGCTCACCCTGCGTCAGCGCTTCGGCACTCGGGCCTCGTCGCCCAGCGTGCTGCGCCGCAACGTGGCGCCACGTCCGTGACTTTGCAGGCCCCGAAACCCGCCGCCCGGGCGGAGAAGGTCTCGCTCTGGCGCTACCTGCAGCTTTTTCGCCGCGACATCCTCTCAGCCCAGCCCGCGCGCCTCTACCGCGCCTGGATGGCCGAATTCCGCACGCCCTTTTTCCGCTCCTACCTCGTCAACGACCCGGAGATCTTGCGCGAGGTCCTCTCTGAGCGGCCTGAGGACTTCCCCAAATCCGACCGGATCGGCGAGGGGCTGCGCCCCCTGCTGGGTGACAGTGTTTTTCTGACCAATGGTGAGACCTGGGCACGGCAACGCCGGATCATCGATCCGGCCTTCGAGCGGGGGCGGGTGAAGGAGAGTTTCACGGATATGCAGGCCGCGGCCGCCAATGCGGTGGATCGGCTCGCCCCCCGCGCCGCTGCCGATCTGGTCGAGATCGAGGAGATCTCCGCCCATGCCGCCGCCGATGTGATTTTTCGGACGCTCTTCTCCGTCCCGATCGAAGACGCGATCGCGGGTGAGGTGTTCACTGCCTTCCGCGCCCATCAGCGGAGCCAACCGATCCTCAATCTGGGGGCGTTTCTGCCCCTGCCGCGTTGGATGCCCCGGGGCCATCGGCGCAGCACCCAAGAGACCGCGCAGCATCTGCGCCGCCTGATCACCGAGCTGACCGAAGCGCGGGCAGCCGAGATCGCGGCGGGTCGCGCGCCGCAGGATCTCGCGACCAAGATCATGACGACACCGGACCCGGAAACCGGCGCGTGCTTTTCCACGGAGGAGATGGTGGATCAGGTCGCGATCTTCTTTCTGGCGGGCCATGAGACCAGCGCCAGCGCGCTGGCCTGGGCGCTCTATCTGCTGGCCGCCGCGCCAGAGGTGCAGGACCGGGTCCGCGCGGAGCTGTCAGGTCTCGACATCACGACGATGGCCTTTGCAGATCTCTCTCGCCTGCGGCTGACCCGGGATGTCTATCGCGAGGCACTGCGGCTCTATCCGCCCGTGCCGATGATGGTGCGCGAGGCGCGCGCCCCAAGGTGTTGGCGCGACCGGGTGATCCGCAAGGGGGCGCAGGTGGTGCTCAGCCCCTGGCATCTGCACCGCCACACGCGGCTCTGGGCGGATCCGGACGGGTTCGATCCGGATCGCTGGGCGCGGGAGGAGACGCGGGAGAGCCAGCGCCAGGCCTATATGCCCTTCTCGGCGGGGCCGCGGGTCTGTCCGGGGGCGGGGTTCGCGCTGGCCGAGGGCACCTTGCTGCTGGCGGCGCTGATCAAGCAGTTCGCGTTCGAGGCGGATCCCGATCATGTGCCGATCCCTGAGGCGCATCTGACGGTGCGCGCGCGGCATGGGATCTGGCTGCGGGTGCGCCCGGTTGAGGATCAATCCGAGGCGGCGCTCGGCCCGTCCCGGTAATGCCGCAGCACGGCAAGACGGATGGCCGAGGCAAGGCCCATCTCTGTCCCGCGCGCCGTGTCAATCTCCGCCGCGAGCGCGTTGATCGGCATGCTCCGCGCGGCTGCCATTTCCCGAAACCCGGCCCAAAACTCGTCTTCGAGGGACACGCTGGTGCGGTGCCCCTTCAGGGTCAGTGAGCGTTTGGCCGGGCGTTTACTCATCCTCGGTATAGTGCTGATCTAGATGCTTTTTCTCCTGAGCATCCCGGGTCAGACGCAACAGCCGATCGGCCTTGGTCTCGCCATGCATGGCGGCGCTTTGCGCTGAGGCTGCGCGCTTGTCTTCGCGGGCTTTCTGCTTGCGATGGGTGCGGAGATTCGTGATCTGAGCCATGGCGTCAGCATGCGCTCTGCACTGCAGCGAAGCAAGCGCGGATCGCGGCTTTTGCGCCCTTTACGCGGGCTGCGCAGCGGCGAAGGCGAGCGCTTCTTCCAGCCGGTCATCGCCCCAATAGAGCTCATCGCCCACCGTGAAACTCGGCGCCCCAAAGAGGCCCAGCTCCGCCGCCTCGATGCTGCAGGCCTTCAGCTCTGCCTTGCGCGCTGAGTCCGCCGCTGCCTCCACCAAGTCGGCCGGGAGTCCGACCTCGATCAGCGCGGCCTCCAGCACCGCGCGTTCGGCGATATTCGCGCCTCGGGCGAATTGCGCGGTGTAAACCGCCTTGCAAAACGCGCGGCCCTTGTTCGTTTCCAGCGCCGCCAAAGCCACGCGGGCTGCGTGGATCGAGTTCTGCGGAAACGGGTCGGGCTTGGCAAAGGGCAGGCCGCGCGCCGCGCAGAGACGCTCCATATCGCGCCACATATAGCGGCCCTTGGCGGGGTAGATGTTGAAGGGGGAGGTGTCCCAACCCTGACCACCGAAGATCGGGCCGAGGGGGACCGGGCGCCAGATCACCTCGACGCCCGCATCCTCGGCCATGGCGTCGATGCGCATGGCCGAGAGGTAGGTATAGGTGGAGGCAAGCTCGAACCAGAAGGTCAACTTGCCCGCCATCTTACTTGGGCCCGATCATCTGCTCGGGGCTGACGACCTTCTCGAAGGTCTCTTCATCCACGAAGCCCAGCTTGATCGCCTCTTCCTTGAGGGTCGTGCCGTTCTTATGGGCCGTCTTGGCGACGGTCGTGGCGTTGTCGTAGCCGATGGTGGGCGCCAGTGCGGTTACCAGCATCAAGCTCTCGCGCATCAGCTTCTCGATCCGGTCCGTATTGGCCTGAATGCCCACGACGCAATTGTCGGTGAAGGCCACGCAGGCATCGCCGATCAGCTGCATGGATTGCAGCACGTTATAGGCCATCATGGGCTTGTAGACGTTGAGCTCGAAATGCCCCTGTGTTCCGGCAAAACCCACAGCGGCGTCATTGCCGATCACATGGGCGCAGACCTGGGTCATGGCTTCGCACTGGGTCGGGTTGACCTTGCCCGGCATGATCGACGAGCCCGGCTCGTTCTCCGGCAGCATCAGCTCGCCCAGACCGCAGCGCGGGCCGGAGCCCAAGAGGCGGATGTCATTGGCGATCTTGAAGAGGCTTGCCGCCACGGTTTTCAGCGCACCGGACATCTCGACCATGGCGTCATGGGCGGCCAGCGCTTCGAACTTGTTCGGGGCCGTGACGAAAGGCAGGCCGGTGATCTCGGCCATGTTCGCGGCAACCTGCTCCCCCCAGCCCTTGGGCGTGTTGAGCCCGGTGCCCACGGCGGTGCCGCCTTGCGCCAGCTCATAGATCCGTCCAAGCGCGCCTTCGACGCGGGCGATGCCCATGGCGACCTGATGGCTGTAGCCCGAGAACTCCTGCGCGAGGGTCAGGGGCGTGGCGTCCATGGTGTGGGTGCGGCCGATCTTGATGATGCCGTCAAACTCCGCGACCTTCGCCTCGAGCGCGGCATGCAGCTTTTTCAGACCCGGCAGGGTGACGTCCCGCGCGGTCATCGCGGTGGCGATATGCATGGCTGTGGGGAAGGTGTCGTTGGAGGACTGACCCATGTTGCAGTGGTCATTCGGGTGCACCGGGTCCTTGGAGCCGATCACGCCGCCGAGGATCTCGATCGCGCGGTTGGCGATGACCTCGTTGGAGTTCATGTTCGACTGGGTGCCGGACCCGGTCTGCCAGACCACGAGCGGGAAGTTGTCGTCGAACTTGCCTTCGACCACTTCGCCCGCCGCCTGAATGATGGCCGGGGCGATATCGTCGCCAAGCTTGCCATTGGCGTGATTGGCCTGGGCGCAGGCCTTCTTGATCACGCCCAGAGCGCGGACAATCGCGATGGGCTGCTTTTCCCAGCCGATCGGGAAGTTCATGATCGAGCGCTGCGTTTGCGCGCCCCAATACTTCTCGGCGGGGACCTCAAGCGGGCCAAAGCTGTCGGTTTCGGTGCGGGTCTCGGTCATGGGGCGCTCCCTTCCGTATACGTTCGCATGCCGTTTACCGGGCGCATGCGCGCGGGGCAATCAGTGATTGCGCAAACAGGTCAGGGCCAATTGGCGCAGGGATTGCCGGGGCGCGGGGGCCGCTCAGTTACTTGCGGAACGAGTCGAGGCTGACGATCTCGGCCTCACCGGATTTCGCGGGCTTTTCTTCCGCGTCGGCGGCCTCGCTTGGCGGCGTGCTGCGGGTCTCAGAAGCGGGGACAAGGGTGCGGACCTCGTGGGGGCCGTCGACCGCGTCCTCCTCCAGCGCCTCGTCGGCCTCGTCATCCTCGTGGTTCTCAAAGCGCAGGCCGAACTCCACCGACGGATCGACAAAGGTGCGGATCGAATCGAGCGGCACGGTCAGCGCCTCGGGCTGATCGCCGAAATTCAGGATCACCGAGAAATCCGCGTCGCGCACTTCGAGCCCGTCGAACCAGTGCTGCAGCACGATGGTCATTTCGTCCGGATAGCGCTCGCGCAGCCAATCCGAGAGCTCGACTTCAGGATGCTGGGTGTCGAAGGTGATGAAGAAGTGATGCTCGCCCGGAAGCCCGCCCTCGGCGACTTCGCGCAGGACGTCCTGAATCAGGGACCGCATGGCGCGGTGCATCATGTTTCCATAGTCCAGGCGGTCCGCCATCCATGGGCTCCTCATCATCCTCGAGGTCAGGGTAAGTTGAGTCGCGGGTAATGGAAAGGTCCGCTTGGGAAAAAGGGCGTTTCCGCGCCAGGGTTTTCAGAGAAGCGCGAGACCACCCGCCAGCGCCGCACAGATGCCCAGAACCAGAGGCATGCCGAGCTTGAGCCGCAGCAGGAGATAGGCTGCGGCCAGGGTCAGACAGAGCGCGCGCCCATCGAGGGAGGAGAGCTCCGGCACAATCAGCGCGATCCCCGGCAGATCGACCGGGGACAGGCGGTCAAACAGCACATGGAGCGCGAACCACAGCGCGAGGTTCAGGATCACGCCCACCACCGCCGCCGTGATCCCCTGCAGCGCGCCGGTCAGGCGGGGCCGCGTGGCGATCCAATCCACATAGGGCGCAAAGGTGAAGATCCACAGGAAGCAGGGCACGAAGGTCACCCAGAGCGTGACAAGCGCTGCCGCCACCGCAAGCCCGGGTTCGCCCTGCAGGAAACCGGCGAGAAAACCGACGAATTGGGTCACGAGGATCAGGGGCCCGGGCGTGGTTTCCGCCAGCCCCAGCGCGTCGATCATCTGCTCCGGTCCCAGCCAGCCGCGCTCGGACACGACCTCCTGGGTCATATAGGCCAGCACCGCATAGGCCCCGCCAAAGGTCACCACCGCGAGCTTGGCGAAAAAGAGCGCGATCTGCGTCAGAAAGCTCGCGCCCACGGCCCAGAGCATCGCGATCGGGGCCAGCCAAGCGGTCAGCCACAGAGCGATCCGCCCCCAGGCCGGGTGCGGCGGGCGGGCGCTCGGGGCTGCAGGCTCCAGCGGTGCCACCCGGATCCGCAGCGCGCCATAGGCCGCCGCCAGCGCAATGATCAGCGGAAAGGGCAGGCCGAACACAAAGAGCGCCGCAAAGCTCAGCCCCGCCAGCGCCCAGCGGTCCGGCGCGGTCAGGGTCCGTCGCGCAAGCCCCAGCAGCGCTTTCAGCACGATCACCACCACCGCCGCCTGCACCCCGAGAAACACAGCCTGGATCAGCGGCACCGATCCCAGCAGGGCATAGGCAAAGGCCAGTGCAAGGATCACGCAGGCCCCCGGCAGCACAAAGAGCCCACCTGCGATCACACCGCCCAGGGTCCCGCGCAGCCGCCAGCCCGCATAGGTCGCAAGCTGCATCGCCTCCGGCCCCGGCAGGAGCATGCAGAACGAGAGCGCGTTCAGGAATTGCGGTTGGCTCAACCAGGGGCGCGCCTCCACCAGCTCTTCCTGCATCAGGGCGATCTGGGCCGCGGGGCCGCCAAAGGACAAAAGCCCGATCCGTCCAAAAACGCGGGTCAGCTCGGCAAGGGAGGGGGCAGGGGTCATGGACCGGATCTAGCGCCGCGAGATCACGGGCCCATGACGCTCAACCATGGAGCGCGACACTGTCGTCGGGCGCCTCGGCCCGGTCCGTCATGCCGTAATCGCGCAGCACATGGGCCACGCGCAGCCGGTAGTCGCTGAACATGCTTTCACGTCCGGCCTTCTGGGCCTGCCGGTGCTTGGTCAGGCGCCGCCAGTCATCCAGCGCCTTCTCATCGCGAAAGAAGGAGACCGAGAGGAGCTTGCCCGGGGTCGTGAGGCTCTCGAACCGCTCGACCGAGAGAAAGCCGTCGATCTCTTCGACCAGCGGGCGCATCTCGGCGGCCATGGCGAGATAGGGGTCGGTCTTGCCCTCGGCGGGGTAGACTTCGAAGATGACAGCGATCATGGGGACTCCTGTGATGTGTCGGGGCCGGTGTGCTTGGGGCGGGTGCGCCTGGGGGGGAAATGTCCAGGGCGCGGCTAGAACATGATCTGCGCGGTCTCGCGGCGGATCTTCTCGCGTAAGGTGCGGGCATAGTCGCGATAGCCGCGGGCGGTCATGACGAAGCCGCCCCGGGTAATGACCGAACGCTTGAAGTAAGTGGTGATCGACAGGCCCAGGGACTCGATGGCCAGCCCGTTGATCTCGATCCCCGCACGCTCGGCAGTGCGGCGCGCGGCGCGTGGATCGGTGCCCGCATTGTCCGGTCCGTCGCCCGAGACATCGATCACCTTGCGCGCGCAATCGGGCACATCGGCAAATTGCGCCATGGCCGTGCTCAGGGCCTCGCCCACTGCGGTGTTCGACATGATATAGGCCCGCGGCATCTTGCGCGCGCGCTCGGCAAACAGCGCCAGATCGGCGGGCGTATGCATTCGCGTCCAGGGGATCGAGATCTGCTGCGCGTCGCGCCCCGACCATTGCATCACGGCCAATGCCATGCGCCCGCGCACCAGCGCCTCTGAGATCTCCGCATCCCCGAGCGCTTCGGCCAAACCTTCGGTCTGAAACCGGTATTCCGCGGCATCGATGGATTGCGACACATCAATCGCCAGCAGCAAAGCGGTCTGGCAGGCCTGCACTGCGGGCGCGCAGGTCAGGGCAGCGGCGGTCAGAGCGGGGGCTAAAAAGCGGCGCATGGGGATCTGCATGGCGCTACCATGGCGCGAGCGGGGACAGGGCGCAATCACTCTATGCGCTCACAAGTCCGGGAGGATGGGCGGCCCCTCCCGGAGCTCGCCCGGCTAGGGTCAGTTGCGCGAGGGGAAGATGCCCTGCAGAGCGATGCAATAGCGCAGCACAAGCGTCGGCTGCATGTTGTTCGCGGGCGTGCCGCTGCCAACGGTGTTCTGGGTCACGCTGGCCATGTCGCTGTTCATGGGCGTGTTGGGGGTCGCGCTATAGATTGACGCGGTTGGCGACAGGGCTGGCACGCCCCCGGCGGGGGAGGGCGATGTCCCCGGGGCCGCATTGCCCTGGATCGTAACGGCGACGCCGTGATTGTGGGGCGGCATGTTGTCGACGGACAGCGTGGTGGTCTCCGCGCCGACTTTCTGGCCGAGCGCGCGGTTCGAGAGGCCAGCGCCCTGGCCGAGCGAGACCGGCACGCGCCCGCGCAGATCCGGCAGTCCGAATGTGGTCCGGCCATCGCCTCCATAGACTGTCCCATAGAGCGCAAAGAGCGCGTTATTGTCCGCGATTTGCAGGATTTGCCCAGCCGCTTCGGTCCAACCGCGGGGACAATAGTTGAAGCCCACGAGCATGATCTCTCCGATAAATGGCTCTAACCCGGCCTTGGCGGGGCTGGCGGTCAGGGTGCCGAAGGCGCCACTTCCCAGAGCGGCGACAAGTGCGACGGATTTGCAAAAGGTTTTGAACACAGGAAATCTCCCAATCTGTGTGAAGGATAAAAAAACGCCCCCCGAACGGGGTCGGGAGGCGCGGTTTGGCATCTGTTTCAAGTCATGTGGGGTCGGCGGCGCGGATCAGCTCCGGCGCTTGCGCGCGCTGTAGCCCAAAAGACCCAAGGCGCCGAGCAGGAGCGGCAGCCCCGCGGGCAGCGGCACCGGCGCCGTGGTCGGCGCATTGTCGAATTCATAGCTCAGCGCGACAAAGTCGATCGCATAGGCATCTTCGCCCGAGAAGCCGGGGCCCGCGAATTGCAGGAAGTCCTGCTCCGGGATGATCGTGATCGTGTTGGTGCCCGTGACCAGCGTGTCGGCCATGACATCGAACATCACCGTTTCGACGCGGACCGGGCCGAGCCCATCCGCCGTGGGCGCCGAGAAATAGGTGCCCACATCGGTGCCGTTCACCTGAATGCGCGCGCCCTCGAATGCGTCACCGAAGGTGCCGCCATTGGCCGGGCTGGTCGCAAAGAGATCGAGGCCCCAGAATTTCGCCGTGAGCTCCACATTCGAGACGACGAGCCCCGTCAGGTCGAGGGCGAAATCGAAGCTGGCGATGCCGATCTCGCCGAAGATATCCTGCTTGTCCGGGTCCAGACCGCCGGAGTTGTCGAATGGGATGGCCGGGGGCAATCCGATGCCGACCGGGCAGGGGACATTCAGGCCAAAGCAGTCGTTATCCCCGAACGTTATGGTTGTGAGTGTGGTTGCCGAGGCCGCGGAGGCGCTGGCGAGGAAGGCTGTCGTCAAAATCGAAAAAAGACGCCGCATCTGGGTCTCCCATACAAGGTAAGGTTGAAACCACCATTCCACTCGTTAACCCACGCCCCAGAATGCTCAGATTTTGACTAAAATAGAAACAGTTTTTTCTGCCGGCTGCCTTGAGCCTGGGCGAGCGGCAGGGCGCGCGGGGCGCGAGATTGCGCCCCACACGCGGTTGCCGCGCGTCACGATCCTGCAGATTGGCCCTGCGAGAGGCGCGCGCGCCCGACCCAGCCCAGCAGACAGAGCGCGCCCAGACCCAGGGGCAGGCCGCCCGGCAAGGGGATCGGCGCGGTGTGATAGCTGAGCTCCACGAAATCCAGTGCATAGGTTTCCGGCAGGCCGATCGCGTCTATGAAATCCTCTTCGGGAATGACCGTGATCGTGTTGATCCCGGTTACCAGCGTGCCCGCGAGCACGTCGAAAGAGACCGTCTCCACCCGGTCAATGGTCTGCGGGCCGAAATCGGTGGAGGCGGCATAGGTGCCCACATCCACGCCATTCACGATGAACCGTGTGCCCGCAAAGGCATCGCCGAACGGCCCCGGATGGGTGCCCGGCGGGAAGGAGGCGAGCTCTGCCCCCCAGATCCGTGCGGACAGGGTGACATCCGAGATCCGCTGATCGGTCAGATCGAGCATCACCTCGAACGAGGAGCGCCCGATCACGCCGAACACATCCTGATTGGCCGGATCGCTCGCGGTTGAATTGTCAAAGGGCTGATCCGCCTCGGCGGGTTCAGCGATGAAATCCGGGCAGGCGATGTTAAGCCCAAAGCAATCGTCGTCGCCGATCATCACGGTCACCATTGTGCTCGCCGCCGCCGGGGCGAGCCCCGCCAAAAGGGCCGCGCATGTGGTCAAAAGCAGTCGTTGCATGAAAGTCTCCTCCCGAGAAAATGCCGGTATTCAAAGAACAGGGGCCAGAGGAACCTTGCCGCAACGCGACAGCTGCGACCTTGATCTTGGTTAAAGACCGGCAATCTGGAGGGAGGAAATGCTGGCTTCTGTTGCCAGGTGCCAGCGGACCCCGCCTTACGCGGCTAGGCGCAAGGGCTTAAGTTTCGGTGTTGTTACTGCTTACGCAGCAACGGCCACCGGAGCACGGTTGTCGTTTGCAACTGTACAATTTAGGCCGATAACGGTGGCACCCAGCCGAGACAAAGCTAACCCCTTTAGACGTTCGTCGATCCTGTTTCGGCCCCATCTGCCCGCAAACGACGGGGATGTTGGTGGAGCCGCCGGGTACCGCCCCCGGGTCCGATCCGCTTATTACGAGCGCGTTTATGTCCATAGTCCCGAAGGACAGCACCCAACATAAGGGCAGGCGCGCGAAGTTGAAAGAGGGATCAGAGGTTGATCGCAAGCGCGAGGGCCGCCACCACCGCTTCGGTCGCGAAAAAGCCCCAGGTGCGGCGGGTGGGGGCCTCGTCCCGCAAGAGCGAGGTGAGCCGCCCCATGGCCGCTCCGCCCCAGGCAAAGCCCACCATGGCATAGGCCGTGGGGCTGCCGAGGATCAGCGCGCCCACCCCCAGCCCCACAAAGAGCGCCCCCGCCGAGGCGCGGATTTCCGACACCCCCATGGTGGTGGCGCCGCGCTGGAGATCGAGCGCCTCCATGGTGAATTTCGGGGCAAGCCAGCCAAAGCAGCCGAGGCCGATGCTGAGAAGGGCGATCAGGATGTTCAGAATGTCGATCATGGGGTCCGGTGTCGTTTGGTGTCTCGCAAGGAGCTAGGGCGCGCCTGAGACGAAAACACCGCGCCAAAGCGCGGTGGTCCCTGATTTCCGAAAAAAGCGGGGCTTAGAAGCCGGCCTTGATCCGCTCAAAGGTTTCCGACTGCTTCTGACGCAGGTCCATATCCATGGGCAGCTGCGCGAGCACGGGCGCGTTCACCTCGCCCAGACCGACCTCGGCCAGCGCCTCGGCCCCGACCTCTGTCATCGCCGCCGCGTTGGAGTGGCCATAGCCCGCCTCCAGCAGGGGCTGGGTCGAGCTCGGGTCGAGCACCGCGTTGAGGAAGTCATAGGCCTTGTCTTCGGAGCCCTGACCTTTCGCGAGGTTCACATAGCCGCAGAGCCAGAGGGAAGATCCCTCTGCCGCTTCCTGCTGGTACCCGATCGGGAAACCTTCCTCGGCCATGGTCGGCAGGGTCTCGTTCCACGCCCAGGCCGCGACGACTTCGCCCGAGGCCAGCAGCTGCGCCAATTCTCCCGGATCGGTCCAGTAGGTGCGCAGGTTCGGATGCACCTCGCGCAGCCAGGCGGAGGCAGCGTCGAATTGCGCCTCCGTGGCCGTTGTCCAATTCGTGGTGCCCGTGGCGAGATAGGCCAGCGCATAGGCGTCGTCCACATTGTCCGGCAGTGTCAGCATCTGGCTATAGGCCGGGTTGCGGAAGATCTCGAGCGTGGCGACATCCGCCGCAGGCACCTTCTCGGTGTTATAGGCGATGGCGGTGGAGCCGAAGTCGACCGGGATGAAATAAACATCGCCGATCCCCTCGGTCACGTCCTGCCCGGTGAGGTTCGCGTTCAGATCCCCGTAGGAGGGGATGCGCGAAACGTCCCAGGGCTCGAGAATGCCGCTCTCGACCCATTTCGTCACCGAGCCGGCGCAGACATGGCTCACATCGGGCTGGAAGCCGGAGACGATCTTCTGAAACGCCTCTTCCTCATCGCCAAAGAAGGTAAACTCCGGGCTGTCCCCATGGGCCGCGGTATAGGCGGTGTGGAAAGCGGGGTCTTCGAACCCGGCATAGTCAAAAACGATCAGATCGCCATCGGCGGCCCAGATCGGCGCGGCGAGCGCGACAAGCGCGGTGGTGGCGGTCAGGCGAAAGGCTGCGGTCATCAGGGTCCCAAGCTCCAAGATCAACGATACGGGCGCGACGTTAGAAAGAACGCCCGGTGGGTGCAATACGCAGAGCAACCGGGGGCAGGCCCGTTCAGCGCGCCGCCCGTTTTGCGCGCATCTGGCTGCCCAGATCGGCGGTGTAATCGGCGAGATCCGACAGGGCCGCGGTCACAGCGGCCCCGTCCCGCGCGGCCATCCCGTCGCGGATCCGACCATGGAGCGTCGCGATCCGCGCGCGAGAGCGCTCGGTATAGGTGATCATGTTCATCAGGGGTTGCATCCCCTCGACCGCGCCAGCGAGCTGATAGCTCAGCACCGGGTTGTCGGCGGCCTCCACCAGCACCCGGTGAAAGGCCACATCGGAGGCGCAAAAATCGGTATCGCTCAGGCTCGGGTCCGCCTGACGGGTGATCTCGGCGCTCATGGCCGCGAGATGCGCGTCTTCTCGCCGGGCCGCAGCGAGCGGAGCCACCGCGCGTTCCAGCGCAAAGCGCGCCTCGCAGGCGGTCTCGAAATCCACGGCATTCATGCTGAGCACGAGGGTCGCTGTGGTCTCCTGTTGCGCGGCAGCTTCGGCAAAGCTCAGCCGGTTCACAAAGGCCCCGCCCGTCGCCCCGCGCTGGGTCCGGATCAGGTTCTGGGCCGCCAGCCGCTTCAGTGCCTCGCGCACGGTTGGGCGGGACACCTCGAACCGCTCGGACAGCTCGGCCTCCGAGGGCAGGCGATCATCCACCAGAAGGTCCTCGCGCAGGATTGCCTCCTTGATCGCATCAGCGATCTGAACGGCCAGGTCACGGCCCGGGTCGAGTTGATAGTCCATGCCCGCTCCATATGTCAGACATTAATTGTTTGACATTTAGTCTGCGCCGATAAATCCTGATCCGCAAGAGGGAGGATTCATGACTTATCTGCGCGCATCCATGCGGAGCCTGTCCTGGCTCACGGTGTTCGTCATCATCCTTCTGGCGTGGTGGGTGATGTTCGACATGGCCCGGATGAGCGGCGTCGATGTCTGGGGTCGCCCGGTGGGCATGAACATGATGCCGATGGAGAGCTTCGGTACGCTTTTTGCCATGTGGGCGATCATGATGGCGGCGATGATGCTGCCCACCATGGTGCCGACCATGGGCACCTATGACGCGCTGATCAAATCCGCCAATGGCACGCGGCTCGGCTGGGTCGGGGTGCTGTTGGGGTATTTCGCGGTTTGGGTCGGGATGGCCGCCGCGCTGGCCGCGCTGCAACTCGTCGCCTTGCAGGCCGGGATCGTGGACGGGCTTGGTGCGTTCCACTCGCTCTGGGCGGCGGGCGTCTTGCTGCTGGCGGTGGGGGCGTTCCAGTTCAGCCGCCTCAAGGCGACCTGCCACGGCGTGTGCCATGCGCCGATGCAATACTTCCTCGGCCATTGGCGCACAGGCTTTGTCGGCGGGTTGCGCATGGGGGCAGGGCTGGGCGTGTTTTGCGCCGTCTGCTGCTGGGGCCTTATGGCGCTGGGTTTTGTTGGCGGTACCATGAGCCTTGTCTGGATGGGGCTCGCGACCCTGTTCATGGTGCTCGAGAAGCTGCCCCAGATCGGGGAATACGTGATCCGCCCCATGGGTGCAGCACTCATTGTGGCCGGGCTGGCCGTCATCGGCCTCGCGGCGGTCGGATAATCACCGGGTCTGGCACCCGGCAACGGAGAGGGAGAGGCATGGCAGTGAAGAAAGCGCGCAAGAGCGACCGGCTGCAGGTGATGGAGCGGATCGACGCCCGGATGAACCCGCGGCGGCGCCGGGCCGAGCCCACAAACTGGGAGATCAAGGGCGAGCTGTTCCTGAACTGCTCCTGTGATCTTTTCTGCCCTTGCGTGGTCTCCCTGGGCAAGCACCCGCCCACGGAAGGGCACTGCCACGCATGGATGGCGATCCGCATTGATGAGGGGCATTTCGAGGGCGAGAGCCTGTCGGGTCTCAATGTCGGTCTGATGGTCGAGATCCCCGGACGCATGGCCGAGGGAGGTTGGCGCGTGGCGGCCTATGTGGACGAACGCTCCAGCCAAAAGGCCTATAACGGGATCCTCAAGATCTTCTCGGGCGCCGCGGGGGGGACCACGGGGCTCTTCACCCTGCTGGTCTCGGATATCGTTGGCGCGGAACGCGCGCCCGTGGAAATCGTCACCGATGGCGCGCGCCGCTCGATCAAGATCGGCCGCAAGATCGAGGGCGAGATCGAGATGATCGGCGGTGCGGATCCGAACCACCCGGTCATGGTGTCGAACTCGAAATACTGGATGGGGCCGGATATCATCGTGGCCAAGGGCCTCAAGAGCCGGGTGCGCGATTACGGGCGCATGTGGGATTTCGGCGGCAAGTCGGCCGAGATCTGCCCGATCCACTGGCAGGGACCAGGCAAGTGATCACGCCGGAATACTGCCGCACCATGGCGCGCTACAACGCCTGGCAGAACGGGTCGCTCATCGCGGCGGCCACCGGTCTGTCCGAGGCGGAGCGCGCCAAGTATCGCGGCAGTTTCTTTGGCTCGATCCAGCAGACATTTTCCCACCTTCTCTGGGGCGACACGCTCTGGATGAGCCGCTTTGATGGCTGGGACAAGCCCAAGGGCGGGATCACCGACAGCGTCCGCTTTGTCGAGGAGTGGGACCGGCTGACCGACCTGCGTTCGGATGCGGATGCGATGATCCGCGACTGGGCCGACGGGCTGGACGAGGCCGCGCTGGGCGGGGATCTGAGCTGGTATTCCGGCGCGCTCAAGGCGGATGTCACGCGACCGATTGCACTTTGCGTGGCGCATTTCTTCAACCACCAGACCCATCACCGGGGTCAGATCCACGCCATGCTCACAGCCGCAGGCGCGCGCCCGGAGGATACGGATCTCTTTGTCATGCCGGAGGGGATATGACCCATCTTCTTTCGCCATCGCGCCGGTTGCGGCGCACGCCCTTTTCCGACGGTGTCGAGGCTGCCGGGGTGCGGGCCTATACGATCTATAACCACATGCTGCTGCCCACGGTGTTCGACAGTGTCGAGGCCGATTACCACCACCTGAAGTCCAAGGTGCAGCTCTGGGATGTCTCCTGCGAGCGGCAGGTGGAGCTGCGCGGGCCCGATGCGGGCAAGCTGATGCAGCTGCTCACGCCGCGGGACTTGCGGGGGATGCTGCCGGGGCAGTGCCTCTATGTGCCCATGGTCGATGAGACCGGCGGGATGCTGAATGATCCCGTGGCGCTCAAGCTGGCGGAGGACCGGTTCTGGATCTCCATCGCCGACAGCGATCTGCTCCTCTGGGTGAAGGCCCTGGCCAATGCAAGGCAGCTTGAGGTGCTGGTCGAGGAGCCCGACGTCTCGCCGCTCGCGGTCCAGGGGCCTCTGGCGGATACGCTGATCGCGCGGATCTTTGGTGCGGATGCGGTGGCGCTGCGCTTCTTCCGCTTCGGCTTCTTCCAGTTCGAGGGCCGCGATCTGGTGGTTGCGCGTTCGGGCTACTCCCGGCAGGGCGGCTTCGAGATCTATGTCGAGGGCAGTGATCTGGGCATGCCCCTCTGGCAGGCGTTCATGGCGGCGGGCGAGGATCTGGAGATCCGTGCCGGCTGTCCCAACGGGATCGAGCGGATTGAAGGCGGGCTGCTCAGCTACGGCAACGATATGACCCGCGCCAATACCCCTTATGAATGCGGGTTGGAGCGGTTCTGCAATGTCCAGACCGCCATTGGCTGCCTCGGGCGCGACGCGCTTTTGCGGGTGGCCATGGACGGCCCGAACCGCCAGATCCGCCCGATCGAGATCCGCGGGGAGGCCGTGCCGCTCTGCGACCGGGCCTGGCCACTGCTGGCCCAGGGGCGGCCCGTGGGGCAGGTGACCTCGGCGGCCTGGTCCCCGGATTTCTCGACCAACGTGGCGATTGGCATGGTGCGGATGACCCATTGGGATCCGGGCACCGAGCTCATCGTCGAAACCCAGGACGGCGCCCGCGAGGCGGTCGTCCATGACACATTCTGGCACTAGGCGACGCCCATTCGCGGCGCGTCGCAGCACGACTCAAGGAGAGTTCAGATGAAAGCATTGGTGGTCCGCAAGGAGGGCGACGAGAAACCTGTCGCCGCCGTCGAGGAGATCGGGATCGACGATCTGCCTGCGGGCGAGGTGACGGTGGATGTCGAGTACTCCACGGTGAATTACAAGGACGGGCTCTGCATCGGGCCGGGTGGTGGCCTTGTGCGGAACTACCCCCATGTGCCGGGGATCGATTTCGCCGGTACGGTCTCGGCCTCCGACGATGACCGCTACAAGCCGGGCGACAAGGTCGTGCTGACCGGCTGGCGCGTGGGCGAGGCCTATTGGGGGGGCTATGCCGAGAAGGCCCGGGTGAAGGCCGACTGGCTTGTGCCGCTGCCCGAGGGGCTGAGCACGAAACAGGCCATGGCCGTGGGTACGGCGGGCTTCACTTCGATGCTGGCGGTCATGGCGCTGGAGGATCACGGGCTCGCCCCGGGGCAGGGTCCGGTGCTTGTGACCGGTGCGGCCGGGGGCGTGGGCTCCGTGGCCACCGCGATCCTAGGGGCCAAGGGCTATGAGGTGGCGGGCGTCACCGGGCGGCCCGAGACGGCGGACTACCTCAAGAGCCTTGGCGCGACCCAGATCGTGGCGCGCGAGGACGTCGCCGAGACCGTGAAGCGTCCGCTTGAATCCGAGACTTGGGCGGGCTGTGTCGATGCGGTGGGCGGCGCCATGCTGGCCCGCGTGCTGGGCCAGATGCAGTACGGCGCCTCGGTGGCTGCGGTCGGTCTCGCGGGGGGCGCGGGCCTGCCGGCGACAGTCATTCCGTTCCTGTTGCGGGGTGTGAACCTGCTCGGGATCGACAGCGTGATGCAGCCCTATGACAACCGTGTCCGCGCCTGGGGCGAGATCGCGGCCCATCTGCCCATGGACAAGCTCGAGGCGATGGTAAACCCGGCGACCCTGTCGGACCTGCCGCAGCTCGGGCGGGACATCCTCAAAGGGCAGGTCAAAGGCCGTGTGGTCGTGGATGTGCGCGCCTGAGCGCAGGCTCTGAAGCGGATTTAAGTGTTGAAAGCCCGGGCCTTGCGGTCCGGGCTTTGTCTGTTTTGTGAAGCATTTGCGCGGTGGTGCCGATCTGCGCCGGACCGCCGCGACGCTCCCTGCACTCCAATGCTTGACCTGCGATCCCGGCGCGCCATGTCACGCTCAAGCGGAGACGCGCGTGAGGGTTGAGATGAGCGAGACGGACAAGAGGGCACCGGTCCTGTGGTGGGTGCGCCGGGATTTGCGGCTGTCGGACAATGCCGCGCTGGTGGCGGTCTGCGCCTCGGGTGCGCCGGTTATCCCTGTCTTCATCTGCGACGATCTGCACGACGGCCTCGGCGCGGCGCCGAAATGGCGCTTTGGCCTCGGCATTGCAGCGCTGCAGGCGCGGCTGCGCGAGATGGGATCGGAGCTGATCCTGCGCCGGGGACCCGCGCTTGAGGCGCTTCGCACCCTGATCGCCGAGACCGGGGCGCGCGCCGTGCATTGGAGCCGTGCCTATGATCCGGATCAGGTTGCCCGGGACACGGGCGTCAAATCCGGGTTGAAGGCCGATGGCATCGAGGCCCAGAGCCATGCGGGGCATCTTCTGATCGAGCCTTGGACGGTCGAGACCGGCACGGGCGGGTTCTACAAGGTCTATACGCCTTTCTGGAAATCCGTGCGGACCCGCGAGATGCCCGCGCCCCTGCCGCAGCCCGCCGCCATCCCCGCGCCGACTGCGTGGCCTGCCTCGGATCCGCTAGAGGATTGGGCGCTCGGCGCGGCCATGAACCGGGGCGCGGCCATCGTGGAGCCCCATCTCGCCGTGGGCGAGGACGCGGCGCAGGCCCGGCTCGAGGCCTTTATCGCGCAGCGCGTGGCGGCCTATGACACGGATCGGGACATTCCCGGGGTTCCGGGCACCTCGCGCCTGTCGGAGAACCTGACCTATGGCGAGATCAGCCCGGCCACCTGCTGGGCCGCGGGCCGGCGCGCCATGGAGGAGGGGAAGGCCGGGGCCGAGACCTTCCTCAAGGAGCTGGTCTGGCGCGAGTTTGCCTATCACCTCCTATGGCACACGCCGCGCCTGCTCGACAGCAATTGGCGCGAGGAATGGGACGACTTTCCATGGCGCGAAGACAATGCCGACGCGGAGGCCTGGCGCCAGGGCCGCACGGGCATTCGCTTTGTCGATGCGGCCATGCGCGAGATGTATGTCACGGGCACCATGCACAATCGCGGGCGGATGATCGTGGCCTCGTATCTGACCAAGCATCTGATGACCCATTGGCGGGTCGGTCAGGCCTGGTTCGATGACTGCCTCGTGGATTGGGACCCGGCGGCCAATGCCATGGGTTGGCAATGGGCGGCGGGCTCGGGTCCGGACGCGGCACCCTATTTCCGGATCTTCAACCCGGACACCCAGCTCGACAAGTTTGACCGGGACCAGAGCTATCAGCGTCGCTTCATCGCCGAAGGGCAGGGGAGCCCGGGCGACACCGCGCTCTCCTACTTCGAAGCCATTCCCCGCGCCTGGGGCCTCTCGCCTGATCAGCCCTATCCGAGCCCGATTGTTTCGCTGGAGGCGGGCCGAAAGCGCGCGCTCGAGGCTTATCAGGCCCGCCGGGCCGCCGCATAATTGACACCATTGGTGTAAACCCCCTACGACAAGAGAGCACGTCCTTGAATCGGGGGCGTTTTTGACTGCCCCGCTCGGGCCATAGCCGAGGACCTAAATGACACTGCTTGCTGGAACCAAAGGCGCTGCCGACACGATCCTGACCAGCCCCAAGGGGCAATCCAATCTGCCCCGGTATTTTCAGGCTGCGTTCGACACTGCCGCAAAGATCGAGCATGGGCGCCTGGATTTCATCCTCGCCGATGGGCGGCGGTTCCGGGTCGAGGGCGCGCATCCGGGTCCCGTGGCCGAGCTGGTGATCCATAATGACGACGTGTTCGGCCGGCTGATCCGCGAGGGCGAGCTCGGCTTCTGCGACGCCTATCTCGATGGCTGGTGGAGCACGCCGGATCTGCAGGCCTTCATGGATCTGATCAGCGCCGATAACGAGGCGCTCTTTGACGGCTATACGGGCTTTGCCGTGGTGCGCGCGGTGGAGAAGCTGCGCTTCTGGCTGCAATCCAACAGCAAGAAACAGGCCAAGAAGAACATCTCGGCCCACTACGATCTGGGCAACGAGTTCTACGGGCTCTGGCTCGACGATACGATGACCTATTCTTCGGCCATGTTCGAGACGGGTCAGGAGAGCACCGAGGCCGCCCAGCAGCGCAAATACGCCTCCATGGTCGACGAGATGGGCGCGGCCCCGGGCGACCATGTGCTGGAGATTGGCTGCGGCTGGGGCGGGTTCGCGGAATACGCCGCCAAGGAGCGCGGGCTCAAGGTCACGGGCCTCACCATCAGCCAGGCGCAATATGACTACGCGGTGGCGCGGATCGCCAAGGCGGGCCTATCGGATCAGGTCGAGATCAAGCTGCAGGATTATCGCGACGAGCGCGGGCTCTATGACGGGATTGCCTCCATCGAGATGTTCGAGGCCGTGGGCGAGAAATATTGGCCGGTCTACTTCGACACCCTGCGCGATCGGTTGCGCCCGGGTCGCCACGCGACGCTCCAGATCATCACCGTCAAGGATGCGAAATTCGAGACCTATCGCAAGGGCGTGGATTTCATCCAGAAATACATCTTCCCGGGCGGCATGCTCCCTGGTCCGACCGTGCTGCGCGATCAGGTGCGGCGCGCGGGGCTCGAAGTGAAACGCTCTATCGAGTTCGGCGAAAGCTACAGCCAGACCCTGCGCCGCTGGCACGAAACCTTCAACGAGCGCTGGGACGATGTCTCGTCTTTGGGCTTTGATGACAGATTTCGCCGCATGTGGAACTTTTATCTGACATCTTGTGCTGCCACCTTCCATTACGGGAACTGCGATGTGACGCAGATCACCGTGACCAAACCGGGGTGAGGGCAGACAAGAGGGCGTCATGCCGACAGGCGCAAAACTGATCGGGGCAATCATTTTCGGACTGACCGGTGCGCTGGCGGCGTGGATCGGGATCCCGGGCCTGCCGGACGGGCGGCAGGCTGGGGCGCTCTTGCCGCTCGCGACCTTGTCGGGCATCTGGTTCGGCTGGCGGATGGCGGGCACTCAGGTCGGCGGCACCCTGCGACAGGCGCTGACGCTTTCGGTGCGGACTGTCTCGATGATGCTGGCGGCGACGCTCTTTCTGATCGCGGGCGAAGAGGCCTATCAACGCTCCATCAAGCTGCGCTATGACGGGCCCATCGAGGCGGTGACGGATGTGGCGAACCTGATGCTCTATTTCGGTCAGATGGCCATACAGGGGCCGGTGCTGACGGTGCTGGCCTTGGGGATTGTCACGGGCGCGGTCTTTGTCCGCTGGGCTGGCTACACGTTTGAATAAGGCATTTGATGGCATGACGCGCCTCTTTGTGTTCGGCACCCTGCGCGATCCGGCGCTGCTGGAGCTGGTTCTGGACCGCGTGGCCGAGACCCGCGCGGCGGCGCTGCCCGGGGCGGCGGTCTTTCAGGCTGAGGGACATGATTTTCCGATCTGTTTGCCCGCAGGGCCTGAGGACCGAGCCGAGGGGCTGGTGATCGAGGGGCTGTCGGAGGGGGACCTCTCCCGGCTGGATTTCTATGAGCTGGGCTTTGGCTATGCCCGCGAGACGGCAGAGGTCGTCCTGGAGGATGGCAGCAGGGTGATGGCCGCGCTTTACCGTCCCGATGGGCCAAGCCTTGCCCCTGGCGGTGCGTGGGATCTGGCAGCCTGGCAAGACCGCTACGGTCCGATCACCCGAGAGACAGCCGTTGAGGCCATGAGCTATCATGGCAGCCTCAGCCCGGCGGAGATGGCTGCGCTCTGGCCCGTGATGGAGGCGCGCGCCCAGTCCCGGATCGCCGCGCGGGAACGTCCCGCGCCCCGGCGCGCCGGACTGCCGGACCCGGCGCAGATCCGCACCGAACGGATGGAGATCGGCTATAACGGTTTTTTTCGCCTCGAAGAGCACCATCTCAGCTATCCCAGCTTCAATGGCGGGCAGAGCCCGGTTGTCAGCCGGGTGGCCTTTGTGTCGGTCGATGCGGTGACGCTGCTGCCCTATGACCCGCTGCGCGACCGGGTGCTGCTGGTCGACCAGTTTCGCGTCGGCCCCCATGTGCGCGGCGATGCCCAGCCCTGGACGCTGGAGGCCGTGGCGGGCCGTGTCGATGGTGGCGAGACCTGGGAGGAAGCCGTTCACCGCGAAGCGCGGGAGGAGGCGGGGCTGACCCTCTGGCATCTGGAGCATATCGGCTCCTACTACCCGTCGCCCGGGGCGGTGACCGAATACCTCGCCTCTTACATCGGGCTCACGGATTTACCGGACAGTGCGGCGGGGCTCTTTGGCGTGGCCGCCGAGGCCGAGGATATCCGGGCGCTCTTGGTGGAGTTCGACGATCTCATGGCGATGACACGGGACGGTCGGATCCAGAACGGACCGCTCATGATCTCGGCCCTGCGACTGGCGGCGGATCGCGAGATGCTGCGCGCGGTGCCGCGCCCGTGACCGCCCTGTGCGCGAGGCCTTGAGGTCCGCCCGGCCCGGGCGTATCACTCGAACACCGCGCGAAAGGGAGATCGCCATGCAGACCTACAAGGACCTTGCGGAGGCCATTGGCCACACACCGCTGATCCGGCTGAACGCCGCCAGTGAGGCGACCGGTTGCGAGATCCTGGGCAAGGCGGAATTCCTCAACCCGGGCCAGTCCGTCAAGGATCGCGCAGCACTCTATATCATTCGCGATGCGGTGGCGCGGGGCGCGCTGCAGCCGGGTGGGACGATCGTCGAGGGGACGGCGGGCAATACCGGGATCGGGCTCGCGCTGGTCGGGGCCTCCATGGGGTTCAAGACCGTAATCGTCATCCCCGAGACCCAGTCCGAGGAAAAGAAGGAGATGCTGCGTCTGGCCGGTGCCGAATTGGTACAGGTGCCCGCAGCGCCCTATCGCAACCCCAATAACTATGTGCACTACTCGCGCCGTCTGGCCGAGCAGCTGGCCAAGACCGAGCCCAATGGCGCGGTTTGGGCGAACCAGTTCGACAACACGGCCAACCGGCAGGCCCATGTGGAGACCACGGGCCCCGAGATCTGGGAGCAGACCGGCGGCAAGGTCGACGGGTTCATCTGTGCGGCAGGCTCCGGCGGGACCGTTGCGGGCGTAGGCATGGCGCTCCAGCCCAAGGGCGTGAAGGTCGGGCTCGCGGATCCCGATGGCGCAGCACTCTATCACTACTATGCCCATGGCGCGCTGAAGGCCGAGGGCTCGTCGATCTCGGAAGGGATCGGGCAGGGGCGGATCACCGCCAATCTCGAAGGCTTCACGCCGGATTTCACCTATAACGTCCCGGATGCCGAGGCGCTGCCGCTGGTGTTTGACTTGCTGCGCGAAGAGGGGATCTGCCTCGGCGGGTCCTCGGGCATCAACATCGCGGGCGCGATCCGTATGGCCAAGGATATGGGGCCGGGCCACACGATCGTGACCATCCTGTGCGACTACGGCACGCGGTATCAGTCCAAGCTCTATAATCCTGATTTCCTGCGCGAGAAGGGCTTGCCCGTGCCGGAATGGCTCGACACCACCCCGCGTGGGCTGCCCTCGGTCTTCGAAGAGGTTTCCTGAGGGCTGAAGGGGGCGGCATCGTTCAAGAACGATGCCGCGGACCCGCGTCGCTCGCAGCTTTTGGGCAAGGGACATGCCCGGTTTCTCAGTTCCAGGCGCGGCATCGCAGGGCAGGGCGTGGCAACAGGGCCGCACCATGCGACACCCGCGACAGGATGGCCCAAAACACCCCACTTCTGCCCTTGCAACCGCCCCGGCTTTGGCGCTAAGACGCCCCTCACGGAGAGGTGGCCGAGTGGTCGAAGGCGCACGCCTGGAAAGTGTGTAGGCGGGAAACCGTCTCCAGGGTTCGAATCCCTGTCTCTCCGCCACTACCCCAATCTGTACAGCATCAATCGATTAGAGCGTGTCTTCGTTTCCGTCGGTTTTCCTCCCTGTCACGCGCTTTACCTCACAGGGTGGCGAGACGTTCGGCGTGTGTCTGTGTTTTGCGGGCAGTTGACGCAGTAGTTGGTGATGGCTTTCGGCCCTGGGCGGCACGGGGATGGGGCTGTGTTGTACTTGGTCGTCGATCCCTCCGGCGCGCCGCCTTGGGTTGTGCGCATGAAGGTGAAAGACTAGCAAAACGGCAAACGGCAAACGGCTCCCTTGCGGACCGATTTCGGCTTGGGTCGCTCGTTGGCCATGAGGCTCACAAAGAGCCATGCTCGATTTGCAGGGCCGCGCCAAGATCTTGTGGGATGAGATTCCCGAGAACCCAAAGCTAGATCAGACGTGAGCCGTTCCTTCGAGGACAATCATCGCGCTGCTATAAGCCTGACGCGTTCGGTCAATGTGCTGCTCGAGAAGTTCCCGGATCACACGCATCTCGCCATCGCGAACCGCTCTGGCAAGGCCGACATGCTCCTCATAGGAGAGGTCCGTGTGCTGGGGCAGTTTCGCGAGATGCGTGCGCAAGGCCGCAATCTTGCCCACATAGCGCGTATAGCTCGCGGTCAGATAGTCATTCCCCGCATGCTCAAAGATCAGGTGGTGGAACGTCGTGTCGAGCTCGAGATAGCGCCGCTCGTTCTGCGAGGTTCGTGTGGACTTCATCTCGTCAACGACAGCGGCCATGTCCTTTGCCAGCCCCTCCGGGCTGCGCTTCAGTGCAAGTTCAAAGGCGGCGGTCTCGATCGCCTGACGGAAGTCGCAGATCTGGGTCACCTCCGCTTCGGAGAGCGTGAACACGCGCGCGCCCTTCTGGGGTTCGATGCTGACCAGGCCCTCATCCCTCAGCTGCGCCAAAGCCTCCCGGACCGGTGACTTCGACACACCGAGCTCTTCTGAGATTCGCCGTTCTGAGAGCACCTGACCCATCTTGAGCGTGCCGTCGACGATACTGTTGCGTAGGTGCTCCAAGGCCAACTCACGCAGGGATTTTGGTCTCTCCAGGGCCATGATCATTCCTCCCAAAATTCCTCTTGCAAGAAAAACGATATCTGATACACCAGAATAAGCAAGCTGGAATATCAGATATCAGATTTGCGTTGGGAGGACGGTAAAATGCTTGCAGAGCGCGTTGTTGCCTGCCGGAATCAGCACGGAGAAGGGATCTTCTGGGACCCGGCCGAAGGTCTGGTCCGCTGGACAGACATCGAAGGCCGCGCGCTCTGGGCCTATGATCCTGCCGACGATGTTTCCGCAATGATGCCCATGCGGGATCGGGTGTGCTGCTTCGCACCCCGCCGCCAAGGCGGGCTGATCGTCGCCTATGCCGACCGCGTCGCCTTGTTTGATCCGGAAAGCGGATCCGAGGAGCTGATCCATAGGTTCGAGCCCGAGAACCCCGACACCCGTCTCAATGACGGGCGTACGGATAGGGCAGGGCGCTTCGTCTTGGGGGGCATGAACGAGGTGACGGGCAAGCCCGACTCTTCGGTCATCTCGATTGGTCCGGATCTGTCGGTCAGGACATTGATCGAGGGCGTTTCATGCGCCAATTCCACCTGCTTCTCGCCGGATGGGGCCACGATGTATTTCACCGACACCCCGGACCGCGAGATCCTGGCCTTCGACTATGACGCCGAGGGCGGCAACCTGTCGAACCGGCGTGTTCATGCCGATTTCACCTCAGAGCCCGGTCTGCCTGATGGATCCTGCGTGGATGCGGAGGGCGGGGTCTGGAACGCAGAGTGGGAGGGCCGCCGCGTGGTGCGCATCGCACCCGATGGCGAGATCGACGCGATCATCGAGGTGCCGGTCTGGAAGCCCACCTGTTGCGCGTTCGGCGGACCCGATCTGGACACGCTGTTCATCACCACATCGCGGCTCATGAGCGATGAGGATGTTCTCAGGAAAGAACCGGATTCCGGCGGCCTCTTCGCCGTCAAACCCGGCATTCACGGCGTCATGGATGCGCCATTCAACGGATAGACAACAGATCTCAGGAGGAGAAACATGCGAAATTCCGTAGTCAAGATGACCTGTGCCGCGAGCTTTGCGGTGTTGGCGAGTGTGGCCTTGGCCGAAGACTATCCGACACCGGTGGCGCTGGCCGAAGGGGCCCAGGCGCCGATCGATGCGATCACGCCGGTCAACGAGACCTTTCGCATCGCCTACATGCCCCCGGCGACGGAGTTCAACTACTACATCGCCATTGGTGAGGGCATCAAAACCGTCGCCGCAGAGGCTGGCGTGGACGTTTTCATGCTCGCCCCGCAATCGGGTGCCGACATCAACGGTCAGATGGGCATGATCCAGGACGTGCTGACCCAGGATGTGGATGCGATCATCTTTGGCACCCATGACGAGTTCGCGGCGGCACCGCTCCTGAAGCGGGCCGTGGACAAGGGCATGGCGGTCCTGATGATCAACTCCGACATTCCGAATTTCCCCACGCCGATCCATGGCGTTGTCGGCTATTCCCAGCGCAACGGCACGCATAAGCTCGCCGATTGGGCGATCGAGACCTATGGCGCCGATCCGCTCCGGGTGGGCATCATCGAAGGCCAGCCCGGCTATCACTCCACCGAACGGGTCGGTGGGTTCCTCGACGGGATCAAGGGCAACGAGAACTTCGATGTCGTCGTCTCGATTGATGGCAAATGGAATGTCGAAGGCGGAAACACCGCAGGCATGGACATCCTGCAGGCGCATCCGGATCTCGACATGATCTTTGCAGCCAATGACTACATGATCATCGGAGCCTCCTATGCCGCCAAGGCGCTGGGCCGCTCGGACATCGTGCTGCTCGGCAATGATGGCGACACCTCGGGGCTCGAAGAGATTGCGGCGGGCAATGTCACCGCGACGGTCAACACCTCGCCCTTCCTGATGGGCAAGGCCGCGATGCACGCCACACTCGACGCGCTTGAGGGCACCTATCCCGGCGGCTGGATCGAGACGCCCACATCCATCGAGGATGAGCAGGGGGCCATCTCGGTTCTGCAAGAGCCCGAGAAGCTCTTCCCGCAGCCCTCGAAAGACTACTGAGGTCCTCCCCGGGGTTCGGGGGCGCGCTCTGCGCTGTCGGACCCCTCCCTTCCCATCGACAAGCAGCAGGTGACGATATGGCGAAGCAAGCGCAGACGCCTCTCTGGGAATTCGTCGATATCTCGAAGTCCTATCCAGGGGTTCTGGCGAATGACAAAGTGTGCATCAAGCTTATGCCCGGATCGATCCATGGGCTCTTGGGGGAGAATGGCTGCGGCAAGTCGACCATGATCAAGACCCTGTCGGGTGTGCAGCAGCCCGATAGCGGCAAGATCCTCTACAATGGCAGTCCGGTGACGATCTCCGATCCGCAGGCAGCCCGAGACTTCGGCGTCGCGACCGTGTTTCAGGAGTTTTCCATCGTGCCCACCTTATCCGTGGGCGAGAATATCTATCTCGGGAACATGCCCCGGTCCCGCTTGGGCGTCATCGACTGGCAGAAGGTGCATGCCGATGCCGCCGCCGTTCTGGCCGATATGGATGTCGATATCCCGACAGAGGCGATCACGGGGAGCCTGTCCGTCGGCGAGCAGCAGCTTGTCGAGATCGCCAAGGCCGTGGCGATCAATGCCAAGATGATCATTCTCGACGAACCGACCGCAGCGTTGGGCGAGGATGAAATCGAGCGCCTGCATGACCTTTTGCGGGCGATGCGCCGGCGTGGGACCGCGATCCTTTATGTGTCGCATCGGCTTGATGAGGTAGAGCGGATCGTCGATGAGGTCACGATCCTGCGCAATGGCCGCGTCGTGCGGGCCAGCGGCGAGACCGAGATCAATGTCGCGCAGATTGTCAGCGCCATGGTGGGCGAAGACATTGGCGAGCATTACCCCAAGGAGCAGAATGCCACTCGGGACGTGGTGTTCGAGGCCCGCGATATCGCGACAGGGGCGGGCGTCTCGGAGACCTCCTTCTCGCTCTGCAAGGGCGAGGTTCTGGGGCTCGGCGGTGTGCTGGGATCAGGGCGGACCGAGATCGCGCGCGCGATCTTTGGCAGCGATGAACTCACCGCGGGTGAGCTTGTCCTGAATGGTGCACCTGTCGCGTTCCGCAACGAAATCGATGCCATTCAGGCCGGGATCGCGCTGGTGCCCGAGAACCGCAAGTTCGACGGTCTCTTCTTCAATTTCCGCGCCAGCGGCAACATCACCTCGGCGGCACTCGGCACGCTGTCACGGTTCGGGGTTCTGGACCTCAAGGCCGAAGAGCAGGCGACCCGAGATCTGATCCGTGACCTCGAGATTTCGACCCAGGCGGAGGAGAAGACCGTCAACTTCCTCTCCGGGGGCAACCAGCAGAAGATCGTGATCGCCCGCTGGCTCTTCTCGGATGCGCAGATCCTGATCCTGGACGAGCCGACCCAAGGAATTGATATCGGAGCGAAAATCGCCGTTTACAAGCTCATCAACAAGCTGACCCGTGCGGGGAAGTCGGTCATCCTGATCAGCTCTGACCATGATGAGTTGCTCGCGATGAGTGACCGGATCGCTGTTGTTCAGCACGGCACGATCCGGCGCATTCTGCCGGCCTCGGAGCTGAGCCACGATGATCTCGTGCGTGCCTCCGCCGATCCCGTCGACATTGTGAAAGAGGAGGCTTTCGCGTGAAACGCGTTTTTGACACCCAACTCATTGGTCCCTTTGCGGCCATGGTCATTGTCGCGGTGATTGTCGCCTTGACGACCGACCGTTTTCTGAACCCCGGCAACTTGTCTAACCTGTTTCTTCAGGTCAGCATCGTGGCGCTGATCGCGATCGGGGCGACGGTGGTGATCTTTGCCGCCGGGATCGACCTGTCAGCGGGCTCCATGGTGGCGCTTCTGACGATGATCCTGGCGCAGATGCTCAAGTTCATGGGCATTCCGCTGGCTCTGGCGCTCCCCCTGATCCTGGTCGTGGGGGGGATCTTCGGGCTGATCCTGGGGCTGATCACGGCCTATGGACGCATCCCGTCCTTCATCACGACGCTCGCGGCGCTGATCGCTTTGCGGGGGCTGGCCCTGACCTTCAACAACGGCTCGCCGATCTTCTCGCTGAACCCCGCGCTGGAGCCGATTTTCTACGGCAAGGTCGCCGGCATCCCGCTGCCCTTCTTCTACCTGCTGTTCTTCTATGGGCTCGCGGCCTTCACCATGAACTTCACCAAGCTCGGGCGGGAGATCTACGCGGTTGGCGGCAATCCTGCAGCCGCCGTCCTGACAGGCATCAACGTCAAGAAGGTCCAGACGATCACCTTCGTGGTGGCCGGGTTCATGACGGCCGTGGGCGCGATCCTGATGTCGGCCCGGCTGAATTCCGGCTCACCCAATTACGGACAGACGCTGGAGCTTCAGGCCATCGCAGCCGCTGTGGTCGGCGGAGCGAGCCTCGCAGGCGGGCGCGGCAACATCCTCGCCACCTTCATGGGCGCGATGACCATCGTCATCGTCCAGAACGGGCTCAACCTGAATGCGGCCCCGTCTTCGGTCCAGAACATCGTGCTGGGGCTCATCATTCTCATGGCCGTGGGCATCGACATGTGGCGGGCCGAGATCTCGTCGCTGATGGCACGGGTGTTTGGCCGAACCAAAGGCGCCGCGAGCGCGCCGAAACGCAAGGAGGCCTGACATGGATCTGGGGCTGAAAGACAAACTCGTTCTGGTCACCGGATCCGGTTCGGGGATCGGCAAGGCAGCCGCTCAGGCCTATCTCGAAGAAGGCGCGCGCGTTGTGGTCCACGGGCTGACCAACGAAGAGGTCACAGCCTGCGTCGCAGGTCTGTCACCCCTGGGAGATGTCACCGGCAGAGCGGCGGATCTGACCAAGCCGGAGGAGGCAGACGCGCTTGTGGCCTTCGCGCAGGATCAGGGCGATGTCGATATCCTCGTGAACAATGTGGGCATCTTCTCGGTCAAGCCGTTTGCCGAGCTCAGCGATGCCGACTGGATGCGGTATTTCGATATCAACGTGATGTCCGCCGTGCGGATGAGCCGCGCCCTCCTGCCAGAGATGTTGGAGCGGGGCGAGGGCTCGATCATCAACATGGCCAGCGAGGCTGGTGTGAAGCCGCTGCCGCAGATGGTGCATTACTCGGTGACCAAGACCGCGATGCTGGGCCTGACCCGCGGCATGGCCGAGCTGACCAAGGGCACGCGCGTCCGCGTGAACTCGATCCTCCCGGGGCCCACCTGGACCGAAGGGGTCGAGGCGTATTTCGACGGGCTCGCCGAGCAAAAGGGCGCGCCTTTGACCGAAATTGTCGATGGATACTTTCAGTCGGACGAGCCCACCTCTCTGATCCAGCGCTTTGTCCAACCGGAGGAGGTGGCCCGGATGATCGTCACGATCTCCGCCAGCACCGCATCGAACGGGGCCGCGCACCGGATCGAGGGCGGCATCGTCCGCAGCATTCTCTGACACATCTGACCCCATAGGAGCCAACCATGGTCGCACTCACTTTCTCTCATATCGGCATCACTGTTCCCGACCTTGAAAAGGCCGTCGAGTTCTATGCCAAGGGCTTCGGGATGTATGTCATCATGGGCCCCACCGAGATCCAGCATGACGAAAGCGCCATCGGCCAGATGTGCGATGACGTCTTCGGCGAGGGGTGGGGCTCGTTCCGGATTGCCCATCTGTCCCTTGGCGATGGGGTGGGGATCGAGCTCTTCGAGTTCCCGAACACGATCGAGGAAGAGCGCCCCTTCGAATACTGGCGCCGGGGCCTGTTCCACTTCTGCGTTCAGGACGAAAACCTCGAGGAGCGGGTGAAGATCCTGGAAAGCCTGGGCGGACGGCAGCGGATGCAGCAGGTCCGCAGGTACTATCCGGACGAGAAGCCCTACCGCATGGTCTATATGGAAGACCCGTTCGGCAATGTGTTCGAGCTCTACAGTCACTCCTATGAACTGACCTATTCGGCGGGTGCCTATGTCTGAGTGGCCGACATTCACCCCCCGCACAGATCGTCCGAAAGTTGTCATCACCGACTATGATTTCGGGGATGTCAGCGTCGAGCAGAAGATCCTGGAGGCGGCTGGCGCCGAGGTGATCGCGCTCCAAGCCAAGAGCGAGACCGACCTCTCGGAGGTCGCGCCCACATGCGCGGCCATGATGAACCAGTATGCCCGGATCGGAAAAGATACCATCTCCTGCATGCGCAACTGTGAGGTCATCGCCCGCTACGGTGTAGGGGTCGATATCGTGGATGTGGAGGCCGCGACCGAGCGGGGCATCCTCGTGACCAACGTGCAGGATTACTGCACCGAGGAGGTGGCGGATCACGCCATTTCCCTCTGGTTGACCCTGTCGCGCAAGCTGCCGGAATATGATCGGGCGACCCATGCGGGTGTCTGGAAATGGCAAAGCGGCCAGCCGGTCTTCCGGCTGCGCGGACGGACCATGGGCGTCGTCTCCTATGGCAAGATCGGTCAGGCGATCGCCGTGCGCGCGAAGGCGTTTGGCGTCGAGGTTATCGCCTATGATCCGTTCCTGCCTGCGGAGGTTGCCGCGTCTCAGGGGGTCGAGCTGGTCTCCAAGGCCGATCTGTTGGCGCGGTCGGACTACATTCTCATGCAAGCACCCATGACGCCGGACACACGGCATTTCCTGTCGGATGCGGAATTCGCCGCGATGAAACCCGGCGCGATCCTGGTGAATACGGGCCGCGGTCCGACGGTGGACAACAAGGCGCTCTACCGGGCCTTGACCGATGGCCATCTCGCGGCAGCAGGTCTTGATGATCCCGAAGAAGAGCCGGCCAAGCGGGCCAATTGGACACCCGCCGACAACCCGATCTTCACCCTGCCCAATGTGCTCGTGACGCCGCACGCGGCCTACTATTCCGAAGAATCCATCCGCGCGGCACGTGTCACTGCCGCCACGCAGGTGGCCAAGGTCCTGACGGGGCAGCCACCCGATTACACAGTCAATGCCATGGCATTGGCCGAACAACTCGCATAGCAGGAGACGCCCATGCCAGACGTGAGCACAGACCTCAGGGTCTTCAATGATTTTCAGCGCAATCCCGAGCTCTTGAAGAAGTTCGACAAGGTGCTGGAGGCCTATTCAGCCGCCGCCATCTTCGCGGATGTGCAGTATCGGACCGGTGTCATGGACAGTGCCATCAAGCCTGCCTTCCGCGCCAAGGTGACAGGGCAGGCCGTGACTGTGCAACTGTCCAAGGGTGATCTCGTCGACCCGTTGCGGGCGCTGGAGATGGGGCAACCCGGCGATGTCATCGTGGTGGATGCCGGAGGCGATCAGCAAACTTCGGTCTGTGGTGGGCTCATGGGCGGGCTGGCCAAGAACCGCGGCATTCGCGGCATGATCGTGGATGGCACGGGCCGGGATACGGATGAGCTGGAAGACATCAACTGGCCGATCTGGACCAAGGCGATCACCCCGCGCGGCACCCACACGATGTTCTCCGAGCGCAAGGAGGAGCTGTCGATCAACGTGCCCATAGCCTGTGGCGGCGTGGTTGTGAAACCGGGTGATTTCATCGTGGCCGACCTCATGGGGGTCGTGGTCATCCCGCTGGAGATTGCCGAGGAAACGGTGCGTCTGGCGCAAGAGCAGGCGGATCGCGAGGAGGCGACGCGGGAATGGGTCGCGCAGGGCAAAACGGTCGAGGATCTCCTGAATGAATTCGGCCGCATCTGAACCCGCGCTGATCGGCATCGATTGGGGCACCTCGTCCCTGCGGGCGTTTCTGATTGGCGCGCAGGGCGAAGTGCTGGACAAGGTCTCCTCTGCTGAGGGGATCATGCATGTCAAGGATGGCGACTTCGAAGCTGTCTTTCGCAAGCTGATCGCGGTCTGGGGGGCAAATGCGAAGGTCCCGGTTCTGGCCTCTGGCATGATCACCAGCCGCAATGGTTGGGTCGAGACGCCCTATGCCCAGGTTCCTCTGGGCGCCGGGGATCTGGCACGCGCTCTGGTGCCGCATCCGACCTCTTGCGGCATGGATCTGCGCTTCATCACCGGGGTGACAACGGATCACGCGGCGGGCCCGGATGTGATGCGCGGCGAAGAGACCCAGATCATCGGGGCGCAGGCGCTGGGCATGTCCGATGGCACTTTCGTCATGCCGGGCACCCACAGCAAATGGATCCGCGTGGCGGATGACCGGATCGAGGATTATGCGACCTACATGACCGGCGAGATCTTCGCCGCTCTGAAAGGCCACACGATCCTCGGGACCCTGATCGAAGATGGTCCTTATGACGCCGAGGGGTTTTCCCGCGGCGTTGCGGCGGGCCTCGATAAAGGGTCCAGCCTGCTCCATGACCTGTTTCACGTGCGGACATTGCCGCTCATGGGGCGGATGGAGAGCCGGTCCGTGGCGGACTTCCTGTCGGGCCTGCTGATCGGGGCAGAGGTCAAGGCGGCGCAGGACAGAGGTGATGCGACGGCCGCTGTCACAATCATCGGGCGGAGCGATCTGGCCGACCGGTATGAGACCGCCCTGACCGCTGCGGGGCTGCATAGCACCCGTGCTCCGGATGACATCGTCGCCTCGGGGCATTTCCTGATCGCGCAAGCAGCCGGACTAATTTCATGATGACACTTCCGGATGCGCTGGCCGCGTCGCCCTTGATCGCGATCTTGCGCGGCCTTGAGCCTGCGCGGGCTGCCGAGACGGCGGAGGTTCTGGTCGAGGCGGGGTTTCGCGCCATCGAGGTGCCGCTCAATTCCCCGTCAGCCTTGGTCTCGATCGAGCGGATCTCGCAGCGCGTGGGGGGCAAGGCCCTGATCGGGGCGGGCACCGTTCTGACCGCGGCAGAGATGCATTCGGTTGCCGATGCCGGGGGGCGCATCATCGTTGCGCCCAATATGAACCCCGCACTCGGGGCTGCAACGGTGGCACGTGGGCTGGCGTGGTGCCCCGGTGTCATGACGCCGAGCGAGGCGTTTGCCGCGCTCGAGATCGGGGCGGGGGTTCTGAAGCTGTTCCCGGCTGAAATGATCCCGCCCAAGGTGGTCGCGGCCCTGCGCGCCGTGCTGCCACGCGAGGCTCTCGTTGCAGCCGTCGGCGGCATAACCCCGGACGGTATGGCGGCCTACCGCGATGCAGGGTGCGATGCGTTCGGGCTTGGCTCGGCGCTGTTCAAGCCGAGCTATTCGCGCAAAGATATCGCCGAGCGCGCAAAACGATTTGTCGCCATGTCCGCGGAGCTGAGACCCAGGCAATGAAAACAGCAGTTGTTACCGGCGGGACGCGGGGGATTGGGGCAGGGGTCGCCAAGGCCCTCGTCGATGCGGGTTGGCGCGTTTTGGCGGCTTCCGCGTCCGAGGCCGAGCGCGCGGCGTTCGAGCCGACGGCGGGGATCGAGCTTGTGGATCTCGACGTGACAAAAGACGCCTCCGTATCCGCCGTGTTCGAGGGGCTGGACCGGTTGGACGGTCTTGTGAACTGTGCGGGTATCCTGCGGCGCGGTGAGGAATACGATATCGACGTGTTTCGCCAAGTGCTGGAAGTGAACCTGACGGGCACAATGCGCTGTTGCCTTGCCGCACATGATCTGCTCGCGCGGTCCAAAGGGGCAATCGTCAACACGGCCTCCATGCTCAGCACCTTCGGGGGACCGCTTGTGCCGGCCTATTCCGCCTCCAAGGGCGGTGTCGCGCAGCTGACAAAGGCGCTCGCCGGGGGCTGGGCGGATGACGGCATTCGCGTCAATGCCATCGCACCGGGCTGGATCGAAACCGAGATGACCCAGGGCTTGCGGGACGACCCCACCCGCACGGACGGCATCATGGCGCGGACCCCGCTCAAACGATGGGGAAAGACATCCGAGGTCGGCGTGCTCGCCCGCTGGCTTCTGAGTGACGAGGCCAGCTTCGTGACCGGCGCGATCTATCCCGTCGATGGCGGCTATCTGGCGATGTGAGGAGGACCCCATGACTGACGAAACCGCGCGTATGCCCTATCAACTGCCGTTTCCCAAGGACGCGCAGGATGAGATCGTCATTCCCAACGCCATGACCGAGGATGAGCGGCTCTGGGTGCCGCAAGCCGAGAATGTGTGGTTCCGTCCGCTCTGCCTCAACCGGTCTCAGGGCTACTGGATGAACCTTCTCAAGGTGCGCAAGGCCGGCGTTCTGTCACGCCATCGCCATCCTCAGCCTGTCCATGGCTTCGTGCTGAAAGGGCGCTGGCACTATCTGGAGCATGACTGGATCGCCGAAGAGGGAAGCTATGTGTTTGAGCCGCCCGGCGAGACACATACGCTGGTGGTTCCCGACGATGTCGAGGAGATGGTCACCTATTTTCAGGTCAATGGCGTCATGTGCTACGTGGATCCCTGGGGAAAGGTGACGGGATACGAGGACGTGTTCACCAAGATCGATCTCTGTCGCAAACACTTCGCCGAAGTGGGTTTGGGCGAAGACTATGTGGATCAGTTCATCCGCTGAGCAGCCAGTTAGGTGATCGCGCGCCGCGCTGTGCGTGTGCTGTGTTCACGCTCATAGCACCTGTCTCAATTGGCGGATGGCGACGCAGGGCCATGGCCCCGGCGGGATGGCTTTGCAAGGGCCGGCCCGGTCCCCCTAGAACGCAAAGTCGACCGGTGTGGGGCAGGGCACTTCAAAGAGCGGGTCTGACAAGCTCCCATCCTCCGGGTCGATCGCGAACACCACAATGGTGTTGGAGCCTTGATTGCCCACATAGAGGAACCGCCCCTCGGGGCAGATGTTCATGCCGCGGGGCCGTTCTCCGCACGTGGATGTCCAGCCGACGGGGCTCAGCCGCTGGAACGCGTCGTCGAAGGCAAAGACCGCAACCGAATTCATGCCCCGGTTCGTCACATAGACAAACCGTCCGCTCGGGTGCAGTCGGATTTCTGCCGTGGTGTTCCCCCCTGCAGGCACAAAACCCGGGTTCGTCGGATCAAAGCGGGGGCGACCGAACGGGCTCGCCGGGGGAAGGGCCGAGAGTGTTTGCCGCCAGATCGCACCGGGCTCCCGCTGCGCAGGTGGTGCGAACACATCAATCGTCGAGGACAGCTCGTTCAGCACGAGTACATAGCCGCTGACCGGATGCACGGTGAGGTGCCGTGGCCCCGTACCCCCGGCGGTCTGGATATAGGGCGTTGCATGGGGCACAAGCCGTCCCGCTTTGCGCTCGAGGGTCCACAAATACACGCGGTCCTGTCCAAGATCCGCGCCAAGGATCAATCCGAGGCCTGGGTCTTCGGCTATGAAATGTGGATGCGGCTGGCTCTGACGGGCCGTGTCCGGGCCGCTTCCGCGCGCGTCCTGCTGGTCCGACATGGGCGCGATATGGCCATCATCGGTTAGAGGAAAGACAACGAAGCCTCCGGAAGCATAGTTCGAGGCCAGCAAGTGCCCACCATCCTGCGTCACGCTCAGGTGACAGGGCCATGTTCCCCCAGAGGGTTGGCTGTTGAGTTTCGTCAGCGTTCCGGTGTCCGGATCCCGGTGAAAGGCCAGGACCTTGCCCGCGGGCGTTCCATCCGCGCCCGGCCCCATCTCGGAGACGGCGTAGAGCGCCTGACGCCCCGGCGAGAATGCGAGAAAGGACGGGTTCTCCGCCGGAACCGTTTGGGTCAGCTCAAGGCTCCCATCTTCGAACCGGTGAAACACATAGATGCCAAGGGCTTCACTGGCAAAGGGCTCACCGGGCGCCGTGTGCGGAGCCGTATAGGTGCCGACATACAAGGATCGGGGCCAGTTTGTGTCGTCGTTCATGTTACCGTGCCTGTGCTGCTCTGTGTTTGTCCGCGCCTCGAGACAGTTTTTGCAGAAGGCCGCCAAGTCTCTGTGAAGACTGCGCGAAAAGGATGAGAATAAGGATCGCCCCATAGAGAACCTGGCGCCAATAGGGAGGCATCTGAATGACCGCCAAGGTGCTTTGCAAGAGCGTCACGAGGAGGACCCCCACAAGCACGGCCAGAAGATGCCCGCTGCCACCGGTGATGCGCGTGCCCCCCAGAACGACCGCTGCAATGGCCGGCATGAGATAGGCGCTGCCCATGTCCTGAAACGCCTTTCCAGAGAAACCGGTGAGCAGGGCCGCACCAAACCCGTAGCAGAGGCCAGCAAAGACGAAGACACCCGTGATGACCAGCGGGGTTCGCACGCCCGAAAGATAGGCCGCGCCCTCCGAGAACCCGATCGCCTCGATCTCGCGCCCGATCTTGGATCTGCGGAGCAGAAAGGTCACCAGAAGGATCGCGGCCAGGACCACCAGAATGACATTGGGAAGGCCAGCGATTGATCGCTCCGCCCCGAGAAACACCATGGCGGCAGTCGCTTCGGATCGCGGCGCGAAGCCACCGGTCAAGAGCACCATCATACCCAGAAGAATGCTGTTCACGCCCAGGGTGAAGATGATCGACGGAATGCGAAGCAGCGCGACACCGAGCCCGTTGATCAGGCCGATCAGTGCCCCGACAAGAAGTGCGACGGGGATCGCCAGCGGCCCCCCGATCGAGGTGGAGACCATGGCGCAGGCCGTGATCGCCCAGGGCAGGGACAGGTCGATTTGCCCGATCTTGATGACCAGAAAGGCCCCCATAGCAAACATGGCCAGAAAGGCCGCGGATTGGAGCTGCAAGATCAGGAAGTCTGGCGACAGGAACGGGGGCTGCTCGCCACGTGCGAGCAGGACAATGCTGGAGAGAACCAGCAGCAGGCCCACAATCCCGCACCCTAACCAGACGGACCGCCAGATGTCATGGGTCTCGCGGGACCTGTCAGCCTGACCGAGGATGGAGATGCGATCCTTCGTGCGGAGCGCTTGGGCCGCACCGATCGAGATCGCCAGCAGCAGCACGATCCCCTCGAAGAGCGGTTGGATCAGCGGGCTCGCTTCGATCAGCCAGAACACCTTGTCGGTTACGCGCATGATCGACGCGAGCAGGCTGAGGACGTAGGCGCCGAACACGGCCCCTAAGACCCCGCCCACGCCACCGATGAGGGAGGTTCCACCGATGACAGCCGCCGCGAGCGAATTCAGGGTGTAGTAGCCCGCCTGAATGGGGTTCGCGTCTCCGGTCAGCGTGAGCGCGGCCAGGAAAATCCCACCAAAGGCTGCAAACAGTCCACCCAGCCCGTAGGCCATGACGCTGGCTCGCTGGACCGGAAGGCCCGAAACCAGCGCGGAATTGCGGTTCGACCCGACGGAGATGATCGCGCGCCCCAGGCGGCCGAATTTGACAGGCAGCCACACCAGCGCGATCAAACCCGCGATCAGGAGGGCCGCACTGGGCAGGTTTCCAAGGAAGGTTGCGCCGAGTGGCTCGGGCAGCCAGAGATCGGCCTCATAGGTGAACGCATCCGCGAGGCCGAAATGCACATCACCGCCGGGTTGCGGACGCAAGGCCAAGGCGGCGCCCGCATAGATCGCGCCCGTGGCCAAGGTGGCAATAACGGGCTGAACCCGGCCATAGACGACAATAAGGCCATTGATGAGGCCTGCGAGAAAGCCGGTGCCCATGCACAGGATCAGCCCCAAGCCCACCATTGCCGGAGAGCCGTCGAGCACATGGGACGCGACAGCGCGCACGAGAATGAGGATGGATCCGATAGACAGATCGATCCCCCCCGACAGCAGAACGATGGACTGACCGATCGCAGCAAAGGCGAGCGCCGCACCCTGATTGACGTTCGTTGTGATCGTCGCTGTGGCAAACCCCGACGGGTGCTGATGGGCGTAGATCCCGTAGGCACAAACGAGCAAAACGGCTGCAACGAGACCGGTCCCGAAGACACGCTTTGGCAGCGCAAAGAGAGCTTTCATGCGGGTGTCTCCTTCGTCGCCAGAGGTTCCTTGACTGCGTCGACTGCCTGCAGGGGCAGGTTGAACGCGGCATTCACCAGGTTGTTTTCTGTCAGCATTTCGCCCGAGAGCTCGTGGCTTACGCGGCCCTCATAGAAGACCAGCACCCGGTGGCAGCAATTCGCGAGCTCCTGATAGTCCGAGCTGTAGAGAAAGATCGTGCACCCCGCGGCGGCCAGTTCTTGCAGCAGAACAAAGATCTCTTGCTTGGTGCCAACATCGATACCGCGCGTGGGGTCGTCGAGCAGTAGGATATCGGGCGTCTCCAGCAGCCACTTGGCCAGCACCACCTTCTGCTGGTTGCCCCCCGACAGGGTGAAAGCAGGCTGGCGGGGTGAGGCGGCCTTGACCTTCAGCTTCGTCATGACGTCGGACAACCTGCTTTCATTGCGACCCGGTGCGCGCAGGACATCCGCGATGTAGCCCGCCTTGGACGCCAGAAGGATGTTGTCCCCAATGGACATTTGTTGCGCGAGGCCCAGCGATCCCCGGTCTTCGGGCACATAGGCCATGGTCGGTGTCCTCCGCACACGCTCAGCCGGTGTTGCGGTATTGGCATCCGTGCCCGCGAGCCTGAGGCTGCCTTCGGTCCCCTTCAACGCCCCGAAAAGCGCGAGCAGCAATTCGTGCTGCCCCTGACCATCCAGACCACCTATACCCACGATCTCACCGCGCCGCGCTGAGGCGCGGACGTCTTGCAAGACCCCGGCCCAGGATAGCTGATCAATCTCGACCAGCGTGTCATCGCCGTGCACGGACGAGAGCGGCGGGAAGGAGGCTTCGATACTCCGGCCCAGCATCATCTCGACAATCTCGCTGTCGCTCCGGGCATTGGCGTCAAAGCTCTCGACCTTGCGCCCGGAACGGAACACCGAGCATTCATCTGCCAGTTCGCGGATCTCGCCCATTCGATGCGAGACATAGAGGATCGCAAGGCCTTCATCTCGAAGCTGGCAGGCCAGGGACAGAATATGCCGTGTATCCGAATTGGTGAGTGCGGAGGTGGATTCGTCAAAGATCAGCAGCTTCGGATCCCGCGCGAGACCTTTCGCGATCTCAACAAGCTGACGCCGGGAGAGGGGCAGGTCGCGCACCATCGTGTTCGGGTTCAGGTCACTGGCGCCGACGCGTTCCAGAAGGCGGGCTACCTGCCGACGCTGCGCCCGGCGATTGATCAGACCAAAGCGCATGGGAGGATCTGCCAGCAGGATGTTGTCGGCCACGCTCAGGTCAGGCACCAGTGACATTTCCTGAAAGATACAGGAAACGCCTGCGCGCTGGGCCTGTACCGCATTGGCAAACGCGACCGGTGCGCCGTTGATCTCGATCCGCCCATGGGTAGGCGGTTGAACTCCGGCAATCGCCTTGAGGAGCGTCGACTTGCCCGCGCCATTCTCGCCAATGATCGCGTGTATGCGTCCTGCACGGATGTCGAGATCAACGCCGGAGAGCGCGCGCACGGGGCCATAATGGACCTCCAGGTCGCGCAGACGCATGAACGGTGCATCTCCCGTCATCTTGCCCCTCCCGTTCCTTGCAGAGCGAGGCGGATCGGCCTGGGCCAACCCGCTTCTGCTCGCTGGTTCTAGTTCACATCCTGCGTCATGATCTGCTCTGCCGTGAAGTTCACATTGCAGGGCGGAAACTCGTTCGGAGTGAAGAAGTTGTCGTCGAGATCAGACCAATAGTTCATGCCATCCTTCAGCTCGCCAGAATAGGCGACGGGCAGGGGGACAGACATGAGTTGCGGCAGGGCTTCGCCTTGAAGGGCCGCGATGGCGGCCTTCACAGCAATAGCCCCGAGGGCCGGCGAATAACCGACCGAGACAACTTCAAGTCCCTGATCGCTCAGTTCCGCAGCCATCTTGCGAAAGCCGTTCTCGGCTTCGGCGGCAATCGGAACCAGCGGGTGGCCTGCATCCATGATCGCGCGCAGGGCGCCTGTGCTGCCAGCCTGCACGGCGAAACCATCGAAGCTCCCATGGGTTGCAATGGCGTCCGCAACGACCTTTTGTGTGGTGCCATCATCCCAATTGCCGACAACCTCAACGACCTCGATCTCCGAATGCGGATCGAGGATCTTGCGGAGGCCGTCATGTCGGTCCAGATCCACCGAAATACCCGGCAGACCGCGCACCTCGAGGACCTTGCCGCTTGTGCCCATCTTGTCGATCAGGAATTCGCCCTGGATGCGGCCAAACTCATGGTTGTCCGAGCTGAGCTGCATCAGCTTGTCGGTGCCTAGCACGTTGTCGAATGTCATGACGATAGACTCAGCGCGTTCGCCCGCGCGGATTACGCGGTCGAAACCATCTGTGCTCATCGCATTGGCGATGACCGCGTCGTAGCCCTGGTTGATGAAATCTTCCATCGCGGCGATCTGCGCGGACACATCCGTGCCGGTTGAGATCACTTTCAGCTCATCGATATTGGCGGATATCTCGGGTGTTTCGGCGAATGCGAGCAGCGTTTTCAGCATCTGGATCCGCCATGTGTTGCCGGTAAAGCTGTTGACGACGGCGATCCGGTACGGCCCCTCGCGGCCCTCATGCACCCAGGTATCTGTCGTTTCGGCCCAGGGACGGAAACACTCGGCCTTGAAACTGGCATCTTCTGTCGGACTGCGCCAATCCGCGTGAGCGGCAGTTGCGCAGGTGCCAAGCAGGGCGACCAGGACCGCACCCTTCAATTTGCCTTTTAGTGTCACGATGATCTCCTCCTAAATCGATATGGCTGTTGGGCGTTCATTTCATGCTCACCGCTTTTTGGGGCGGCAGCGCAGGTTCAAACGCGCGCTGAGTTTCGAGCAGATAGTGAGAGAGCTGGTCGAGCCGTTCAGCGCCAAGCTGGCTCATATTGGCTTCGATATCCGATCGCAGGACGTGGATCAGATGCTCGATGCCGCGGGCGCCAAAGGCCGCAACGGCGTAGAGAAAGGCGCGCCCGAGCATCACGAAACTGGCGCCTTTTGCCAGCGCGCGCATCACATCCAAACCCCAGGCCACACCCGAGTCGTAGATCAATGGAACCTCGGGCCCCACGCCCGCCCGGATCAGGGGCAGTTGGTCGATCACCGCAGGTCCCGCTTCGAATTGTCGACCCGAATGGTTGGACACCCAGATGCAGTCCACGCCCTCGGACACCATGCGCGCAGCGTCATCCGGGCGCTGCACGCCCTTTACGACAAGCTTGCCATCCCATTCCTCGCGGAGTTCCCGAAGATAGGTCCAATCCGGAATGCCCCGGATCAATGCACCTGCATGGGTAAAGCTTTCGCGGCCGCGCTGCGGGACATAGTCGTCAAAAAACCGCATGCGCGGCATGACGCCTTCGCGCAGATGAGCGACACACCAGGTCGGGTGGCGCAGCATCTCGGCGATCGTCCGCAGGTCAAACTTGGGCGGGACCGTCAGGTTTGCGCGCCGTTGGCGTTCCCTTCGGCTTTCCTCGGGCACGTCGACGGTCATGACCAAGGTGTGAAAGCCAGCCGCCTTGATCCGAGGTAGCATTTTGCGACGCAGCTCGCCTGAATTCACCGGATAATGCTGAAACCAGCCATTTTGACCGATATGGGGGGCGATGTCCTCGGGCGAAGCGACGGCGACGCTTGAGAGGCAATAGGGGATATTCGCGGCGACGGAAGCTTTTGCGAGCATACGTTCCGCGCCGGCCCAGATGAGCCCTGACATGCCCACGGGCGCCATGCCAAAGGGCAGGTCATAGCGTTCCCCCATGAGCTCGCAGGACAGATCTGCGGTCGTCCGGCCACATAGCACGCTTGGCATGAAGCCGATCGCGTCGAGCGCGTCGCGGTTGATCTTGAGACCCAGCTCGCGCCCGGTCGCACTGTCGAGATACTCAAACGCGAATTTCGGAATCCGGCGCCGCGCGGTGCGGCGCAGGTCCTCGCACGAGGGGTGGGAGAGGTCGAGGCTCATGGCGTTCCCGCCGCCGCGCCGCGCATGAGCTCAAGAACGGCGCCTTTGGCCCGCGATCCGAGTGCTGTCATGTTGTCCTCCCGGGGAGATCGAATGCTTTTGCGACCTCTCATTGCGATCTAACATATCAGATATTGTATAGACTTCAACCCGGTTTGTGATAGTGTGGGGGTGCCGCGATAACCGAGGACGCCATGGCTCAAGTTACACAGATCAAACGTCCGGATTCCCTGAGCAAATCAGCAGAGGACTTTATCCGTGACCAGATTGTCCGGGGGCGTTTCCAACTCGGAGAAGCCTTGCAGGAGGCCAAGCTGTCATCGGAGCTCGGCATCAGCAAAACGCCTATTCGCGAAGCGTTGGCCGCCTTGAATCTCCAAGGCCTTGTGCAAATCATTCCGCAACGGGGGGCGTTTGTGTTCACGCTCTCGGAGCAGGATGTGGTGCAGTTGTGCCAGTATAGGACGATCCTGGAGCATGCCGCCCTCGACCTCGCGCTGGAGAGGGACGCGGACCAGTTGCTGAGCACACTCGACACAGTCCTCGCAGCCATGGTTGAGGCTCGGCGCGAAGACGACTTCCAGCTCTATCTCGATCTGGATGCCGATTTCCACGATGCATTCTTTCTGCTCTGCGAGAACAACTACCTGGCCGAAGGATACAAGAAAGTGGGCGACATCGTTCGCACCATCCGAATGCATCTTTCCCGTCGCCCGCATAGAACCGACAAGTCATTTGCCGAGCACGAGAGCATTGTTCAGTCCTTGAAGTTGGGCCGCGTCAGCGCCGCCAAGAAAGTTCTCCGCACACAGATCATGCGGGGCGAACGGGCTTACTCAGACTTGTCGGGGGGCGCGCAAGTATAACCCTGCGAGTTCGGAGCAACTCGCGCGAAGACAGGACGTAGGGGCAAAAGGATGGCACCGAGCGTCTCGAGACCAGAGTGCGCTCCAAGCATAAGGCGCACCTCGGTTCAGTTGCCGGCGGAGTTTGGGCCTTGAGCTAGTCCAGCGAGGCTGTCGATTGGGACGACAGCACCCTGCGACAGTGTCATTCGAGGGACAGTCACCTCTTTGCTTGCAGTCCTGGCAAATCGGAATGCGTGGGCGTTTTCGATTTTTCCGATGCTGGAACGGAGTTGAATTGGCATTGCGAGCAGCCGGCATCAAATGAACCGCTACCAAGCCATGATGGAGAGACACCGTTGCTGCTTTCAACAAGAAAGGAGCGCAGCAGTGCAGACATTGTTCGAACTGAGAGCAGCTCAGATGTTTCTGGGAAATCAAGCGGAAGGGGGCTCTTTCGTACCAGTTGGAGTCTTCTGCCCTCAAGGCGAACGGCGCAGTGGCTTCGCGTTGGCGTCTTTTTAGATGCTCACGCGGCGCTCAAAGGTTGCCTGGGCATCGAAAAATGCCGCTGATCCGAGATAACTTATCGGTCGATGTGCCCCTGTAGGGCGCCGTCGCGGCGTGGTGTGAAGTGGGATGCGCGAAGAGAGCGCCATAATCTATTGCAGTAGAAAGAGTAAGTAGTCGCGATTCCATCGTGGCCGGTCTCTCCGCCATCGCCCCCGAGCTTCAATTCTTGTTACCAGCCTGTTGTTCTGCGGCGCCCCGCGCGGCTTGCCACTTGCGCCTGTGTGAGGGCTCGGCGCAGCATGTGCGCTCCGACAGAGGAGCGTTGCGTGAGCCGTCTGCCCGTCTTCAAAGCCTATGACATCCGGGGAGCGGTGGGCCCTGACCTGTCCGAAGGGTTCGCCTTCGCTCTGGGTCGTGCCATTGCGACGGAGCTTGGCGCCCAGCGGGTGGTGATCGGGCGCGATGCGCGGGCTTCGTCACCCGTCCTCTCTGCAGCGTTGGCACGGGGGCTTCAGGGCAGCGGGGTCGAGGTGCTCGATCTCGGGCTGTGCGGCACGGAGGAGGTCTATTTCGCCACGGATCACTGCCGGGCCCAGGGCGGGGTGATGGTCACGGCCTCCCATAATCCGATCACCGATAATGGGTTCAAACTAGTGGGGCCGGGGGCCACACCACTCCCTGATGCGCAGTTTCGCGCCATCGAGACACGGGTGGCCGCAGGACCCGCGCGCGCCAGTAGTGCGCCGGGGCCCTATCGGGAGCTGTCCTGCCGCGACGCGTATGTGGAGCGAGTGCTGTCCTTTGTCGACCCTAGTGCTATGGCGCCGATGCACCTCTTTGCCAATGCCGGGCATGGGGCGGCGGGGCCAACCTTCGACGCTGTGGTTGAGCGGCTGCAGGGGCAGGGCGCGCCGCTGACGGTCACCCGGGCCTTTCACGCGCCGGATCCAAGCTTCCCCGTAGGGATCCCGAACCCGATGCTGCCCGAGAACCAGCCGCTGACCAGGGATGGGACGCGGGCGGCGGGGGCGGATCTGGGCGTGGCCTGGGATGGGGATTTCGACCGGTGTTTCTTCTTTGATCATCAGGGCGCGTTCGTGCCGGGTGAATATGTGGTGGCGGCCCTGGCTCAGGCGCTGGTTGCGCGGGCGCCGGGCAGTCGGATCGTGCATGACGCCCGGGTGGCCTGGAACACGCAGCGGGTCGTGCGCGCCGCCGGGGGGCTGCCGGTGATGGGCCAGACCGGTCATGCCCTGATGAAGACGCGGATGCGCGCGGAGGGCGCGATCTATGGCGGGGAGCTGTCGGCCCATCACTATTTCCGTGACTTCATGTATTGCGACAGCGGCATGATCCCCTGGCTCTTGATGCTGGCCCAGATCTCGACCACCGGGCGGAGCCTGCAAGAGAGCTTTGCCGAAATGCGAGCGCTCCATCCCTCGTCGGGCGAGATCAACTTCCGGGTCGCGGATCCGGAGAAGGCGGTGGCGGCGGTTCTGGCGGATCTGGCGCCTGAAGCGACGGAGATCGACCATACGGATGGTCTGAGCCTGAGCTTTGCGGATTGGCGGGCCAATCTGCGCAACTCCAATACCGAGGCGCTCTTGCGGCTCAACGTGGAGGCGCGGGGGGAACCGGATCTCGTGGCCGAAGGGGTGGCGCGGATCACCGCGCTGTTGCGCCCCTTTGCCGACGCCTGAGCGCGGCTCAGTAGACCGGAGGCGAGACGATCCAGATCACGGTGGCGGGCGCGTCATTCGGGTTGCGCCATCGATAGACATCATCGGAGAACTGAAAGCTGTCGCCGGTTGCCAGGGTAAACCACGCGCCGTTCAGTTCCAGATCGATCTGCCCGTCGATCACCACGCCGCCATCCTCGCGCCCCCGCGTGCTGACCTGGGTTTCGCTCTCGGAATGGGCGGAGAAGGTCGAGTGGATCATCTCGAAATTGCCGTTGAGATTGGGGGAGAGCAGCCGTTCGCGCAGACCGCTTTCCTCCGACCCGATCGGCTCGGCGGAGGCGCCGCGCACGATCAGCCCGCGCTCGGCCTCCGATTGTGAGGCAGAGCGGAAGAAAAAGCTGATCGGCACCTCGAATTGCGCCGCCAGCGCCGAGAGATCCTGGATCGACGGATCCGTCTTGCCCCGCTCCACCTGGCTCAGCCAGCCCACCGAGCGCCCGACCTCGGAGCAGAGCGCCTGCAGGGTCCAGTTCCGGGATTTCCGCAGGGCGCGAATGTCTTCTCCGATATGCGGTGTCATGGGCGAGGACCGGTTCCGTTTCTGGATGAAATTTAGGCTGGTGCGGGCTCTCTACCGCAGCTTCGGTGAAGGAATCCAGATTTTTCCGCCTCGATGTGAAAAAATGATTTGAAATTTCATTTCGGTCTGTGGCAACGAATGCGCAAGCTTCGGGCATTTGCACGGCAGAGCGTCATGCAGAGCAACCCGACACTCGATTGGGAGATCGCACCCGTGCAGACCGCACCCCTCTTCAGGCCAGTAACGCAGGCGCGCCGCCCCGCTACCCCGGTGACCCAGGGCCGGGCTGTGCCGCAGCCGCGTGGCCGGGGGCTGCTTGGTCGCAGCACCGTCTCCCCCCTTCGGACTTCCCATCGGCCCAAGACCCCAGCCTGCGCGGCGGGGCTTTTGTAAACAGGATTGCTGCTGTCATGACCCAATTACCTACTTCGGCGCGCGTCGTTATCATTGGTGGGGGTGTGTCCGGGTGTTCGGTCGCCTATCACCTGGCCAAGCTCGGCTGGAAGGACATTGTCCTGCTGGAGCGCAAGCAGCTGACCTGCGGCACCACCTGGCACGCGGCGGGCCTGATCGGGCAGCTCCGGGCGAGCCAGAACCTCACACGGTTGGCGAAGTATTCCACGGATCTCTACGGCAAGCTCGAGGCGGAAACCGGCGTCTCCACGGGTTTCCGCGAGACCGGATCCATCACCGTGGCCCTGACCGAGCACCGCAAGGAAGAGATCCTGCGTCAGGCGGGCATGGCCCGGGTCTATGGGGTCGAGGTTGAAGAACTGTCGCCGACCGAGGTGCTCGAGCGCTATCCGCATCTGAACATCGAGGGCGTGACCGCGGGCGTGTATCTTCCCCATGACGGTCAATCCGATCCGGGCAATGTGGCCCTGTCGCTGGCCAAGGGCGCGCGCAATCTCGGTGCCAAGATCGTCGAAGGCGTCAAGGTCACCGCTGTGACCCAGGCCAAGGGCCGGGTGACGGGCGTGAGCTGGGCGCAGGGCGAAGAGCAGGGCCATATTGCCGCCGATATGGTGGTGAACTGCGCGGGCATGTGGGCCCGCGAGCTGGGCAAGATGTCCGGCGTCAATGTCCCGCTCCACGCCTGTGAGCACTTCTACATCGTCACTGAGGGCATTAAGGATCTCAAGCCGCAGCCTGTGCTGCGGGTGCCTGATGAATGCGCCTATTATAAGGAAGACGCGGGCAAGATCCTGCTCGGCGCCTTTGAGCCCAAGGCCAAGCCCTGGGGGATGAACGGCATCTCCGAGGATTTCTGCTTTGACCAGTTGCCCGAGGATTTCGATCATTTCGAGCCGATCCTCGAGGCGGCGGTGAACCGTCTGCCCATGCTGGCCGAGGCGGGGATCCACACCTTCTTCAACGGGCCCGAGAGCTTCACCCCCGATGACCGCTACTATCTCGGCGAAGCGCCGGAGCTGGGCGGCTATTGGGTCGCGGCGGGGTATAACTCCATCGGGATCGTCTCGTCTGGCGGGGCGGGTATGGCTCTGGCCCAGTGGATGAACGATGGCGAGCCGCCCTTTGACCTCTGGGACGTGGATATCCGCCGCGCGCAGCCTTTCCAGGGCAACCGCCACTACCTGCAGGAGCGGGTCTCCGAAAGCCTCGGCTGGCTCTTTGCCGACCACTATCCGTTCCGCCAGCCGGAGACCGCCCGGGGCATCCGCCGCTCGCCCCTGCATGAGCATCTCAAGGCCAAGGGCGCTGTCTTCGGCGAGACCGCGGGCTGGGAACGCGCGAACTGGTTCGCCAATGAAGGCCAGGAGCGCGACTACAAGTACGACTGGGCCGGTCAGAACTGGTTCGAGAACCGCGCGGCCGAGCATATGGCGATCCGCGAAGGCGTCGGCATGCTCGACATGTCCTCCTTCGGCAAGATCCGGGTCGAGGGGCGCGATGCCTGCGCCTTCCTGCAGAAGATGTGCGGCGCGCAGATGGACGTGCCCCAAGGCAAGATCGTCTATACCCAGATGCTCAACCAGCGGGGCGGGATCGAATGCGACCTGACCGTCACGCGCCTCTCGGAGACCGCCTATTTCCTCGTGGTTCCGGCGGCCACGGTGCATCGCGATCTGGCCTGGCTGCGGCGCCATGTGGGCGACCATTTCGTGGTCATCAGCGATGTCACCAGCTCCGAGGCGGTGCTGCCGCTCATGGGGCCCAAGGCGCGCGATGTGCTGATGGCCTGCTCGCCCAATGACTTCTCGAACGACCACCACCCCTTCGGCATGGCCCGCGAGATCGAGATCGGTCTGGGTCTCGCCCGGGCGCACCGGGTGACCTATGTGGGCGAGCTTGGCTGGGAGATCTACATCTCCACGGACATGGCCGCCCATGTCTGGGAAACCCTGGTGGAGGCAGGGGCCGATCACGGGCTCAAGCTCTGCGGGCTGCATGCGATGGATACGCTGCGGCTTGAGAAAGCCTTCCGCCATTATGGGCACGACATCACCGATGAGGATCATGTGCTCGAGGCTGGTCTGGGCTTCGCGGTCAAGACGGACCTGCCCGGCAAGGAGGACTTCCTGGGTCGCGAGGCGGTGCTGCGCAAGCGCGAGACCGGGCTTGAGCGGCGTCTCATGCAGTTCAAGCTCGAGGATCCGAGCGCCCATCTGCACCATAACGAGCCGCTGATCCGGGACGGCAAGATCGTGAGCTACCTGACCTCCGGCGGCTATGGCCACAAGCTGGGCGGGGCGATCGGTCTGGGCTACGTGCCTTGCGCCCATGAGCGTGAGACAGCGGCCGAGATGAAGGCCGGCACCTATGAAATCGAGATCGCCGGGCGGCGCTATGCGGCGCAGGCAAGCCTCGCGCCCATGTATGACCCGAAATCGGAGCGCACCAAGGCCTGATCGGGTCAGCGCGGGATCTGAACCGAGACAGCCGGGCCCTGTGCCCGGCTTTTATTCGCCCAGGATGGCTGCGGCAGTGCTGGTGAATACGCATTCATTAAGGCACTTGAATACGCATTCACGCAGGTCTAAGGTTTCGTCAACGCAGCCGTCGCCGGGCGGCGAGTCGTCATGCAAGAGCCGGGGCAGGACTCGTAACTCCCGTTGAGGCGGGCAGGGTTTCCAGACCGGAATGTGTGCTCTCGACCCGGTGTGCCGGCCTTGACGACACACCACGCAGAGACCCCGAAACCGCGAACCGGATCAGGACAAGACCCATGACCATCGAGTATCTCAAGCACTCCAAGCCCGAGGCAGAGCGGGCCGAAGACGACGCCAAGGTCCGCCAGGTTGTTGAGAGCACCCTGGCCGATATCGAGAGCCGGGGCGACGTGGCCATTCGCGAGCTCAGCCAGAAATTCGACGGCTATGCGCCCGAGCGGTTCCGCCTGAACGCCTCCGAGATCGAGGCGGCCATGCAAAAGGTCTCGACCCGGGATATGGAGGATATCCGCTTCGCTCAGGACCAGATCCGCGCCTTTGCCGAGGCGCAGCGGGCCTCCATGACGGATATCGAGGTCGAGACCCGGCCCGGCGTCATCCTGGGACATCGCAATATCCCCGTGCAATCCGTGGGCTGCTATGTGCCCGGCGGCAAGTTCCCCATGGTGGCCTCGGCGCATATGTCCGTGCTGACGGCCTCTGTGGCGGGGGTGCCGCGCATCGTGTCCTCGGCCCCGCCCGTGGATGGCGCGCCCCATCCGGCCATCGTCGCGGCCATGCATCTGGGCGGCGCGCACGAGATCTACGTGCTCGGCGGGATCCAGGCCGTGGGCGCCATGGCGATCGGGACCGAAACCATTGAGCCCGTGCATATGCTGGTCGGGCCGGGCAACGCCTTTGTCGCCGAGGCCAAGCGGCAGCTCTATGGCCGGGTGGGGATCGACCTCTTTGCCGGGCCGACCGAGACCATGGTCATCGCCGACGACACCGTGGATGCCGAGATGTGCGCCACGGACCTGCTGGGCCAGGCCGAGCACGGGTATAACTCGCCCGCCTGCCTGATCACCAATTCCCGCAAGCTCGCCGAAGAGACCCTGGCCGAGATTGACCGGATCCTCGCGATCCTGCCCACCGCCGAGACTGCGGCCACCAGCTGGCGCGACTATGGCGATGTGATCCTCTGCGACACCTATGACGAGATGCTGCAGGTCGCCAATGACATGGCCTATGAGCATGTGCAGGTGATGACCGACCGGGATGACTGGTTCCTGGCCGAGATGCATTCCTATGGAGCGCTCTTCCTCGGGCCCCGCACCAATGTGGCCAATGGCGACAAGGTGATCGGCACCAACCACACCCTGCCCACCAAGAAGGCCGGGCGCTATACGGGCGGGCTCTGGGTCGGCAAGTTCCTCAAGACCCATTCCTATCAGAAGATCACCACCGATGCCGCGGCGGCCGAGATCGGCGCCTATGGCTCCCGGCTCTGCATGCTCGAAGGTTTCGTCGGCCATGCGGAGCAGTGCAATGTCCGTGTGCGCCGCTATGGCGGGGCCAATGTGCCCTACGGGGCTGCAGCGGAGTAACCCAAATGCCCGAGGCCCGGATCACGGCGGCGGATGTCGCGCGCAAGGCGGGTGTGAGCCAGCCGACCGTGAGCCGTGTTTTTACCCCGGGCTCGCGAGTCTCGCCGGACAAGGTGGCCCGCGTGCGCGAGGCCGCGCGCGAACTGGGCTATCTGCCCAACACGCTGGCGCGCTCGCTCAATACCGGGCGCAGCTACACGATCGGGATCGTGCTGGCATACCTCACCAACCCGTTCTACCCCGAGGCGCTGCAGATCCTGTCGGAGCGGTTCAGCGCGCGCGGCTACCACATGATGGTGATCTTCGCCCAGAACCTCGAGGAGGAGGTGGATGGCGTGGTTGAGAACCTCATGGCCCATCAGGTGGACGGGATCATCCTCGCCTCCGTGAGCATGTCGAACTCCCTGACAGCGCGGCTGCGTGATCTGGGGATGCCCTTTGTCCTGTTCAATCGCGGGCAAGAGGATCGCAGCCTGCCCTCGGTCACCTCCGCGAACTACGCGGGCGGGTATCTGGCAGGGCAGTTTCTCGTGGCGGGGGGGCACCAGCGGATCGCCCATGTGGCGGGTTGGCACAAATCGCTCAACGGGCGTGACCGGCAGGCGGGGTTCGAGGCAGCTCTGGCGGAGGCGGGGCAAGCGCCGCTGGCGATCATCGAAGGCGCGTTTCGCCGGGATATCGCCGCCGAGGCCACGCGCACCCTCTTTGCCCGTCCCGATCCGCCCGATGCGATTTTTGTCGGCAATGACCACATGGCCTTCGCCGTGCTCGAGACGCTGGAGGCCGAGCTTGGCCGCGCGGTTCCCGACGACGTGTCCGTTGTGGGCTATGACGATGTGGCCATGGCCGCCTGGCCTTCCTATGACCTCACGACCCTGCGCCAGCCTGCCAGCGATATGGCGGATGCGACGGTCACCATGCTGCTCGGCATGATCGAAGCGGGGGACGCCCCATCCGGTCGGCTCGAAATCGAAAGCCCTCTCATTCTGCGCGGCACGGCCCGCATTCCCGAGGGCTGGCCGCGCGACGCGGCGCGCCCCTCTGTTGAAATCCAAGGAGACCCGAAATGACTTCGCCCGATCTGCAGCCCCGCATCGTGCGCTATGGCGAGCTTGTGCCTTGCAAGACCGCCTTCATTGACGCCCACACCCCGGGCTCGGACCAGAAGGAAAACTTCACCATTATCGGGGGCGGCGTCTCGGAAAGCCCGGACCAGCATGTCCATCTGCGCGATGCGATCGGCTTCAATATCGGCGCGGCGGGCCAGCCGCCGAAATGCCGCAACTCGCTCCATGATCACAACACCGCCGAGGTGTTCTTCGTGCTCAAGGGGCGCTGGCGGTTCTTTTGGGGGCGCCATGGCGATGCGGGGGAGGTCGTGCTGGAAGAGGGCGACATCTTCAACATCCCCACGGGGATCTTCCGAGGGTTCGAGAATATCGGGCTCGACTATGGGATGATCATGGCCGTGCTGGGCGGCGATGATGCGGGGGGCGGGGTCCATTGGGCGCCGCAGGTCGTGGAGGATGCCGGGGCCCATGGGCTGGTTCTGGGCGAGAATGGCAAGCTCTATGACAGTGCCAAGGGCGAGCACTTGCCCGAGGGCGTCGCGCCTATGCCGCTCATGTCCGCCGAGGAGCTCTCCAAGCGCGGGGAGCCCAGCACGGCGGATGTCGTGCCCCATTACGTTGCGCGGTATTGGGACCTGATGGCGCTGGCGGATCGCGCGCCGGTCAAGGTGATTGGGACGGGGGCCGTGCTCGAGGATCGACCGGGCTTCGAGGTGGAGTTTCTCACGCGCGGATCTGCCTCCGAGGCGGCGCTTCTCAGCGAGATGCCAGAGGTGCTGATGCCCATGCGGGGGCATTGGCGGCTCGCCTGGGACGGGGGCGAGACCGTGCTCAATCCCGGTGACACCTGTCTGATCCAACCGGGGCTCTCGCACACCCTGACGCCGGCCATGACAGGGGAGGTCAGCCTCTATCGGGTACGGCGGACGAGCGATCCGGCGGGCAAGACCCTGCCGCGCGCGGGATGAGCGAACCGCTCGTTCTGCTGCCCGGGATGATGTGCGATGCGCGGCTTTTCGGATCCCAGATCGCGTCCCTGTCCCGAGATCGCGCCATTCTTGTTGCGCCGCTTACCGGGCAGGACAACATCGCGGAGCTTGCGGAGGCTGTGCTCGATATCGCGCCGCCCCGTTTCGCGTTGGCCGGGCTCTCCATGGGGGGGATCGTCGCCATGGAGGTGATCCGTCTCGCCCCGGAGCGGGTGACGCGGCTTGCGCTTCTGGACACCAACCCGCGGGCGGAACCCCCCGGAAAGGCGGAAGGGCGGTCTGCCCAGCTGGCACGGCTGCGCGAAAAGGGCCTCGAGGCGATCATGCGAGAGGAGCTGATGCCCTATTACCTCGCCTCGGAGGACCCGGCGGATCCCAATCTCGACCTGTGCCTGCGCATGGCGCTGGATTTTGGGCCTGAGGTCTTTGCGGCGCAGTCCCGGGCGCTGCAGACCCGCCCGGATCAACAGGAGAGTTTGCGCGCGGTGACAGTGCCGAGCCTGGTGCTCTGCGGGGCGCAGGACCGGCTGTGCCCGCCTGCACGGCATGAGCTGATGCGGGATCTGATCCCCGGTGCCGAGTTGGTGCAGATCCCGGAGGCGGGGCATTTGCCGACGATCGAGACGCCTAATTCGGTGACAGAGGCAATGCAGAGCTGGTTGGCGCGGAGCGCGTGAGGGTAGGAGAAGGGGGCTCTGTCCGTAGCCGGACAGAGCGGACGCGCGCCGCGGATCTCGCCCACGTGCCAGGATTTGCCTACCTGCACCCTGGCAGCCGCGGTCCAGAGGGGCCCTAGTCGAGGGTGACGGTCTTGCCGGACAGCCCGACCGACAGGGTCAGGGACCCTTCATTGATCAGCCATTTCCGCAGCACATAGCTGCGCGCGCCACAGGCATGCATCGGGTCGGCCTCGGCCATCACCTTGGCCGCCTCGAAGGATTCCGCCCGGTAGATGATCAGCCCGATCCCCTCCATCAGCGCGCCGGTCTCATCGGACATCGGCCCGGCAAAGGCGAGCGCGCCAAGCGCCTCCAGCTCGGCCTGATAGGCCAGGTGATCGGGCAGGGCGGCCTTGACCGCCTCCGGTGCGCCGGTGGGCGTCGATTGCGCCACATACAACTCCAACGCGAGCGCACCCCGCGCCTTGGCCTCAGCCTTGTAGCTCTCCCATGGGGGCATTGCCTCCCTCCTTCCATGCTCGATTTCAAAATATCGATTTTATTTGACTTGAGGTTTTTTTATCGCCAAAAATACCCGTAAGCAAGAGGGAGGCTGGGATGCGATTTCTAGTGGGGCGCGTCGAGGGCGCACAAAGCGTATTTGCCGTAAGCGGCGATCACGCGGTCAATCTGAGCGCGGCTCTGCCGGGCGTTGGCGCCGATCTCGCCGCGCTGGCGGAGGACCCGGATCTGCGCGCGGCCGCGGCAACCGCTGCTGCGTCCGGGGCGGCGACCATCCCCGTTTCCGAGATCACACCCGCGCTGCCCATCGCGGCCCCGCCCACGATCATCTGCCTTGGCCTGAACTATGTGGAGCATATCAAGGAGGGCGGCTACGAGATCCCGGATTACCCGGCGCTCTTCATGCGGGGGCGCAAATCGATCATGGCCGCAGGCGCGCCCATGGTGCGGCCCAGCTGCTCGGAGCAGCTCGATTATGAGGCCGAGCTGATGGTGATCATCGGCAAGGAGGGGCGCAACATCACCGAGACCGACGCCCTGTCCCATGTCTTTGGCTATACGGTGTTCAATGACGGCTCCGTGCGTGACTACCAGCGCAAGACCCACCAATGGACGCCCGGCAAGAACTTCGACGCCACCGGCGCGATCGGGCCCTTTGTGGTCACGCCCGAGGATTTGCCCGAGGGCGCGTCCGGCCTCAAGATCGAGAGCCGGGTGGGGGACGAGATCCTGCAATCCTCGAACACAAGCAACATGCTCTGGGGCGCGGCCAAGGCGATCTCGATCATTTCGGGCTACACCACGCTCAGCCCCGGCGACCATATCGCTCTTGGCACCCCGCCGGGCGTCGGCCATGCCAAGAAACCGAACCCGCGTTGGCTCCGCCCCGGCGAGACCGTCGAGATCGAGATCGAGGGGATCGGCATCTGCGCTAGCCCCATCATCGATGAGGCCGATCTGGCCCAGAAGACGGCGGCCGAGTGATGGGGGAGGGCGAGCAATCCCTCGCGGCCCTGCGCGCCCAGGCGCAGGAGGCGGTGCGGTCTCTGCGCGCGCGTAAGCCGCGGCTCGACGATGATGCGATTGACCTGATCCTGCGGGATGCGCGCTCCCACTACGCCTGGACGGACAAGCCGGTCAGCGAAGAGATGTTGCGCACTCTCTACGAGATCACGATCAATGGCCCGACCAGCATGAATACCTGCCCGGCGCGGTTCATCTTCGTGACCAGCGATGCGGCGAAAACCCGGCTGGCCAAGTCCCTCAAGCCCAAGAATGTGGAGAAGATGCGCGCGGCCCCGGTCACGGCGATCATCGCCTGGGACCCGGAGTATTGGCGCAAGCTCGACTTCCTCTTTCCCCATGAGGATCGCAAGCCGCTCTTTGAGGGCAAGCCGGGCTATGCCCATGACACCGCCTATCGCAACTCCACCCTGCAAGGCGCGTATTTCATGATCGCGGCCCGGGCCATGGGGCTCGATGTGGGGGCGATGTCGGGGTTCTCAAACTCCATCGTGGATGAGGAGTTTTTCGCCGAGAATGGTTGGAAATCCAATTTCCTCTGCAATATCGGCTATGCGGATGAAACCGCGCTGTTTCAGAAGCTGCCGCGCTTCGGTTTTGACGATATCTGCGAGATCATCTGAGCCATGGCGTTGCGTCCGAAAACCACGGTCACGCTGAAGGCCGATGCGCGAGGCTCCAGCCACTCACGGGCGGATGTCACCATTCGCGATCTGGGCTTTGCCATCGACGAGCCGACCGAGCGGGGCGGGACCAATGCCGGGCCGACGCCGACGGACACGGCGCTGAGCGCATTGATCGGCTGCACCAATGTGATCGGCCATAAATGCGCGACGAAGCTTGGGGTTGATATCGGGCATCTGCAGATCAGCGTCGCCTGTCAGTTCGACCGAAGGGGCGTGACGCTCTCCGAAGAAATCGACGTCCCGTTTCAATCCATCACGCAAACCGTCCTCAGCGACGGCACCGCAACCGACCAAGAGTTGCAGGCCGTGGCCTCCGAGGTCGAAAAATACTGCCCCCTCGCCAAGCTCTTTGTCGCGGCGGGGACGGAGCTCACAACAATCTGGAGGAAGGCCTGAGAAAACAGGCCAATAAGGGAGGATACCATGTTCAGCAAACTGACACGCCGCGCCACGCTGGCGGCGCTTCTGATCGGGGCCACCGCGCTCCCGACCTTGGCACAGGAAAAGATCCGCGTGAGCGTGATCGACGGCTACCCGGCCCGGGCGCTTTGGGTGAAGGAGTTCACGAATTTCTTCATCCCCGAGGTCGACAAGCGCCTCGCCATGACCGGTAATTATGAGATGGACTGGATGGAGAGCTATGGCGGCACCATCGTCAAACCCAAGGGCGTGCTCGAGGGCGTCAAGCTGGGCCTGGGCGATATCGGCATCGTCACCACCATCTTCCACAGCTCCAAGCTGCCCTCCCAAGGGCTTGCGGCGGTGACCCCCTTCGTGGCCGCAGACGCGCGCGCCGTGGCCAAGGCGGTCGACGAGATCGCCAAGGAATACCCGGCCATGCAGGCCGAGTTCGACAAGCAGAACCAGGTTTATCTCGCCACGGGCGTGGTGCTCGACACCTATCAGGTCTTCTCGCGGGAGCCCGTGAACGCGCTGTCCGATCTCGAAGGCTCCAAGGTCGCGGGGGCAGGGATGAACCTGCGCTATCTCGAGGGGATCGAGGGGGCTGCCGGTGTGCGCGGAGGTCTGACGGATTTCTACAACATGGTGCAGACCGGGCTTGTGGATCACGCCATGCTCTGGCCCGAGGCGGCTTCGACCTTCAAGATCGCCGAGGTGGCGCCCTATATGCTCAAGGCTGATCTGGGCGCGGTGAACTCCAAGACGATCACCGTGAACAAGGATTACTGGGAGAAGCTCCCGGATGAGGTGAAGGACGTGCTGCAAGAGGTCGCCGTGGCCTATCGCGACCATGTGGCGGGCATTGCCATGGACCGGGCCGAGGCGAGCCGCGAAGCCTATGTGGCCGCAGGTGGCACCGTGGTCGAGATGGACGCGGCCGAGCGCGCGGCCTGGGCCAATGCCATGCCGAACATCGCAGCCGAATGGGCCGCGAGCCTCGACGCAGCGGGTCAGCCGGGCACGCAGATGCTCAACACCTATATGGGCAAGCTGCAGGCCGCGGGCTTCACCCCGGTCCGCGATTGGTCCGATGATGATGCGGTCAACTGAGCTCTGACGGCCCCGGAATGAGCCTTTTTTCCAAAATTGCCAGCGACGTCGCCATGGCGGCCAACGCCGCTGGCACCTTTGTGGTCATCGCCCTGATCGCGGTGGTCAATTACGACATCATCGCGCGGGGGATCTTCTCGAAACCCTTTCTGGGCGCGGTGGAGGTCGTGCAATTCTCTATGGTGCTCATCGTCTTCCTACAGCTCCCGGATGTGATCCGGGTCGGGCGGCTGACGCGTTCGGACGGGTTCCTGATGCTGATGCGCCGCCGCAAACCGCCCGTGGGCCGCGCCATGAGCCGGATCATCGACGCGGTCAGCGCGCTCTTCATGGTGCTGGTGGCCGTCGCGATCTGGCCGGAATTCCTCGAGATGTGGGAGACCAAGGATTTCTTCGGTGTCCCCGGCGTCTTCACGGCGCCTTGGTGGCCGGTGAAGCTGGTGATCTTCCTGAGCGCCTGCCTCTGCACGGTGCATTTCATCCTGCACATCTTCAGCCAGACCGGGGATGATGCGCCCCATCAGGAAAGCGGCTCATGACCCCCGTCGATATCGGTCTCGTCTCCATCGTCGCGATCATCGTGCTGATCTATCTCGGCATGTATATCCCGATCGCGCTTGGCCTCGTGAGCTTTCTCGCGATCTGGATCATGCGCGACAGCATGGATCTGTCCTTTGCGCTGCTGAAAATCGCCATCGGCGACAGCGCGATGGAATACACTTTCGCCACCATTCCGCTTTTCACCTTCATGGGGCTGATCGTCTCTAAGGCGGGGCTGGGCGCGGATATCTACTCGGTCATGAACCAGGGCTTCCGTCGCATCACCGGCGGGATCGGCATGGCCACGGTGGGCGCGAATGCGGTTTTTGCCGCAGTAACCGGGTCGTCCATCGCCTCGGCCTCGGTATTTTCGAAAATGTCCGTGCCCGAGATGCTGCGCCACAACTACAACCCACGCTTCGCCGTGGGTGTGGTGGCCGGGAGCTCGGTGCTCGGCATGATCATCCCGCCCTCGGCGATGCTGATCATCTATTCCTTCGTGGCCGAACAATCCGTGGGGGAGATGTTCCTCGCGGGCGTGATCCCGGGCCTGTTGCTCGCGGCGGCCTATGTGGCGGCGATCTGGTTCATGGGGCGCTTCACTCCGGGCTTTGTCGGCGGCGAGATGGTGGAGGAGGGCGATCTCATGCCCTGGTCCGAGATCGCCGTGAAAACCCTGCCGATCCTTGGGCTGATCATCGTCGTTCTTGGCGGGATCTATACGGGCTGGACCACACCGGTGGAGGCCGGGGCGGCGGGCTCACTGCTCGGGATCATCATCGCCGCCGTGCGGGGGCGGATCAACCTGCGCAGCTTCTGGGAGACGGTGATCGAGACCGGCCATATCACCGCCGCGATCCTCTTCCTGATCACGGCGGCCTCCATGTATGCCCGGATGCTCGGCCTTGCGGGCCTTCCCAACGAGCTGCAGAACTTGCTGGCAGCCAATGAGTTTTCCTTTTTCTGGATCATGGTGTTGCTTGTCGTGCTGATGCTGTTTCTCGGGACCATCCTCGATACGGCCTCGATCATCCTGATCGTCGTGCCGCTCTTCCTGCCGCTGATCGACGATATGGGGCTGAGCCTCGTGTGGTTCGGGATCGTGGCCGTGGTCGCCGCCGAGATCGGGCTGCTGACGCCGCCTCTGGGCCTGAGTTGCTTTGTCATCAAGGCGACGCTCGATGATGACCGGATCAAGCTCAAGGATGTGTTCCTCGGCGCCTTGCCCTTTGCCTTCGTGATGCTGCTGGTGCTGATCGTGCTGATCCGCTTCCCCGGCCTCAGCCTCGCCCTTCTCTGACCACAGGAGACCGTCCCATGCGGAATGTGACCAAAGACAATATCACCGATGTGTTCATGGGCTATCTGGGCGAGGGGACGGACCCGCGCCTGCGGGAGGTGATGGGCAGCCTCGTACGCCATCTCCATGCCTTCGCGCGGGAGACGAACCTGACCCATGCGGAGTGGAACATGGGCATCCAGTTCCTCGAACGGGCGGGCGAGATCTCGGACAAGGAGCGGCATGAGTTTGTGCTCCTCTCGGATGTGCTGGGGCTCTCGTCGTTGGTGGATATGCTGCACAATGCGCCCGAGGGGACGTCCTCCTCGGTGCTGGGGCCGTTCCACATCACGGGTTCGCCGCCGCTGCACGTGGGGGGCGATCTGCGGCAGGATTTCGACGCGCCCGTGTTGCTGGCCGAGGGCGTCGTGCGGGCGCCCGATGGCAGCCCGATCCCCGGGGCGACGCTCGATATCTGGCAGACGGCGCCGAACGGGCTCTATTCCAGCCAGGACCCAGATCAGGACACCTACTCATTCCACGGGCTGCAGACCGTCGGTGATGACGGCCGCTATGCCTTCACCACCGTGCGGCCCGTGGAATACACCGTGCCTTCGGACGGGCCCGTGGGGGATATCCTGCGCGCCTGTGGGCGGCACCCATGGCGGCCCTCGCATCTGCACTACATCGTCGAGGCCGAGGGCTATAAGCCGCTCGTCACCGAGGTTTTCCCCGAGGATGACCCCTATCTCGATCAGGACACGGTTTTTGGCGTGCGCGAGGATCTCGTGATGCGCTATGAGACGCGGCCTGCGGGCAGCTTCCCGGCAGAGGGGTTCGCCCTCTCGGGCAAGGTGCCGGAGGATTACCTCGCCGTCACATTCGATCTGACGCTGGTGCCCTTGGGCTGAGGCGCTATTCCGCCACCTTGGGGGCCGCGCTGTCCCCGAGGCTTTCGGCCAGAAACGCCCCGGTGTTGCGGTAGTGATCCAAGAGGCGCGTGCTCGCGGCCTCCACATCCCGGGCAACGACGGCAGCTAGAATGCCTGCATGCTCATCGCCCACATCCCGGCGGCCATAACTCAGCGCGCTGCCCGCGAGATAGCGGTAGCGGATGTTCAGATCATAGAGCTGGGAGCAGAATTTCAGCAGGATGGGCGAGCGCGCATTGGACAGAAGCGCCATGTGAAAGCTCTTGTGAAAGGTCTCGTAGTCCGGGTCCTGCGCGGCCTTGGCCCGCTTCATCCGGTGATGGGCGAGCACCACGTCTTCTTCCCAAGCCTCGGTTGCCGCCGCGAGGCTCTCGCGCAGGGCTAGATCCTCCAGCGTGCAGCGCAGGGTCAGGATCTCATCGAAATTCTCAGCACTGACATCGGCGGTGCGAAAGCCGCGCTGGTCGATCCGCTCCACCAGATAGTCCGAGGTCAGCAGGCTCAGCGCCTCGCGGATCGGCGAGGCCCCGGTGTCGAGCCGCTTGCGCAACCCGTCGATCTTGAGCTTTTCGCCTGGCTGCAGGGCCCCGGTCACGATCATCTTGCGCAAGGTGTGGTAGGCCCGCTGGGTGGCCGAGCCATCGCCCGGGGCCAAAGTCTGGGCCTGAGCCGAAAGGGGATCTTGCGCCTGCATTTGGTGGTCTCCGCAAACATACATAGTCGAGTCAGCTTAACCGTCAGGCCAGCATGCCCCAAGGGAAACCGCCCGTCGGGACCGGGCATCGCGAGGATGCCGGTCCGTCCGATGTATTTTTGCCGATATAGGCGTCCAGATCAACAAAAAGTCGATAAAATGACCGTGTGTGCCGGACGCAAGGTCTCGCCCGGACCCGGAGTTAGGTCAAGCGCACAGGCGCGCCGGAGGCCAGGGACTGCGCCGCGCTGTCAGCCAGCCGCTGGGCCGCCACCCCGTCCTCGATCGTGGCGCTGAGCGGGGTGCCCCCGCTGACGGCCTCGACGAAATGGGTCATCTCGGCGAGATAGGCGGCCTCGTAGCGCTCCAGGAAGAAATCCATGGTCCGCGCGCCGTTGAACCCGTCTGCTCCGGCGCGGGTCACGAGGTTGCTTGGCTGGTTCGCCGCTTGCAGCATGCCTTCCGCGCCATGGACCTCGATCCGCTGGTCATAGCCATAGGTGGCCCGGCGCGAATTGGTGATCTGACAGATCTTGCCGCTGGCCGTGGTCATGGTGACCGCCGCCGTGTCCACATCGCCTGCCGCCCCAATCGCCGGATCCACAAGACACGAACCCACGGCAAAGAGCTCCACCGGCTCCTCGCCCAGAAGGAAGCGCGCCATGTCCAGATCATGGACCATCATGTCCCGAAAGAGCCCGCCCGAGCTTTCGATATAGGCGATCGGGGGCGGGGCTGGATCGCGGGAGGTGATGACGACTTGCTCGACCGCGCCGATGGCACCCGCGCGGACCTGTGCCTGCAGATGGGCAAAGCTCGGATCGAAGCGCCGGTTGAACGCGGTCAGAAACGGCACGCCCGCAGCGGCCACAGCCTCGCGGCATTCGGCGGCCCGCTCCGCGCTCAGATCGATGGGTTTCTCGCAAAAGATCGCCTTGCCCGCGGCGGCGCAGGCATGGATCTGATCGTAATGCAGGGTGGTGGGTGTGGCGATGATCACCGCATCGATATCCGCGCCCGCGATGATCGCATCGGGCTCGCGCACCTCTGCACCGGAGGTGGCCGCGAGCGCTTCGGCGGCGGCGGGCATGGCATCGGCCACGGCCACGAGATCTGCCCCGGCCATGCGCGACAGGCTGCGGGCATGGACCTGTCCGATCCGGCCACATCCCAAAAGTCCTAGTTTCATGCGATTTCCTTTTCTGGCGCCAGGGCGCGAAGGGCGCTGCGCGCGGCAGCCTCGAGCGGGGCTTCGACCTCGCGCAGGATCTGCACCCGGTCGAACCGGTCCGGATCAGCGGCCACGGCGCTGCGCAGGGCGGTGCCGAAGGCCATCCGCAGCTCGGTCCCGATATTGAACTTGCAGATCGAGGTGCCCCGGGCCAGCCGCGCGCGCTGCTCCAGCGGCACGCCGGAGCCGCCATGGATCACCAGCGGCACCTCGGTCCGGGCATCGATCTCGGCAATGCGCGCCTCGTCCAGCCCGCCCTCGCGGTTCTGCTGCAGATGGACATTGCCCACGGAGATCGCCATGGCATCGACGCCGGTCTCAAAGGCGAAACGCTCGGCCTCAGCCGGGTTCGTGCCCTGGCTCGCCGCCCCGTCGGAATAGCCGACAAAGCCGATCTCCCCCTCGCAGGAGATCCCGGCCCGATGCGCCATCTCGGCGATCAGCGCGGTCTGGGCGATATTCTCGCTGAGCGGCAGTTTCGAGCCGTCAAACATCAAGGAGGTAAAGCCACTGTCCAGCGCCTCGCGGCATTCGTCAAAGCTGTAGCCGTGGTCGAGATGGGCGACCACAGGGACCGAGACGCTCTCGGCCAAGTGGCGGAACATCCGGCCCAGAACGGGCAGGGGCGTATGGGCCCGGCAGGAGGGTCCGGCCTGCAGGATCACAGGCAGGCGCTCGGCCTCGGCGGCGGCCACATAGGCGCGCATATCCTCCCAGCCGAGACAGACGAGCCCGCCCACCGCATAGCCGCCCTTGAGCGCGGGCTGCAGGACTTCGGAAAGCGTCGCGAGGGTCATTTGAACTTCGCCACCATATCCATGATGCCCGGGATCGTGTGGAGCTGTTCCTCATGTGTGGGTTGGAAATACTGCTTCAGGCTGCGTTGGCTCAGCCCGCCAAGGATGGTGAAGTAGTACATCTCATAGCCCGGCAGCACCGCGCAGGGATGGTAGCCCTTGTCGATGCAGATCGTGGAGCCATCCATGATGTGATAGGCGTCGCCGGGCTTGTTGTCCTCGCGCTGGAGCATCTGCAACCCCGAGCCGTAGTTCGGCTTGAAACGGAAGTTGTAGGTCTCGTCATGGCGCGTCTCGTCCGGCAGGCGGTCCGTGTCGTGCTTGTGGCTCGGAAAGCCCGACCAGCCGCCCGCGCCAACGGTAAAGAGTTCCGAGACCAGAAGACGCCCCACGCGCTCATGCTGGTTTGCGCCGAGGATGTGCTTGATCTTGCGGTGGGTCTTGGTGTCGTCCGAGCCGTATTGCACGAGGTCGAGCTCATCGGCGCGCACGGCAAAGGGCTCAAGCACCTTGTCGAACTTGGCCCCTGCGATGAAGACCTCGGCGTCACCGGAGAGGCAGGTAAAGCGCGCCTCCATCCCGGTAGGCACATAGACCCCCTCGGGCTCCCCATCCCAGACATCGACGCCGCGTCCGCCGAGCTTGGCGGCGGTGAACCCGCCCGCGCTCACATCGATTAGACCGGTGGCGGGGACGATGCAAGTCTCGTAGCCCGGGACTGCATAGCCAAAGCTTTCGCCCTTTTTGAGCTTGACGATATTGAAGTAGTTCAGCGGAACCAATGCGTCATCTACGTCGACGATCGGTTTGTTTTCATTGTCAAATGGCGCGATATGCATGTCTCATGCTCCGGTATCTGGCTGGGGCGCGCTGGGGCCGGGATGGCGCGCGAGAAAGGCGTCGAGTTCGGGGCCGTTCGGCATGGCCGGGGCGCAGCCGGGCTTGGCCACCACGATGGCCGCGCAGGCCGAGCCGCGCAGGACGGCCTCATCCATGGGGCGGCCCTCGGCGAGGCTGGCGAGGAACCCCGCCATGAAGCTGTCGCCGGCACCCGTGGGTTTCAGGGCCTCGACTTGGTAAATGCCCGTGCGGGTCTCGGTGCCTTCCGCGAAGGTGATCGCGCCGAGATGGCCCATCTTGTAAACGACGATGCTGGCGCTGGTCTCGGCGAGGGACCGGGCCTTGGCCAGTCCCTTGTCGATACCACCCGCCATGAAGCCGAACTCCTCGTCATTGGCGACGATCACATCCGAGAGGGCGCCCGCGCGGGAAAGGACCTCCTCGGCGACAGCGGGGCTGGGCCAGCTATAGGGGCGGTAATCCACGTCGAAGATCACCGGCAGCCCGGCAGCGCGGGCAAGCTCGAACGCGCGGAACGCCGCGCTGCGCGAGGGGTCGGCGGCGAACACGGTTCCTGCGGTGATCAGCGCGCCATATTGGCTGTAATCCACGGCCTCCACATCGGCGATGGACATCTGAAAATCCGCAGCCCCGTTACGGTAGATCACCGAGTTGTGGTCCTCGACCCGCGTCTCATAGAGCGCGAGCGAATTGCGGAACTCCCCCGCGATTGGCTTTACATGGCTGGCATCCACACCATAGGCGCCGAGCTGTGCCACGCAGTAGCGCCCCACCGCATCATCCGAGACCCGGGTGACCAGCGCCGCCTCGGCCCCGAACTTCACCAGCCCCGCCGCGATATTGGCCGAAGAGCCACCCATGGCGACCATCATGCTTGTCGAGTGCTCGATCCCGGTTCCGGGTGGTTCGGGCGACAGGTCCATGCCCACGCGCCCGATCACCAGGAACCGCTTCTTTGCGATGCCGCTGAGAACGTCCATCAGACGCCCTTTCGCTGGCGGGCGCGGGCGGATTCGATCTCTTCATGGGCCGCGCGCACCTTGGGATTGTCGGTGATATGGGGCGTGCCCACCTCCCACCATGTGTGACCCTCGGTGGTCCAGCCTTCATAGGCGTCCACATTCATCACGATCACGCTGGTCTTGTCCGAGGCCTTGGCGGCCTTGAACGCCTCGGCCAAAGCATCGGCATTCTCCGCATAGACCGCATCGGCCCCCATGGAGGCGGCATGGGCCACGAAATCGACGCCAAAGGCCTCCGGCACCGTGGGGGTGTCGGCGATGAGGTTGTTGAAGCTCTCATTCCCGGTGTTGTTCTGCAGCTTGTTGATCACCGCAAAACCGCCATTGTCGAGCACCAGCACGATCATCTTCTTGCGGGTCAGGACCGAGGAATAGATGTCGGAATTCATCAGCAGATAGCTGCCATCCCCGGCAAAGACGATGGTGTCGGCCTCGGGCTCGACCTCGGCTTGCGCGATGCGCGCGCCCCAGCCGCCCGCGATCTCGTAGCCCATGCAGGAGAAGCCGAACTCCACATCCACGGTCCCGACATCGAGGGTGCGCCAGTTCGCCGTCACCTCCGCCGGAAGGCCCCCGGCAGCGGCCACAACGCGGTCGCGCGGATCGCAGAGCGCGTTCACCACGCCGATCGCTTGCGCATAGGAGTTCGGGCGGTTCCCCGGGCGCACATTCTCGGCCACATAGGCCATCCAGTTGCGCCGCTCCTCCTGCGCATAGGCGGTCCATTGGGCCGGGCAGCGATAGTGCGTCATCTCGGCGGCCAGCGCCTCAAGCCCCAGTTTCGCATCGCCGACAATCGGCAGGGCGCGGTGCTTGCCCGCATCATGCCGCGCGGCGTTGAGCGAGATGAACTGTGCTTCCTTTGCGAAGGCCGTCCAGGAGCCGGTGGTGAAATCCTGCAAGCGGCAGCCCACGGAGAGGATCACATCCGCCTGTTCGGCCACCGCATTGGCGCTGTCCGAGCCGGTCACGCCCACGGGGCCGATATTCAGCGCGTGGTCGTTGAGAAGGTTCGCGCGCCCGGCAATGGTCTCGATCACCGGGATGTTGTGGTCCTCGGCAAAGGCCGTCAGCTCGGCAACAGCGTCGGAATACTGCACACCGCCGCCCGCGATAATCACGGGCCTCTCGGCGTCGCGCAGCAAGGCGGCGGCATCGGCCACCTCGCGCGCGTCGGGGGTGATGCGACGGATGCGGTGGGTCTTTTCCTCAAAGAACTCAACCGGGTAGTCGAAGGTCCAGCCCTGCACATCCTGCGGCAAGCCAAGGAAAGCCGGGCCGCAATCCGCCGGGTCGAGCATGGTGGCCAGCGCCGCTGGAAGCGACTGGATGATCTGGGCCGGATGGGTGATCCGGTCCCAATAGCGCGTGACCGCCTGGAAGGCGTCGTTCACCCCGAGCGCCGGATTGCCGTAATGCTCCAGCTGCTGGAGCACCGGGTCGGGCAGGCGGGTCAGGAACGCATCCCCGCACAGCATCAGCATCGGCAGCCGGTTCGCATGGGCCAGTGCCGAGGCCGTCAGCAGGTTCGCCGTGCCGGGCCCGGCGCTTGCCGTGCAGAACATGAACCGACGCCGCAAATGGTACTTGGCATAGGCCGCCGCGGCGAATCCCATGCTCTGCTCATTCTGCCCACGATAGAGCGGCAGCGTCTCGCGATGATCGTAAAGCGCTTCGCCCAGACAGGTCACATTGCCATGCCCGAAGATGCCGAAACCGCCGCCACAGACCCGCTGTCGCGTGCCGTCAATCTCGATAAACTGTGCGTTCAGATAGCGAATAATCGCCTGAGCCGTCGTCAGACGGACCGTGTCCCCAGCCATCTTTTGTGTCTCCTCCCAGAGTGCGCGTCTGCCGCGCAGATCTGCGATCAGGTTCGGACTTGACCGCGTTCTGACTTAGACGATACTCACGTTGCAACCGGTTGCAAGAGTTTTTGGGAGGGCTCATGTCCGAGATCGGAATCGGCATCATCGGCGGGGGCTATATGGGCAAGGCCCATGCGGTCGCCTATGCCTGCGTGGGGGCCTTGTTTGACACCCGCCTGAAACCGCGACTCGAAATGGTGGCCGCCTCGTCGCCCGCTTCGGCAGAGCGCTATCGCAAAGCCTTTGGCTTTGCGCGGGCGGCTGCGGATTGGTCTGACCTTGTGGCGGATCCAAAGGTCGAGGCGGTGGTCATTGCCTCGCCGCAGGAGACCCATCGCGCCATCGTCGAGGCGGCGACATCGCTCGGCAAGCCCGTGTTTTGCGAAAAGCCCCTGGGCGCGTCCCTGGCGGAGGCGGAGGCCATCACAGCGGCTGCCGAATCGGCAGGCGTCGTTAACATGATCGGCTTCAACTACATCCGCACGCCCGCCTCGCAATACGCGCGGCGGCTGGTGGCGGAGGGTGAGATCGGCGATGTCACCTGGTTCCGCGGCGAGCATACGGAAGATTTCTATGCGGATCCCGAGATGCCTGCGAGCTGGCGGACCGAGGGCGAGGCCAATGGCACCATGGGCGATCTTGCGCCCCATATGATCAACGCAGCGCTCGCGCTGATCGGGCCGATCACCGGGCTCATGGCCGAGATCGAGACCGTGCACCATGATCGGGGCGGGGTCGCCGTGACCAATGACGACCACGCCCAGATGATGTGCCGCTTTGCGGGCGGGGCCATGGGGCATCTCTATTTCAGCCGCATCGCGACCGGTCGCAAGATGGGCTATATCTATGAAATCACAGGGACAAAGGGCGCGATCCGCTTCAATCAGGAAGATCAGAACAGCCTCTGGCTCTACCGGGCCGAAGGGCCCGAGGCCGAGCGCGGGTTCCGCCAGATCCTGACAGGGCCGGCCCATCCCGATTACCTGCCCTTTTGCCAGGGACCGGGCCACGGCACCGGCTACCAGGATCAGATCGCGATCGAGGCGCGCGATTTCCTCGAGGCCATCGCCGATGGCACGCCGCGTTGGCCGACCTTCCGCGACGGGCTCGCCGTCAGTCAGGTCGTGGCCGCCGCGCAAAAATCTCAGGCCACGCGACAGTGGCAGGATGTGGTTCAAGTGAAGGACATGCCCCAATGACCATCCGTATCGGCAATGCCCCCTGTTCCTGGGGGGTGGAATTCGCAGGTGATCCCCGCAACCCGGGCTGGCGCGACGTGCTGCGCGAGAATGCAGAGGCGGGGTACAAGGGGATCGAGCTCGGTCCCGTGGGCTTCATGCCCGAGGACCCGCCCCAAGTGGCCGAGGCGCTGGACGAGCATGGGCTCGAGCTGATCGGCGGCGTGGTGTTCCGGCCGTTCCATGATCCGGAGGCGTGGGACGAGGTGCTCGACGCCTCGGTCCGGACCTGTCAGGCGCTGACCGCCCATGGAGCGCAGCATCTGGTTCTGATCGACTCGATCTCGCCGCGCCGCGCGCCCACCGCCGGGCGTGCCGATGCCGCCGAGCAGATGGACAGTGCCGAATGGACTGCCTATCGCGACCGCATCGCCCATGTGGCCAAAATGGGCGCCGAGGAATACGGGCTGACCGTAGGGATCCATGCCCATGCGGCAGGCTTCATGGATTTCGAGCCGGAGCTCGAGCGCCTGTTGAGCGAGGTGGATGAGAGCTTCCTCAAGATCTGCTTCGACACGGGCCACCATTCCTATGCCGGGTTCGACCCGGTGGCTTTCATGGAACGACACATGTCCCGCATCAGCTACATGCATTTCAAGGATATCGACCCCGTGGTGAAGGCCGATGTGATCGCCAAGCGTACTGGGTTCTACGACGCCTGCGGGCAGGGGATCTTCTGCAATCTTGGCGACGGCGACGTGGATTTCCCCCGCGTTCGGCAATTGCTGGAGGAGGCGGGCTTCACCGGCTGGTGCACGGTGGAGCAAGACTGCGATCCGACCCTCCCGGATACGGACTCGCTGGGCGATGCCAAACTGAACCGCGCCTATCTGCGCTCCATCGGATTTGAGTGAGGATCCCGCGATGAACAGACTGACCTGGGGGATGATCGGCGGCGGTGAAGGCAGCCAGATCGGACCGGCCCACCGTCTCGGCGCCATGGCGGATGGGAATTTCGCCCTGACTGCGGGCGCGCTCGACGTGGATGCGGCCAAGGGCAAGGCCTATGCGGAGCGGCTGGGCGTCGCCTCGGACCGCGCCTATGGCAACTGGCAGGAGATGCTGGAAGGCGAGAAGGGCCGCACAGACAAGCTCGATCTCGTGACCGTGGCCACGCCGAACAACACCCATTTCGAGATCACCAAGGCGTTTCTCGAGGCCGGGTTCCATGTGCTTTGCGAAAAGCCGATGACCATGACCGTGGAGGAGGGCGAAGAGATCGTCCGCATCGCCGCGGAGACCGGCAAGATCTGCGCGGTGAACTACTGCTACTCGGCCTATCCCATGGTCCGCGAGATGCGCGAGATGGTGCGGCGCGGCGATCTGGGCAAGATCCGGACGGTGGTCACCAATTTCTCTCACGGGCACCACGCCACGGGGGATGATGCCGAGAACCCGCGCGTGCGCTGGCGCTATGATCCGGCCATGGCCGGGGTCTCGGGCCAGATGGCCGATTGCGGGATCCACGCGCTGCATCTGGCCTCCTTCATCACGGGCGACGAGGTGCGGACGCTCTCTGCGGATTTCGCCTCGACCGTTTCGGCGCGGGTGCTGGAGGATGACGCGATGGTCAACTTCCGGATGGAAGGCGGCACGGTCGGTCGGCTCTGGTCCTCCACCATTGCCATCGGGCGGATGCACGGGCTGGATATTCAGGTTTTTGGTGAGTTGGGGGGCATGCGTTGGGCCTCCGAACAGCCGAACCAGATCCACTACACGCGGCTGAACGGTCGAACCGAGATCATCGAGAAGGGCGAGGCGGGCCTGTCGGACGAGGCCGGGCGGCTCAGCCGCGTGGCGATCGCCCATCCCGAAGGATTTCCGCTGGCCGTGGCCAATATCTATGTGGATCTGGCGGCACGGATCCGGGGGCAGGCGGCAGGCGATCTGCCGCTGGCGGTGGACGGGTTGCGTTCCATGGCTGCAGTCTACGCAGCCGTGGACAGCGCCGAACAAAACGGCGCCTGGGTCGACGCGCGCCCGCCCTCCATGCGCGACTGACCGGTCAGCGGTTTTAGAGATCGAAGGTTTCAGCGGGCTGCCCCTACGGGGCGGCCCGTTTCGCGTTCGGCCTGGCGTGTTTTGCAGGCCTGTCGCCCGCGCGTTTCGCAGTCCCCTGGAGACCGCCTCGAGCCCGCGCCGAGGTAAAAAAGTTGACGTAGCGATAACGGGCGGGGAATAAAAGTTGCACAGCAAGCCCCGGTTTTCGCGAGGCCATGCCCCAAACGCGGTTGCCTGTCAGCATCATCACACCGCGACGCCCTTTGATTAAAGGATTAAAAACATGAGAGATTCTTCCTATCTTCCCTTGCTTGGCGGTGGCCGCGCCCCGGATATCGAGATCGAGGCGGCTGGAAAGCCGGGGGATTTCGGAACGGTCAAGATCATCGGTGATCTCGTGAAGTTCGAGGCGGGTGTCGGTTTAACGAGCAAACCATTTGGCGCAGCGACCGAGTTTCTCATTCCCATTCGCGCGGTGGTGGATGGCGAAAAGACCGTCGCGTTCCGCGTGCCGATCACCGCGGTCAACACCCCGGATGGGGTCGAGCTCACCTTGCCCGGCGGGCGGACGGTCACGGATACGGCGTATGTCTCGCCGATTTCCGTGGCAGATCAACTCAACGATCCGCTCAGCTTTGCCACGCCAAGCTTTGCGCCGATCACCGTGGATGACACGATCATTGTCGACATCTTCAACGCTCAGAACCCGCAATTCCTCGCCGCCATCAGCCGGGCGCAGGCTGGGGTGAACGCCGCCCAATCCGATGTCGAAGACGCCCAGGACCGGCTCTTTGAGCTGGAAGATGCGGCCTTTGTGCTGGGTGAGGCGTTCCTCGCACGCGAAGGGGCCACTGCCCTCCGCCAACTGGCCAATATCGCCGAAGATGCTGTCATCGGCGCGGCCTCGGCCATCAACTCGGCGACCCTTGCCTTCAACGCAGCGCTGTTCGATCTCAACGTCGCGCAATCGGCTGTGGCTGCGGCACAGGCTGCCGCCAACACGGCGTCGTCCTTGGTCAACAGCCTCAACTCCGCGCTGTCGAGCGCGACAAACTCCCTGAACGGGTTTCTCAACGATGCTTTCGGGTTCCTCACGGATTTCGGGTTCGCAGCAACCCGTGCCGTGCTCGAAACCGTGTTGAACGTGCCGATCCTGGGCGGGTTGGTGCGTCCGCTTTACGATGAAATCGTGGAGCTGGAAGATCAGGTGGATGACCTAAGGATTGATCTGTCCGCAGCGGACGCTGCGCTGACCAATGCCCTGAACACTCTCAGCAGTGAATTGAGCCAGCTCGGCCAAGCGCAGGTGGATTTCGCGGCGGCGGAGCAGGCGCTGAACGATGCGCTCTCCATCGATATCGACGCTTTGGAAGATGCGTTCGACGATGCCGACCTTCTGGCGCGACAGGCAGAGGCCAATGCCGTGCAGCTCGAGAAAGAGGTCGAAGACCTGGGCTACCCCACGCCCGTGAAGCTGGGCGACCTCGACGATATCGCCTTTGACGTTGCCGATGCTCTGGCGGATCTGGGCTTTGCCGAGGCGGCGCTTCTCTTCGCGCAAGGAGAGCTTCTGGCGGCGAACCTGGCTTATGACGCGCAGATCGCGCTTCTGCCCAAAGCGGATTTCGAGGTCACCTTGTCCGATCTGGGACTCGATTTCGAGATCCAGGCTGGGCTCGAGTTCAACTGGAACCGCGCGACCGATGACGCGCCGCGCGACAGTCTCTTGTCCCTGGTCTACGAGGTGGAGGTGGCGCTGGCCATCGAGGCCACAAGCGAGGTCGATGGCGAGGTCACCAATATCGACGTGGATCGCACCTTCGAGGCCTCGGGCCGGGTGCCATTTGACGGCAGCGGGAGAGACCGGGCCGAACGCGTCGAGCCCGGAGACCGCTGGGCCGCACTCACGGACAGTTTCGACTTCGTCTGACCTGTTGCCCATGGCCTCCATCGGGGCACCCAGCATGCAAGCTGCAACGCCGCCCTTCCTCGGGGCGGCGTTTCTCGTTTGAAAACAGATTGTTGAACCGCCTTGGGATTCTCAGAAATCCGCTGAAAAGTTGACCTAGGGTCACTCATCGTCTTAGGCTTTCCCGGTGCGCGAATGCCGGTTGGAACGAGGGGTTGGGAACACCCTTTCGAAGGGGCATGGCGTTATTGGTCGCGAATGATTTTTTCCCGGAGGATCCCCCATGCGCAACTCTCTCTTCCTGTCGCTTCTTGGTGGCGACAAGATCCCTGATATCGAGATTGAGGCCGCTGGACGTCCGGGGGATTTCGGCACGGTCAAGGTGATCGGTGACCTTGTGAAGTTCGAAGTGGGGGAGGGTCTCACCAGCAAGCCCTTCGGCGAGGTGACCGAGTTTCTGATCCCGGTGCGCGCGATAATCGACGGCGGCAACCCCGTCGCCTTCCGGATCCCGATCAGCGCTGTGAATACCGAAGATGGGGTCGAACTGACCCTGCCGGGCGGGCGGGTCGTGACCGACACGGCCTATCTCTCGCCGATTGCGGTGGCTGATCAGCTCAACGATCCGGTGAGTTTTTCGAGCCCGGACATCACGCCGGTTTCGGTGGACGAGTCGATCCTTGTGGACCGGTTCAATGAAGAGAACCCGGAGTTTCTGGCAGCGGTCAATGCGGCTCAGTCGGATGTGGACGCCGCACAGCAGGCCCTCACAGAGGCAGAAGAGAATCTGGAAAGAGCCGAGGCTTTGGTTGCCCTGGTTTTCGAGACCTCTGCCGCCCGCGCCGCCGCCGATGCAGCCAACAATGGGGCGGGTGTCTTCGAAAATGCGGCGCGTGCAGCCCAGAGCGCCGTAAATGCTGCATCTGCACTTGTTCAGCAGACAGCCTCCGCCCTTACGACCGCACAAGACCTGGTGGATGATGCCCAGGACGCGGCTGCGTCTGCGTCCACCGCGGTTGACACCGCCTCCGCCGCGGTTGACGACGCCATAGATGAGGTGGAGGACTTTCTCAACGACGCCTTCGGAATCCTACGGGATTTCGGGCTTAGCGCCACGCGGGCGGTTTTGGAAGCTTCGCTGGACATCCCCGTCGTTGGAGCTCTGTTACGACCGGTTTATGACGACCTTGTGGACGCCGAGGATGATCTCGCCGCTGCGAGGGTTGATCTGAGCGGGGCGAGAACGGCGTTGACCACGGCCCTCAACGCTGTTTCGTCCGCATTGAACGATCTTAGCCAGGCCGAGATCGACTTTTCTGACGCGCAAGAGGCGCTCAGTGAGGCACAATTGGAGCTGCCCTTCGCCCAGGAGGCTGCGGCCGAGGCGCGGCAGGCGGCAAACGCGGCCGAAGCAGCAGCGCGCGCTCTGGAGGCAGAGGTGTCGCAAAACGGGTTGACGGTGCCGGTGGACCTGCTGAGTTTTGAGGTTTTAGCGCTTGAAATCGGCGTCGCTGCGGCAGCGGGCACAGTGGCTTTTGCAGCGACGGAGTTGGGCGCGGCAGAGGCGGTGCTTCTGGCCGCAACCGCAGCTTATGAGGCGCAGCTTGAATTTTTGCCGGATGTGGAGTTCGAGTTCGCCCTGTCCGATATCAGCCTCGATCTGGATGTGCAGGCCGGGTTGGAGTTCAACTGGAACCCTCCCTCTGGCGATGCCCCGCGCGAGAGCCTCTTGTCGCTGGTCTATGAGGTCGAGCTCGCATTGGCGGTGGATGCTACCAGCGAAGTCAATGGCGAGGCCAACGTCATCGACATCGACCAAAGCGTGGAGCTCTCTGGCCGGGTGCCTTTCGAAGGGGGCGGTCGCGACCGCGCCGAGCGGTTTGAGCCGGGCGAGCGATGGGCGGAGTTTGCCGACGGTTTCGACTTCCTCTGACCGGTTGCGGCGCTGGGGCGGTGCTCGCCCTGCGCTTGTGCATCCCGAACATCGTTCCCCAAACGCGGCCGCGGAGCCGCGTTTTTCTCGGTTATACAATCGCTTGCTAAGGCCGAAATCCTTAACGCGCAGCCGATCAATTGGTTGACCAAAGGTAAAGACCCTCCCTAGAGTGGCACCGTTGTGCATAAACAATTTTCGAACCGAAGGGACGGGAACACTCCTCCGGTGCCGCACATCAATAAAGCATAAGACTCGGCATTTCTTTGGAGGATCCCCATGCGCAACTCTCTGTATCTCCCTCTCTTGGGAGGCCCCCGTCGCGAAGACATTGAGATCATCGATGTTTCGGCCCCCGGTGGGCAGGCGAGCGTTGAGGTCATCGGCGATGTCTTCCGCATCACAGCCGGGCCCGACCTGAAGCAGCTGCCGATCGGGGTCCCGTTCCCCGTGATCGTCAATGCGCGCTACCTGGATGGCGATGGCAAGGATGTCATGACGGCCATTCCGGTCATTGCCACCAACACCCCGGCTGGCGTGGCCCTGCAACTGCCCGGTGGTCAACAGGTGTTCGACTCAGGGCTGATGTCGCCCATCGCACCGAGCCAGATGTTCACCGCGCCCTTCACCACGGGCACCCCGGTGATCAGCACCTCCCTGGACGAGTCGATCTTTGTCGACATCTTCAATGCGGCCAATCCCCAGTTTCTCGAGGCCTTTCTCGCGGCACAGCAGGCACTGATCGCCACAACGAACGCAGCCGCGCAAGCCGCCGCCGCGCTCGAGGATGCCGAGAACGCGATGGAGCTGGTGCAAGGCGCGCGGGAAACACGCATCAACGCGGATGCGTTGCAGCTTCAGGCCGAAACGTTTGCGCAAATCCTTCAGGAGGCCCTGGACGAGTTCGTGGCGGCACAGCTCGCTTTCGCTGATGCAAATATTGCTGTGGCGCAGGCCGAAGCCAATGTTCAATCGCTTGCAGATCAGATCGCTGCGCTGAGCGCGCAGGTCGATGTTTTTTCTATTCAGTTCGCGACGTTCAACACAAACTTCGTGCAAGCAACGGCCGATATTGCGCTGGTCCTCGCTCAACTGGGACTGCCCGCCCCGGTGGAACAGCATCTGGGTAACCCCGGGTTTGCGATTGTCTTGCAGCCGCTGGTCGATAAGCGCGATGCGTTCAAGGAACTGGCCGACACGGCGCTCGCCTCTCTCGAACAGGCAGAGCAGGAGCTTGAGCAGGTCACCACGGCGTTTGCCGAAGCGCAAAGCGACCTCATCGAAACAGCGCTCGAGCGGGCCGAGGCGCAGCAACGTCTGGAGGATGCCAGCGGTGTTGATTTTCAGGCGCTGGAGGCCACCGTTGCCCAGTTCGAAGCGCAGGCAGCGGCCAATGACACGGTTGCCACGCAGCTCGAAACCGTTGTGAAAAACGAGTTTGGGGTCGAGATCCCGGTCAGTCAGGAAACCGTCGAGGCGTTCGAGGCTGCGTTCCTAGACGCCGCGAATACCAAGGCCCTCGCGGATGTCGACCTTGTTCAGGCCCAGTCCGCGCTGCAGATTGCGGCTGCAAATTACGAGGCGCAGCTGGATGAGTTGCCGGATGTGGAATTCACTTGGGATATCTTCTCGGCCAAGCTGTCGCTCGCGGCCAATCTGGGCTTCGAGTTCAGCTTCAACAGTCGCACAGAGGATGATCCCTTCGAGGCTGCGCTCGCGCTGGTCTATGATATCGAGATCGGGCTGGCGCTCGACAGTCGGCTCAAGATCAAGGACGTGTTCCTCGGGATCGATGAGGACGTGGATGTCGACGTCAATGACAGCATCACCATCGCTGGACGCTATGAGTTCGACGGTTCCAACCGGCCCTCGGGTGAGCGGCTCGCGGATCTGGGGGCGCGGGGCGAGCGGCTCGGCGACTGGGCCGACAGTTTCGACTTCATCTGATGCGCAGCGCGGTCAGGGCAGGGGGCGCAGGGTGCCCCTTTCCACGATCTCGCAGGAAAAGAGGCGCGCCTCGGGGGCGCGGCTCGGATCTTCGAGCATGGCGACCACCAGCTCGATGGAGCTGCGGATGATGTCGTCGATCGGCTGACGGATCGTGGTCAGGTCGATCGTGTCCCAGCCCGCCATCTGCATGTCGTTGAGCCCGATCAGCCCCACATCGCCGGGCACGGTCCGTCCAGCCCGGTGCAGGGCGGCCAGCGCCCCGATCGACAGCACGTCATCGCCGCAGAAATACGCCTCGGCCATGGGGCCTTCGTCCAGCAGTCGGGCCATCTCGGCCTTGCCTGCGGCAAAGGAATAGGCTTCCGCAAAGCTCTCGGTCAGGGTGATGCCGTTTCGCCGGGCCATGACCTGCAGGAACCCCGCGCGCCGGTCGATGGTCGATGTGGCCTCGCGTGGACCGCCGAGAAAACCGATTTTCTTGTAGCCCCGGGCGAGAAGGGTGCGCGCCGCCATGCGCCCGCATTCGATATTGTCGATCCCCACCACATCCACATCCGGCGCGCTGGCGAAACGCCCAAAGGAATGGACCACCGGGATATGGGCCTGCCGAAACGCTTTGGAAAACTCAGGCGGCAGGGTCGAAGAGGCAACGATCACACCGTCCACGGAATACTGCCGCAGCATCTGCAGCGAGCTGTCCGGATCGTCATCATCGCTGAGATTGACCAGCAGCGGACGCAGGCCGATATCTTGCAGGGAGCGGGTAAAAAGGTCAAAGACCTCCAGGAAGAGCGGGTTGTGAAAGTTGTTCGAAATCAGCCCGATAAGCTTCGTTCTTCCCGTAGTGAGTGAAGAGGCGAGCGCGTTCGGCCGATAGCCCAGCTCACTCGCTGCGGCCTCGACCTTCTGGCGGGTTTTCGGCGAGACCGACGCGCCTTCGGTGAAGGTGCGCGAGACCGCCGACCGGGACACCCCGGCGCGCTCAGCAACTTCTCGTAGCGTTATCGGCATACTCTCTCCTGACGGGCAGACATCTAGGACATGACGCCCAAAAAGTGAACAAGGCAACCGGAAATCGCGCCAGCCCGCCTGGGACAGCTTGCCGCCGCGCTGCGTGGCTGACCCAAGGGCAGGCCGGGTCGGGGGGCGGGGCTGCAAAATCTGCGTCCCGGTTTTGCAACCGGTTGCATTGTGGGTTGGCATATGCTTCTCTGAGTCGCGAGACGGGTAAACCGTCTGACATGAACTGCGCGCTCGAGACGCGCTGTGACATAGTCTGGGAGGACGACATGAAAACCATCCTACAGTCGGTGGCGCTCGGTGCGGCACTGGTAACTTCCCCGTTCGCGGCCCAAGCAGACGGCCACGGTCAGGCGCTGAACTATGTGCTGGTCAGCCACGCACCCGACAGCGACACATGGTGGAACACGATCAAGAACGGTATCGCGCTCGCGGGCGAGCAGATGGGCGTCAACGTCGAGTATCGCAACCCGCCCACCGGTGATATCGCCGACATGGCGCGCATCATCGAGCAGGCTGCAGCCTCCAGCCCCGATGGCATCATCACCACGCTGGCGGATTTCGACGTGCTCAAGGGCCCGATCTCCAACGCGGTGGATCAGGGCATCGACGTCATCATCATGAACACCGGCACCCCGGATCAGGCTCGCGAGATCGGCGCGCTGATGTATGTGGGCCAGCCCGAGTATGACGCAGGCTTTGCGGCCGGTGTCCGCGCCAAGGGCGAGGGGGTCACGAACTTCCTCTGCGTGAACCACGCGATCCAGCAGCCCACCGTGGGCGAGCGCTGCCGCGGTTACGCGGACGGCCTGGGCATCGAGCTCGGCGACGCGATGATGGACAGCGGCACCGACCCGGCGGAAGTCAAGAACAAGGTCATGGCTTTCCTGTCCGCCAATGAGGACGTGGACGGCATCCTGACCCTCGGCCCGGTCTCCGCCGATCCGACCATCGCGGCGCTGAACGAGATGGGTCTGGCCGGTGAGCTGCATTTCGGCACCTTCGATCTCGGCGAAGAGATCGTGAAGGGCATCAAGGACGGCACCATCAACTGGGGGATCGATCAGCAGCCCTTCCTGCAGGCCTATATGCCGGTCGTCATCCTGACCAACTGGGACCGCTACGGCGTGCTCCCGGGCAACAACATCAACTCCGGCCCCGGCTTTGTGACCGCCGCCGGACTTGAGAAGGTCGAGGCCTTCGCGGGCGAGTTCCGCTAATCCACATCAAGGGCGGTAAGGAAACTTGCCGCCCTTTTTGTCTCTAGAGCAGACCATGGGGGGGAAATCATGTCTGAGGCAACGTCACCACCGCCACCCGCAGCGGACGAGCGGATCAAGGAAACCTCGCGGCTAAGACAGGCCCTGATCCGGCCCGAGCTGGGCGGGATCTGCGGCACTATCATCGTCTTTATCTTCTTTTTACTTTTTGCCTTTGACAGCGGCATGTTCGCCCCGCAGGGGATCATGAACTGGACCGTGGTGTCGGCGCAATTCATGATCATCGCCGTGGGCGCCTGCCTTCTGATGATCGCCGGGGAGTTCGACCTGAGCGTCGGCTCGATGATCGGCTTCGCGGGCATGATGATCGCCGTGTTCGGCGTCGTGCTGGGCTGGCCCATGTGGATCGCCATCATCGTGACCTTTGCCATCTGCATCGCGATCGGCGCCCTGAACGGGATCATCGTGATCCGCACGGGCCTGCCGAGCTTCATCGTGACGCTCGCCTTCCTCTTCATCCTGCGCGGTTTCACGATCTTCATTCCGCAAACGCTGGAGAGCAAAACCATCATCGGCGGGATCCGCGACGCGGCCGAAGGCGATTGGCTAGCGCCGATATTCGGCAGCAAGATCGGGGCTCCGGTCTTTCAGATGCTCGCGGATATCGGCCTGATCGAGACCTTCTCGCGCGGCAACCGTGCCGGTCAGCCGGTGGTTGACGGTCTGCCCATGCTGGTGGTCTGGGCCATCGTGATCATCATCTTCGGCCATGTCCTGCTGACGCGGACGCGGTTCGGCAACTGGATCTTCGCCTCGGGTGGCGACGCGGAGGCGGCGCGCAACTCTGGTGTGCCCGTGAACAAGGTCAAGATCCTGATGTTCATGTTCACCGCCTTCTGCGCGACGGTCTTTGCCCTCTGCCAGGTGATGGAGTTCGGCTCGGCTGGCGCGGATCGCGGCCTGCTGAAAGAGTTCGAGGCTATCATCGCCGTGGTGATCGGGGGCGCGCTTCTGACAGGTGGCTATGGCTCGGTGATCGGGGCGGCGCTTGGCGCGCTGATCTTCGGGGTGGTCCAGCAGGGCCTCTTCTTTGCCGGGGTGGAAAGCTCGCTCTTCCGGGTCTTCCTCGGTCTGATCCTGCTCGGGGCTGTGATCCTGAACACCTATATTCGCCGCATGATCACGGGGGAACGTTGAGATGAACAGCACAGCCAACAAGGCCCCGATCATCCAAATGAAGAATATCGAGAAGCATTTCGGCGCGGTCATCGCGCTGGCCGGGGTGTCCATCGATGTCTTCCCGGGGGAATGCCACTGCCTGCTGGGCGACAATGGCGCGGGCAAGTCGACTTTCATCAAGACCATGTCCGGGGTGCATAAACCCACCAAGGGCGAGATCGTCTTCGAAAATCAGCCGATGAATTTCGAGGATCCGCGCGACGCGATGGAGGCAGGGATCGCCACGGTGCACCAGCATCTGGCCATGATCCCGATGATGTCCGTGAGCCGCAATTTCTTCATGGGCAATGAACCGGTGAAGAAGGTCGCGGGCATCAGTTTCATGGATCGCGGTCTCGCCGACCGGGTGACCATGGAAGAGATGCGCAAGATGGGCATCAACCTGCGCGGTCCGGATCAGGCCGTGGGCACCCTCTCGGGCGGGGAGCGTCAGACGGTTGCGATCTCCCGCGCGGTCTATTTCGGGGCGAAGGTCCTGATCCTCGACGAGCCGACCTCGGCGCTCGGCGTGCGCCAGACTTCCAACGTGCTCGCGACCATCGACAAGGTGCGCAAGCAGGGGGTCGCGGTGGTCTTCATCACCCATAATGTGCGCCATGCGCTCGCAGTGGGGGATCGGTTCACGGTGCTGAACCGGGGCCGGACGCTGGGCACGGCGGTGCGCGGCGAGATCACCCCCGAAGAGCTGCAGGACATGATGGCCGGCGGGCAGGAGCTTGCCACTCTGGACGGGGCCCTTGGTGGCACCGTCTGATCCCAAACCTGCTCGGGGACGGCGCAAATCCGTCCTCGAGCTGCGCGTGCCGTTCTTCCGCCCCATGTGGCGGCGGGTGGCCACGGTGATCGTGATCGCGCTCTGGACCTGGCTCGAGATCGCCATGGGCAACCCTTACTGGGCGCTGCTCGCGGGCGGGATCGGGGCCTATTGCGCCTTTGTCTTCTTCTTCGCCTTTGATCTGCCGGATGAGGCGGGCGAGACCCCAGCTTCGGAGAAGGACGGATCATGAGCCGCCCACAGGTCTATTTCGATCGCACCGACTGCGATCTCGACGCGTTCAAGGCGTTGATCGCCCAGCCGCTGCCCAAGGACGCGGTGCCCCGCGCTGCCGAGGTGGTGGCCAGGGTGCCCGTCTATGACATGGATGTCTGTGGCGCCGATCTGGAAGATCCGGAGGCGCGCCGCGGGCTGCTGGCCGAATGGGCCTGGGTTCTGGGCGAGGGGCCGGGCGTATTCGTGCAGCGCAATGCGGTTCCCGAGCCCGAGGTGATCGATGGCGTGACGGCGCTTTATACACGCGTGATCGCCGATGAGCGTGCGGCAGGCGCCGGTGGTGCGGACCATTTCGCGGCCTCCGGAGCCAATGACCGGATCTGGAATTCCCTGCAAAAGCTCTGCCTTGCCGAGCCCGCGCTCTTCGTGCGCTATTTCGGGGCACCGGCCATTGCCGCCGCCGCCGAGGCCTGGCTTGGTCCAGGCTTTCAGATGACCGCGCAGGTCAATCTTGTACGCCCGGGCGGCGCCGCGCAGGAGGCCCATCGCGACTACCATCTGGGCTTTCAGACCGAAGAGACCGCGCTGAGTTATCCGGCCCATGTCCACCGGCTCTCGCCCTATCTGACCCTTCAGGGGGGCATCGCCCATGGACCGACCCCGGTGGAGAGCGGACCGACCCAGCTCCTGCCCTGGTCGCAGCAATTCGGGCCCGGCTATCTCGCCTATCGCGACCCAGCCTTCCGGGCAGTGTTTGACGAGGCGGCGGTTCAGATCCCGCTGGAGAAGGGCGATGCGCTCTTCTTCAACCCGGCGCTGTTTCACGCCGCCGGGGCCAATCGCAGCGCGGATATCCAGCGGCTCGTGAACCTGATGCAGGTCTCCTCGCCCTTTGGTCGCGCGATGGAGGCGCTGGACCGTGCCGCCATGGCGCGCGCGATCTATCCCCATCTGCAACGCATGGTGGCCGATGGCAGTCTGCGCCCGGCGCAGGTTGCAGCGGCGATTGCCTGCACGGCAGAGGGCTATCCTTTCCCGAGCAATCTCGACACCGATCCACCCATCGGCGGGCTCGCGCCGGAAAGCCAGGCGGCGCTGATGACCCGGGCACTGTCCGAGGGGCAGACGCCTGAGGATTTCTCAGTCGCGCTCGCCGCCCATGGCGCCCGCCGTGCCCCCTAGAGGAGACTTGATGTCTGATCTTCTACTCCGTCCGACCGCTCAGAGCGGCAAGGTCCATGCGATCACACCGGAGAGTGCGGGCTGGTCCTATGTGGGGTTCGACCTCTATCACTTGGCGCCGGGCGAGGCCGCGACCGAGACCACCGGCGATCGCGAGGCGATCCTCGTGCTGGTTGAGGGCAGGGCTGAGATCACTGCTGGCGGGCAGGGCTTCGGCGAGATGGGCGACCGGACATGCGTGTTCGAAAAACGCCCGCCCCATTGCCTCTATGTGCCGGGAGGCGCGGATTGGGCCGCGGTGGCGACGACCGACTGCGTGTTGGCGGTCTGTACCGCGCCCGCCATGGGAGACTTCCCTGTGCGTCGGCTCGGGCCCGAGGGGATCGAGATGGTGCCGCGCGGGCAGGGCAGCAACCTGCGCCACATCCACAACATCGCCATGGAGGAGCGGGAGGTGGCGGGCTCTCTGCTGGTGACTGAGGTCTATACGCCTGCGGGCAACTGGTCCTCCTATCCGAGCCACCGCCATGACGAGGATGATTTCCCGCGCATCACCTATCTGGAAGAGACCTATTATCACCGGTTGAACCCGGCCAATGGGTTCGGGATGCAGCGGGTCTATACGGATGACCTGTCGCTCGATGCGGCCATGGCCGTGCAGGATGGCGATGTGGTGCTGGTGCCGCGGGGCCATCACCCTTGTGCCGCGCCGTACGGGGTAGAGATGTATTACCTCAACGTCATGGCCGGGCCGCGCCGGAACTGGCGGTTCGAGATGGATCCGAACCTTGCCTGGATTGCGGAGCGCGACGCCAAATCCTAGCAGGTCGGGGGCGCTGAGGACATGTCCTCAGCGCGTGACGCGCCCGATTGCGCGCTTGGGGCACTGCCGAAACGTGTTGAGTAGCGCGCGTCCGCGCGGTGCACATGTGCACCGCGCCGGGTGCTCTGCCGCAGGCAGGGCATGTGCCACCGAGCGATGCGCCGTCAGTTGAGGCAGTCCTCAAGCGCTTCCAGAAACGTCCTGACCTCCGTCATGGTGTTGTAGTGGCAGAGCGACACCCGCACGCTGGTCTCGATACCAAGCGGCGTCAGCACCGCACCGGAATAGTGATCGGCCTTGCGCAAATGGGTCCGGATCCCGCGGGCGTTCAGCGCCGCCACGATCTCCGCATTGTCGTGTCCGGTCTGGGCGAAGGTCACCAGTCCCTCGCGATGGGCATTCGCCCCACCGCCGACGACTGTGATCCCCGGTCTCCCGGCCAGGCCGCGCAGCCCATCCGCCCCCTCCAGCATGACCTTACAGAGCGCGGCTTCATGGGCGCGGATCGCGATTGCAGCCGCCTCCAGCCTCCGACGCGGATCACTGCCGCCGCCCAGCTCGCCACCCAACCAGTCGAGATATCCCACCACATCCGAGAAGGTCGCATAGGCCGCCGTGTCGCGCGTGCCCATCTCCCAGGGCGCGCCCGGGGCGCCGACCAGATGCTCATGGGGCAGGGCGGCCAGCCTGTCCGACAACCACGCCACCCCGTAGCCATGGCGCGCGAACATCTTGTACGCCGAGACCACATAGCCATCGACCTGTGCGCCGGTCACATCCACGCCCCCATGGGCGGCATGTTGGATCCCGTCGACGATGATCAGGCAGTCTGGCGCCGCCGCGCGGATCGCCGCGGCAATCGCGGGCAGGTCCATGCCGATCCCGCTCACCGGCGAAGTATGCACGATGGTCGCCACCCGCGTGTCTCGCGTGACCGCGGTACCGTAAGCCTCGGCCTCCACCCGCCCCGACGTCGCATCATGGGGGATGAGCACGTGATTCATCCCGGCGACCTTGGCCCAATGGGCGGCGGCACTGCGGCTCGCGGGATGCTCCAGCGTGCTGCCCAGAACCACCCCATCGCCCGCGCTGAGACAGGCGGCGCGGATCAGACGATAGAGCAGCTCCGTCCCGCTCTCGCCGACAATCACCTCACCCTCCGGCGCATTGAAAAAGAGCCGCATATCCGCGCGGCCCTTGGCGATCATCGCCATCAGCGCCTCCGAGGCGCCATTGGCGCGCCCCTGATTGTCCGGGATCGCCGCCAGCCGGGCGGAGGTTTCCACCACCGAATTCAGGGTCAGCGCGCCGCCCGCATTCTCGAAAAACACCCGTGGGCCAGTGAACGGGCAGCTCTCCACATGGGCAAAACGCGCGCGGATCTGCGCCATCAGGTCTGGGATCTCCTCCAGCATCACAGGTCTCCCGCAGGCATTTTCCAGGTGGCACTGGCCTGGGCCACAAGCCGCTCCTGCGCGTCAAACACCCGGCTCTCCATGAAAGACAGCGACCGTCCGCGCTTGGTAAAACTTCCGATACAGCGCGCCGGACCTTCGGTCAGGGGGCGCATATATTGCACCTTCATTTCGATGGTCGCCCCGGGCCCCGCGACCTTGGCCACCAGATGCCCCATGGAGATGTCCATGACCGTCGCGATCATGCCCCCATGGACCACACCCTGGGGGTTCATGATCCGGTCCGTGACCGGGAAGCGGATCTCGCAACTTGTCTTCTCCGGGCCTGCTGCTGCCTCGGGCAGATAGGTGAAATCGAGATCGAGAAACCGGGCGAGAAAGAACCTCTCAAAGGCCTGCTCGTGGTCATCGAAGACCTGCTCCAGATGCGCGCGCGCCTGCGTGATATCGATCTTGGAGCCACTGGGATCTGTCATCGCGTTTGAGCCTGTGCGGAGAAGCTGTCGTGCGATTAGACGGGGCTTTGGGGCCGAAGACAAGCCGTCCGAATCTGCCTGTCGCCACCCCGCGCCGGTGTCGCTGAGTCGCCGCCAAGCGGGTGCGAAACCGGCCCGCGATCCCGCGTGAACCCATGTTTTGCGGCGTAACCGATACCTAAGTATCGGGACGGGTTTCCTTTCGGCAACCTGCGCTCATCTTTGGCGTGCTGCGGAACCCACGAAGTTTGCGCGGAGTCCGGAATACGACGTAGAGTGACGATTCTGGCGTTGCAATCGGTTTCAAAAACCGGACCCTGCGCCGCAAGGAGGCACATGCACATGGCGCTTGATGACAAAACCGATCCCGACAAAGGCGTATGGAAGTCCGCCAAGGGCAAGGGGCGCAAGACGCCCAAGGGCCGTCAGGTTGAGGATCAGCCTTGGGACGAGGTCCGCGCGCTTTTAGGCGATCGCCCGCGCCAGCGCGATCTGCTGATCGAATTCCTGCATCTGATCCAGGACGCCTATGGCTGCCTGTCGGCGGCCCATTTGCGCGCCCTCGCCGAGGAGATGCGCCTGTCGCAGGCCGAGGTGTTCGAGGTCGCGAGCTTCTACGCCCATTTCGACATCGTGAAAGAGGGGGAGACCCCGCCGCCCGCCCTCACCATCCGGGTTTGTGACAGCCTGTCTTGCGAGATGGCCGGAGCGCAGGCTCTGAAATCCGCACTGGAGGACGGTCTCGACCCGTCCGATGTCCGCGTGCTGCGCGCGCCCTGCATGGGCCGCTGTGCCACGGCCCCGGTTCTGGAGCTCGGTCACAACCATATCGATCACGCCACGCCCGAGAAGGTCCATGCGGCCATCGCGGCGGGCCACACCCATCCCACCATTCCCGACTATGAGGATCTGGCCGCCTACCAGGCCGAGGGAGGCTATGCCGCCCTGTCCGATCTGCGTGCTACGGGCGATTGGCAGGAGGTGCAGGGCAAAATTAAGGAGAGTGGTCTGCGCGGCCTCGGTGGCGCGGGCTTCCCCTCGGGTACCAAATGGGGCTTCGTGCGGGGCAATCCCGGTCCGCGCTATCTCGCCGTGAACGGCGATGAGGGCGAGCCCGGAACCTTCAAGGACCGTTACTATCTGGAGCGTACGCCGCATCTCTTCCTCGAGGGGATGCTGATCGCCGCCTGGGCGGTCGAGGCGGATCGCTGCTACATCTATATGCGCGACGAATACCCCGCCGTGCTCGAGATCCTGCGCAGTGAGATTGCAGCCCTTGAGCAGGCCAAGCTGGTCGCGCCGGGCTATATCGACCTGCGCCGCGGTGCAGGTGCCTATATCTGCGGCGAAGAAAGCGCGATGATCGAGAGCATCGAGGGCAAGCGCGGCATGCCCCGGCACCGGCCACCTTACGTGGCGCAGGTCGGGATCTTTGGTCAGCCGACCCTCGTCCACAATGTCGAGACCCTGCATTGGATCGCCAAGATCTGTCGCGAGGGACCCGAGGTGCTGAACACGACGACCCATAACGGGCGGACGGGTCTGCGCAGCTATTCGGTCTCGGGCCGAGTGGCGGAACCGGGTGTCTACCTGCTCCCTGCAGGCTCGACCATTCTCGATATCATCGAGGCGGCAGGCGGCATGGCCGAGGGCCATGTGTTCAAAGCCTATCAGCCCGGGGGGCCATCCTCGGGGCTCTTGCCGGCCTCCACGGCGGATGTGCCGCTCGATTTCGACACGCTCCAACCACTCGGGACCTTCATCGGCTCGGCCGCGGTGGTGATCTTGTCCGATCAGGACCGGGCGCGGGACGCGGCGCTCAACATGCTCCGCTTCTTCGAGGATGAGAGCTGCGGGCAATGCACGCCCTGCCGGGTCGGCTGCGAAAAGGCGGTCAAGCTGATGCAGGACGACAGCTGGGATGCCGGCCTTCTGACCGAGCTTTGCACCGCCATGGCCGATGCTTCGATCTGCGGTCTGGGGCAGGCGGCTCCGAACCCGATCCTGTCCACGCTCAAGCATTTCCCGGAGGAGATATGAGCAGCGACCTTGGCGCTTTCTCCATCAGTCTGGCGGTCAAGGATCTCGACGCCTCGATCGCCTTCTACGAGAAACTCGGCTTCGCGGCCCTGGGTGGCGGCGAAGGCTGGAGGATGATGAAGATGGGCGACAAGGTGATTGGCCTCTTCCAGGGCATGTTCGACAAGAACATGCTGACCTTCAATCCGAGCTGGGACCAAGACGCCGAGGCCCTGGAGAGTTTCACCGATATCCGCGCGCTGCAAACCGAGCTGAAGGCGCGCGGCCTGACCCTCAAGAGTGAGGTCGATCCGGAGAGCACCGGCCCGGCCTCGATCATGCTGGAGGATCCGGATGGCAATCCCATCCTGATCGACCAACACCGATGACGACCCTTTCCGTAACGCCCCCCGCATCTGCAAGGATCTGACCCATGGCTGACGGCACCCAACTTCAAACCGTGACCTTCACGCTTGATGGCGAGACTGTGACGGCCGAGGCAGGCACCACCATCTGGGAGGTCGCCAATGGCCGCGGCCTCAAGATCCCGCATCTCTGCCACAAGCCTGCGCCGGGGTACCGCCCCGATGGCAATTGCCGCGCCTGTATGGTCGAGATCGAGGGGGAGCGCACGCTGGCGGCCTCCTGCATCCGCGAACCCTCGGATGGCATGGTGGTGACCACCAATTCCGCCCGCGCCGAGAATGCGCGCAAGATGGTGGTCGAGATGCTGGTCACGGATCAGCCCGCCCGGGATGCGGCCCATGACAAATCCTCCCATCTGTGGGACATGGCCGATGCGACCGGCGTCGCGGACAGCCGCTTTCCCAAGCTGGAAACCCCGCGCATCCCACTGCTCGATGACAGCCATGTGGCGATGTCGGTCAATCTCGACGCGTGTATCCAATGCGGGCTCTGCGTGCGGGCGTGCCGCGAGGTGCAGGTCAATGACGTGATCGGCATGGCCGGGCGCGGGCATGACGCCTATCCGGTCTTCGATCTGAATGACCCCATGGGGGCGAGCTCCTGCGTGGCCTGTGGCGAATGCGTGCAGGCCTGCCCGACGGGCGCGCTGATGGAGTCGAAACTCCTCGACGATGCGCAGGTCGGCGACAGCCAAGCCCATGACGAGGAGGTCACCTCGGTCTGCCCGTTCTGCGGCGTCGGCTGTCAGGTCTCTCTCAAGGTCAAGGATGGCAAGATCATCAAGGCCGACGGGATCAACGGCCCGGCCAATGAGGGGCGGCTCTGCGTCAAGGGGCGCTTCGGCTTTGACTATATCCACCACCCGCACCGGCTGACCAAGCCGCTGATCCGTCGCGATGATGCGCCGGAAAAGGGGCTGAACGTCGATCCGTCCAATCCCTGGACCCATTTCCGCGAAGCCACCTGGGAGGAGGCGCTGGACAAGGCCGCCCATGGCCTCGTGGATCTGCGCAGCTTCTATGGCGGCAAGTCGATTGCCGGGTTCGGCTCGGCGAAATGCACCAATGAAGAGGCCTATCTCTTCCAGAAGCTGATCCGCCAGGGTTTTGGCCATAACAACGTGGATCACTGCACGCGGCTTTGCCATGCCTCCTCCGTGGCGGCTCTGATGGAAAACGTGGGCTCCGGGGCCGTGACCGCGACTTTCAACGAGATCGAGAACGCGGATCTGGCGATCGTGATCGGGTCGAACCCGACCGAGAACCACCCGGTCGCCGCGACCTTCTTCAAGCAGTTTGCCAAGCGCGGTGGCGAGCTGATCGTGATGGACCCGCGCGGTCAGGCGCTCAAGCGGCACGCGGCGCATATGCTGCAATTCCGCCCGGGCACGGATGTGGCGCTGCTCAACGGGATCATGAATGTGATCGTCGAAGAGAAGCTCTATGACCGTCAGTATATCGAGGGGTTCACCGAAGGGTTCTTTGAGTTCCGCGACCATATCCGGGCCTTCACGCCGGAGCGGATGTCCGAGCTCTGCGGGATCGAGGCCGAGACGATCCGCACCGTCGCGCGCAGCTTCGCCGATGCCAAGGCGGCGATGATCTTCTGGGGGATGGGCGTCAGCCAGCACATCCACGGCACCGACAATGCCCGCTGCCTGATCTCGCTGGCACTGCTCTGCGGTCAGGTGGGGCGTCCGGGCTCGGGCCTCCACCCGCTGCGCGGTCAGAACAACGTGCAAGGTGCCTCCGATGCGGGGCTGATCCCGCAGGTTCTGCCGGATTATCAGAGCGTTACGGATCCCGAAGTGCGCGAGCTCTTCCGGCATATCTGGAAAGGCACCCAGATCGAGGAGGCGCCCGGCCTCACGGTGGTCGAGATCATGGACCGCGTTTATCGCGGCGAGATCCGGGGGATGTATATCCTCGGCGAGAACCCGGCCATGTCCGACCCGGATGTGGAGCACGCGCGCAAGGCGCTGGCCCATCTCGACCATCTCGTGGTGCAGGATATCTTCCTGACCGAGACCGCGAATTATGCGGATGTGATCCTGCCCGCCAGCGCCTTCCCCGAGAAAAACGGCACCGTGACCAACACCAATCGCCAGGTGCAGATGGGCCGCAAGGCCGTGGACGCGCCGGGCGAGGCGCGCGAGGACTGGCAGGTGATCGTCGATCTTGCGAACCGGATCGGGCTCGATTGGGACTACGACACGCCGCGCATGGTCTTCAACGAGATGAAGATGTCCATGCGCTCGCTCCACCACATCACCTGGTCGCGACTGGAGGATGAGGGGGCGGTGACCTATCCGTCGCTCTCGAACACGGATCCGGGGCAGTCCATCGTCTTTGGCGACGGCTTCCCGCGCCGGGCCGGGCGCGCCATGTTCACGCCCGCGCGCGTCACGCCGCCCGCCGAGGTGCCGGATGAGCGCTATCCGATGATCCTGACCACGGGACGGCAGCTCGAACACTGGCATACGGGCTCCATGACCCGGCGCGCCACCGTGCTCGACGCGGTGGAGCCGGAGGCGAATTGCTCGCTCCATCCCAAGACCCTGCGCAAGCTCGGGGTCGAGCCGGGCGGGACCGTGCGGCTCACCACGCGCCGGGGTTCGGTCGATGTGATGGCCCGGGCCGACCGCGCCGTGGCCGAAGATATGGTCTTTCTGCCCTTCGCCTATGTGGAGGCCGCGGCCAACATCCTGACCAATGCCGCGCTCGATCCTTACGGCAAGATTCCGGAGTTCAAATACTCCGCCGTGCGGGTCGAGAAGCCCATGCCGAGCGTCGCCGCCGAGTAGCGTTTGGCGGCGCTTGCGCGCCGCTTCGCAGCAGGACGATCGTCAAAACCGCCTCGGGTTACGGACCGGGGCGGTTTTGCTTTTTCGACCCTTGCGCCGATTATTGAGACTCGCAGTCTCACTTATTGCACGGAAATGCTGCAATGCCGCATTTTGCGACTCACCGGGCGCACGCGCGTCGCCTTGCCAGAGGCGCAAGCCCGCGCAGCAGGTCGCTCTGACGCCCATCGGAAACGCGAGCGCAATTGCGGTCTGTTTGCGCCGCAGAAGAGGCCGAAAATGTCGGCCAGAGAACATTGCGAGATGCGCATCCAAGGTGCATTCAGGACAGAGACCTTTTGTTGAGAAAGACCGCCGACCATGTCCGACATCGAGATCGCCCGCGCCGCCACCAAGAAGCCGATCCAGGAGATCGGTGCCACGCTTGGCATCAGCAGCGATGACCTGCTGCCCTATGGCCACGACAAGGCCAAGGTCAGCCAGAGCTTCATCAACTCGGTGCAGGACCGCCCCGATGGCAAGCTCGTCCTCGTGACCGCGATCAACCCGACCCCGGCGGGCGAGGGCAAGACCACCACCACCGTGGGCCTTGGCGACGGTCTGAACCGGATCGGCAAGAAGGCCTGTGTGTGTATCCGCGAAGCCTCCCTCGGGCCGAACTTCGGCATGAAGGGCGGGGCCGCTGGCGGCGGTTATGCCCAGGTCGTGCCCATGGAGGATATGAACCTCCATTTCACCGGCGACTTCCACGCGATCACCTCGGCGCATTCGCTGCTCTCGGCGATGATCGACAACCATATCTACTGGGGCAACTCACTGGAGATCGACATCCGCCGCGTCACCTGGCGCCGCGTCGTCGACATGAATGACCGCGCCCTGCGTCAGATCACGGCGAGCCTCGGTGGCGTCGCCAATGGCTTCCCACGTGAGGCGGGCTTCGACATCACCGTGGCCTCCGAGGTCATGGCGATCCTGTGCCTTGCCAAGGATCTGCAGGACCTCGAGAAGCGTCTGGGCGATATGATCGTCGCCTATCGTCGGGATCGTTCGCCGGTCTTCTGCCGGGACATCAAGGCCGAGGGCGCGATGACCGTCCTCTTGAAGGACGCGATGCAGCCGAACCTCGTGCAGACGCTGGAGAACAACCCGGCCTTCGTCCATGGCGGGCCGTTTGCGAATATCGCCCATGGCTGTAACTCCGTGATCGCGACCACGACCGCGCTCAAGGTTGCCGATTACGTGGTGACCGAGGCGGGCTTCGGCGCGGATCTGGGCGCTGAGAAGTTCATGAACATCAAGTGCCGCAAGGCCGGGCTCGCGCCCGATTGCGTGGTGCTGGTCGCCACCGTGCGCGCCATGAAGATGAATGGCGGCGTGGCCAAGGCCGATCTCGGGGCCGAGAATGTGGCGGCGGTCGAGGCGGGCTGCGCAAACCTCGGACGCCATATCGGCAACCTCAAGAGCTTTGGTGTACCGGTGGTCGTGGCGATCAACCACTTCGTCACCGACACCGAGGCCGAGATCCAGGCGGTCAAGGACTACGTGGCGGGCCAGGGCTCCGAGGCGATCCTGTCGCGCCACTGGGAGCTCGGCTCCGAAGGCTCCGCCGAACTCGCGACCCGCGTGGCCGAGATCGCCGAGAGCGGCACCTCGCAATTCTCGCCGATCTACCGGGATGAGATGCCGCTTCTGGAGAAGATCGAGACCATCTCCAAGCGGATTTACCGGGCCGACAAGGTCATCGCGGACAAGAAGATCGTCGATCAGCTCAAGCTCTGGGAAGAGCAGGGCTATGGCAATCTGCCGGTCTGCATGGCCAAGACCCAGTACTCTTTCTCGACCGATCCGAATGAGCGCGGCGCGCCCACCGGTCACTCGATCCCGGTGCGCGAAGTGCGGCTTTCGGCGGGGGCAGGCTTCATCGTCGTGGTCTGCGGCGAGATCATGACCATGCCCGGTCTGCCGCGCGTGCCCTCGGCCGAGCATATCCGCCTCAATGACGCAGGGGAGGTCGAAGGCCTCTTCTAGGATAGGCCGCTGCCCCGTCGCCATGGTAGGAGACGGGGCAACAGCCCCAGGAAAGGACAAGATGATGCGCGCCCCCCACGAGTGTCAGAGCATGCAGGAACTCCGCGTCGAGATCGACGCGCTGGATACGGAACTGGTCACCCTTCTGGCCCGGCGCGCGGGCTATATCGACCGGGCGATCACCCTCAAGCAGCAGGAGAACCTGCCGGCCCGCACCGTGGATCGGGTGGCCGAGGTCCTCGCCAATGTGCGGTCGCTCGCCGCGTCTCGGGATCTCGACCCGGATCTCGCCGCCGCCCTCTGGCATGAGCTCATCGAGTGGTCCATCGCCCGCGAGGAAGTGGTGCTCGGCGCCGAGGCTGCCGAGGGGCAGGCCTGATGTCCCGGTGCGCGCGCTCTCTGGTTCTGGCCCTGGCGGGCCTGTTGGCAGCGGGTCCGGCTCTGGCGGATCTTGACTGGTTCCAGCATCCGTTCGGAGAGCGTCGCGCCTATGTCCAGGACTGGCTCGCGGTCTGCGAGGATGCGGGCGAGGGGCCGTGCCGGCTCGTGCGCGCCCTGCAGGATGCGCGCGGTCCGGCCTTTGACAGCCGGGTCTCGCTCCATCTCGGGCCCGACGGCTGGCAGATGGAGGTGATGGATCGCGGCATGCCCTCGGACAGCCTGAGCGAGCTGCGCTTTCTCTTTGACGAGACGCTCCTGATCATCGCGACCCGCCGGGATTTCGTGCCCGGCGAACGCCTCCTGCCCAATGTGCTGGAGACTGTCACGCTCACCAATCCCGACCTGACCGCAACGCTCCTGCGAGCGATGCGCGAGGGCGGCGAGATGGTGATCACCTATCGCCCCACCGGGACCGGCGATGCCACCGCGATCTTCCCCCTGCGCGGGGTGACCGCGGGCGTCGACGCCCTGACCCAGATCGAAACGGAAAGACAACCATGACCGCCACTCGTATCGACGGCAAAGCCTTTGCCGCCACCGTTCGTGCCAAAGTCGCCACCCATGTCTCGGCCCTGAAAGAGACCCATGACCTGACCCCGGGTCTGGCCGTGGTGCTCGTGGGCGAGGATCCGGCGAGCCAGGTCTATGTCCGCTCCAAGGGCAAGCAGACCGTGGAGGTCGGCATGAAAAGCGTCGAGCACAAGCTCGATGCGGATACCTCCGAGGCCGACCTGCTCGCGCTGGTCGAGCAGTTGAACCAGGATCCGTCGATCCACGGGATCCTCGTGCAGCTGCCCCTGCCGGACCATATGAACGCGGATAAGGTGATCAACACGATCGATCCCGCCAAGGATGTGGACGGGTTCCATATCTCCAATGTGGGGCTGTTGGGGACCGGGCAGAAGTCCATGGTGCCCTGCACGCCGCTCGGCTGTCTGATGATGCTGCGCGACCACCATGGCAGCCTTTCGGGACTTAACGCCGTGGTGCTCGGGCGCTCGAACATCGTGGGCAAGCCCATGGCGCAGCTGCTGCTGGGGGATAGCTGCACTGTCACCATCGCCCATTCCCGGACCAAGGACCTGCCGGAGGTCGTGCGCGGCGCGGATATCGTCGTGGCCGCCGTTGGGCGCCCGCAGATGGTGCCCGGCGACTGGATCAAGCCCGGCGCCACGGTGATCGATGTGGGCATCAACCGCATCGAAAAGCCCGAGGGCGGCACGCGGCTCGTGGGCGATTGCGATTTTGACAGCTGCGCCGAGGTGGCCGGGGCCATCACGCCAGTGCCGGGCGGGGTGGGGCCGATGACCATCGCCTGTCTGCTGGCCAACACGCTGACCGCCTGCTGCCGGGCCCATGGCCTGCCGGAGCCGGAGGGGCTGACCGCCTGATCGCCCCGAGGGGTCTCTCCTGACAGTCCTTGTCAGGAGGGCTTTGTTACGACCAAGCTCCATGTCGTAACAGGAAAGGACGACCCCATGACGACCCTGCAGCCCGCCCGGACGGTTGAAACCGTGCTCTTCAAACTTGTCCCGGATGCGGATCCGGAGGCGTTTCGCAGCGCCTCCGCGCTTGTGACCCGCTTCGTCGAGCAGCGCCCGGGTTTCATCGCCCGGCGCCTCTCCCATACGGAGGATGGCATCTGGATCGAACACATCGAATGGGCCAGCCTCGCGGAGGCCCAGGCCGCCGCCGCCGCAATCGGTACGGAGGAAAGCCTCGCCGAGTTCATGACTGCGATTGACGGGCCCAGTGTACAGCTCTTTCACAGCACGCTCGATATCTCGGTGAACTAGGCCATGCGGCGCAGCGAACGTCTGGCTGAAATCGTCGAGATCCTGCGCGATGGTCGCTTGCACCGGGCGCAGGACATCGCCGAGACGCTGGAGGTGTCGCTGCGCACCATCTACCGCGATCTCGACACGCTGATCGCCACGGGGATCCCGGTCGAGGGGGCGCGCGGGCTTGGCTACATGCTGCGCGAACCGGTGCTGTTTTCCTCCCTGAACCTGTCCCTTGCGGAGCTGGAGGCGCTCCATCTCGGAATGGCGATCGTGGCCGAAGCCGCTGATCCCGAGCTGCAGGACGCCGCCCAGAGCCTCGCGCGCAAGGTCTCGCAGGCTGCACCTATGGCGCGGGAGGCGCCGCCGCGCTGGGGGCACGGGGTCTATCCCTTCCACCGCGCGCAAGCCGGGTTCCCGCATATGCCGCTCCTGCGGCGGGCGATCCGGGGACGCGAAGTGCTCAGGATCACCTATCGCGCCCTGGATGGGACCGTCTCCACCCGCGAGATCCATCCGCTGCAGATGGAATACTGGGGCCCGGTCTGGACACTGAGCGCGTGGTGTACCTTGCGCGGGGCGTTCCGCGTGTTCCGAACCGATCGACTGGAGGCATGCCGCGGCACGGGTGCGACCTTCGCCGTGACACCGGGGCAGGAGCTTGCCGATTACCTGGCCAGCATCGGGTAACTCGCCGCCATGGCGTCGTTTCTGTTAGGGCTCTTGTGCGGGAGTGGGCTTGGGCCATGCGGGCCTTGGCACCGGCATTGGGCCCTTAACGCACAGGATTTTCGCCTGTCAAAGCCAGATCAGACACAGCGCTCCGGCAAGAAAACCATCGCCGCATGGCTGGATTTGGTATACAAAAATCATAGGTACTAGGCCAACTCGCGACCATTCAGGACACCGCCATGAACGACGCCTCCCCGAGGATCAACGCCGCTGAACATGCCTATCGCACGATCCGCGCGAATATTGTCTCGGGCCTGTTGCAGGAGGGCGAGCGCCTGACGGAGAAGCGCCTGAGTGATGATCTCGGCCTCAGCCGCACGCCCGTGCGCGAGGCCATCGGGCGGCTGATCCTTGAGGGGTTTGTTGAGCGGCAATCGGGATACACCACCCGGGTTGCGAAGTTCCCCGAAGACGAGATCGAGCAGATCTTTCAGATCCGCAAGCTGCTGGAGACCTATTCCGCCCAACGGGCCGCGCGCCATGCCACGGAGGAGGATATCGCCGCGCTCAAGGAGATCCTCGTCGATATGCGCGCCCATACGCCGCCTCGGTCGGACGAGGATTATCACATCCTGACCGAGGCGAATGAGCGGTTTCACCGGCGCATCGTCATGGCGGCGCGCTCGCCCCGGCTGACGGCGCTGATGACCATGGCCTTTGATGTGGGGATGGTGACGCGGACCTACCGGATCTATTCGGATGCAGACCTGATCCGCAGCCTGCATCACCATGCGGAGCTGATTGACGCCATCGAAGCGCGCGCTCCGGAATGGGCCGAGAGCCTGATGGCGACCCATCTCTTGGCAGGGGCGTCCAAGGTCTTTGAGATGACCAAGGCGCTGGGGCGCAAACCCGATGCCTGAGACCGCGCGCCCGGTGCGACGCGCGCTCCTTTTCACCCCGGCCACGCGGCTCGCTGCCGTCCCCAAGGGGTTGGAGAGTGGCGTGGACTGCCTCTGCCTCGACCTCGAAGACGCCGTGCCGCCGGACCAGAAGGTCGCCGCGCGGCCCGGGGCGATTGCCTTTCTCGATGGCGATCCGCGCAAGGCGCTGCGGATCAACGGGCTGCGGACACGGGCCGGGCTGGCGGATCTTGCGGCGGTGGCTAACGCAGCCCCCCAGGGCGGCTTGCTCCTACTGCCCAAGGTTGAGGCATCGGCGGAGCTCGCGCTCGCCGACGCCATCCTGACCGAAGCCGGGTCGGACATGCGCCTTGGCGCGCTGATCGAGAGTGCCGCCGGGCTTGAGGAGGTCGCCGCCATTGCCCGCGCCACCCCAAGGCTGGAGATGCTCCTCTTCGGTGCGGTGGATCTTGCTGCGGATCTTGGGCTCGGTGCGGGGGATGCGCCGCTCGCCTATGCCCGGTCCCGTGTGATCCATGCGGGCAAGGGGGCAGGGCTGCAGGTGCTCGACGTGCCGGAGTTGGCCTTTCGCGATCTGGATCAGGTGGCGGCCCGGGCGCAGGCCGCGCGTGAGTTTGGCTTTACGGGCAAGGCGGCGATCCATCCCTCCAATGTGGTGCCGATCCAGGCGGCCTTCACCCCCAGCGCGGCAGAAATTGCCGAGGCGCGCCGGGTCATGGCGGCCCATGCGGCGGCGCCCTCCGGGCTGGTGGAGCTGGACGGGCGGCTCATCGAAGCCCCCGTCATCCGGGCGATGCAGGCCCGGCTCGAGATCGCGGCAGCCGCAGGGGCCGCGTGAGCGCCCCAGCCGCCTCCGACCCTTGGGACAGGATTGCGCGGGCCGATGCCGCCTTCGGGTTTCTTGAGGATCGCGCCGGGGCCCTGCCACGCGATCGCGCGCGCGCAGGCGGATCCGGCAGCCTCGCCGGGCAGATAATCGGCGTGAAATCGAACATCGCCGTGGCGGATCAGATCTGGAGCGCCGGGATTGCCGAGGGTCGACCGATTGCCGACGCGGACGCACCGGTCGTGGCCCGCTTGCGCGCAGAGGGGGCGCAGACCCTGTCCCGTCTGGTCATGGATGAGGCCGCACTGGGGGCGGCCAGTGACAACCCCCATTTCGGGCGGGTCGAGAACCCGGCCCAGCCCGGCTTCAGTGCCGGGGGCAGCTCGGGGGGATCGGCGGCGGCGGTGGCGAGCGGCGCGCTCCGGCTGGCATTGGGCAGCGATACGCTGGGTTCTGTGCGGATCCCGGCGGCCTATTGCGGCGTGGTCGGGCTCAAGCCTGCGCCGGGGGCCATGCCGCTTGATGATGTGATGCCGCTGGCCCCGGGCTTTGACGCGGTCGGGATCCTTGGGGCGTCCTTGCAGGAGGTCGCGGGGCTCTATGGCCTTTTTGATCCGACACCGGCGGAGACGGGCCTGACCCTGCTGGTGCCCGAGCAAATTGCCGAGATCCCCTGTGCGCCCGAGACAAGCGCGGCCCTCGAGCGGGCGCGCCGCGCGGCGGAGGCGCTTGGCCTGTTGGCCGCGCCCCGACTGGTACAAGAGTGGCAGCCGGAGCTGACGCGCAAGGCCGCGTTTGCAGAGCTCTGCGCCCGGGCGGCTGAGAGCCTTTCGGATGTGGAGGGGCTGAGCCAAACTGTTCAGCGCAGCCTGAGCTACGGTGCCGCGCTGCCGCCAGAACAGCGCGCCGAAGGGGGTGCCCATCTGGCCGCGCTCAGCGCGGGTTTAAACACTCTCTTCGGACAGGGGCATGTTCTGCTCACCCCGACGACCCCGTCCGGCAGCTTTCCCCATGGCAGCCGCCCGCCAAAGGACCAGGCGCGCTTCACGGCGTTGGCAAATGTCGCCGGGGGCGCAGCGCTGTCACTGCCGCTTCCGGGGGATCCCCTGCGCTCGGTCATGCTCACGGGCGCGGCGGGGCAGGAGGCGGGGCTCCTCGCGCTCGCGCGGGATCTGAGCGAAGCGATGGCGCGCGCTTAGTCTGCGAAATGCAGGGTCACTTTCATCGCGCAGCCCCCGGCTTCGGTCCGGGCCCAGAGCGACAACGAGCCCCCGTCGGCGACCCCTTCGAGCCAGAAGGGCGCGGGCGCAAAAAGCGGGCTCATGGCGCGGATCTCGATCTGTCGCAACTGACGCCCCTCGGCCTGCTCCATCCCGAAAGCGATGAGCAAGGTGGCGGTGAGCGGACCGTGGACGATCAGGCCGGGATAGCCTTCCACCTCGCGGGTGTAGTCGGCGTCATAGTGGATCCGGTGGCCGTAGAAGATCAGCGCTGAGTAGCGGAAGAGCAGCACGGGATCCGGTTGGATCCGGCGCGAGAATTGCGCCCCGTCCGGCGCAGGCGGAGCTTGCGGTGGCGGGCTTCCCGGGGCCGGTGGTGCGCGATAGACGATGTTCTGCACCTCCGTCAGGCAGAGCGCGCCCGCGTGGGAGAAGTCATGCGCCACCGTGACAAATCCCAGCTCCCCGGACCGCCCGCTCTTGCGGGTCACATCGCGGATGGTTGTCGTCTTGGTCACCTCCGCACCGAGGGGGAGCGGCGCGTGCAGATCGATGCGTCCCCCGGCCCACATGCGGCGCGGCAGGCCCAGATCCGGCAGGAAACGGCCCAACCGCTCATGCCCGTCCTCGGCGAGGTCCGAGGCTTTGATCTTGGGGTTGAAATAGAGGTAGTGCCAGAAGGGCGGCAGGGGGTCTCCGGGCGCGAGCGTCGCGTCCTGATCGAGGGTCAGCTGCATATGCAGGGCCTGACGCAGATCGAGTGTGTCGATCAGGGTCTCGGTGCGGCCGATGGCCGGATGCGGGGCAGTCATGGTCATTTTCCCTGAAAGATCGGACGCCGCTTTTCGGCAAAAGCGGCCTGGCCCTCGGCATAGTCCGCGCTCGCGAAACACGCGGCGACTTGCGCCTCCACGGCGGCGCGGCTGGCGGCATCCGGGTTCGGCCCGGCGCGCAGGGCGGCCTTCACTGCGCGCAAGGTGAGCGGGGCATTGGCAGCGATCTGTTGCGCGACCTCCGCGACGGTCTCCGCGAGCGCTGCGGCGGGGACACGCCGGTCGATCAGCCCCCAGCGCAGGGCGTCCTCGGCGGGCACCTGCCGCGCGGTAAAGAGCAGATCAGAGGTCGCCGCAGGCCCGATCAGGCGCGCGAGGGCTGCGACCTCATCCGCGGCCACCGCAAGCCCCAGCTTGGCGGGGGTGAAGGCAAAACGCGCTGTCTCGGACGCGAGGCGCATGTCGCAGCGCGTGGCGATCTCGAGCCCGCCGCCGATGCAATAGCCTTGGATCTGGGCGATCACGGGCATGGGCAAAGCGGCGACAGCGCTCAGCGCCCGGTGCACCTGCGCGTTGTAGCGTGCAACCTGCTCCGGCGTGCTGCGCAACGTGGCGAATTCCGAGATATCGGCGCCGGAGACGAAGGCTTTGTCCCCGGTCCCGGTGAGGATCACCACCCGGGTCGTCTCGGGCAGGGCCAGGGCCACATCCCCCAAGGCTTGCCACATGGCAAATGTCATCGCGTTGCGGCGGTCCGGAGCGTTGAACCGGATGGTGGCGATGCCGTCGGCCTCACTCAGCAGAAGCTTGCCGTCCGCATGGGAGGTCTCGCTCATGACGTGCCGCTCCACTGTCCGCCGCCATCCATATCGACCACGGTGCCGTTGAGATACTCAACCCGGGGCGAGGCCATCATGACCGCCAGATCCGCGACCTCCCGCGGGGAGTTCGGGCGACCGAAGGGGAAGGCACCGGGGGCGATCAGCTCCTCCCAGCGGCTCTCATCCCCGAACTCCGCCTTGGCCTTGCCCTTGAAGAACTGCGTCATGCGGTCGGTCAGGGTGGGCGAGGGGTTGATCCCGAGCACCCGGACGCCGGTGCGCTGCGCTTCGGCGCCCAAGGCCTGGGTGAACCCGATCAGGGCGGCATTCCCCGCCGCCCCGCAGATATAGGCGGGCCGGACCGCGCGCCCGCCCATGCCAATGATGTTGAGGATCACGCCGCTGCCGCGCGCTGCCATGGGCGGGTACAGGAGCTGGCAGAGATGGATATAGCCAAAGACCTTGAGTTCCCAGCCCGTGCGCCAATCCTCCATGCTCAGGTCGCGCAGCCCGCCCGCCTTGATCGCGCCCGCGTTGTTCACGAGGATATCGGGCGTGTCGATCTGCGCGTGCAACGCGGCGCGCCCGGCATCGGAGCCGAGATCCGCGCTGAGGATTTTCGGGCGCGATCCGGTCGCTTCGGCAATGGTGTTCTGGGCTTGCACAAGGGCGGTCTTGTCGCGCGCCACAAGGGTGACCGCCGCGCCTTCGGCGGCGAGCGCCGTGCCGATGGCCAGACCGATCCCTTTGGAGCCACCTGTCACAAGCGCTGTTTTTCCGTTCAGTTTCATATCCATCTGCGATGATCCTCACGCCTCGGGCGAGACATAGTACTGGATTTCAAAAAACACACAGCCCTCCGGGGCCGCAAAGGGGCCATGGACCGTTCCCGGCGGGCGGCAGGCATAGGCGGGCGCGGATTGGGCGCTGCCACCACCCCCCTGAGCATCGCAGCCGGAGATCAGGGTGCCTGAGAGCAGATAGACCTCCTCCCAATAGTCATGGACGAATTCCATGGGCGCGATCGTGCCCGGGTCAAAGCGGATCAGGCGCGTGCGCACACCGATCTTGGCCTCCTCGTCCAGCGCGCCGGAGAGGCGCTTTTCCATCACGCCGGGCGCGCCACCGGGCACGGGGGTCCAGCCGGTCTGGAGATCGACGCCGGCGAAGGGGATGGCGGGTTTCAGGTCAGAGAAGGGCGGCATCACGGGCTCCAATCGGGGCAGTTTGGGGCGACAGGGCACGGCGCAAAGCCGCGCGCAAATCGGTCAGGTCGCGCGCCTCGGGCAGGGCAGTGCAGGCGGCGATCAGCGCATGGGCCGCCTCCTCGGAGGCACCGCCATGGGTCAGGTTGCGCAGGACCTTCTCCCGCAGCGTGGTCGGGGAGAGAGGATCCTCCGGATCGCCGGGCGCGGTGCCGCGGTGGAGGACATGGGCCTGGCCGTCCCGGTCCCAGAGCGTCACGCGCGCGCCCATGCGCCGAGGAAAGGCGGCGGTCATCTGCGGATCCTCCCGCAGGGAGATGCGATCGCGCAGGGCCGAGAGCACTGGATCCTGCCGCGCCTCGGTATCGAAATCGGCGAGCTTGGGCGCGCCCCGGGCGAGCGCCACCGCCACGCAATGCTGCAGGCTGAACCGCGCGCCATGGGCGGTGTCCGGGGCGGGCGCGTCGCAAAAGGCCAGCGCGGCGCCATAGGTCATGACCTCGACGCGTTGCGGATCCGGGCCGGGCAATTCCAGCGCGGCGGCGATGGCCGCATGGGTGTGACGACAGGCCGGATAGGGTTTGAAACTCACCTCATGGAGGGCAAAGGGCGCGTCCGGCCGCGCAGAGACCTCTGCCAGCGCGGCCTCCGGATAATAGGTCGCAAAGAAACCCAGATCCCCCTCCAGGATGTGGCGCGGCCCGGTGAACCCGGCGCGGACGAGATCAGCCGCGGCGACACCGTTGCGGGCGGCCAGCGCCGTGGCCAGCTGCTTGCCCGTGCCGGGATCCAGACGGCATTGCCAGATCCCGCTCGCGCCCATCCCCGCTTGCGCGAGGGCCTCGGCGGGTTGGGCGAGCCCGGCGATCTCGGCGGCGGCCATGGCCGCTCCGAATACCCCGCAGGTGGCAGAGTTGTACCAAGGCGCATAACCCTGCGCCGCGGCAGCGCGGCCGATCCGGATCGCCACCTCGTAGCCGGAAACCAGTGCCGCGAGCAGGGCCGGGCCCGACGCGCTCTGCGCGAGTGCTGCGGCGAGGGCTGCCGGGCACACCACATCCCCCACATGGAGGAGCGACGCGCGATGCAGATCATCCATCTCCAGCACATTGCCCAGGGCGCCGGTAACAAAGGCCAGATCGTCGGCCCGCTGGGCTTGGGCGAACCCAACGCCAAGATCCGCCCAGCCGCCATAGCGCAGCGCCGCCTGCCCGGCGGGGCTCGCCTGAGCGGCGGCGATGCAGCCGAGCCAATCCATCAGGTGAAGCGCGGCCCGCGAGAGGTCCGCATCTCCCTTGGGGCGCTGCGCGATCTCCACCAGTTGTTCTGCGAGCGTCAAACTCCGGCCTCCTCTCGCCGTTTCGTATACATTTATATTGGCTGGAGGGCGAAAATGGCGACCTGAAACGGTCGAAATCCCACAGTTTTTCGCAAGACCTGATCAGCTCGTGTATTAGAAAATCCAAGAAAATAAAAGCAAAACAGGAGGTTGGGGCGCTGCGTGTCTCGGTGTGCGCGGAACCCACAGCGATTTTGAATTTTGTCGACAGAATTCGCCTTTTCTTTTTGGAATGCAAATCTACCTCTTTCTGGGTGGGAATGGGATGTGAGGAGGCGTGCGTACGCGCAGGCCGGGGGTCACGCAGAATTTCCGCTCATAAAAACGACGCCACCGCGATGTGGCTTCAACAGGAGAGTGTTCTGCAATGCGACAGACGGAATTCAATCGCCGCCAGATGATGGCACTGATGGGGGCGGGGGCTGCCGCCTCGGCCATGGGGACACGCGCCACCGCGATGGAAGCGCTTAAGCTCTGGGCGCCGGGCATCGCCAAGGTGGGCGGCAGCGACTGGACCGCGATGGAGACGCAGTCGGGCGTCTCCATCGCCAACATCGCCAAGAGTGCGCGCGCCGATGAAGCCATCCAGAAGATGGTCGTGGGCGATGGCAACGCGCTCTATGACGCGATGACCGACAATGGTGGCGGCATGGAAGACGCGCTGGCCTCTCAGGGCGCGATTGTCGAGCTAGACCCGAGCCGGATCCCGAACTGGTCCAACATGCTGGCCACCTATCAGGAGGGCGGCGACAATGCCGACACGATCCGCCATGACGGCAAGGTCGTGGCCGTGCCGTATATCTCGAACGCTGACAGTCTCGCCTTCAATCACGGTGTGATTGGTGAGGAACTGACCTCCTGGGAGGCTCTGTTCGACAGCCAGTTCCGCGGTCGCGCGGCCATGCAGAACGATTATGGTCCGACCCTGACCAACACGGCGATCTATCTCAAGCAGTCCGGCAAAGGCAGCATCGACAACCCGTCGGACATGTCAGAGGACGAGGTGCGTCAGGTCGCCGAATTCCTGATCGACCTGAAAAAGAAGGGTCATTTCCGCACCTTCTGGGACGGGGTTCAGAACGGCTCCGACCTGCTGAGCTCTGAAGAGGTGCTGGTCTCCTCCTGCTGGGAGGTCATCCAGATCTTCGCCGCACGCAAGAATGGCGACGACATCCGCTATGGCTCCATGAAGGAAGGGCACCAGTCCTGGAACAACGTGGTCATGCTCACCAAAGGCGGGCAGGAGCGCGGCATGGAGGATGCGTTCTACAAGCTCGCGAACCTCTATCTCGACCCGTGGTTCGGCTCGCGCACCCTGGCCGGGCTCGGCTTCACGCCGCAGATGAACGGCGTCGGCGAGTATATCGAGGCCAATCCGGGCGATTTCGACGATGACACCAAATCGGTTCTGGCGGAGCGCCTGATGCGCAAGGAAGAGCGTCTCGCGAACCCGGGTAATGCCTGGCAGAACGTCTTCCCGACCAATATTCGCGCCTACCAGGACTGGTGGGCCCGGGTTCAGGCCGCGTAAGCGCGCCATGAGCGTGATGTCCCCGAACGGCTTTGACGGGCTCGCCCCCGTCAAGGCCACGGCCCCCCCGTTGCGCGAGCGTTTCGCGCGCGGGGTCTTTTATCTGCCCATTGTTTTCATGGTGCTGTTCTTTGCCTTGCCCATGGCCCTGACGGTCGTGTTCTCGGTGTTCGAGCGAACCATGTTCTGGATGGAGCCGGGCTTCACGCTCTTTTCCTATGAGAACTTCTTCTTCTCCGCACGGCTGACCAACTTCCTCGACTCGATGAAGTACTCGGCCATCGCGGTGGCCATCTGTTTCGTGCTGGGCTTCCCGATCGCGGTCTTCATCCGAAAATCCCTGCCGCAGGTTGCTCAGCATCGGGTGATCCTGCTGTTTATCCTGCCCTTCATGGTCTCCGAGATCATCCGGGTGTTCGCCCTGCGCCCGGTGCTGCAGCGCAATGGCTTGGTCAACACGACCCTGCAGGATTGGGGCATCATCAACGAGCCCATCACGGCGCTTTTGTATACACATACGGGCGTGGTGATTGGTGAGGTGCTCAGTTTCCTGCCTTTCATTGTCTTCTCGGGCTTTCTCGCCATGGAGGCTGTGCCCAAGCACATCTTCGAGATCTGCGATGATCTGGGCGTCGGAACCTGGCGCAAGTTCCGCGATGTGATCCTGCCCCTGGCCGCGCCCGGGATCTTTGCGGGCAGCGTCTTCATTTTCGTAAACGGGTTGGGCGTGGCGCTCTTGCCGAACATCCTTGGCGGGGCAGGGGCGGTAAATGCGGGCCTGATCGCGACCCAGGCGATCACGGCGCTCGACTTCCCGCTCGCCATGGCGGTGAGCGCGATCATGATGGCGACGCTCATGGGGCTGCTCTATCTCGGGCACCGGCTCTTTGACCTCACCAAGATCCTGACACCGTTGAATTGAGGGCGCGCCATGACCGATGATTTCGCCAATCCGTGGCTCTATCGCCTGAAATGGGCCTATATGCTTTTGATCGTCACGACGCTGATGGCGCCGGTGATGTATGTGATGTATATTTCGTTTAACGCCAATGGCTTCGGCGCGAATGAATATGTCTTTACATGGGAATGGTATGGCCTGATTTTTCAGGATCAGCTGCTGCTGGGCGCCCTGCGCTGGACCTTGTCGCTGGCGGTCGTCGTGACGCTGATCGCGGTGCCCATGGCCCTGATCTCGGCCAAGCTTTACAAGCAGAGCACGAACAAACTGCCGATTGTGTTCCTGATGCTGGCGCCGCTCTTCGTGCCGCCGGATATCCTTGGCTCAGCGCTCTTGGTGTTTTTCAAGAACCTCAACCTGACCTTTGCATGGTTCGGCGACCTGCTCGGCGTCAACTTCATGGATGGCTGGTTTCAGCTCGGCTTTTCCACCGCCGTGATCGGGCTGATCATCTACACGATCCCCTATTCCTTCATCGTGATCCTGATCACCATGGGGCGCTATCGGTCGGAACAGACCGAGGCCGCGCGGGCCTGCGGCGCCGATGGCTGGCGCGCATTCTGGGATATCGAATTTCCGCAGATCCGTGCGGGGGTGTTCAGCGCGTGTTCCTTCACGGTGATCCTGTGTTTCAACGAATACACGCGCACGAGCCTGCTCAAAGGCGGGTTCGACACCTTCACCACCGTGCTGATCAGCCAGATGCTCAACACCGGCATGTCCCCGCAGAGCTATGCCATGTCGAGCCTTGTGAGTTTCATCGCCATTGCCGTCATCGGCTCCATCATCGTCTTTACCATGATCCGCTCCGACAGCCTGTCGCGCACCGCGCGCGCCAAGGCCGCGCCGGTCATGTCCACCTAGAGCCACGGGAGCTTGACCATGTCGTCTCAGCCCAAACCGCCCGCCGTCGAAGTCCGGAACCTGTGCAAGAATTACGGTTCTGTGCAGGCGTTGAAGAATGTGGATCTGACCATCGAGGCGGGGGAGTATTTCGTGCTGCTCGGGCCCTCGGGCGGGGGCAAGACCACGCTTCTGCGGACCATTGGCGGGTTTCACAAGGCCACCTCGGGTGAGGTCCTGCTCAATGGGCGCGATGTGGGGCATCTGCCGCCGGATCAACGCTCCACCACCATGGTGTTTCAGGCCTATGCGCTGTTCCCGCATATGACAGTGCTGGCCAATGTGGGCTACGGGCTCACGGTGGCGGGGCTGCCCAAGGCGCAGGTGGCCGAGAAATCCGCGGCCATGCTCGATATGGTCGGGCTGACCGGGTTCGCCGATCGGAAACCCCATGAGCTGAGCGGGGGGCAGCAGCAGCGGGTGCAGCTGGCGCGGGCCATGGTGCTCGACCGGGATGTCCTGCTACTGGATGAGCCGCTCGCAGCACTCGATGCGCAGTTGCGCAAGGACATGTGCCTCGAACTCAAGCACCTGCAGGAGAAGGTCGGCATCACCTTCATCCATGTGACCCACAACCAGGAGGAGGCGATGACCGTCGCCGACCGCATCGCGCTAGTGGCCGATGGGGAGCTGGTGGAGCATGGCCGTGCCCGCGACATCTACCGCGCGCCAGAGCGGCGCTTCACCGCCAGCTTTGTGGGGGAAAACAACCTGCTGACCGGCCATGTATCCGATGTGAACGGGGTGAGCTGCACTGTCGATGTGGCAGGCGCACAGCTCAAGGTGCAAAAGCGCGGCAAGGAGGTCACGGGCGGCCAAAGCGTGGATCTCTCGATCCGCTCCGAGCTTGTGGGGCTGAGCCGCGCCAGCGACGCCAATGCGGGCGCGGATGGGCATTCGATCCTCGGCAGCTATGATGAGAGCGTCTATCTCGGCCTGACCACCTCCCATCTGGTGCGCCTGCCCAACGGGGTCGAGATGATCTCGCGTTCGATCTCGGATTCCCTCGACGACATGCCCGAGCCCGGCGAGCCCGTGCGCCTGCACTGGCAGCCCGAGGCGATCCGCCTGCATGTGAACTGAGCCCATGCTGCCCAACTGGTCCAACCCCCGGATCCCCTACCAGATGGCCACGGCGCGCAAGCCGCTGAGCCCCCTGCGGGGAAAGCCGTTGATCGTGCATGTGGTCATGAATATCGAATACTGGCCCTTCGACCGGCCCATGCCGCGTGGGATCATCCCGGCGCCCCACGGGGCCACGCCCGCACCGCCGGATGTGCCGAACTACGCTTGGGTCGAATACGGGATGCGCTGCGGCATGCCCCGGATCATGGAGATGCTGGCTCAGCGGAACCTGCCGGCCTCGGCCTTTCTCAACGCGCAGGTGGGCGAGATCTATCCGGACCTGACCGAGGCGGTGATCGCCGCAGGATGGGAGTTGGTGGGCCATGGCTGGTTCCAGCAGAGCCTCAAGGCCGTCGAGGATGAGCGCGCCGTGATCCGCCAGAGCCTCGCCAAGCTCGAAGAGCTCGGTGGGCGGCGCGCCCGGGCCTGGCTCGGTTGCGGGTTGGGGGAGACTTACCAAACGCCGGATATCCTCGCCGAGGAGGGGGTCGAGTTCCTCCATGACTGGACGCTGGATGACCTGCCATGCTGGATGCGCACGGCCCATGGGCCCATGGTCGCGCTGCCCTATACGTTCGAGCTCAACGATGTGCCGGTCTACGCGATCCAATCCGGCAGCTCGGACGAATACCTCAATCGGGTTGAGGCGACGCTGGCGGTCTATGAGCGCGAGATGGCGCGCACGGGTCAGCCGCGCATTATCACACTGGCCCTGCACCCCCATATCATTGGGGTGCCGCATATCGCCTATCACTTTGAAAAGGCGCTCGATCTGCTTGCCTCGCGCGATGACACCGTCTTCGTCACCTCAAGCGAGATGGGCGATTGGTTCGTCGCCGCCGATGGCACGGGGGGGCGCGATCTGGAACCTTTCATCGGAGGAGGCCCGCGATGACGGCCCTGTCTCATCTCAAGGTGCTGGACCTGACCCGGGTGCGGGCGGGGCCGACTTGCTGCCGGGTGCTGGCGGATTTCGGGGCGGATGTGATCAAGATCGAAGCGCCCCAGGGCGTGGACCCGAATGCGGGGATCAGCGGTGCGCGGCATGGCTATGACATGCTCAACCTGCATCGCAACAAACGCTCCCTGACCCTGAATCTCAAGAAACCCGAGGGGCTCGCGGTGTTCCGCAAGATGGTCGAGACGGCGGATGTGGTGGTCGAGAATTTCCGCCCGGATGTGAAGGACCGGCTCGGCATCGGCTATGAGGCCCTGGCCGAGATCAATCCGCGGATCATTCTCGCCTCGATCTCGGGCTTTGGGCAGGATGGCCCCTATGCCAGGCGCGCCGGTTTTGATCAGATCGCCCAGGGGATGGGCGGCATGATGGGGGTCACGGGCATGCCGGGCGAGGGCCCCATGCGCGCGGGCGCCGCCGTGGCCGACAGCACCTCTGGCATCTACGCGGCCACGGGGATCCTCGTGGCGCTGGCCGAGCGCGAACGTTCCGGGCATGGGCAATGGGTGGCGACCTCTCTGCTGGAGGCGCAGATCGCGCTGATGGATTTTCAGGCCGCGCGCTATCTGGTCGAGGGGGAGGTGCCGCCGCAATCGGGCAATGACCACCCTTACGTGACGCCCATGGGGGTGATCGCAACCGCCGATGGCTATCTCAATCTTGGGGTCGGCGGGGACAGCCAATGGCGCGCGTTCTGCGCGGCGATCGGGGTGCCGGAGTGGGCGGATCAGCCGGACTATGCGACGGCGGAGGCCCGCTTTGCCCACCGCCCGCAGCTTTGGGAAGCGCTCCAGCCGATCTTTGCCGAAAAGACGACCACAGACTGGGTCGAGCTCCTGGAGGCCGCAGGCGTGCCCGCGGGCCCGATCTACACCATGGATGAGGTCTTTGCCGATCCGCAGGTGCAGCATCTGGGCATGGCCGCGCCGGTGGAGCACCCGGTGCGCGGCGAGACCAAACTGGTGGCGCAGCCCGTGACCCTGTCGCGGACCCCGGCGGCCGTCACCACCAGTGCCCCGGATGCGGGCGCCCATACGGATGAGATACTCGGCGAATACGGGCTGAGCGCGGCGGAGATCGCCGATCTGCGCGCCTGCAACGCCGTCTAGGAGGATGAGATGAACCAGATCGACACCGACGCCATCGCCATGCCCGTGGGCCCGCAATGGGGCGATATCCGCGAGGCGGTCGCGCGGCTCTGCGAGGATTTCCCGGACGCCTATTGGAATGATCTCGATGCGCGGGATGCCTACCCGAAGGACTTCGTACGCACCCTGACCGAGAGCGGCTTTCTCGGCGCGCTGATCCCCGAGGCCTATGGCGGCTCGGGCCTGCCGCTCGCGGCGGCGGGCGCGGTGCTGGAGACGATCCATGAGCGGGGCGCCAATGCAGCGGCCTGCCATGCGCAGATGTACACGATGGGCACGGTGCTCAAGCATGGCTCGGACGCGCAGAAGGCGCGCTACCTGCCGGGGATCGCCAGTGGCGAGCTGCGCCTACAGGCCTTTGGTGTCACCGAGCCGACAACGGGCTCGGACACCACGCAGCTCAAGACGCGGGCCGAGAAGACCGACCGGGGCACATACGTGATCAACGGGCAGAAGGTCTGGACCTCCCGCGCGATGGAGAGCGACCTGATGCTCTTGCTGGCGCGGACCACACCCGCCGATCAATGCGCCAAGCGCAGCGATGGAATGTCGGTGTTCCTCGTGGATATGCGCGCGGCCCTGGGCAACGGGCTGAGCCTGTCCAAGATCGACGCGATGATCAATCACAACACCTGCGAGGTGTTCTTCGACAATCTCGAGATCCCCGCCGACACCCTGATCGGGGAGGAGGGCAAGGGCTTCCGCTACATCGTCGACAGCATGAATGCCGAGCGGATCCTCATCGCCTATGAATGCATTGGGGATGCGAAATTCTTCCTCCGCCGGGCCACGGAATATGCCAATGACCGGGTGGTGTTCGGCAAGCCCATCGGGGCCAATCAGGGGATTCAGTTCCCCATCGCGCAGGCCTATGCTCAGGCACAGGCGGCGGAGCTGATGGTGAACAAGGCCGCGACCCTCTTTGACAATGGCGCCAAGGCGGCGGAGGAGGCGAATATGGCCAAGCTTTTGGCGGCGGATGCAAGCTGGGCGGCGGCTGAAACTTGCATGCAGGTTTTTGGCGGCTTCGCCTTCGCGCGGGAATACGGGATCGAGCGGAAATGGCGTGAGGCGCGGCTTTATCAGACCGCGCCGATCTCCAAGAACATGATTTTTGCCTATTTGGGTCAACACGTTCTGGGACTTCCGCGCAGCTACTGAGCCCTGCCGCCCGGGTTTCCGATGGGCGGCATCGCATACAGAGGTGTACCGCTAAACCGTTCAAGTCAGGGGTTTTTCCCTTTTCTCTGCGCTGCGGCGGCCTTATCTTGCGGGCAAAGAAGGAACGCCCGCATGACTGCCATCCAAGACCACCCGCTGCGCTATGCGCTGGCCAACGAGCTTCATGCGCGTCCGTTTCCCGAGCTTTCGGCGCCGTGCCACGCGGTGTTTCTGGCCATCAAGCAGCCCGTGGAGGCCGCCGCCCGGGACCGGGAGCTGGACCGCGCCCACCTGCTGGAGCTGCTGGATCGGTATGGCGCGCCGCACCCGTCGCCCGGGGCCACCCATTTCTTTGGCAAGATCGGCAAGCACACTCTGAAATGGGAAAGCCATACGGAGTTCGTGACCTTCACGATCTTTGCCGAGGGGGTGGCCGAGAAACCCTTTGATCCCGACACGTTCGATGTCTTCCCGGAGGAATGGCTCAAGCGCGCGCCGGGGGTGCGGCTGGTCTCCTCCCTGATCCGGGTGGAGGCGCGCCCCAGCCAGGAGAAGATCAAGGCCAAGCTGGAGGACTGGTTCGTCCCCGAAAGCCTCGCCGTGAGTTCGGTGCTGGACGATTCCGCAGTGATCGCCGGGGATTTCCGGATCGATGCGGCGGGGCACACACGCTTTGCGCTGTTCATCTCCGACGGCATCGGCGAGCGCCGCGTGGGCCGGGTCCTGCAGCGTGTGACCGAGATCGAGACCTACAAGACCGCCTCCATGCTGGGGCTTGCCCGGGTGCGCAAACTCAGCAAGGAGATGGGCGATATCGACACCAAACTCTCGAGCATGGTGGGCGATATGGGCGGGGACAGCACCGAGGCGGAGCAAACCCTGAAGTCGCTGCTCGAAGTGTCGGGCGATCTGGAAAACCTGATGGCCCAGAGTTCCTTCCGCTTTGGCGCGACCGGGGCCTATGAGGCGCTGGTGAACCAGCGGATCGAGGTCCTGCGCGAAGAGCGGTTCGACGGGCGCCAGACCTTTGCCGAGTTCATGATGCGCCGGTTTGATCCGGCCATGCGGACCGTGAAGGCCACCGAGGGGCGGCTGCAAAAGATGGCCGATCGCGCAACGCGGGCCGCGGAATTGCTCCGGACCCGCGTGGATGTGGAACGTCAGACCCAGAACCAGGCCCTCTTGGAAAGCATGGATCGGCGCGCGGATCTGCAACTGCGTCTGCAGAAAACGGTGGAGGGGCTCTCCGTTGTCGCGATCAGCTATTACGCCGTAAACCTCGCGATCTATCTGATCGGTCCCTTGGCCTATACCTCGGGGGTCTCCAAGACCGTACTGACGGCGGTGACTACTCCGCTGGTAGTGCTTGGGGTTTGGATGCTGGTGCACCGGATCCGGCAAGGGATGGAGAAGTAGCGCCCTCGGGCAGGAGCCGCCCGGTCAGCGCGCCCCCCACCGCGATGGATGCCAGCGCCAGCGTCGCGGCGAAGCTCAAGGTCGGGATGCCTGCGAGGCCTGCGCCCACGGTGCAACCTCCGGCGAGCACGCCGCCGACACCCATCATCGCAGCACCCGCCATGTAACGGCCGGTTTGGGTCGGGCTCTCAAAGCTCGCCCATGTGAACTCCCGCGAGATCAGCGATGCGATCAGCGCACCCAGCAAAGTGCCACCTACGAGCCCTGTGCCGAAGCCCGCCGGGATGGCCGACGAGGCGATGACGAAGAACAGGCTTTCGGACGCGGGCGAGGTGAAGGACAGGCTCTCCAGCGCGATCGGGTCGAAATCGTCATAAAGGACATAGCCCGTGCCCGCCCAGCCTAGCGGGACCAGCGCGCCCAGCAGGGCGGCCAGCACAAGCGTCCCGGGGCGGTTGCCTGACCGAACCACCACGGCGGCGGCCACGATCAGCAGGACAGCCGTCCAGCCCCATGCGCCGCCGGGCAGGGCGGAAAAGCCTGTCATCTCGCCCAGATCGACGGTGACACTGCCCAGGCTCGTGCGCAGGGGCGCCAGCACGCCTTTGAGCGTTGCATGGGCGACCACAGCGAATACCAGGAGGACCGTCAGCGCGCGCAGGTTGCCCGAAGCCCCCAGCACCGTCAGCCGCGAGACACAGCCCCGTGTCAGCACCATGCCCGCACCGAAGAGCAAGCCGCCCGCGACAATCGCCAGCACCGGCAGCTCAGAGGCAAAGAAGCGATGCTCCGAGAAATCCACGTAGCCAAGCGCGATCACCGCCTGCGTGCCCAGAACGGCAACGGCCAGCGCGGTCAGCCAGACGCCCGCAGCACCGCGCCGCTCCTCGGGCGCACCGGCGACCGAGCGCCGCAGACAGAAGCGCGTCCGCTGTGCGAGCACACCAAAAAGGACGCCCAACCCAAGGCCAAACAAGGCCGAGGCCAGTCGCACATCCAGAAAGTCCAGTCCAAGGTCAGCGTACATGTCGCCCTCCAGGCTCGCGGTTAACCCGTCGCAGATAGGGGAGGGCGCAGGGCGAAATCAAGGGAATGTGATGAGGGCGCAGGGACTCCTTGAGAAACGGAAATCTCGCATCCCGAGCCAGATTGGTCCAGAAGGGCGAAATCAGGGTCTGAGAGGGCCTTTGTTCTCTTGAAGCCGTTCAGGTAGTATGATCTTCCCTTTCTGCGCATATCGGGCGTTTTCACCGAAACGTTTGTCCTTTGCGCTCCTGTCACGCTTTGGCCAGATCAAACCCGCGCCCTTGACCCCTTGCCCCATTCGGCGCACCTAACAGGGGACAGCCTGACCCCTCCAGGAGAGACCCATGCCGATCAAGAACCGTTTCGCCGAAATGCTCCCCGAGATTTCCGCCTGGCGCCGGGATTTCCACGAGAACCCGGAGCTTTTGTTTGACACCCATCGCACTGCGGGCGTGGTGGCCGAAAAGCTGCGCGCCTTCGGGTGTGACGAGGTGGTCGAGGGGCTCGGGCGCACGGGCGTGGTCGGGGTGATCAAGGGGCGCGGCACGGGATCGGGCCGGGTGATCGGACTGCGGGCGGATATGGATGCGCTGCCGATCGCCGAGGCGACCGGGCTGCCCTATGCCTCCAAAACCCCGGGCAAGATGCATGCCTGCGGCCATGACGGGCACACGGCCATGCTGCTCGGGGCAGCGCGCTACCTGACCGAGACCCGCAACTTCGACGGCACCTGTGTGGTGATTTTCCAACCCGCCGAAGAGGGCGGCGGCGGCGGGCGCGAGATGGTCGAGGACGGGTTGATGGAGCGGTTCGGGATCGAGGAAGTCTATGGCATGCACAATTGGCCGGGCGTCCCCACGGGCACCTTTGCCATCCGCCCTGGCGCGTTCTTTGCCGCCACGGACCAGTTCGAGATTACGATCACCGGGCGCGGCGGCCACGCGGCCAAGCCCCATGAGACGATCGACCCGACGGTCACCGCGAGCCAGATCGTGCTTGCCCTGCAGACCATCGCCAGCCGCAATGCAAATCCGGTGGAGCAGATCGTGGTCTCCGTCACCTCCTTCCAGACCGCGAGCACAGCCTTCAACGTGATCCCGCAGGATGTGACGCTCAAAGGGACGATCCGCACCCTCGACGAAGGCATCCGGGCCCTGGCCGAAACCCGCCTGACCGAGATCGCCACGGGCGTCGTCACGGCCATGGGGGCCAAGGCGCAGGTCAACTACTACAAAGGCTACCCGGTCATGGTGAACTCAGAGGCCGAGACCGCCTTTGCCGCCGATGTGGCCCGTTCGGTCGCTGGGGATTGCGCCGATGCGCCGCTCGTGATGGGGGGCGAAGACTTCGCCTATCTGCTCAACGCCCGGCCCGGGGCCTATATCCTCGTCGGGAATGGCGACAGCGCCGATGTCCACCACCCGGAATATGATTTCAACGATGAGACGATCCCCGCAGGCTGCTCCTGGTGGGCCGAGATCGTGGAACAGCGGCTGCCGCTGGCCTCTTGAAACCGCGCACTGCCTTGCGTGACGGCGCGCGCTTCGCTAACCCGCCCCCATGAAACCGTTCCTGATCCTGCAGCTGCGTCCCGAGCGGGACGTCTCCGATGACGAGTACGCGGCGATCCTGTCGAAATCCGGGCTTGCCGAGGCGGATGCGATCCGGGTCTGCCTAGATCATCAGGACCTGCCCGAGGGGCTCGACCTGACCCAGATCTCCGGCGTGATCGTTGGCGGCGGACCGGGCTGTTTCAGCGACGCGCCCGAGACGAAATCCCCCATCGAGGCCCGGATCGAGACGGCGATCCTGTCGCTCATGCCCGAGATCACCGAACGCGATATTCCCTTCATGGGCTGCTGCTACGGCATGGGCGCCTTGGGACAGCATCTGGGCGCCGAGGTTTCAAAGCGCCGCTATGGCGAGAGCGTCGCCGCCGTTCCCTGCACCAAGACCGATGCCGGGCGCGCGGACCCGATCCTCGCAGACCTGCCGGAGCAGTTCGACGCTTTTGTCGGCCATAAGGAAGCGCTCCAGGCGCTCCCACAAGGCGCGGTGCATCTGATGTCCGGCGAGGCCTGTCCGTTCCAGATGATCCGCTATGGCGAAAACGTCTACGCCACCCAGTTCCACCCGGAGGCCGATGGCGCCGGTGTCGCAGTCCGCATCCGGGCCTATCGCGAAAAAGGCTACTTCCCGCCCGACGAGGCCGACAGCCTGATTGCCGAGGTCGCAAAGGCCGATGTGGACGACAGCGCCCGCATCCTCGCGAATTTCGTGCGCCATTACGCCCGGGATTGATCCCGCCTCATTGTTCCTGAAATACTCCGGGGGGCGGTCCCGCAGGGCCGCGGGGGCAGCGCCCCCTCCGACCTATCCGCCCGTGTGGCTCATATGCCGGGGCATCTGCCCGTCGAGCTTCTGGCGGGAATAGTCGAAATCATGGCCCTTGGGCTTCAGCGCGATCGCCGCCCGGATCGCATTCTCCAGCGCGCGGTCATCTTCGGGATACTCCCGCAGGGGCTTGCGCAGATCGGCCATATCCTCCTGCCCGAGGCACATGTAAAGCTCCCCGGTGCAGGTCAGTCGCACCCGATTGCAGCTTTCGCAGAAGTTATGCGTCAGGGGTGTGATGAAGCCGAGCTTCTGACCCGTCTCCTCCAGCCGCACATAGCGCGCCGGGCCCCCGGTCCGCTCCGCCAGGTCCGTCAGCGTGAACCGCTCGCGCAGGGTGTCGCGCAGATCCGAGAGCGCCCAGTACTGGCCCAAACGGTTCTCATTGCCGATATCGCCCATGGGCATGACCTCGATGAAGGTCAGGTCCATGTCACGCTCGGCGCACCAGTCGACCATGGTAAAGAGCTCGTCCTCGTTGAACCCCTTCAGGGCGACCGCGTTGATCTTGATCCGCAGCCCGGCCTTTTGCGCCGCATCGATCCCGCGCATCACCTGGGGCAGGCGGCCCCAGCGGGTGATGTCGGCGAATTTCTGGTCGTCCAACGTGTCCAGCGACACGTTGATCCGCCGCACGCCGGCCGCATAAAGGTCGTCGGCATATTTCTCGAGCTGCGAGCCATTGGTGGTCAAGGTCAACTCGCGCAGCGCGCCGCTGTCCAGATGGCGGGACATGCGCTGGAAAAACGTCATGATATCGCGCCGCACCAGAGGCTCGCCGCCCGTGATCCGCAGTTTTTTCACGCCCAGACCGATGAAGGTCGAGCACATGCGGTCCAGCTCTTCCAGCGTCAGCAACTCTTTCTTCGGCAGAAAGGTCATGTTCTCGGACATGCAATAGACGCAGCGGAAATCGCAGCGGTCGGTGACCGACACCCGCAGGTAGTCGATGGCGCGCTGAAACGGGTCGATGAGTGGCGTGGCTGTCATGGCTTCTCCCCCAATGGGAGGAGCGTATCGGTGGGACGGCAGAGGCGCAAGGGCAGGGCGCCGGGGCTAAGCGCATGATCTCGCGAGGGTTTCGCGCTCTGCTTCACTTTGCCGACAGGGTGGAGTGGGCTTAAAGGTGATTCTGAGCTTCGGATTATCCCGCGCCGGTCTCAGGCGGCAGCAGCCGCGCGGCCTCTTTCCGGGCGAAGGGTTTCATCTCTGCCCCATGCTCGGCGAGAAAGGCGCGCACCCGCTCCGGGTCGCGCCGGGACAGATCGCGCAGCCACCAGGCGATGGCCTTCTGGATGAACCAGGCCCGATCCGGCACATAGCCTGCAGCCCAGCCCAAAACCTGCTCGCGGATCGCGAGGTCTTCGGGCTTCGGGTCGCGTTGTTTGGTCCAGGGCAGGGTGATCACGAGGGCCGCGCGTCGGGTCCAGAGGTGCTCACTCCGGGTCCACTCCGCCACTGTCTCGATCCGTGACGGATCCGCGATCAGCCGTTTCTGCCCGGCAATGCAGGCGTGATCGGCCACGGCCCAGGCGTCGAATTCGGGCACCCAGCTCTGGATCCGTGCCCAGGTGGCGGCGTCATCCTTTTGGCGCGCTTGGGTCAACAGCTTGGCCGCCGCGATCCGCGCCTCATGGATGTTGCTGTCCCAGAGCGCTCCGGCCAGATCCGCACGGGCCTGCAGATCCAGGGCGCGCCGCCAGTCCCGCGCCAGCGCGTCCAGCACGCCATTTGCAACCCCGAGATAGGGGCGGTCCACTTTGTGATAGGCCGCCATTTGCGCGGCTTTCTCGGGATCGCCCAGGGCGCTGAGCGCGTCCAGCGCTGCCTCCGGCGTCAAGGTCTCAGTCATGCCAGACGCTCCGTTGGCCGGTCGAGAAGGGCGCGGGCCAGCTCACAGATTGTCTTCGATCCCCGTCGGCGCGCCGTCGATGGTCGTGCGGTTGCGGTCGGACCAATAGGCGCGGATCCCGTCCTCGCCCTTCTCGGCGGCCCAATCCTTGAGGACCGGACGCTCGGTCAGCCCCTCGGCGGTGGGGACCGCATAGCCGCAGGAGGTCTGCACCATCTCGACGCTCAAATCATAGACCTGTCGCTTCTCCGGCCCGCCGGGAAAGAGGCTCGACAGCTCCTCCCAATCTGCACTGTCGCGCTGCACTGTCCGGGCGGTGCCATAGGCGCGCAGGATCATGGGCGTCGCGTCAAAGCTGCACCACATGAGCGTCATGCGCGGCGATTGTTTTAGATGGCCTGCGGTTTCATTGCCCGAGCCCGTGACATTCAGCCAGGCGATGCGGTTGGGACCGAGCACGCGCAGGCTGTCCATCCCCTTGGGGCTGAGATTGACGCGCCCCTCCGGCGCGGCGGTGGCCACGAAGAAGATCTGTTGCGCTTCGATGAAATTCTGATGGCCGAGGCCGATCCGGGGAAATTGCTTGGCCATGTCTCACTCCACGGTGACGGATTTCGCGAGGTTGCGCGGCTGGTCCACATCCGTGCCCTTGGCCACTGCGGTATGGTACGCCAAAAGCTGCGCGGGCACAGCGTAAAGGATGGGCGCGAAAGCGGGCGCGATCTTGGGCATCGGGACCTGCGCCCAGGTGCCCTCTGCTGCCGAGGCGAGCCCCGCGCTGTCACTGACCAGAAGGACCTTGCCCTGCCGCGCCATGACCTCCTGCATGTTCGAGACGGTCTTGTCGAAAAGCCGGTCATTGGGGGCAAAGACGATCACAGGCACGGCCGGGTCCACCAGCGCGATGGGGCCGTGTTTCAGCTCACCCGATGCATAACCTTCGGCGTGGATGTAGCTGATCTCCTTGAGTTTCAGCGCGCCTTCCAGGGCGATGGGATACATCGGCCCGCGTCCGAGAAACAGGATGTCGCGCGCCTCGGCCAGCTCGCGCGAGACCGCTTCGATCTCGGGTTCCCGGCTCAGGGCGAGGTTCATCACACTGGGCAGGCTGCGCAGCTCATCGATCAGGGTCTGACGCTCTTCTGCGTCCTGCGCACCCCGCTGGTGCGCCGCGTGGAGGGCCAGCACCGCAAGCACCGCGAGCTGGCAGGTAAACGCCTTGGTGGAGGCCACGCCAATCTCGACCCCGGCCAGCGTTGGCAGCGCCACCGCACTTTCCCGCGCGATGGAGCTTTCGGGCACGTTGCAGATCGACAGGATATGTTCGGCCTTGCCCGCGCAATAGCGCAGCGCCGCCAGCGTATCGGCGGTTTCGCCCGACTGGCTGACAAAGAGCGCTGCCGTGCGCGGTCCGATGGGCGGTTCGCGATAGCGGAACTCCGAGGCGATATCGATCTCCACTGGCAGGCCCGCGATTTGCTCAAACCAGTATTTCGCTGTTTGGCAGGCATAGAATGCGGTGCCGCAGGCCACGAGGATCAGCCGGTCGATCTGTGCGAAGTCGGGCAGGGCGTCGGGCATTCGGATCTCGCCCGTGCTGCTCAGGTAATGGGCGAGGCAATCGGCGAGCACCGTGGGCTGCTCGGCAATCTCCTTGGCCATGAAATGGCGATGCCCGCCCTTGCCGACCTGCGCGCCATCGATCCGGGCGCGGGTTTCGGGGCGATGCACGACCGTGCCGTGTTGATCGGTGATCTCCAGCGAGGTCCTGGTGACCACCGCCATGTCGCCCTCTTCAAGATAGGTGATCCGGTCGGTCATGGGATGCAGGGCAATCGCGTCGGAACCCACGAACATCTCGCCATCTCCATGGCCGATGGCCAGGGGCGAGCCCTTGCGGGCGGCGACAATCAGATCGTTCTCGCCTTCAAAGAGAAAGCAGAGCGCAAAGGCCCCTTCGAGCCGGGCGATGGTCTGGCGCGCGGCTTCTGCCGGGCTGGCCCCTTTGGAGAGCGCATGGGCGCAAAGCTGGGCGACGGTCTCCGTGTCTGTCTCGGATTCGAAGGACGCGCCCTGCGCTTGCAGGCTCTCGCGCAGCTCGCGGAAGTTCTCGATGATCCCGTTATGGACCACGGCCACTGCGCCTGTGCGATGGGGGTGAGCATTGGCCACGGAGGGCGCGCCATGGGTGGCCCAGCGGGTATGGCCGATACCCGACTTGCCCGCGAGCGGGTGTTCAACCAGCAGATCGCTCAGGTTCACCAGCTTGCCAAGCGCGCGGCGGCGGTCGAGCGCGCCATCCTGCACCGTGGCAATACCCGCGCTGTCATAACCGCGATATTCCAGACGCTTCAGCGCCTCCACCATCAAGGGGGCGGCCTGATTGCGCCCCAGGACACCGACAATCCCGCACATCTATTCGGCCTCCGGTGTGGTCTCGCCCGCAAGCACCGCCTTGCGGGTTCGCAGCATATCCATGAAGCGACGCGCAAAGCCCGGCTTGTTGGTCTGGCGTGAACGCGCCACGGCCAGCGCCCCTTCGGGCACATCGCTGGTCACGATGGTGCCCGTTGCGGTCATCGCCTCGTCACCGACCTTGACCGGAGCCACGAGACAGGTGTTCGAGCCGATAAAGACCCGCGCGCCGATTTCCGTGTGGTGCTTGAAGACCCCGTCATAATTGCAGGTGATCGTGCCTGCGCCGATATTGCTGGCGGCACCGACGCTGGCATCGCCGATATAGCTCAGGTGGTTGACCTTCGCGCCTTCATCGAGCGTGGCATTCTTGATCTCGACGAAATTGCCCACATGGGTGTGCTCGGCGAGCTCTGCCCCCGGGCGCAGCCGGGCAAAGGGGCCGACCAGCGCGCCACGGCTCACATGGCAGCCCTCCAGATGGCAAAAGGCCCGGATCTCGGCACCGGATTCCACGGTCACGCCGGGACCAAAGACGACCTGTGGCCCGATCAGCGCGTCACGGCCAATCACCGTGTCGAGGGCGAAATAGGTGGTATCCGGGTCTGCGAGTGTCACGCCTTCGTCCATGGCCTCGGCCCGGGCGCGGGCCTGAAAGGCCTGCTCGGCAGCGGCCAGTTCGGCGCGGGTATTGATGCCCAGGGTCTCGGCCTCCGGGCAGGTCACGACCCGGGCCGACAACCCCTCAGCCGCCCCAAGTGCCACAACATCCGTCAGGTAATACTCGCCCGCCGCATTGTCATTGTTGAGCCCCGCGACCAACCGCATCAGCGTAGCCGCATCCCCCATCATCACCCCTGAATTGCAGAGCTTGACCGCCAGCTCATCGGTGCTCGCATCCTTGGCCTCGACGATCCGGGTCAGCCGGTCATCCGCCGTCAAAAGCCGCCCGTAGCGTCCGGGATCTTCCGCCTCAAAGCCGAGCACAACCAGATCCGCGCCCGCCGCGCGCTTGTCTTGCATCGCTTCGAGCGTGTCGGGCGAGATGAAGGGCGTGTCGCCATAGAGCACAACCGCATCGCCCTCAAACCCCCTCAGCGCCTCTCCGGCCTGGGCGACCGCATGGCCCGTGCCCAGCTGCTCGGTCTGGCGTGCACAGATCGCCTCGCCATCAAGGCCCGCAACCGCCGCCTCGACCGCCTCGGCCCCATGCCCGGTCACCACCACGGTCCGCTCCGGCGCGAGGCTCGCGCCCGCGCGTAGGGCATGGGCCAGAAGCGGCGCGCCCGCCAACCGGTGCAGCACCTTGGGCAGGTCCGAGTTCATCCGCGAGCCCTGGCCCGCCGCCAATACGATCAACGCAACCGCCATGCATCATCCCTTCACCTTGCGCCCTCGTTCTATTACGCATCGGCGCAGGCCCCGCAACCGGGCCCGCTGTCACTTGGTGTTTCGGCCCTTTTCACCCCTTCACGCCCATTGGCGGAAAGATGCGCAATGACGGTCACGGTCATCTTCGATCTCGACGGCACGCTTGCCGATACCAGTGCCGATCTGATCGAGGCGGCCAATGCCTGTTTCGAGGCGCGGGGGCAGGGGGCGCCACTGGATCCAGTTATCGACGCCGCTACGGCCTTTGCGGGCGGGCGCGCGATGCTGCGTCTGGGCCTGACCCGGCGCGGTGTGGAGTGGAGCGAGGCGGATGTGGACGCTGACTACCCGGTTCTGCTGGAGGCTTATGCCGAGAAGATCGATGTCCACACCCGGCTCTATCCCGGAGCGCTGGCGGCGGTCGAAAGGCTGCGCGCCCGTGGCTGCCCCGTGGGCATCTGCACCAACAAGCCCGAGGGGCTGGCCGAAACCCTGATGACCCGGCTGGGCGTCCGCGATCGCTTTGGCGCGCTGGTCGGGGCCGATACGCTGCCCGTGCGCAAACCTGACCCCGCGCCCCTTTTCGAGACGATCTCCCGTGTCGGTGGCGACCCGGCCCGCGCCGTGCTGATCGGTGATACGGTCACGGATCGCGAGACCGCGCGGGCGGCGGGGATCCCCTCCATGCTCGTCACCTTCGGGCCCGAAGGCGAGGGCGTCTCCCGTCTCGCCCCCGAAGCGCTGCTGCCCCATTACGACCAGTTCGACGCTGTTCTGCAGGGCCTCTTTCCCGACCATTGACCTGTGCGCGGCAAGGCGGCACATCTTACGCAGGAGGCGCCCATGACCGACGAGATCTTCACCGGCACATTCACTCAGCAGGAGCCGATCCCTGAGGCGGCCATTGCCGCCGCGGTTGAGGTCATGCGCTCGGGCCGTCTGCACCGGTATAATCTCGAGCCCGGAGAGCTGGGCGAGGTCGGCGCGTTGGAGCAGGAATTCGCAGCCCAGACCGGGGCGCGCTACTGCGTGGCCGTGGCCTCTGGCGGCTATGCCATGGGCACCGCCATGCGCGCGCTTGGCATCGGGCCCGGTGACAAGGTGCTCAGCAACGCGTTCACGCTCGCGCCGGTGCCCGGTTCGATCGCGGCGGTCGGCGCCGAACCCGTGCTCGTGGAAGTGACCGAGGACCTGACCCTCGATCTCGACGACCTGGCGGCCAAGGCGGAAACCAGCGGCGCGCGCGCGCTGCTCCTGAGCCATATGCGCGGACATATCTGCGATATGGAGGCGCTGACCAAGATCTGCGCGGCCCACAACCTGACCCTGATCGAGGATTGTGCCCACACGATGGGGGCGTCCTGGGGCGACACGCCCACGGGCCGCTTTGGCGCCTTCGGCTGCTTCTCGACCCAGACCTACAAGCATATCAATTCCGGCGAAGGCGGGCTGCTGATCTCTGACGATGCGGAGTTGATGGCCCGCGCGATCCTGCTCTCGGGCAGCTATATGCTCTATGCCCGCCATGGGGCTGCGCCCGAGGCTGAAGTGTTCGACCGGGTGAAATACGACACGCCGAATGTCTCGGGCCGGATGGACCATCTGCGCGCCGCGATTCTGCGTCCGCAACTGGCCGATCTGCCCCGTCAGGCAGAGCGCTGGAACGCGCTCTACCGGGTGCTCGAAGCGGGTCTCAGCGGTGCCCCCGGCATCGCCCTGACCCACCGCCCGGACAAAGAGCATTTCGTCGCCTCCTCTTTCCAGCTGCGCCTGCCCGAGGCCGATGCCGAGGCGGTCGCGTCCTATGTGGCGCGCTGTGCGGCCCGCGGGGTCGAGCTGAAATGGTTCGGCGCGCCGGAGCCCCATGGCTTCACCTCCCGCTATGACAGCTGGCGCTACGCCCCAACCCCGGTATTGCCCCGGACGGACCGAGTGCTCGCCACGCTGCTCGATCTGCGCCTGCCGCTCACCTTCTCCGAAGACGATTGCGCCCAGATCGCCCGCATCCTGCGTGCCGAAGCCGAGCATCTGCCACGCCCGCTGGCTGCGGAGTAACCCCTCACTTAAGTCCGGAAATATCCCGGGGGAGGGGGCCGCAAGGCCACCGGGTGCAGAGCCCCCATTCTCAAACGCGAAATCTCTGGACAGGACCTTCGCGCGCGCCTATAAATGAACAAGCGTTCAATTTTTGGGAGGAGGGAGCGCCCATGTTCACCGCATCCATGCGGTTCGATCTCGGTGAAGAGGTCGAAGCCCTGCGCGAGATGGTCCATCGCTGGGCGCAGGAACGGGTCAAGCCGCTGGCGGCGACCACGGATTCCGAAAACCTCTTCCCGGCCGATCTCTGGACCGAGATGGGCGAGCTGGGCCTTCTGGGCATCACTGTCGACGAGGAAGATGGCGGCGCCGGCATGGGCTATCTCGCCCACACGGTCGCGGTCGAGGAAATCTCCCGTGTTTCGGCCTCCATTGGCCTCAGCTACGGCGCCCATTCGAACCTCTGCGTCAACCAGATCAAGCTCAACGGCACGCCGGAGCAGAAGGCCCGCTACCTGCCGGGCCTGATCGACGGCACCCATGTGGGCGCACTGGCCATGTCCGAAGCCTCCGCCGGGTCGGACGTGGTGGGGATGAAGCTGCGCGCGGAAAAGCGCAACGATCATTACCGCCTGAACGGCACGAAATACTGGATTACCAACGGCCCGGATGCGGAAACCCTCGTGGTCTACGCCAAGACCGATCCGGAGGCGGGCTCCAAGGGCATCACGGCCTTCATCATCGAGAAATCCATGACCGGGTTCTCCACCTCGCCCCATTTCGACAAGCTCGGGATGCGCGGCTCGAACACCGCCGAGCTGATCTTCGAGGATGTGGAAGTGCCCTTCGAAAACGTCCTCGGCGAGGAGGGGCGCGGGGTCGCGGTCCTGATGAGCGGGCTCGATTTCGAGCGCGTGGTCCTTTCGGGCGTCAATATCGGGATCATGGCGGGCTGCCTCGACGAGATCATGCCGTATATGGTCGAGCGCAAGCAGTTCGGCCAAAGCATCGGGAACTTCCAACTCATGCAGGGCAAGATCGCCGATATGTATGCCAGCCTGAACACAGCGCGCGCCTATGCCTATGAGGTCGCCAAGGCCTGTGATCGCGGCGAAGTCACACGGCAGGATGCGGCGGCCTGTGTGCTCTATGCCTCCGAGGAGGGGATGAAGGTCGCCCACCAGGCGGTGCAGGCCATGGGCGGCGCGGGTTTTCTGAACGACGCGCCTGTGGCGCGCATGTTCCGCGATGCCAAGCTGATGGAGATTGGCGCGGGCACCTCCGAGATCCGGCGCATGCTCGTCGGACGCGAGCTGATGGCGGCCATGGCATGATGCGGTCCCCTTCCCGTTCAGGCACAGGAGCGTGAGGCCATGGCCTGGCCAAGCTGGCTCTGGTTTTTGCCGCTGGGGATCATCGTGCTGATCCTCGCGGCCAATGGCGTGCGGCTGGGCTCCCAGCGCGCAGCGCTTGATGAGAGCACAGTAATTGACCATTACGCGGCCCAATACCTCAAGGACCACGCAGCGCTAGAAGGCACAGGATCGGCGGCCCTGACCGATTGCGCGGCTGTGCCAGGATCGGATCCCGGCGTCTGGATCGTGGTGCGTTGCCGCCCGGAGGGGGCGACCCAAGGCTGGGACTACTATGTGCGCCGGGATGGCGGGCTCGCCTTCACCGGGCGCGAACGTGATGAGAGGCCCGAGACATGAGCGCCGCGCATCACATGCAAAAGGCGCGCCACGGGGGCGCGCCTCGGATCGCTGCGAGGGATCGCGGCTTAGAAAGTCATCACATAAGCAATGCCCAGAACCACCGGATCGATCTCGGCCGTGCCGACTTTGTTTCCGTTCAGCTTCACATCGGTGTCGATGTCGATATAGCGGGCGTTCAGTCGAATGGCCGCTGTCTCGGACACCGCGATATCCACTCCGACCTGGGCTGCGAGCCCGAAGCTGTCATCCAGCTCCAGCTTCCCCGCGCTGGAGGATTCCTCGAAGAAGGTTGTGTAGTTCAGACCCACACCGACAAAGGGCGTGAACCCCTCGAAATTCGTGAAGTGATAGTTCAGCGACACGGTGGGCGGCAGGTGCTTGGTTTCACCGGTCACAGCGCCATTGCCGACATCGATGTCATGGCTGAAGGGCGTCGCGGCGAGGATCTCGACGCCGATATTCGGCGTAAAGAAATACTCGGCGGTAAACGACAGCTGAGTGTCGTCATCGATCTCGGTGCGCATCCCGGCGAGATCGCCATTGTCGGATTTCGGGTTCACATTGGCGATCCCGATCCCGATTGTCCAGTCTCCGGCCTCTTGGGCGAAGGCGGGCGCGGCGGCTGTGGCCGCCAGAACAGCGAGTGCGGACAGGGTGATTTTTTTCATGGGTCGTTCCCTCGTTTGGTCTCCGACGCCGTGATCGCGCAAGGCGATTGTGTCAGCATTGATACAGGTCAACCGAAGGCTGTGCTGCCCTGCGGCATAACGGCCCGTCGCCCGCGATGCGCGCGCGACAAAATCTGGAGGCGCGCCGCATGAAGATCGTTTCTCAATGGGATAGCGGATCGGAAGAGGCCAAGGCCAATCGCGCCGCGCATCTGACCGCGCTGGATCTTGTCGCAGATGCAGCATCACAGGCGGCGGCGGGCGGTGGTGCTGCCGCGCGGGAGCGACATTTGAGTCGCGGCAAGATGCTGCCCCGGGACCGGGTGGCCAATCTGCTCGACCCCGGTAGCCCGTTTCTCGAGGTGGGCGCGACGGCGGGGCATGGCCTCTACGGTGGGGCGGCGCCCTGTGGTGGCGCGATTGCCGGGGTGGGCCAGATCCACGGGCAAGACGTTATGGTCATCTGCAACGATGCCACCGTGAAGGGCGGCACCTATTATCCGATCACCGTCAAGAAACACCTCCGCGCCCAGGAAATCGCCGCCGAATGCCATCTGCCCTGTCTCTATCTGGTCGATAGCGGCGGTGCGAACCTGCCCAATCAGGACGAAGTCTTTCCCGACCGGGACCATTTCGGGCGGATTTTCTACAATCAGGCGCAGATGTCCGCCGCAGGCATTCCGCAGATCGCGGTGGTCATGGGTTCCTGCACGGCAGGGGGCGCCTATGTACCCGCCATGTCCGATGTGACGATCATCGTGAAGGAACAGGGCACGATCTTTCTCGCCGGGCCGCCGCTGGTCAAGGCCGCCACGGGCGAGGTGGTCAGTGCCGAGGATCTGGGCGGCGGCGATGTGCATACGCGGCTTTCGGGCGTGGCGGATTATCTGGCCGAAGATGACGCCCATGCGCTGGCGCTAGCGCGGCAGGCGGTGGCGGGGCTGAACCGGCGCGTGCCGGTCTCGGTGGCCATGCAAGCGCCGGAGCCCCCGGCCTATGATCCTGAGGAATTGCTTGAGCTTGTGCCTGCAAGCCTCTCTGTCCCCTACGATATCACCGAAGTTATCGCCCGGATCGTCGATGGCTCGCGCTTCGATGCCTTCAAGCCCCGCTTTGGCGAGACGCTGGTCACGGGCTTCGCCCATATCGAGGGCTGCCCCGTGGGGATCATCGCCAATAATGGCGTGCTCTTCTCCGAGGCCGCCCAGAAGGGCGCGCATTTCGTCGAGCTCTGCAGCCAGCGCAAGATCCCGCTTGTCTTCCTGCAAAATATCACCGGTTTCATGGTCGGGCGGAAATACGAGAATGAGGGGATCGCGCGGCACGGGGCCAAGATGGTGACGGCGGTCGCAACGACCTCCGTGCCCAAGGTGACAATGGTGGTTGGCGGCTCCTTCGGAGCGGGAAATTATGGCATGGCCGGAAGGGCTTATCAGCCGCGCTTCATGTGGTCCTGGCCCAATTCCCGGATCTCGGTCATGGGCGGGGCCCAAGCTGCCGGGGTGCTCGCCACGGTCAAGCGCGACGCGATCGAGCGCAAGGGCGGCAGTTGGTCCGCCGAGGCGGAAGCCGCCTTCAAGCAGCCCACGATTGATATGTTCGAAGAACAGTCCCACCCGCTCTACGCCTCTGCACGGCTCTGGGATGACGGGATCATCGATCCACGCAAAAGCCGCGCGGTGCTCAGCCTGTCCCTGCGCGCCGCTCTGAACGCGCCCATCGAGGAGACACGCTTCGGCGTGTTCCGGATGTGATGACGGAGACGCTCGACAGCCTGAAGGCGCGCTATCCGGGGGCTGTGACCTACAAGTTCGGCAACACGCCCGAGCTCAGCGACATTCTCGTGGGGCTGGTGCGCGCAGGCAAGAAGCGCGCGACCTGTATCTCGCAGCATGCGGTGGACAAGGGTGAGGCCCTGCCCGTGGTCGGACGCTGTGATATCGTCGTGGATTTCGACGAGGTGCCGCAGCTCGTCACCCGGACGCTCGAACTGGTGCCCTTGCGGTTCTGCGACATGACCGAGGAGAAGGCGCTGATGGAGGGCGAAGATGAGAGCCTCGACGGATGGCGCCATCAGCACGAGACCTATTACCGCCGCATGGGGATCTTTGACCCGGAGATGCAGCTCTATTGGGAGCGGTTCGAGGTGGTCGAAGACCTGGTCCACGGGGCCGCGCATGACTAGCGGGATGCGGAGCGTGGCTCAGCCGCAGGGGGCAATCGCGCAGGGAGGCGTGTCCATGTTCAACAGGATCCTAATTGCCAACCGGGGTGAGATCGCGTGCCGGGTGATGGAGACGTGCCGCCGTTTGGGCGTGCAGACCGTCGCGGTCTATTCCGAGGCAGATGCGGGCGCGCGTCATGTGGCCATGGCCGATGCCGCATGCGCCATCGGCGGACCCGCGCCGCGGGACAGCTATCTGCGCGGCGACGCGATCATCGAAGCGGCGCTGGCCACCGGGGCGGAGGCGATCCATCCGGGCTATGGCTTTTTGTCGGAGAACCCGGATTTCGTGGAGGCGGTCGAGGCCGCGGGTCTTGTTTTCATCGGTCCTTCGGCGCAGGCGATCCGGGCCATGGGTCTCAAGGATGCGTCCAAGACGCTCATGGCGGAGGCGGGCGTGCCGGTGGTCCCGGGCTATCAGGGCGCCGATCAGGACCCGGCGCATCTGGCAGCCGAGGCTGAGGCGATCGGCTACCCGGTGCTGATCAAGGCCGTGGCCGGTGGGGGCGGCAAGGGCATGCGCCGGGTCGATGCGCCTGACGCGTTCGACGCCGCCCTGGCCTCGGCCAAGGCCGAAGCGCGCGGTGCCTTTGGCAATGATGCAGTGCTGATCGAGAAATACGTCGCCACTCCGCGCCATATCGAGGTTCAGGTCTTTGGCGATGGCACGCGCGCCGTGCATCTCTTTGAGCGGGACTGTTCCCTGCAGCGGCGCCACCAGAAGGTCATCGAGGAGGCGCCTGCGCCGGGCATGACGCCCGAGATGCGCGCTGCCATGGGGGCCGCCGCCGTGCGCGCGGCCGAAGCCATCGGCTATGCGGGCGCCGGAACCGTGGAGTTCATCGTCGATGCCAGTGACGGGCTGCGCCCGGACGGGTTCTGGTTCATGGAGATGAACACCCGCCTGCAAGTGGAACACCCGGTCACCGAGGCGGTCACGGGGATCGATCTGGTGGAATGGCAGCTCCGCGTGGCCGCGGGAGAGGATCTGCCCGCCGCGCAAGAGGATCTGACGCTGACCGGCCACGCGTTCGAGGCGCGGCTCTATGCCGAGGATGTGCCCAAGGGCTTTCTGCCAGCCACCGGGACCCTGACCCATCTGGCCTTCCCAGAGAGCGCCCGGATCGAGACCGGCGTGCGGGCGGGCGATACGATCAGCCCCTGGTATGACCCGATGATCGCCAAGCTGATCGTTGCCGGACCCACCCGGCAGGCGGCTCTGCGCAAGCTCGACCGGGGGCTGGCCACCACGCAAGTGGCGGGCAGTGTCACCAACCTCGCTTTCCTGCGTGCTTTGGCGCGTCATGGGGGCTTCTTTGACGGAGAGGTGGATACGGGCCTCATTGATCGGGAGGTTGCCACGCTCTCGCCCGCTCCTGTGCCCTGCACGCGGGCGCGCTCTCTCGCGGCGCTCGGGGCGGCAGGGCTTCATCAGGGCACCCCGGATCACGCGGGGCTCACCCTCTGGGCGCCCATGGGGCAGACCCAGATGCTGCTGCATGGCGATGAGGAGATCTCTGCCCGGATCGAGACCCTTGGGGCGACGCGGTTCCGGGTTGGCATAGATGCGGCCTCCCACCTGATCGAGACACGGGACGGGGTCTGGTGGGTGGATGGTGCGCCGACCCCTGCGGAGATCGTCCTTCACGCCGCCGGGGTGAGCGTCTTCTGGTCGAACAATTACCACTTCACCATTCCCGACCCGCTCCAGCGCGGGGAGGCGTCAGGACCCGGGGCAGGGCAGGTCGACGCGCCCATGCCGGGCCTTGTGAAGGCGGTCTTTGTGGAGCCGGGGGAGAGGGTGTCCCAAGGGGCGCGGCTCGCGATCCTCGAGGCGATGAAGATGGAACACACGCTGACCGCCGGGCTGACCGGCACGGTGGCCGAGATCCGGGTGCAGACCGGGGATCAGGTGACGGCGGGCGCCCCCATGATCCTGCTTGCCCCCGAAGAGGAAGAGGAGGGGGCCGCGTGACAGGACCGGCGATCCGCTTGCATCACTGCCCGCAGACCCGCTCCATGCGGACGCTCTGGCTGATCCATGAGCTTGGGCTGGAGGCGGAGGTGATCACCCATCCTTTCGACCGCTCCCTACGCGACCCGGAGTATCTGGCGCTCTCCCCGGCAGGTCGCGTGCCCGCGCTGGAGATCGGGGGGGAGACCCTGTTCGAGACCGGTGCCATTGCGGAACTGCTCTGCGAGCGGTTCTCGCCCGATGGGCTTGGGCGCGCGCCCGGACATCCGGAGCGCGGGGCGTTTCTCGTCTGGATCCATTTCGCCGAGACCCTGAGCCAGCATGTGGCGGCCCTGACCCAGCAGCATGTGATGCTCTACGAGGATACCATGCGCTCGCCCGTGGTCATGCGGCTCGAGGCCAAGCGGCTCGCGAAATGCTATGAGGCGCTGGAGGCGCGCCTGGCGGAGACGGGCACGAACAGCCTGCTGCCCGGCGGGTTTTCGGCTGCGGATATCAGCGTGGGGCAGGCCGTCTATATGGGCCGGTACTTTGTCGGGCTCGGGGACTACCCCCGCACCACGGCCTGGTATGCGGCGATCACCGCACGCCCGGGCTTTCAGGCGGCCTTGCCCGCTCCGGGCACCGGGATCTACGGGCAGGATTTCTATCCGCCCTGGGAGGTGGCGTCGTGAGCGAGACGGTTGAGATCGTCGAGGTTGGCCCCCGTGACGGGTTGCAGAATGAAAAGCGGCAGATCCCGACCGCCCAGAAAATCGCGCTGGTCTCGGCCTTGGCGGAGGTTGGGTTCACTCGGATCGAGGTGGCAAGCTTTGTCAGCCCGAAATGGGTGCCGCAGATGGCCGATGGCGCAAAGGTGTTGGCGGGCATCCCACGCCGGGACGGGCTGCGCTATGCCGCGCTGACCCCGAACATGCGCGGTTTTCAGGGGGCGCTTGCGGCCAAGGCCGATGAGATCGCGATTTTCGGGGCCGCGAGCGAGGGGTTCAGCAAGGCCAATCTGAATTGCACCATTGAGGAGAGCTTCGACCGCTTTGCCCCCATATGCGCGGCGGCGGCGGAGGCAGGGCTGCCCGTGCGGGGCTATGTCTCCTGCGTGACCGATTGCCCGTTCGATGGTGCCACCCCGCCGGAGGACGTCGCCCACGTCGCCTCGCGGATGCGGGATCTTGGCTGTTACGAGATTTCGCTGGGGGAAACCCTTGGCCGGGGGGAGCCGGTCCGCGTGGCCCGCATGCTCGAGGCAGTTCTGACCGAGCTGCCCGCGGCACAATTGGCGGGGCATTTCCACGACACGGGCGGACGGGCGCTCGACAATATCGATGTGGCGCTGGATCTGGGTCTGCGGGTCTTTGATGCCTCTGCCGGGGGGCTCGGCGGGTGCCCCTATGCCCCGGGGGCCGCCGGGAATGTGGCGACCGAGGCCGTGGCGGATCATCTTGCGGCTTTGGGCTATGCCACCGGGTTGGACCGGGCCGCGCTCGCTCTGGCCGCGGCCATGGCCCGGGGGCTGCGCTAGGCGCATGCCTTGGCGCGTGTGCCTGAGCGGTCTGCCCGGGGGCGGCAAGAGCATGATCGCCCGCGCCCTGGCGGCGGAGACCGGGGCACTCTGGCTCCGGGTCGACCGGGTGGAACAAGCCAAGCGCGAACCCCATATGAAGACCGAGGATCTGGCCGATGGCGGGTATGCGGCGCCCCGCGCCGTGCCGCCGGCTGTGCTGGAACAGGGGAGTGACGTGATTGCCGATCGTGTGAACCCGATCCCGCTCACCCAGGAAGCTTGGCGCGCGGCGATGCTGGAGGAGGGCGGCCGTCATCTGGATGTGGCGTTGACCTGTTCCAACACCAAAGAGCATCGTCGCCGGGTCGAGACATGCAAGGCGGAGGTGCCGAAACCGGGCCTGCCCGACTGGCAGGCGGTTTTGACCCGGACATACGAGCCGCTCACCGCAGCCGACCTGTCTCTCGATGCCGCAGCGCGCCCCGTGGAGGCGGGGAGCGTCGGGATCCGTACTGCGCTGCAGGAGTACGCCCATGGCTGATCTCTTTGCCGGGGCGGAACGGCTCATGGGAATGAGCGACAGGGTCTGGCGCCGCCATGCCAACCCGCTTTCGGTGGCGACCCGCTTCACCGTGTTGCCGCTTCTGGCGCTCGCGATCTGGAGCCGGGTCTGGCTCGGTTGGGCGGCGCTTGTCCCGGTGGCGCTGGTCCTGCTTTGGACCTGGTGGAACCCGCGCGCCTTTCGCGAGCCGCGCAGCTTTGCCTCCTGGGGCAGTCGCGCGGTGCTGGGGGAGCGGATTTTTCTCGCCCATCGTGCCGAGATCCCCGCCCATCACCTCCGCGTTGCCCGGATGCTCGGTTATGCGTCGGCGCCCGGGGCCTTGGTGATGGGGGCGGGGCTCTGGATGCTCTGGGCGGATTGGGTGGTCTTCGGGATTGTCCTGACGGCCCTGCCCAAGACGTGGTTTTGCGACCGGATGGTCTGGATACATGATGACTGGGTGCGCGCCGGCGGCGCGGTGCCCGGCCTGACAGCGGAGGAGGTCGCCCATGACCGCATATGACACGCTCGAACTGGAACGGGATGCGCGCGGGGTGGTGACCGTGGCCCTGAGCCGTCCGGAGAAGCACAACGCCATGGATGCCACGATGATCGGCGAGCTGCACCACTGCGCCGAAGCGCTGGGCGCGGATCCCGAGGTCCGGGTGGTCGTGTTGACCGGGCAGGGGCGGAGCTTCTGCGCAGGCGGGGATCTCGGTTGGATGCGGGCCCAGATGACCGCGGATGCCGCGACCCGCGCCCGGGAGGCGCGGGCCCTGGCCGAGATGCTCGGGGCCTGGAACCGGCTCCCCAAGCCGGTGATCGGACGCATTCAGGGGCAGGCCTTCGGCGGCGGTGTCGGTCTGATGTCCGTCTGCGACGTGGCCATCGGCAGCGCGTCCGCGCGGTTCGGCTTGACCGAAACGCGCCTCGGTCTGATCCCGGCCACGATTGGCCCCTACGTGGTCGCCCGCATGGGAGAAGCCTGCGCCCGGCGGGTCTTCATGTCCGCACGGCTCTTCGGGGCCGAGGAGGCGGTGGCGCTGGGCCTTTTGGCGCGCGCCGTCCCGCCCGAGGATCTGGACGCGGCCATCGAGGCGGAGGTGACCCCCTATCTCGCCACGGCGCCCGGAGCGGTCGCCGAAGCCAAGGCCCTGGCGCTGACCCTGGGCGGCGCGGTCAGCACGGCACAGATCGACGCAACCATCGATGCGCTGATTGCCCGCTGGGAGAGCGACGAGGCCCAAGAGGGGATCGATGCCTTCTTTGCCAAGCGCAAGCCGCGCTGGGCCGAAGGCAACTGAGCCCACGGGTCAGGAAGGGTTCCAGCTCCGCCTCGCAGCAGCGCGGAGGTATCCTCCCTCAATGCCTGGGCCGAACTCGCACCCCGCGTTGCCGCGATCAAAGCCGTGACCTTCGGTCCGAAAGGTCGATGCGCACTGAGGGAGGTTGCTGACAGCACCCCGCTCCGCCCCTTTTAGCCTCTGCCGCAGCTTCTGAGTGCCCAACAGCCGCCCCATGGTCGCCTTGGCAATGCCAGTCTCCATACGCTCCTCAGGCGCTCACCGGAGACCCAGAGGCCGGGGAGGGTGCTCCAGACCGGTTCTCACAAAAGTTGTATTCAAAATGCGGATAAATGCTATGCTCGCCATACGGGAAATCCGGTGAGAGCCGCGCCCTGCGTCACACCGCCTCTGGCAGCGGCTCGGGACACGCGTACACTGCGCGCGTTGGGGCGTGTTTGCCGCAGGCGGCTTGGTTGACCACCTTTGTATGCACCGGTAGACCCGCCACGACCGGACCGACACTATCGGGACCGCGCTGAGCTGGTCCCCGGTACCACGCAGGAAGGAGCCCCACGTGGAAGAATTGCTTCGAGAATACCTTCCGATCCTTGTATTTTTGGGCATTGCCATTGGCCTCGGCCTGGTGCTGATCCTCGCAGCGGTGATCCTCGCGGTGCGCAACCCGGATCCGGAAAAAGTCTCGGCCTATGAGTGCGGCTTCAACGCCTTCGATGACGCCCGGATGAAGTTCGATGTCCGCTTCTACCTGGTATCGATTCTCTTCATCATCTTCGACCTCGAGGTCGCGTTCCTCTTCCCCTGGGCGGTTGCCTTCAAGGATGTGGGGCTCGTGGGCTTCTGGAGCATGATGATCTTCCTCGCGATCCTGACCATCGGGTTCGCCTATGAGTGGAAAAAAGGAGCCCTCGAATGGGAGTGAGCACCGCCGCCTATGACGCGGGTCCGGACAAGGAACACGCGACACAGCTCATCAATGCCGAGTTGCAGGACAAGGGCTTTCTGCTGACCTCGACCGAGGACATCATCAACTGGGCCCGCACGGGCTCGCTGCACTGGATGACCTTTGGTCTGGCCTGCTGCGCGGTCGAGATGATGCACACCTCCATGCCGCGCTACGATGCGGAGCGGTTCGGGATCGCGCCTCGTGCCTCCCCACGCCAGTCCGATGTGATGATCGTGGCCGGCACGCTGACCAACAAGATGGCGCCCGCCCTGCGCAAGGTCTACGACCAGATGCCGGAGCCGCGTTACGTGATCTCCATGGGGTCCTGCGCCAATGGCGGTGGCTACTACCATTACAGCTATTCCGTGGTGCGCGGCTGTGACCGCGTGGTGCCCGTGGATATCTATGTTCCCGGCTGCCCACCCACGGCCGAGGCGCTGCTCTATGGCCTGTTGCAGCTGCAACGCAAGATCCGCCGGACGGGCACAATTGTGCGCTGAGGCGCAGGAGAGACACCAATGACCGCAGCCCTTCAGGAACTGGCCGCCCATATCGAGCTCAAGCGCCCGGATTGCGTGATCTCGACCGAGATCGCCCATGATGAGCTGACCGTTGTGGCCACGCCGCAATCCATCGTTGACCTTGTGGCGTTCCTCAAGACCGACGCAACCTGCAAGTTCTCTACCCTGATCGACATCACGGCGGTGGACTACCCGGAACGGGCGCAGCGCTTCGATGTGATCTATCATTTCCTCTCGATGTATCAGAACCACCGGATCCGCCTGCGGGTGCCGGTGCGGGATGACGACATCGTGCCCTCGATCATTTCCGAACATCCCTCGGCCAACTGGTTCGAGCGCGAGGTGTTTGACATGTTCGGGATCTTGTTCTCGGGCCATCCGGACCTGCGCCGGATCCTCACGGATTACGGCTTCCGCGGCTACCCGCTGCGCAAGGACTTCCCGACCACGGGCTATACCGAGGTCCGCTATGACGACGAGAAGAAGCGCGTCGTCTATGAGCCGGTGAAGCTCGTGCAGGAATACCGGCAGTTTGACTTCATGTCCCCCTGGGAGGGCGCGGAGTACATCCTGCCAGGAGACGAGAAAGAGGAGGCCAAGGGCTGAGCCATGGCCGACGTCACGCTCCTTTTCGGGATCGGTGCCACGAAGGCGGGCACGAGCTGGCTCCAGTACTACCTGGATCGCCACCCGGAGGTGCATCTCTGGACCCATAAGGAGCTGCATTACTTCGACGCGCTGGATCGCGGGCAGGTGATGGAGCAGATCGACGGGCTCTGTGAGAAGCGCACGTATCTGCGCGCCAAGATGCGCCAGACCGAGGGCGATGCCCGGGAGAAGCTGCGCTTCGAAGTGGCGGAGATCGACCGCTATCTGGGTCTCTTGGGGCAGGGGGTCGAACGGCCCGGGGCCTATGTCAGCTTCCTCAAAAAGGGCCGCAAGGGCGCCAAGGTGGTGGGCGATATCACCCCGGCCTATGCGCTGCTGAGCGAGGAGCGTCTGCGGAAGATGGCCGGGCTCGGCCCCGTAACCAAGTTCATCTATCTGCTGCGTGACCCGATTGATCGGCTCTGGTCCAATATCCGCATGATGGCGGGCTGGAAGGGTGGCTCCGAGACGGAGATCGCCGACCGCGCCAACTGGATCTTCGACCGCTGGACCCGCGGTGAGGAACGCGCGCTGGCCGAACGCTGCGACTACGAAGGCCCGCTGAGCCGGATCCGCGCCGCGATCCCCGAGGGCGACCGCTTCCTGGGCTTCTACGAAGAGCTTTTTCGGACCGAGACCGTGTCGCGCCTCTGCGCCTTTCTCGGCATCAAGGACCGCGCAGCGCCCTTGGACACCCGCGTCCACCAGAGCGCGCAGATCGCCATGGACCCGGGCCGCCGCGCTCAGGCCGCCAAGGCGCTGGCCCCGCAATATGACCATGTACACCGCCTGATGGGCCGCATTCCTGCGGGCTGGCACGCGGCAGAAGTTGGAGTTTGAGACCATGATGGACGGCACGAATTTCGACGACGCCCTCACCGGCGAGCAGAAGATCCGCAATTTCAACATCAATTTCGGGCCCCAGCACCCGGCCGCCCACGGCGTGCTGCGTCTGGTGCTGGAACTGGATGGCGAGATTGTTGAGCGCTGCGACCCCCATATCGGGTTGTTGCATCGCGGGACGGAAAAGCTCATGGAGAGCCGGACCTACCTGCAGAACCTGCCCTATTTCGACCGGCTCGACTATGTGGCCCCGATGAACCAGGAGCATGCCTGGTGCCTCGCGATCGAGAAGCTGACCGGCACGGAAGTGCCCCGGCGCGGCTCGCTGATCCGGGTGCTCTATTCCGAGATCGGGCGGATCCTGAACCATCTGCTGAACGTCACGACCCAGGCCATGGATGTGGGCGCGCTGACGCCGCCGCTCTGGGGTTTTGAGGAGCGTGAAAAGCTCATGGTCTTTTACGAGCGGGCCTGCGGCGCGCGTCTCCACGCGGCCTATTTCCGGCCCGGTGGCGTGCATCAGGACCTGCCGCCGGAACTGCTGGACGATATCGAGACCTGGAGCCATGAGTTCCCCGCCGTGCTCGACGATATTGACGGGCTGCTGACCGAGAACCGGATCTTCAAGCAGCGGAACTGCGATATCGGCGTGGTCACCGAGGAAGAGATCCTCGAATGGGGCTATTCCGGCGTGATGGTGCGCGGCTCGGGCCTCGCCTGGGATCTGCGCCGCGCGCAGCCCTACGAGTGCTATGACGAATTCGACTTCAAGATCCCCGTGGGCAAGAACGGCGATTGCTATGATCGCTATCTCTGCCGGATGCAGGAGATGCGCGAGAGCCTCTCGATCATCCAGCAGGCAATTGCCAAGCTGCGGGACTGCCCCGGCGATGTGCTCGCGCGCGGCAAGCTGACCCCGCCCAAGCGCGGCGACATGAAAACCTCGATGGAGAGCCTGATCCACCACTTCAAGCTCTATACCGAAGGCTTCCACGTGCCCGAGGGCGAGGTCTATGCCGCCGTCGAGGCGCCCAAGGGCGAGTTCGGCGTCTATCTGAAGTCCGACGGCACCAACAAACCCTACCGCGCCAAGATCCGCGCGCCGGGATATCTGCATCTGCAATCGATGGATCACGTGGCCAAGGGCCACCAGCTGGCGGATGTCGCCGCGATCATCGGCACCATGGATGTGGTGTTCGGGGAGATCGACCGCTGATGACGCTCATCGCGATCGGGTTCGGGGCAGTCTTCGTGCTGTCCTTCTGGCTGAGCGCCGGAACCGGGAAGGCCACGGGCTCTTCCCTGGCCGGGGTGCTGGCCGGACTGATCGCGTTTGGGCTGCTCATGGCGGCTTACCTGGCCGCTTTGGCCATCTGGCTGCGCGCCACCCTGCGCAGCTTTGTCGAGACGTATTTGCCGCAACTGCTGGAGCAGCTTCTGCTGATCCTCGAACAGGTTGCGCCACTGAGGGAAACGATCTGATGCTGCGTCGTCTTCACGCTGACCAACCCGCAAGCTTTGCCTTCACGCCCGAGAACGAGGCCTGGGCGCTGACGCAGATGACCAAGTATCCCGAGGGGCGTCAGGCCTCGGCGATCATTCCGATCCTGTGGCGCGCGCAGGAGCAGGAGGGGTGGCTGACCCGCCCGGCCATCGAATATGTGGCCGAGATGCTGGGCATGGCCTATATTCGGGCGCTCGAAGTGGCGACGTTCTACTTCATGTTTCAACTGCAACCGGTTGGATCTATTGCGCATATCCAGATTTGCGGAACGACCTCCTGCATGATCTGCGGGGCGGAGGATCTGGTCGCGGTCTGCAAGGACAAGATTGCGCCCAAGGCCCACCAGCTGAGCGCTGATGGCAAGTTCAGCTGGGAAGAGGTCGAGTGTCTCGGCTCCTGTGCGAACGCGCCCATGGCTCAGATCGGCAAGGATTACTACGAGGACCTCACGGTGGAGAGCTTTTCGGCGCTTCTGGACAAGATGGCCGCCGGTGAGGTGCCCGTGCCGGGTCCGCAGAACGGCCGCTATACGTCGGAGCCTGCGGGCGGGCTGACCAGCCTGACCGAATATGAAGCGGGCAAGGATGCCTATAACGCCTCCGCCCGTCTGGCGGTGGATCTGGGCGATACAATCAAGCGCATCGACGGGACCGAGGTGCCGCTGACCGCGCCCTGGCTCGGCAAGGACGCCGAACTGCCCAAGCCTGCGAATACGGGCGCAGCACCGGTCGAAGCGCCGGCACCTGAGGCGGCCCCTGCTGCGGCAGCCCCTGCGGCCGCCGCGCCGACGGAAGACGCCAAGGTCAAACCGAGCGCGGCCTTGCCCGGCACGGCGGAGCTTGCTACGCGCAAGGGCACCTGGACCTACACGGCGCCCGCGGCGGAACCTGCGAAGCCCGCGATGCTCGCAGCGGCCCGCGATAGCGGGGCCGATGATCTCAAGAAGATCAAGGGCGTCGGGCCCAAGCTCGAGACCATGCTGAACACCATGGGGATCTACCATTTCGACCAGATCGCAGCCTGGACGGCGGCGGAACTGGCCTGGGTGGATGACAACCTCGAAGGGTTCAAAGGACGCGCCTCCCGGGATGAGTGGGTGGCCCAGGCCAAAACGCTCGCATCAGGAGGCGAGACAGAATTTTCTTCCCGCGTTACAAAAGGGGACGTTTACTAACGAACGGCTCTGAAACAGGGGGAGAACTGGAATGACAACACAAAACAAAGACATGACCTGCACCATCATTTGCTGGATGATTGGCGTCCTTCTCGGGGCGCTGACGGCGGCTGGGCTGATGGTTGTGGGCTGGTCATTCCTGCAAGGCGCATTCATGGGCGTGGTTGCCTGGCTCATCGTGGGCGGCGCTCTCAGCATTATGGTCTGCGGTCAGGGCGGACGCCCGCAAGGCCGGGTGGAGGCGCTGCAGGCTGAGATGGCCGAAGCGCGCGCCCGGGTGCAAGGCGGTGCGCCGACGCCGAGCGCGGCTCCGGCACCGACCGTGCCTGCCATGGCGACCGGTGTTGTCAAACCGTCGACCCCGCTCGCGGGCGAGGCCGAGCTGGCCAGCCGCAAGGGAACCTGGACCTATTCCAACGGCGCGTCTGACGCGACCCCGGCAACTGCGGACAAGCCCGCGACCCTGAGTGCGGCGCGTGATGGCGGGGCGGATGATCTGAAAAAGATCAAGGGCGTGGGGCCCAAGCTCGAAGGCGTGCTGAATTCCATGGGGTTTTACCATTTCGACCAGGTTGCGGCCTGGACCGAGGCCGAGTTGGCCTGGGTGGATGAGAACCTCGAAGGCTTCAAGGGCCGCGCGTCCCGGGATGAGTGGGTGGCCCAGGCCAAACTGCTCGCCGGTGGCGGCGAGACCGAGTTTTCCAAACGGGTCGATGAGGGCGACGTGTACGACACATGACCCAACGCCCGGATCCCGAAGAGCAGGCCCGCGTCATGCAGGCCCGCACCGCCGCCATCGTGGTCGCCGCCACGATGGTGCTGTGGATCGGGGCGAACTTTGCGGGAAGGGAATTGGGCCTGCCGGTCCGGTTTGTCTTCCTATTCGATTTTGCCGCACTGGCAGCGTTCTTCTGGGCGCTGGTGGTGGGGTTCAGGCTCTGGCGGTCGCGCCAGGCGAAGGAGTGACAGATGCTGCAAGATCAGGACCGGATCTTTACCAATATCTACGGAATGCATGACCGCACTCTGGCCGGTGCCCGCAAGCGCGGGCATTGGGACGGGACGGACAAGCTGGTGCAGCTGGGTCGGGATGAGATCATCAAGATCATGAAGGATAGCGGGCTGCGCGGTCGCGGCGGCGCGGGCTTCCCGACCGGTCTGAAATGGTCCTTCATGCCCAAGGGCAATGACGGGCGTCCCCATTACCTGGTGGTGAATGCGGACGAGTCCGAGCCCGGCACCTGCAAGGACCGGGAGATCATGCGCCATGATCCCCATACCCTGATCGAAGGCTGCCTGATCGCGAGCTTCGCCATGGGGGCGCATGCCTCCTATATCTATATCCGAGGCGAGTATATCCGCGAGCGCGAGGCGCTGCAGGCTGCGATCGACGAGGCCTATGATGCAGGCCTGCTGGGCAAGAACGCTGCCGGTTCCGGCTGGGATTTCGACCTCTACCTCGCCCATGGGGCCGGGGCCTATATCTGCGGCGAGGAAACGGCCCTGATCGAGAGCCTCGAAGGCAAGAAGGGCATGCCCCGCATGAAACCGCCTTTCCCGGCGGGTGCGGGCCTCTATGGCTGCCCGACCACGGTGAACAACGTGGAATCCATCGCGGTGGTGCCGACCATTCTGCGCCGGGGCGCGGACTGGTTCGCGCAGTTCGGTCGTCCGAACAATGCGGGCACCAAGCTCTTCGCGATCTCGGGTCATGTGAACAACCCCTGCGTCGTCGAGGAGGCCATGAGCATCTCCTTCGAGGAGCTGATCGACAAGCATTGCGGCGGCATTCGCGGCGGTTGGGACAACCTCAAGGCGGTGATCCCGGGCGGGTCCTCGGTGCCCTGCGTACGCGGCGAGAACATGCGCGACGCGATCATGGATTTCGACTATCTGCGCGGCGAGCTCGGCTCCGGCCTCGGCACGGCGGCGGTGATCGTGATGGACAAGGACACGGATATCATCAAGGCGATCTGGCGTCTGTCCAAGTTCTACAAGCATGAAAGCTGCGGCCAGTGCACGCCCTGCCGCGAAGGCACGGGCTGGATGATGCGCGTCATGGACCGTCTGGTGCGCGGCGAGGCCGAGGTCGAGGAGATCGACATGCTCTTTGACGTCACCAAGCAGGTGGAAGGTCACACGATCTGTGCCCTGGGTGACGCGGCAGCCTGGCCGATCCAGGGCCTCATCCGCAATTTCCGCGACGAGATCGAGGATCGCATCAAGGCCCAGAAATCCGGGCGTGTCAGCGCAGCGATGGCGGCGGAGTGACGCCATGAAGCGTTGTCTTGCATTTCTCGGCGGATGCGTCTTGCTGGCTGGATGCGGTACTCCGTCTCTGTCGCTTGATAGTGCCTACGCACCATCCGTGGCGCGGATTGCCACGGCCGCGGAGATGATGAACACATGCCCCGGCGTTGGACCGGGCCTGGAGGTTGACGAGTCCTTCATCATCAGCGCAGCGGATTTCGAAGCCGCGCAGACAGGATTGAGCACCCAAAAGATCCGGTCGGTTGCTTTTTATGGCGATCGGACCTCGATCCACGCAGCGCGTGATGCGCTTTTGACAGAACGCGGTGTGACCGTTGGTGATAGCGCGGCTCTTTGCGCCTATGCCTCGAAAGTTGCCGGCACGAATGACCCGCTGGGTCAGTTGATTGCGGTGCAGTAGGGGTGATCCGCGGCGCCCTCATATCGCTCGTTCTGGCCGGGCCGGCCTTCGCGCAAGAGTTGCGCACCGCGCCCAGCTACTACACCAATACGATTTTCGCGGTGACCATGGCCGAGGCATTGGCGCAAGGGTGTCAGGCGCTGGGGCTGAATTTCTTTGCGGTACAAAGCCAGCTTGAAATGCTCGAGGCACGGCTGGGCGAAGACGGGTTCGACACGGATGAGCCGTTCGATCAGATGATCGACCCGACCCCGATCTTCGCCAGCATGCAGCAGGATTTCCTCGTCAAGCACCCGATCGAAGGGGCTCCGCAGGCAGAGGTTTGTGCCGCCGGACAGACGGAAATGGATGAAGAGACCCTGATCGGCAGATTGCTGATTTCTGAGGAGAGCGTGCAATGATCCGTGCTCCGCTCCTTGGGGTCTGCGCCGTGCTGGCGCTCGCCGCATGTGACAATTCCGAGCTCGGGCAGGCTTTGGGCGTGCCGCAGACGGTCCCGACCGAAGAGATCGCCCAAGCGCTTCCCGACTATGCCATCGATGCCTTTGCGGCCCGGAGCATGGCTCAGTTCATGGCAGAGCAGTGCAGCACCCTGTCCTTCAACGCCCCGGTCGATGTCTCAAAGTATTTCGAAACCTACGAGCAGCTGGAACAGGACGGGTTCCCCAGTGATGTGCTCGAGGATCTTCCGGAGGACGTGAACGAGGCAATTGATGCCCGGGTCGTCGAACGGGTCCAGCAAAAGTACCGGGGCATGGGCATGACCTCCCGGAACCAGTCCTGCAGCATGGGGCGCCGCCAGATCGCGCAAGGTACCGCACTTGGCGCGCTCCTCATCGATGACAGGGCCGCATCATGACCGGGCCTGCGGGATATCACCTGGCGCAGGTCAATGTTGGTCGGCTGAAGACCGACACGGATGATCCGCGCGTGGCCGAGTTCATGGCCAATCTCGACCGGGTCAATGGGCTGGGCAAACGGATGCCGGGCTTTGTGTGGATGATGGAGGGCTCGGGCGCGCCGGGCACGGGCAATACGGAAGCCAAGATCGGCGGCGACCCGCGCTTTGTCCCGAACCTGACCGTCTGGGAGGATGTGGAAAGCCTCGAACGCTTCGTTTGGGGCACGATCCACAAGCAGTTTTACGAAAAGCGCACCGAGTGGTTCGAAACCCTCGGCGAGATGCATTTCGCAATGTGGTGGGTGCCGGAAGGTCATCGCCCGAGCCTGGACGAGGCTCTGGAGCGGCTCGACCATCTCAAAACCCACGGAGACAGCGACCAGGCCTTTGGCTGGTCTTACCTCAAAGAGGCGCGCATGTGGCAGACCCACGCTTGCGCGCCCGTAGCGGCGGAGTAACCCATGTCTGACCTGCGCAAGATCGTGATCGACGGGATCGAAGTGGAAGTGGATGGGGCGATGACCCTGATCCAGGCCTGTGAAGAGGCGGGGATCGAGATCCCGCGCTTTTGCTATCACGAGCGGCTGACCATCGCAGGCAATTGCCGGATGTGTCTGGTCGAAGTTGTGGGCGGCCCGCCCAAGCCTGCGGCCTCCTGCGCGATGCAGGTCAAGGATCTGCGTCCAGGGCCCGAAGGCCAGCCGCCGGTGGTCAAGACGAACTCGCCCATGGTCAAGAAGGCGCGCGAAGGGGTGATGGAGTTCCTGCTCATCAACCACCCGCTCGATTGCCCGATTTGTGATCAGGGTGGCGAATGCGACCTGCAGGATCAAGCCATGGCCTATGGCGTGGATTTCAGCCGTTTCCGCGAGGCCAAGCGCGCGGTGGATGATCTGGATCTCGGCCCGCTCGTGGGCACGGCGATGACACGCTGCATCTCTTGCACGCGCTGTGTGCGTTTCACGACCGAAGTGGCCGGTATCACCCAGATGGGCCAGACCGGTCGCGGCGAGGATGCGGAGATCACGAGCTATCTCAACCAGACGCTCGACAGCAATTTGCAGGGCAATATCATCGACTTGTGCCCGGTGGGCGCGCTGACCTCGAAGCCCTATGCCTTCACGGCGCGCCCGTGGGAGCTGACCAAGACCGAGACCATCGACGTGATGGACGCGCTCGGCTCGAACATCCGCGTGGACACCAAGGGCCGCGAAGTGATGCGGATCATGCCGCGCAACCATGATGGCGTGAATGAAGAGTGGATCTCCGACAAGACGCGCTTCATCTGGGACGGGCTGCGCCGTCAGCGTCTCGACACGCCCTATATCCGTGAGAACGGCAAGCTGCGCCGGGCGAGCTGGCCCGAAGCTCTGTCCGCGGCGGCGGCGGCCATGAAGGGCAAGAAGCTTGCCGGGCTCGTGGGTGATCTGGCCTCGGTCGAGGCGGCTTACGCGCTCAAGCAACTTGTCGAGGGGCAGGGTGGCGTCATGGAATGCCGGACCGACGGGGCCAAGCTGCCCGCGGGCAACCGGTCGGGTTATGTCGGGACCGCGACGGTAGAAGCGATCGACACGGCGGACATGATCCTTCTCGTCGGCACCAACCCGCGGGTCGAAGCGCCGGTGCTGAACGCCCGAATCCGCAAGGCCTGGGCCGCAGGGGCCGATGTGGGTCTGATCGGTGAAGCCGTTGATCTGACATATGATTATGTCCACATGGGCACGGATCGCGGCGCGTTGGCCGAGGCCGTCAAAAAGGGCGCTTCCGGCGAGACCCGCGAGAAGAACACCATCGTCATCGTCGGGCAGGGCGCTCTGAACGAGGCCGATGGCGCGGCCGTACTCGGCCATGCCATGGCCTTTGCCGAAGCGTCGAACTCTAAGCTTCTCGTGCTGCACACAGCGGCGGGCCGGGTTGGCGCGCTGGATGCGGGCTGCACCAATGAGCGTGGCATGGAGGCCGTGTCCGAGGCCGAAGTGATCTACAATCTCGGCGCCGATGAGGTCGAGATCGCACCGGGGGCCTTCGTGATCTACCAAGGTAGCCATGGGGATCGCGGAGCGCATCGCGCGGATCTCATCCTGCCGGGCGCGGCCTATACCGAGGAGCAGGGGCTCTTCGTGAACACCGAAGGCCGCCCGCAGCTGGCCTTGCGTGCGAATTTCGCGCCGGGTGAGGCGAAGGAGAACTGGGCGATCCTGCGGGCTCTGTCGGCAGAGATGGGCGCGACCCTTCCCTTCGACAGTCTCGCGCAACTCCGCAAGGCGCTGGTGGCCGAGGTGCCGCATCTGGCGCAGATCGACGACGTGCCGGAGAACACCTGGGAGGCGCTGCCCACGGGCACGCTCGGCAAGGCCGATTTCCGCAACGCAATCCGCGACTTCTATCTGACGAACCCGATCGCGCGCGCCAGCGCTCTGATGGGCGAGTTGACGGCCATGGCCAAGGCCCGCGCCGAGGCCCCGATGGCCGCAGAATAAGGGCGTTGGCCGGGCCCGGGCCCGGCCACGCAAGCCCGCGGGATCCTTTGTGATCACAGGGCAAACCATCTCGACCGAAAAGTGCGCGACAAGTCCGCACAACCCGGGTCTGAGGGATGGTCAAGGCAGGCGGGATACGGTTTACACCCGTATATTGACGCTGCACCGCAACGAGGGATTTTGGCCGGCCTGACCGACGAGATCCGACGCAATAAAGGGGATCAGGCGGGGCCCCGAACCCTGTCCGACCCGAAAAGGGGCGATGTGAGGAAACATGGCTGATTTCTTTTCCACTGGACCGGGCATTGCCGTGCTCATCATTGCGCAATGCCTTGCGGTGCTGGGCTTCGTGATGGTCTCGCTGCTCTTTCTCGTCTATGGCGACCGCAAGATCTGGGCCGCGGTTCAGATGCGCCGGGGCCCGAACGTGGTCGGCGCCTTTGGCCTGCTGCAGACGGTGGCCGACGCGCTGAAATACGTGGTCAAGGAAGTGGTGGTGCCCGCGGGCGCCGACAAGCCGGTCTTCATGCTGGCGCCGATGACCTCCTTCGTGCTGGCGATGATCGCCTGGGCGGTGATCCCGTTCAACGACGGTTGGGTGCTGGCGGATATCAATGTGGCCATCCTCTATGTCTTCGCTGTCTCCTCGCTGGAGGTTTACGGCGTGATCATGGGCGGTTGGGCGTCGAACTCGAAATACCCGTTCCTCGGCTCCCTGCGCTCGGCGGCGCAGATGATCTCCTACGAGGTGTCGATCGGCCTGATCATCATCGGGGTGATCCTCTCCACGGGCTCGCTCAATTTTGGCGACATCGTCGCGGCGCAGGACGGGTCCTTCGGCTTCTTCAGCTGGTACTGGCTGCCGCATCTGCCCATGGTGTTCCTCTTCTTCATCTCGGCGCTGGCCGAGACGAACCGCCCGCCCTTCGACCTGCCAGAAGCGGAGTCCGAGCTCGTGGCGGGCTATCAGGTGGAATATTCCTCGACGCCGTTCCTGCTCTTCATGGCGGGCGAATACATCGCGATCTTCCTGATGTGCGCCCTGATGACCCTGCTGTTCTTCGGCGGCTGGCTTTCCCCGATCCCGTTCCTGCCGGACGGTCCGATCTGGATGGTGGGCAAGATGGCGATCTTCTTCTTCCTCTTCGCGATGGTGAAGGCCATCGTCCCGCGTTACCGCTACGACCAGCTCATGCGGCTGGGCTGGAAGGTGTTCCTGCCTTTCTCCCTCGCATGGGTCGTGTTCGTGGCCTTCGCGGCGCAGTTTGAACTCTTCGGCGGGGCCTATGCCCGCTGGGCAATCGGAGGCTGACCATGGCGCAGATGGACTACACCCGCGCGGCCAAGTACTTCCTGCTGATGGACATTTTCGCGGGCTTCAAGCTCGGGTTTAAGTACTTCTTCAAACCCAAGGCGACGATCGCCTACCCCCATGAGAAAGGCCCGCTCAGCCCGCGCTTCCGCGGCGAGCACGCGTTGCGCCGCTACCCGAACGGGGAAGAGCGCTGCATCGCCTGCAAGCTTTGCGAGGCGATCTGCCCGGCCCAGGCGATCACCATCGATGCCGAGCCGCGCGATGACGGTTCGCGCCGCACGACCCGCTACGACATCGACATGACGAAATGCATCTATTGCGGCTTCTGCCAGGAAGCCTGCCCGGTGGATGCCATTGTCGAAGGCCCGAATTTCGAGTTCGCGACCGAGACCCGCGAGGAGCTCTTCTACGACAAGGAGAAGCTTCTGGAGAACGGCGCGCGCTGGGAGGCCGAGATCGCCCGCAACCTCGAGATGGACGCGCCCTACCGATGACCGATACGCCGAACCCCTTCGCTGCCCTGATGGAGCAGTCCCAGGCCTGGGCCAAGGCGATGAACCCGGCTCTGGAGAGCTTTACGCCCCGCGGGTTCGAGAAGCTCTGGCCGACCGTGCCTGCCGAAGTCATGGAAGCCATGATGGGGCAGACCTTCAATCCCGGCGGGCTCGACAGCAAGACCCGGCTTCTGCTGACCCTGGGCGGGCTGACCGTCCATGGCGCCCAGGCCGAGGCACAGATCCGCATGACCGTGCGCCACGCGGTCGAGGCCGGCGCGACCAAGCAGGAGATCGCCGAAACCATTGGCCAGATGGCCATGTTCAGCGGCATCCCAGCCATGACCAAGGCGATGGAACTCGCCACCGAGGTGCTGGATGAGACCAGCGAGGAGGATCAGGAATGACCGTCGCGGATATCACCTTCTATCTCTTTGCGCTGACCGTGGTGACGGCGGGGCTCTTCGTGACGCTCGCGCGCAACCCGGTGCATTCGGTCCTCTGGCTGATCCTGGCCTTCCTGTCTTCGGCGGGCCTCTTCGTGCTGCTCGGGGCCGAGTTCGTCGCGATGCTCCTGATCATCGTCTATGTGGGCGCGGTCGCGGTGCTCTTCCTCTTTGTGGTGATGATGCTCGATGTGGATTTCGCCGAGCTGAAGGCCGAGATGGCTAATTACATCCCCATGGCGGCCCTGATCGGGATCATCCTGCTGATGCAGCTGGTGATGGTCTTCGGGAACTGGACCTTCTCGCCCGAGGCGCTGGCCCAGCGGGGCGCCGTGGCGCCGGACCTGAACGAGGTGCAGAACACCGCCGCGCTCGGGCAGCTGATCTATGACGATTATATCCTGCTCTTCCAGGCAGCGGGGCTGATCCTGCTGGTGGCCATGGTGGGGGCGATCGTGCTGACTCTGCGCCACCGCGTGGACGTGAAGCGCCAGAACGTGATCGCCCAGATGCATCGCGATCCGGCCACGGCCATGGAGCTCAAGGATGTGAAGCCGGGGCAGGGGCTCTAACCCGCCCGATGGACCTGCGCTGATCCCGGCCAACCGGGGCGGCGCGCGAGACGAACGGGGCCGAACCGGCCCAGAGAGCAACGACCGAGGGACAGAATGGTCGAAGGACACCAGATGCTGCGCCAGGCCGGGGCCGCCATGGCCCTGTTCGGAGCCAGCGTGCCCATGGCGAATGCCCTGGATCTGGCTGCGTGCACCCGGACGACGCATATCTCCCATGGGGGCGAGGATGGTCATCGCGACCTTGGCGATGGCCGTGTGCTCTACCGGGTCTGGTGGTCCCAGGAAGGGACCTTCTCGGATTACGTGGTGGCGGAGTGTGAGACCGGTCGGGCGCTGGTGACCCGCGCTGCCGAGGAACGCATCAGCGAACGAGCTCCCTTTGATCGGACCCCAGCGGTGACCCGCGTGCTCGACACCCATGCGGGCCGCGATCCGATCTTCTTTGATCTGGACCGGCTCGAAGGCGCGCTGCGCCATACCGGACGAGATACCCGGATCGAGATGCTGAGTGACGAGCCCTGCGCCTGCGCAGCGGCCTATCCGCAGGCCCGGTCCGGTTGGGCGCCGTTTTCGGAGGCTCTGCAATGAGTGAGAGATTTTGGATGCAATGGGCGCGCCGCGTGCCCCATCGGACCGGAGCACCGGATGCTCGCGGGACGGGAGAGACAGTATGATCGGACTTGAGCATTACCTGACGGTGGCCGCAGCGCTGTTCGTCATTGGCATTTTCGGGATTTTCCTGAACCGCAAGAACGTCATCGTCATCCTGATGTCGATCGAACTGATGCTGCTGGCGGTGAACATCAACCTCGTGGCCTTCTCGGCCTTTCTCGGGGATCTGGTCGGGCAGGTCTTTACGCTCTTCGTGCTGACCGTTGCGGCGGCGGAGGCGGCCATCGGCCTCGCCATTCTCGTCTGCTTCTTCCGCAACCGCGGAACGATCGCGGTCGAAGACGTCTCGAACATGAAGGGCTGAGCACATGGAAACGATTATCCTCTTTGCCCCTCTGATCGGCGCGCTGGTTTGTGGCTTCGGGTGGAAATTCGTGGGCGAGAAGCCCGCGATGATCGTCTCCACCGGCTTTGTCTTCCTCTCGGCCCTGCTGAGCTGGGTGGTGTTCTTCACCTTTGACGGCACGACCGAGCAGATCCAGGTTCTGCGCTGGATCGAAAGTGGGTCGCTCGCCGCCGATTGGGCCATCCGCCTCGACCGGCTGACGGCGATCATGCTGATCGTGGTGAACACGGTCTCGGCGCTCGTGCATCTCTATTCCTTCGGCTACATGGATCACGACCCGCAATGGCGCGAGGGAGAGACCTACAAGCCGCGATTCTTCGCGTATCTCAGCTTCTTCACCTTCGCGATGCTGATGCTCGTGACCTCCGACAATCTGGTGCAGATGTTCTTCGGCTGGGAAGGCGTGGGCGTCGCCTCTTACCTTCTGATCGGGTTCTACTGGCGCAAGCCCTCTGCCGGGGCAGCGGCCATGAAGGCCTTCATCGTCAACCGGGTGGGGGATTTCGGCTTTGCCCTGGGCATTTTCGGGCTGTTCTACCTGACCGACAGCGTTGCCTTCTCGGATATCTTCGCGGCGGCTCCGGAACTGGCGGAAACACAACTCCACTTCCTCTGGACCGAGTGGAACGCGGCGAACCTGCTGGCCTTCCTTCTCTTCGTCGGGGCGATGGGAAAATCGGCGCAGCTCTTCCTGCACACCTGGCTGCCGGACGCCATGGAAGGCCCGACGCCTGTTTCGGCCCTGATCCACGCGGCGACCATGGTGACCGCGGGCGTCTTCCTCGTCTGCCGCATGTCGCCGGTCATGGAATTCGCGCCGGACGCGATGACCTTTGTCACCTTTATCGGGGCCACCACCGCCTTCTTCGCGGCGACCGTGGGTCTGGTGCAGAACGACATCAAGCGTGTGATCGCCTATTCGACCTGCTCGCAGCTGGGCTACATGTTCGTCGCGGCCGGTGTGGGCGCTTATTCGGTGGCCATGTTCCACCTCTTCACCCACGCGTTCTTCAAGGCGATGCTCTTCCTCGGTGCAGGCTCGGTGATCCATGCCATGCACCATGAGCAGGACATGCGGAACTATGGCGGGCTGCGGAAGAAGATCCCCTATACCTTTGGCGCCATGATGATCGGTACGCTGGCCATCACCGGTGTCGGGATCCCGCTCACGGGCTGGATCGGTTTCGCGGGCTTTGCCTCCAAGGACGCGGTGATCGAGAGCGCCTTTGCCGGCACCAACCCGGCGCATATGTACGCCTTCTGGATGCTGGTGATCGCCGCCCTCATGACGAGCTTCTACAGCTGGCGCCTGATCTTCATGACCTTCTACGGCAAGCCGCGCGGGGACAAGCACACCCATGAGCACGCCCATGAGAGCCCCAAGGTCATGCTCATCCCGCTGGGTGTTCTGGCCCTTGGGTCGGTCTTTGCCGGGGCGATCTGGTACGGCAGCTTCTTTGGCCACACGGATCAGGTCGGCAAGTTCTATGGTGTGCCTTACGCCGAAGAGCAGAGCGAAGAGGGCCATGGGGACAGCCACGGCGACGATCATGCCGAGGATCACGGCCACGGCGAACATCACTATGTCTTTGCCGGGCAGCCGGGTGAGGGCGCGCTCTACATGGCGCCGGACAACACAGTCATGGCGGACGCCCATGAGGTTCCGAAATGGGTCAAGCTGAGCCCCTTCGTGGCCATGCTGATCGGTCTCGGGCTGAGCTTCCTCTTCTATATCCACAAGCCGAGCCTGCCCAAGACTTTCGCGGAGACGCTCTGGCCGGTCTACAACTTCATCTACAACAAGTGGTACTTCGACGAGATCTATGACGCGGTCTTCGTGAAACCCGCCAAGGCCATCGGTCGCTTCCTTTGGACCAAAGGGGACGGCGCGACCATCGATGGCGGGATCAACGGGCTGGCCATGGGGATCATTCCCTTCATCACGCGGCTCGCGGGCCGGGCGCAGTCGGGCTACCTCTTCCACTATGCCTTCGCCATGGTGCTGGGCATCACGATCCTGATCACCTGGATGATGATCGGGGGCGGAGCAGAGTAATGGACAACCTCCTTTCCATCATCACCTTCATTCCGGCGGTTGCGGCGCTGATCCTTGCGGTCTTCCTGCGCGGCAATGACGAGGCAGCACAGCGCAATGCCAAATGGCTGGCGCTGATCGCGACTTCGGCGACCTTCGTGCTGTCGCTCTTCCTGCTGGCCGGGTTCGATCCACAGAATACCGGGTTCCAGTTCGTCGAAGAGCGTCCCTGGGTGCTCGGCCTGACCTACAAGATGGGCGTGGACGGGATCTCGATCCTGTTTGTCATGCTTACGACCTTCCTGATGCCGATCACCATCGCCTCCTGCTGGACGGTGGAGACGCGGGTGAAGGAATACATGATCGCCTTCCTCGTGCTCGAGACGCTGATGATCGGCGTGTTCTGCGCGCTGGACATGGTGCTCTTCTACCTCTTCTTCGAGGCGGGCCTGATCCCGATGTTCCTGATCATCGGCATCTGGGGCGGGGCGAACCGGATTTATGCCAGCTTCAAGTTCTTCCTCTACACGCTGCTCGGCTCGGTGCTGATGCTGGTCGCGATGATCGCGATGTATGTGGATGCGGGCACGACGGATATTCCGACCCTGCTGAACCACCAGTTCTCGACCGGCACGATCGACGTGTTGGGGATCCATATCATCGGCGGGATGCAGGTGCTGCTCTGGCTGGCCTTCTTCGCGAGCTTTGCGGTGAAGATGCCCATGTGGCCTGTCCATACCTGGCTGCCCGATGCCCACGTGCAGGCCCCGACCGCGGGTTCCGTGGTGCTGGCCGCGATCCTGCTGAAGATGGGAGGCTACGGCTTCCTGCGCTTCTCTCTGCCGATGTTCCCGGTGGGCTCCGAAATCATGGCACCGCTCGTGCTGTGGATGTCGGCCATCGCGATTGTCTACACTTCGCTCGTGGCGCTGGTGCAGTCGGACATGAAAAAGCTGATCGCCTATTCTTCGGTCGCCCATATGGGCTTCGTGACCATGGGGATTTTCGCGGCGAACCAGCAGGGCGTGGATGGTGCGATCTTCCAGATGCTGAGCCACGGCTTCATCTCCGGCGCGCTCTTCCTCTGCGTGGGCGTGATCTATGACCGGATGCACACCCGCGAGATTGACGCCTATGGCGGCCTCGTGAACCGGATGCCCGCCTATGCGCTGGTCTTCATGCTCTTCACCATGGCCAATGTGGGCCTGCCGGGCACCTCGGGCTTCGTGGGCGAGTTTCTGACCCTGGTCGGCGTCTTCCAGGTCAACACCTGGGTGGCCTTCGTGGCAACCTCGGGCGTGATCCTGTCGGCGGGCTATGCGCTCTGGCTCTATCGCCGGGTCGTCTTTGGCGATCTGATCAAGGAGAGCCTCAAGACCATCTCCGACATGACCCTGCGGGAGCGGGCGATCTTTGCTCCGCTGATCGTGATGACGATCCTGCTGGGGGTCTATCCGAGCCTGGTCACCGACATCATCGGCCCCTCCGTCGAGGGGATGCTGACCCAATACACCGCGCAGGTGGAGGCGTTCGAGCCTGCCACCATGGTCGCTGGCGCTGCACATTGAGGATCTGAGCCATGATTTCCCAAAATATCTCGGTCGTCATGCCGGAAATTGCCCTGGCGATCTTCGCCATGGGGGCGCTGATGTTCGGCGTCTATACGGGCAAGGACCGCACGGCGCCGTTCCTGACCTGGCTCACTGCGGCGGTCTTCGTGGTGCTCGGCTTCTGGATCGCGCTTTCGGGCGCGGGGGACCGGACGGCGTTCGGCGGCATGTTCGTCGATGACGGCTTTGCGCGCTTTGCCAAGGTGACGATCCTGCTCTCGGCGGCGGCCATCCTGATCATGAGCCAGGACCACATGGCCAAGCTCGGGATCCTCAAGTTCGAATATCCGATCCTGATCGCCCTTTCGGTGATCGGGATGATGATGATGGTCTCCGCGGGCGATCTGATGGCGCTCTATATGGGGCTCGAGCTGCAATCGCTCTCGCTCTATGTGGTGGCCTCGCTGCATCGCGATGACACACGCTCCACCGAGGCGGGCCTGAAATACTTCGTCCTCGGCGCGCTGAGCTCGGGCATGCTGCTCTATGGGGCCAGCCTGACCTATGGCTATGCGGGCACGACGCTCTTCTCGGGCATCATCGCCACGGCGGGCGAGGAGGGGATCTCCCTCGGATTGCTCTTTGGCCTCGTCTTCCTGACAGCGGGCCTGGCCTTCAAGGTCTCCGCCGCGCCGTTCCACATGTGGACGCCGGATGTCTATGAGGGCTCGCCCACGCCGATCACTGCGCTCTTTGCCACCGCGCCCAAGGTTGCGGCCATGGCTCTCTTCGCGCGGGTCGTCCATGACGCTTTCGGCAGCTATGTGGGCGACTGGCAGCAGATCGTCGCCTTCCTCGCCGTGATCTCCATGTTCCTCGGGGCGATCGCCGCGATCGGGCAGACGGATATCAAGCGCCTGATGGCCTATTCCTCGATCGCGCATATGGGCTTTGCCCTGATGGGGCTCGCGGCGGGCACGGTCGAGGGCGTGCAGGCGATGCTGATCTACATGGCGATCTACGTGACGATGAATATCGGCACCTTCGCCTTCATCCTGTCCATGGAGAAAGACGGCGTCGCCGTCACCTCGATCTCGTCCCTGAACCAGTTCGCCAGCAAGGAGCCGACCAAGGCGATGGCGCTGCTGCTGTTGATGTTCAGTCTCGCGGGCATTCCGCCGCTGCTGGGCTTTTTTGGCAAATATACCGTGCTGCTCGCAGCCGTGGATGGGGGCCTGACATGGCTGGCCATTGCCGGTGTGATCGCCTCGGTAATCGGCGCGTTCTACTACCTGCGGATCGTCTACTTCATGTATTTCGGCAAGGAGACCGACGCGCTCGAGGGCGGGATGCCCATGGTGCAATACGGCTTTCTGATGGTCTCGGCGATCATCATGCTGGCAGGGATCGTGAACTTCTTCGGGGTCGAGGGCATGGCGCTGGCGGCAGCGGAATCGCTTGTCCGCTGACCTGAGCTGGCCCGCCGGGGTCGCCAAGCGGATCCTGGACGAGGTCGACAGTACCAATGCCGAGGCGATGCGGATCGCCTCGGAGATCTCCGGTCCGACCTGGATCCTGGCGAAACGTCAGACAGCGGCCCGCGGGCGGCGCGGACGGGCCTGGGCGAACCCGGAGGGGAACTTCGCCGGCACGCTCGTGATGCGTCCCATCGAGACGCCGGATCTCGTGGCCCTACGCTCCTTCGTGACGGCACTTGCCCTGCGGGATGCGCTGGTGCTCGCCACCGGACGGCCCGAGGCCTTCGCGCTGAAATGGCCCAATGACGTGCTGCTCAATGGCGGCAAGCTCGCGGGGATCCTGCTTGAGACAACGGGGCAGGTGGGCGCGCTCACCCTCGCCATCGGCATTGGCGTGAACCTCGCCGAAGCTCCACCGCCCGGAGATGTCGAGCCGGGCGCGCTCGCGCCGGTCTCGGTCGCCGGAGAGACCGGCATCCGTATCAGCCCCGAAGAATTCCTCGACCTGCTTGCAGCCTGCTATGCCAAGCGCGAGGCGAGCTTCGCGACCCACGGGTTTGAGCCGATCCGCACCGCATGGCTCGCCTCCGCCGCCCATCTCGGTGCGCCGATCCGCGCGCGCACATTGACGGATGAGTTCCACGGCACCTTCGAAGGGATCGGCCCGGACGGCGCCTTGATCCTGACCACAGGCTCCGGACCGCTGCACCTGCCAGCGGCGGATGTCTATTTCTGACACGAAAGGAGCAGCCCATGCTTCTGGCAATCGATTGCGGCAATACCAACACGGTCTTTGCCATCCATAACGGCACCGAGTTCATCGCAGTCTGGCGCACCGCAACGGAGCATCAAAGGACCGCCGATCAGTATTACGTCTGGCTCTCGAGCCTGATGCAGATGCAGAAGCTCGAGGTCGAGATTACCGAGGTGATCATCTCCTCGACCGTGCCGCGCGTGGTGTTCAACCTGCGTGTCCTGTGTGATCGCTACTTCAATTGCCGCCCGCTGGTTGTCGGCAAGGCGGGCTGTGATCTGCCTGTGGATGTGCGCGTGGATGAGGGCACGCAGGTGGGCCCGGACCGTCTGGTCAACACCGTGGCGGGGTATACGCAGTTTGGCGGCGACCTGATCGTGGTGGATTTCGGCACCGCCACGACCTTTGACGTGGTGGCCAAGGATGGTGCCTATATCGGCGGAGTGATTGCGCCCGGGGTCAATCTGAGCCTCGAAGCGCTGCATAATGCGGCGGCGGCGCTGCCCCATGTGGATGTCTCCAAGCCCGAGACCGTGATTGGCACGAATACGGTTGCATGTATGCAATCGGGTGTGTTCTGGGGCTATGTGGGGTTGGTCCGGGAGATCTGTGCGCAGATCCGGACCGAGCGGGATCGACCGATGAAGGTGATCTCGACGGGCGGGCTCGCCCCCCTCTTTGCGCAAGGCGCAGATTTGTTTGACGCGTGGGTGGATGATCTGACGATGCAAGGGCTCGTCACGATCAATGCCCATAATAGAGAGGCGTAATGGCTGAGCGATTGATCTATCTCCCCCTCGGTGGCGCGGGTGAGATCGGGATGAATGCCTATGTGTATGGGTATGGAGAGGCCGGGCGCGAGCGGCTGATCCTTGTGGATATTGGTGTCGCGTTCCCGGATATGGACAGCACGCCCGGCGTCGATCTGATCACGGCGGATGTCTCCTGGTTGGCCGAGCGGGCCGATCAGCTCGAAGCGATCTTCATCACCCATGCCCATGAGGATCATGTGGGCGGGCTTGGTCTTTTGCACCCGCGGCTCAAGGCACCGGTCTATGCGCGCCCCTTCACCGGCGCGATTGCGCAGCGCAAGATGGACGAAAAGGGGCTCGATCCCGAGGAGGTCCGCATCGTCGGCGCCTATCCCGAGGTGATCGAGGCCGGGCCCTTCAAGGTCTCCTACCTGCCCGTGTCGCACTCGATCCCCGAGGCGGCGGGGCTTGTGATCGACAGCCCGGCAGGCCGCGTGATCCATACGGGCGATTTCAAGCTCGACCCGACGCCGATCGTTGGCGAGGCCTTTGACCCCGGGCTCTGGGGCGACATCTCCAAGGATGGGGTGCTGGCGCTCGTCTGCGACAGCACGAATGTCTTCTCCCCCAAGCCGGGCCGGTCCGAGGCCGATGTGGCCCCTGAGCTGAAGCCGCTCGTGGCCGAGGCGGGGGGCATGGTCGTGGCCACGACCTTCGCGTCGAACATCGCCCGCCTCCAGTCTCTGGCAGAGGCCGGTCGCGAAGCGGGCCGGTCCGTCGTCCTGCTGGGCCGGGCCATGAAACGCATGGTGACCGCCGGGGTCGAGAGCGGCGTGCTCACGGATTTCCCGCCCACGGTCGCGCCCGAAGCGGCGTCGGAAATCCCGCGCGAGAACCTGATGCTGATCGTCACCGGCAGTCAGGGGGAGCGGCGCGCCGCCTCCGCCCAACTGGCGCGAGGCAAGTATCTCGGGTTCGAGCTGGCGGAAGGGGATCTTTTTGTCTTCTCCTCCAAGACCATCCCCGGCAATGAAAAGGGCGTGGCGCGGATCATGAACGCGCTCAGCGAGAAGGGGGTCGATCTCGTCGATGACGAGGGGGGGCGCTATCACGTCTCGGGCCATGCGAACCGGCCTGACCTGCTGGAGCTGCACCGCATCGTGAACCCGAAACTGGTTGTGCCCATGCATGGCGAGCATCGCCATCTGCGCGCCCATGCGCGGCTGGCCGAGGGCAATGGCCGCACGGGGATCCTTGCGCCGAACGGCTCCATGGTCGTGCTCAGCGGCAACAAGCCCGGCGTGGCCGAATATGTCGAAACAGGGCGAACCTATCTCGATGGCTCCGTGCTGGTGGGCGCGTTTGATGGGGTGGTCCGCGACCGGATCAAACTGGCGCTGAACGGCCATGTGGTCGTGGCGATCATCATCGATGAAGGGGATGACCCGATCGAGGATGCCTGGGCCGAGCTGCGCGGTTTGCCCGAGATCGGTGCGAGCAAGGCGGATATGCAGGAGCTCGTGGAATACGAGGTCGGTCAGACCCTGATCCGCGCCAATCGCAAGACCCTCGATGATGACGCCAAGCTCGACGAGGCGGTGACCCGGGCCGTGCGCCATATCTGCCAGACCGAGCTGGGCCGTCGCCCCGAGGTTACCGTGCTGATCTCGCGCCTGATGGCGGAGTAGCGTCGAGACTGTTTCCCGGATTCGCAATTTGCGATACTCTTGATCCAAGCGGGCGCGCGTGTTGCGCCTGCCGGGTTGGAGGGTATGCGCAAGATGAGACGGTTATGGATGACGAGCCTGGCCGCGTTGGGCCTGAGCCTGGGCGCCGCGCAGGCGGCAAGCATTGGGTTTTCCGGGCAACTGGCCGATGACAGCAGCGTCGCGATCATCGAATTCACGATCACCGCGAACAGCAACACGGTGCTGCGAACCGTGTCCTATGGGGGCGGCATGCTGCCCGATGGGACCGTGATCGATCCGGGCGGGTTCGATCCGGTTCTGACCGTGTTTCAAAAGAGCAGCGGAGCCTATTTTGGCGATCGCGATGATGATGCCTCCGGGACGGTCATACCCGACCCGATCACGGGCCAGTCCTATGATGCGATTTTCGAACTCGACGCTCTCACACCGGCCGGGAGCTACTACCTGGTCATCAGCCAGTATCCGAACCGGTCCCTCGGCGACTCTTTTCTCGGGGAGTTCTCTGTGACGGATCCCTTTGGTACAGGCGCGGCCTATGGCTGCTCCAACGGGCAGTTCTGTGACACGACCGGGGCCAATCGGACGTCCGACTGGGCTGTGATCCTCGAGAATGTGGAGAGGGCCGTGCCTTTCGCGCCGATCCCGGCGCCACCCGCATTGCCCCTACTGGCAAGCGGGATGCTTGGGATCTGGATGCTGGGACGCAAGCGCGTCTGACCGGAACGGCTGCGCCCCGGTTCGGGGCGCGCGCCGGGATTAGCCGCTGTTGCGCTCGGCGAAGCTGCGGAGCAGGAAGTCCGGCACGTGATCGCCCATGCCCACCTGGGCCGGACCAGTGTCGCGGCCACGGCCCTTGCGACCGCGACGCGGCGCATCGGCCGGTTTCGCACTGGGCAGCACGGCGTCCGGGATAGGCGGCTCGATCACGTCGACCTCTTCCACAGAGGTTTCCGCCAGCTCCGGCGCAGGCTTCGCGCGGCTGCGCGAGCGGCGTGTCCGCTTCGGCGCCTCATCGGTATTCGCGCTCTCGCTCGAACGTCTACGGGACGGCTCGCGGCGGGCAACTTCAGGCGCTTCCACGCGCGGGATCTCCAGTTTCACGAGATCCTCGATCGCGGCCAGCAGTTTGTCATCCGCCGGAACCGCCAGCATCAGCGCGGTGCCCTTGCGGCCAGCGCGGCCTGTGCGCCCAATCCGGTGGACGTAATCCTCGGAATGGCTCGGCACGTCGAAATTGAACACATGGCTCACATTCGGAATGTCGAGGCCACGGGCGGCCACATCGGAGGCCACAAGGAAGCGCAGCGTGCCATCGCGGAACCCGTCGAGGGTCTTCATCCGCTGGCTCTGCTCCAGATCGCCATGGATCGGCGCGGCGTTGTAGCCGTGCTTGATCAGCGATTTCGCGACCACATCCACATCCATCTTCCGGTTGCAGAAGATGATCGCGTTCCGGCACTCCTCGCCCTCGCGCTCGATCAGGGCGCGCAGCATGTCACGCTTTTCCTTGAAGGCCGTGGCCCGGTCGCGGCGCGACGGTTTGAACTGCACAAGGCCCTGGGTGATCGTGTCCGAGGTGGTGGACTGGCGCGCGACCTCAACCCGCGCGGGGTTGCTGAGGAAGGTGTTGGTGATCCGCTCGATCTCCGGTGCCATGGTGGCCGAGAAGAAGAGGGTCTGCCGGGTGAACGGGGTGAGCTGAAAGATTTTCTCGATATCGGGGATGAAGCCCATATCGAGCATCCGGTCCGCCTCATCGACAACCATGACCTTTACATCCGTGAGGATCAGCTTGCCGCGCTCGAAATGGTCGAGCAGACGCCCGGGCGTCGCAATCAGAACATCGACACCCTTGTCGATCAGCAGGTCCTGTTCCTTGAACGAGACCCCACCGATCAGCAGCGCCTTGGTCAGCTTTGTATGCTTGGCATAGATGTCGAAGTTTTCCGCGACCTGCGCGGCCAGCTCCCGTGTCGGGGCCAGCACAAGGCTGCGCGGCATGCGGGCGCGGGCCCGGCCTTTGCGCAGCATGGTGATCATCGGAAGGGTGAAACTGGCGGTCTTGCCGGTGCCGGTCTGGGCAATCCCCAGAACATCGCGCCCTTCAAGGGCGGGCGGGATCGCCTCGGCCTGAATGGGGGTCGGGGTGTCGTACCCGGCTTCAGAGATGGCTTTGAGAACCTTTGGATCGAGGTCCAGGTCAGAAAATTTCGTCATATGCGTCCATGATTTACGGCATCGGACCGTAGGGGGTGAGGACGCGATCTCTGAGCGTCCGCGGGCGGTTATCCACAAGGATGACGGGGACATAGCTCAAATCCATCTGGGGGTCAAATGCTGCGCTGCCGCAGGGTGTCGTGCAAGTGTTACCGGATCGACAACTCCGTGTCGCAGAGCCGGGGCAGGGTGCCGGCATCTCGCCACAGGGAGACACGAGAATGACACGTTTTGCGACTTCTGCCGCTATGGCCGCCTTGCTTGCGGTCACCCCCGCCCTTGCCCAGGATCAGGTGGGCGCCACGCTTGCAGGCCATGCGGTTCTGCCGGCCTTCACCTTTTCCGCGCCGCCCGCGGATGCGCCTGCCGAGACATGGATCTCGGGCCGCTTCACAGCCGGGGCCACGCCCGTCCGGGAGCCGCAGAGCCTGGCACCGCGCAACGGGCTTGCGCGCCCGTTTTTTGGCCAGCCGGTTCAGGGGTTTTCGGGCTATGCCCAGACCCGCGCCGAGGATGGCAGCCTCTATGCGCTGATCGACAATGGCTATGGTTCCAAGGCGAACAGTTCGGACATCCTCTTGTCCTTCACGCGGATCGCGCCGGATTTCGACAGGGGTGAGATTGACGTGCTGGAGCGGGTCTGGCTGCGCGATCCCGAGGGTCTCGTGCCGTTCCGGATCGTCCATGAGGCCACCGAGGAGCGTTATCTGACCGGCGCGGATTTCGACCTCGAAGGGATGCAGGTGGTCGGCGACCGCGTTTATATCGGCGAGGAGTTTGGGCCCTATCTGATCGAGCTGACCCTCGATGGGGTGGTCACGGGCGTCTTCCCGACCATGCTGGAGGGGCAGGAGGTTCGCTCCCCGGATCATCCCGCGCTGCGCATCCCGGCGGAGGCGGGTGTGGATTGGACCCTGCCGCGTTCGGGGGGCTACGAGGGGCTGGCGCTCGCACCCGATGGCACGCTCTGGGGGATGCTTGAGAAGCCGCTCCTGGCCGCGACCGGCGAGAGCGAGGGCGACTTCCTCCGCGTGCTGGCCTTTGATCCCGAGGCGCGCGACTGGACCGGGCAGAGCTTCAAGTTTGCGCTCACCGATGGGGCCGTGGCCATCGGGGATTTCAACTTCATCGACGAGACCCGTGCCCTGGTCATCGAGCGTGATGGCGGGCAGGGACATCCGAGCCTCGCCTGTGCCGAGGGTCAGACCGAGAGCTGCTTTGCCCGTCCGGCAGGGGTGAAGAAGATCACCCTGATCGATACGTCCGAGATTGGCGATGACGGGTTCGTCGCGCGGATCGCGCAGATCGACCTGATGGATATCGCAGATCCGGATGGGCTGGCGCGGCTCGAGACCGATGGCAATGTGCCCGAGGGCCGATTTGCCTTCCCCTTCGTGACCATCGAGAGCGTCATCCGCGACGGCGACGAACACATCCTCGTCTCCAACGACAACAACCTGCCCTTTTCGGCGGGGCGCAAGCTCGGCGTCGCCGACAGCAACGAGATCATCCGGCTCCACGTGCCGGAACTGCTTTCGGCGCGCTGACGCTACCAGATCACGCTGGCCGCGGTCCCCAGGATCGCGGCCACGGCCAGGGCCGTTACCCAGCCATCCCCGGCGGTCATCCCGAGCCCCAGTAGCAGCACCGGCAGGCAGAGCAAAAAGGGCAGGCCCGGGATGGCGCCAAAGACGATGATCACCCCGCCCACCAGCGCCAGACAGAGCGCGATGGCAAACTCCACAAGCCAGATCTCGAGGATCCAGAGCCCCCGGGGCCGGATCACGCGCGACAGCCGATCCGCCGCGCGGCGCAGGGTCGGCAAAGCCTTCAGCAGCGGGGCTGGCGGTAGTTTTACCCTGCGCAACCAGCCCGGCAGAGAGACACGCTCATCCCCGATGGCCAGCGCAAAGCCCGACAGGGCCAGCGCGATCCCGGCAATGGCGGGCATGAAGGGGATCATCCCAAGCGGCAGGATCATCAAGGTGGCGAGCAGCGCGATGATCGGTCCGTGACCGCGCACACCCAGCACATCCACGATGGCCCCGACGGAGGGCGCCTCTTGCCCGAGCGCATGTTCCAGCGCGTCGAGCAGGCTCAGAAACGGCGTATCTTGCGCCGGGCGGTCGCTCATCCCGGCGGCCCGCCCGCGCGGCTCACACCATCATTTCCTTGGTCGCGGTCAGGGTCAGGTCCGGGTAATCCCGCTCGATCCGGTCGATATCCCATTGCAACCGCGTCAGAAACACCGGGTCGCCATCATGGTCGAAGGCGATGTGCTGGGTGTTGGCGGCCTGCACCTTGTCCACGGCCTCCTTCGCGCCACTGATCCAGCGGGCAGAGGTGAATTGCGAGGGTTCGAACCGCACGGGCAGCCCGTATTCCAGCTCGATCCGGCTGGCGAGCACTTCGAACTGCAACTGCCCGACCACGCCCACGATGAAGCCCGAGCCGATGGCAGGTTTGAACACCTTGGCAGCACCTTCCTCGGCAAACTGCATCAGGGCCTTTTCCAGATGCTTGGCCTTGAGCGGATCGCCCGCCCGCGCGGTCTGCAACAGCTCCGGCGCGAAGGAGGGGATGCCGGTGATCCGGATCGCCTCGCCCTCGGTCAGAGCATCGCCGATCCGCAACTGGCCATGGTTCGGAATGCCGATGATATCGCCCGCCCAGGCCTCTTCGGCGAGCTCCCGGTCCGAGGCGAGAAACAGCACCGGGTTCGAGATCGCCATGGGCTTTTTCGAGCGCACATGGGTCAGCTTCATCCCCCGCTTGAAATGGCCTGAGACCATGCGGACAAAGGCCACGCGGTCCCGGTGCTTGGGGTCCATGTTCGCCTGCACCTTGAAAACAAAGCCCGTGACCTTCTTCTCATCCGGGCTGACCTGGCGGGGCTCGGCGGGCTGGATCTGCGGCTCGGGCCCGTATTGGCCGATCCCGTCCATCAGTTCCTTGACGCCGAAAGAGTTAATCGCCGAGCCGAACCAGATCGGGGTCAGCGTCCCGTCGCGCAGGGCCTGTGGGTCCAATGGCGGCAGCAGCTCGCGCGCCATCTCGACCTCTTCCAGGAACTTCTCGAGCAGTTCAGGCGGCACGTTCTCGGCCAGTTTCGGATCGTCCAGCCCGTTGATCTCGATGCTTTCGGCGACCTTGTTGCGGTCGGCCCGGTCCATCAGCTCCAACCGGTCATGGATCAGGTCATAGCAGCCGAGAAAGTCGCGCCCCATCCCGATGGGCCAACTTGCCGGGGTGACGTCGATCGCAAGGTTCTCCTGGATCTCGTCGATGATGTCGAAGACGTCGCGGCTTTCCCGGTCCATCTTGTTACAGAAGGTCAGAATCGGCAGGTCGCGCAGGCGGCAGACCTCAAAGAGCTTCTGGGTCTGGCTTTCCACACCCTTGGCCCCGTCGATCACCATCACGGCCGCGTCCACCGCCGTCAGGGTGCGATAGGTGTCCTCGGAGAAATCCGAGTGGCCCGGCGTGTCCACCAGGTTGAACCGAAAATCCTTGTAATCAAAGGACATGGCCGAGGCCGAGACGGAGATGCCCCGGTCCTTTTCCATGGCCAGAAAGTCCGACCGCGTGCGCCGCGCCTCGCCCTTGGCGCGGACCTGTCCCGCCATCTGGATCGCGCCCCCATAGAGGAGGAACTTCTCGGTCAGCGTCGTCTTGCCCGCATCCGGGTGCGAGATGATCGCAAAGGTGCGGCGACGCCCGATTTCGGGCGGCAGGTCGGGGGCGTTATGGGTGCGGTCCAGCATGGCACGCATATAGCCGCGCCCCCGTCCGAAGGGAAGCCGCCCCTAGCAGGAGTTGCCGGTGTTCCGCCAGCGCCCGTCGAGGCATTGGTAGACCCGGCCATTGCGGCAAGTCTTGTACCATTCGGGATAGGTCTCGCCATTCCAGGTGCAGCTTGAGGTGACGACCTCTTCCACGATCGGGCTCGTGGTGGCGGGGTCGGGCGCATCGGCCTGCGGGATCGGGTCATCTGTCATGTCTGGTCCTCCTCTGCGCCTATCCTAGCCGAGCTTTGCTGATCTACGAAGAAGGTTAACGCTGGCCTTGACCGGATATGGCGACTCGGGTCATGCTGAGAACATTAATAGAACATGAGGGGGTTTCACATGGACCTGAAAGAGATTGCCATGGCTGTCAAAACGGCCAATGAAACGAATGAAACGGGCGCATTGCTGGACAATCACTATGCCGAAGACTGCGTCTCGGTGGAGGCGACCTGCATGCCCGGTTCGGACAGCCCCGAGACCGTGGGGCTCGACGGGATCCGCGCCAAGCATGCCTGGTGGGAATCGGAGATGGAGTTCATCTCCGGCACGATCGAGGGGCCGCATCTCCATGGCGATGACCGCTTCGCGCTGGTCTATAAGTCCCTGATCCGCGAGAAGGCGAGCGGCAACGAGTTCCCCATGGAAGAGGTGGCGATCTATACGGTCACCGATGGCAAGATCTCCCGCGAAGAGTTCTACTACACCATGTGAGCGTGCCCATGGCCGCATCAAGAACATCCCAGGCGCGCCCGGATCAGGCGGAGCTCCTCCGTCTGGCGCGCCTGTCGGAGCGGGTCTATCAACTCTCCGGTCCTGTGGCGGTGGGAGATCTCTTTCCCGATGCGCTGCAGGCCCACACGGTCGGGCAGGGCGCGCATTTCGTGCGCTACACCTGGATCGAGCGGCCCGACGAATTCATCGTGGCCTTTCGTGGCTCCCTCCGGCCCGGGAGCTCCGGGCCTTGGCTGCGCAGTTGGGCGCTGAACTTCAAGGCTGCGCTGCAGGACATTCCCGTGGCCACCAATGCGCGGGTCCATCGCGGGTTCTCTGATGAGGCTCGCGCGGCCATCGACAAACTGATCGGTCGGATTCAGGGCAAGCCCGTTCTCTTCTGCGGGCACAGTCAGGGCGGCGCGCTTGCCCTTTGCAGCGCAGTGGAGCTGCTGCGTCGCGCCCGTGCGCGACAGGCGACCGTCCTGAGTTTCGGGCAGCCACGGGTTGGCAATCGGGCGCTTTGCGCGCATCTCGACACCACGCGCAAGATCCCCGTCCATCGGATCGTCGGGATCGGGGACGGGGTCACACGCCTGCCCCAAGACCTCTTTGGCTATGATCATTGCGAGACGCCCAGCTACCTCGCCAAGGCAGGGGGCTGGACGTCCGAGGGGCGGTTTCCGCTGAACCTCTTTACCACGCCGCGCAACCACGCGATGACCGCCTATCTGGCCCGGCTCGCGGCGGTCTAGGCCGCCTCGGGCGCGGCGGGTGCGATCAGCAGGTCACAGGGCGGTTTGCGCACCATGTCCGCAGTAAAGCTGCCGAGCATGCGGTCGAGGATCCCGTGTTTGGTATGGCCCCCGAGACAGACCAGATCCGCGGGCTCCGTGGCCAGAGCGAGCTCCACAAGCCGCGGCAAGGCGACCGTATCCGGCTCCGGCGGGCTGAGGTCCGTCAGCCCGGGATGGGCTGCGAGCCAGCTGCGCGCCTGCTCGGCAGCGTCATCGACAAAGGGTTTGGGATCCACCATCTGGGTGATCTCCCCCACAGCGCCGGGGGCGGCGACCACGGTCTGATAGGGCACGCCCACTGCGTGCAGAAGCCGCACCTGCGCCCGGGGCACAAGCGCGCGCGCCGCAGCGACCGCGGCCGCACACGCCTCCGAGAAATCCACGGGCGCCAGGATGCTGGCATAGGGCGCCTCCACCGGCGATGTCACCAGAAGCACCGGCCTTGGCGCCGCGCGCACGAGCTTTTCGAGCGTGGTCAGGCGCATGCTGTCCAGAAGCCCGCCCTGATGGTGGGGGCCGAGCACGACGAGATCCGCACCGCACCGGGTGGCCGCGTGGTGCACCTCCGTGACGGGATCCCCCGTGGCCACCACGATCTCCACCGTCAGGTCCGGGTATTCCGGTCGCTGACCGATCATGGCCTTCAGCGTCGCCTCGCGGGCCGCAACCTCCGCATCCTGTGCCGCATCCGGCAGAACCGACACCACGCAAAGCCTCGCGCCATGGGCCTGCGCCAGCTGCGCTGCCCGTGCCAGAGCCCGGTCCGCATCCCCATGCAGGTCGGTCGCCACACAGATCGAGTCCATCGCATCCTCCGCTCTCTTCTGGATGGGATCAGTCTATCCGAGTCTCCGAGGCGTGAAGTTGACCCGGATCAAAACCGCGCTTGGCTTGCCCGCTTTTGGCCGCTAGGTCTGCGAGACAAGAGACCATGGGAGGGTGCGAGATGGATCTGGGACTTCACGGCAAACGGGCGCTGGTCTGCGCGGCGTCCAAGGGGCTTGGGCGCGGCTGTGCCGAAGCACTGGCCGAGGCCGGCGTCGCCCTGACGATCAATGCCCGCGGGACCGAGGCCTTAGAGGCAACGGCCCAGCATCTGCGCGACACTCACGGCGTTCCGGTGACAGCGGTGGCCGGGGACATCACCGATGAGGGCGCCCGGGCGGAGGTTCTGGCCGCGGCGGGGGATGTGGACATCCTTGTGACCAATGCGGGCGGGCCGCCGCCGGGCCTCTGGTCCGATTGGGACCGCGCGGATTTCATTCAGGCGCTCGATGCCAATATGCTGACGCCGATCGCGCTGATGAAGGCGCTCCTGCCGGGGATGATGGCGCGGAAATGGGGCCGGGTGGTCAATATCACGTCCTCCTCGATCAAGTCGCCGATCCCACAGCTTGGGCTGTCCAATGCGGCGCGGACGGGCCTGACGGGCTATGTGGCGGGCACCTCGCGGCAAGTGGCCGAGCACGGGGTGACGATCAACAATCTCTGCCCGGGGATCCATGATACGGATCGGGCGGTTTCGCTGGACACCGCCGTGACCAAGGCGACCGGCGTGACCATGGATGAGGCACGAAAGACGCGCGAGGCCTCGATCCCGGCCAAACGCTACGGTACGCCCGAGGAGTTCGGGGCAACCTGCGCCTTCCTTTGCTCTCAGCATGCGGGTTTTATCGTGGGGCAGAATATCCTGCTGGATGGCGGCGCCGTCGTCGCGACCGTCTAGGCGGCATCCCTGTCACGTTCGGCTCACATTCCCGTGGCCGCAAGCGCTTGACACTTTTGTCGAGACGCGCGCGCTGTTAGCCCTGAAACAAGGACTGACAGACAGGGAACATCGGGAATGATGACGATTTATGTGGCACTTGCCTTCGTATTGGTGGCCGCGGCCAGCGTGGCGGTCGCCCCGCGTCGCGCCAGTGTCGAAGGGTTCTTCGGCGGGGCCAGTGCCTCGGGCGCGGCACCGGGGCTCTGGACCCTCGTGCTCAGCCAGGTGACGACCTGGATCTTTGCGCGCTCGCTGATGAATGCTGCCATTCTGGGTTACTTTTACGGCATGCCGGGCACGCTTGCCTATGCGGCCTATTACGGATCCTTCCTGTCGGGCGGCTTCATCGTGGCGCGGATCCGTGCGCGCGGCGGACGATCGATCCAGGATTGGCTTGGCCAGCGTTTCGGGCGCACGGGGCAGGGCACCTATAACGTGGTGATTGCCCTGCGGCTCCTGTCCGAGGTTTTTGCCAACCTGCTGGTGGTCGGGCTGATCTTTGATGCACTTTTGCCTGAGGCAGGGGCCGGGACCGTGGCCGTGATCGCCGTGGCGGTGCTGGGGCTCGCCTATTCTGCCTGGGGCGGGCTGTCGGCGGCCCTGCGCACGGATGTGGTGCAGATGCTGCTCTTCCTTGTCGTCTTCGGCATCGCCTTTGTGGCTCTCGTCTTGAGCCCGGACTTCTCCTTCAGCGCTGTCATGACCGCAGAGGGCAGCTCCGGCGCGCGTCAGGGCTGGATCCTGCTCGCCGTGGCCGCGCTGCAGGTCTTTTCCTACCCCGCCCATGATCCGGTGATGATGGATCGCGGCTTTCTTGCGGATGAAAAGACCACCAAATGGTCCTTCCTCCATGCTTTCTGGATCTCGGTTCTCTGCATTGTCGGGTTCGGGATGTTCGGCATTCAGGCAAGTCTCGTGGGCGCCGAGTATGAGGGACAGCTGCTGGGCACCTGGGCGACCATGTTCCCGGGCTGGATCTGGGCGGCACTGATGCTGTCGTTGCTGATCTCGGCCCTGAGCACACTCGATTCCGCCCTGAGCTCTGCCGCCCGCGTCACCGTGGAAGAGCTCCGCATCCTGCCGCGCAGCCTTACGGGGGGGCGCATCGCCATGGTGGCCTTCATGGTGCTGGGCGCGGGGCTGACGCTCTGGGGCAACAGCTCGCTCTTTGATGCGGTGGCGGTCAGCGGCACGGCCTCGATGTTCCTTACGCCGGTGCTGGTGGTGGGGCTCGTGATGCAGCGGCAGATCCCGCTCTGGTCCTATCTCGTGGCCTTCGGCGCGGCGATCCTCGGCGCGGCGGCCTACTTCCTGCGCGGCTCGGAATTCTTTGCGGCGATCCTGCCCGATGCCCATAAATACGACCAGCTTCTGGTGATCTGCATCGCGGTGCTCGTGGTTGGCTTTGCCGCCGTGCTCTACGGTGCGCGCGTCCGTCCGCTTGCGGCGGCGGAGTAACGCTGTTACGCCTCAATCCCGATAAAAATCTTCGGGATTGAGGCGCCCCCTTTGCAAAACACGACTGTCCCCAGGCTCCAGGTCTCGAACCTCGTGCGGGAATTCCAAGGCCGCCGGGTCGTCGATGATGTCTCGCTGAGCGTGATGCCGGGGCAGGTAACCTGCCTCTTGGGCCCGTCGGGCTGCGGGAAATCCACCACTTTGCGGATCATCGCCGGGGTCGATCGCCAGACCGAAGGCACCCTCGTGGTGGATGGCGAGACGGTCTCGTCGGACATGATCCACCTGCCACCGGAAGAGCGCTCTATCGGTCTGATGTTTCAGGATTTTGCCCTGTTTCCGCATCTAAGCGTCGCGGATAATGTGGGTTTCGGCTTGCAGGGCAGCCGCAAGGCCAAACGGAGCCGCGCGCTTGAACTGCTCGAACGGGTTGGGCTGGCGGCGGATGCGGAGAAATACCCGCATCAGCTATCGGGGGGTGAGCAGCAGCGCGTGGCACTGGCCCGCTCCCTCGCGCCGCGTCCGCGGGTGATGTTGATGGATGAGCCCTTCTCGGGCCTCGACAACCGCCTGCGCGACGGGATCCGCGACGACACGCTCGAAGTGCTCAAGGATGAGGGGACGGCCGTTCTGCTGGTGACCCACGAGCCCGAGGAGGCCATGCGGATGGCCGACAGTATCGCGCTCATGCGCGGGGGGCGGATCGTGCAGGAGGGCGCGCCCTATAACGTCTACAACGCGCCGGTGGACAAGGCGGCGGCGGCGTTTTTCAGCGATATCAATGTGATCTCCGGCGTGGTCGAGGGGGCTTTGACCGCGACGCCCTTTGGCCAGTTCCTCGCCCCCGGTGTGCCCAATGGCCAGCGGGTGGAGATCGCGATCCGGCCCCAGCATCTGCGCATCGATTTCGACCGCAGTGGCAAGGGCCCGCTGCCCACACCGCAGGATGGCACGCCCGCCCGAGGAACCGTGCAGCGTGCGCGCTTCATGGGGGCGGAAAGCCTCGTGGAGTTCCGCATGGATTTCGACGATGTGATGCTGAAGGCCAAGGTGCCGGGGGTCTTCATGCCGAAGCCCGGCACGGTGCTCTGGCTGTCCTTGCGGCGGGATCGCTGCTTCGTCTTCCCGGCCTAGCCGGTGCGCGCGGCGCGCAGAGCGGCCACGTCCTTGCCCGGCTCATCCACGAAGAGGGCGCGCAGAACCTCCACATCCGTGATCTCATCGAGGCGTAGCTCGTGGAACTGGTTGCAAGTCTCGCACCAGGCCCCGCACACCCAGATCCGCCCCCAGTAATCCAGCGCGAGGGGCCGGATCCGGTGAGGCATGCCAGCGCGCATGACCGAGAGCTTCTGCCGTCCGCGCAGTGCCGCGCGCAAGGTGGGTAGAAACCCCAGATGCCGCGCCTGCGTGCCCGTGGGGGTCGGAGTGAAGCCCCAGACCGCCCCCGCCGTTTGTCCATCCTCGGGCAGGACCGCGTCGAGCCGTTGTGACAGGCTTTCGGCGGCAGCGCGCAGATCGGCATCCCCGGCCTCGCCAATAATCGACAGGCCCAGATGCAATGCCTCAAGCTCGCTGCGCGACAGGGCCAGCGGGGGCAGGGTGATCTCCGCCGTCATCCGAAAACCCTGTCCCGGGCGCCCGGCAATGGGCACGCCTTCGGCCTGCAGCCGCTCCATATCCCGATAGATCGTGCGTTCGGTCACGCCGAACCGGGACGCGAGCTCGGACGCCACATGGGTGGCCCCGTCCTGAAGCGCGACGATCAGCGCCTGCAACCGCAGGGCGCGGGAAGAGGGGGGGGAAAGGGACATATCCTGACATTAAACTGTCAGGAGTGGTTCGGCAATTCCTCCATCCATGGGAGCAGCGCCGCAAATCTCAGGCCCCGGAGGCGGCAGAGGCATTTGCCGCTTTTCTTCCCCGATGCTCTTGCCTAGCTCTGGGTGCAACACGCGCGTCGCTGCGGGCGCGCCGATCTAACGGAGTCAAAGACATGCTGAACAATATCGGTCTCCCCGGCCTTCTCCTCATTGCCATCGTGGTCCTCGTGCTCTTCGGGCGCGGCAAGATCAGCTCGCTCATGGGCGAGGTCGGCAAGGGCATCACCTCCTTCAAGAAGGGCGTGGCCGAAGGCAAGGAAGAGCTCGAGGATACGGCCGAAGTGGCGCGCGATGTGACGCCCGAGACCGAGACCGAAAAAGACAAAGCCTGATCCGGATCGGATCGCAGGATGTTCGATCTCGGCTGGACCGAATTGATGGTGGTTGGCGTGGTTGCGCTGATCGTCGTGGGGCCCAAGGACTTGCCCAAACTGTTCCGCACGCTTGGGCGGTTCACGGGCAAGATGCGGGGCATGGCGCGCGAGTTCAGTCGCGCCATGGATGACGCGGCCAATGAGAGCGGCGTGAAGGACATGGCCAAGGATTTCAAGGATGCGGCGAACCCCAAGAAGATGGGGATCGACCGGCTTGAGGATGCGGCCTCGTCCTTTGAAAAGTGGCAGCCCGGCTCGAACACCTCGAAACTCTCCAAGGAGCGGGCGGAAGCGGCGCGCAAGATCCATGAGGTCAGCGCCAAGCACGCGCAGGAGCGGCTCGACAAGGAGGCCGCGGCCAAGGCGGCAGAGGCCGCTGCCCCGGCAGCCGAGAGCCCGACGCCTGCGCCCTCCGAGCCGCCCACCACCGACAAAGCCTGAGCGACGCCATGTCCAAACCCGACGACATCGAAGAGTCCAGCGCCCCGCTGATCGAGCATCTGGCCGAGCTGCGCACGCGGCTCATCCGCTCCGTGGCGGCCTTTATCGTGGGGATCGTGCTGGCCTTCACCGTGGCCGAGCCGATCCTGCAATTCCTGCTGGGGCCGATCGAGGCGACCTTGCGCGAGCTGGGCGATCCGTCGCCCACGCTGCAATATACCTCGCCGCAGGAATACCTGTTCACGCTCTTCCGGATCTCGATGGTGTTCGGCTTTGCCTTAGCCTTCCCCGTGATCGCGCATCAGCTGTGGCGCTTCGTGGCGCCGGGGCTCTATCGCACGGAAAAAGCGGCGTTTTTGCCCTTCATCATCGCCTCGCCCTTCATGTTCCTGGCGGGCGCGTCCTTTGCGCATTTCGTGGTGACACCGCTTGCGATGGCGTTTTTCCTCGGATTTGCCGATGTCAGCTCGATCTTCGCCAACCTGATGTCCCGCGCCGTGGGCGACGTTGCGATACCGGTCGACGCGCTGGCCGTGCCCGAGACTGACGAAGGCGTGCGGATCACCTTCTTTGGCAAGGTGAATGAAAGCCTCGACATCACCCTGAAATTCATCATGGCCTTTGGCCTCTGTTTCCAGCTGCCGGTCATGCTGACGCTCATGGGCAAGGCCGGGCTCGTCTCGGCACCCGGGCTCGCTTCGGTGCGGAAATACGCCATGGTCGGCATCCTGCTGCTGGCCGCTTTGGTGACGCCGCCGGATGTGGTGACGCAGCTGATCCTCTTTGTGGTGGTCTACGGGCTCTACGAGGTGTCGATCTTCCTCGTGCGCCGGGTGGAGAAGAAGCGCGAGAAGGAACTGCGCGCCCAAGGCCTGTGGGATGAGGATGATGCGGAGCCGGATCTGGAGAGCGATCCGCTCTATGACGAGTTCCGCGAAGAGGACGACCCGACCCCGGGCCCGACGACCGGAGGCGGCAAGGCGTGAGTGACGATGTGATGGTGCGGATCGCCGAGGCGCTGGAGCGTCTCGCGCCGCCGCCCTTGGCCGCGCCGGATTTCACCGCGGCCGAGGCGTTTCTCTGGCAGGAGCGGCCCGAGGCGGTCCTGCCGGTGACCAAGGTCAATCGCGTGGACATCGCGCTTCTGGTAGGGATCGCCCGGGCGCGCGATACGCTGCTGGAAAACACGCTGCAGTTTGCCCGGGGGATGCCCGCAAACAACGCGCTTCTCTGGGGCTCGCGCGGGATGGGGAAGTCGTCGCTTGTGAAGGCGGTCCATGCGGAGGTTCTGCGCCAGGGCCTGCCGCTCAAACTGGTGGAGGTCCCGCGTGAGGATCTGGCCAGTATCGGACGGTTGCTGGATCATCTGCGCGCCGCACCCGCGCATCGCTTTGTGCTCTATTGCGACGATCTGAGCTTCAGCCATGACGACCAGCATTACAAGTCGCTCAAGGCGGTGCTCGATGGTGGGATCGCAGGGCGACCGGAGAATGTGGTCTTCTACGCGACCTCCAACCGGCGCCACCTGATGCCGCGGGACATGATCGAGAATGAACGCTCCAGCGCGATCAACCCGTCCGAGGCGGTGGAAGAGAAAGTGTCTCTGTCGGATCGATTCGGGCTGTGGCTCGGCTTCCATGCCTGCGATCAGGATCAGTATCTGAGCATGATCGACGGCTATTGTGCGGCCTATGGGGTGGCGGTTGCGCCAGAGACCCTGCGCGCCGAAGCCATCGAATGGCAGGCCACGCGCGGTGGGCGGTCCGGGCGCGTCGCGTGGCAGTTCTTTACGGATCTGGCTGGTCGGCACGGCGTTTCGCTCAGCGACAGCTAAACCCAACTAAAACGCCATCCGCACGCGGATGGCGCGGACACGCGCCACTGAGACCCTTTGTTTGGCCGGATGTGATGGACTGTGCGACCGCGCTGTCCGCATGCGGACAGCGCCATGTCACGCGCCGCGTTCGAGGATCAGGCGGCCTTCGTTGATTTCGATCCGGTCAAAGCTGTTGAGATAGCTCATCCCGAGCAGCGATTTCCGCATCTCGCCGCCATTCACCACGGCGCGCACATTCTCATCTTCGATGCCGCCCAAACGGACTTCACGCAGGCGCACGGGCGCGGTTTCCACCCGTCCATTCGCCGTCTGGGCGAGGCCCGAGAACATCAGGTTCTCCGGATTGATCCCGGCCTTGAGCGCGTCTTCGCGGCTCAGCACCACTTCGCTCGCCCCCGTATCCACGATGAACTCGATCGGCGCGCCATTCACATCCAGCACCACGTGGTAATGCCCGTCGCGGCTCCGCGGGATCTCGACCCGACCGGTTTCGGCAAAGACTGCCTGGCGGGGCAGGCTCGTGCTCCGCTGGTCGTTGAACACGCCGTAGCCGATCACCACCAGCGCAAAGAGCAGCGCCCAGGTGCCCACCGTGCGCAGCAAGGCGCCGAGCTGCCCGCGAAACGCCGGCAGCGTGCCGCCGCCCACCAAGGCCAGCAGCAAAAGCATGTAGATCAGATTGCCGACTGAGTTTTCATCCATGCCCTATATATAGGACAGTCTGACGCAGCTGGGAGGGGGCGATCACAAAACTCCCAGATCGATCATCCCGTTAAGCACAAACTGCACAGAGAGCGCGGCCAAAAGCATGCCGAGTAGGCGCGTGATGACATTGATCCCGACCTGACCCAGTAGCCGCTCGATCACACCGGCCAGCAGGAACATCCCCAGCACGCAGATGATCACTGCGGCCATCACCCCATGGATCGCCGCGATATGGACCCAATCCGCATCAGTCTCTCCGGTCAGCAGGATCATGGTGGCGATGGAGCCGGGCCCGGCAATCAGTGGTGTCGCCAGCGGGAAGACCGAAGGATCATCGGTCTCGCTCTCTTCATTGCTCGCGGCCTGATCCTCGCGCCGTTTCGTCCGCCGCTCAAAGAGCATGTCCAGTGCCGTCAGGAAGAGCAGAATGCCCCCGGCCATCCGGAAAGCCGGCATGGAGATCCCGAGGAAGTTCAGCACGGCCTCTCCGGCCAGGCCAAAGAGGGTCAGCAGAACCAGCGCCACGAGACAGGCGCGCAGGCCGATGGCCCGGCGCGCCTTGGCCGATGCGCCTTGGGTCAGGGCCACGAAAAGCGGGGCGAGTCCGATCGGATCGATCACCACAAAGAGCGCCACGAAGGCGGTGATGTAGAGGCTGATATCCATGCTGTGCTCATAGTAGAAGATTTGTCGCAGGGCAAAATGCAGGCGTCGCATCCCGTGCAAGTTCGCCCTATCTCAAGCCGGGAGCGTTGACCACCCATCGCTCCGTCCTTGGGATTCACATGGGTTATCAAAATCTTAACGCGCGTTGTGTTTTGCGGCTGCTTGGCCTTGCCGAATGGGAGGTCAGTGTCCAGCTGGATCGAAGTTTCTTGTTGATGAGCAATAACTTGCTGCACTGCAACACGAGCGTTGACCGAAAAAGGTTAACCGGTTAACCACACCCTCGGAACGCGTTAATAAGGAAATGACTATGTCGTTTAAGAGTCTGGCCGCCGTGCTGGCCATAGGTCTGGGTGTTGCAACTTCCGCATCCGCTGCCACCGATAAGTTTGTGTACGAGACTGCGCCCGGTAATGGCGCCTATACATTTGATCTCGAGTTTACTGTGACCACCGCCGATAGTTCGCCCGCGATCGGATTTCTGGTCGAAGATTTCTTCTCCGTTGGTGCCTTTGCACTGTCTTCGATCGATTCCGGAGCGATTTCCTACACGGTGAATGGGGTCGATACCGCATTTGACAACGTGCTGGCCGCTGGACAGTTTCCGTTCCCGGTCGGTCTCTATGACAGCAATGACGCGGTGTTCGTCCTCGGCTTTGGGTCTCAGAGCCTCGCTGTCGGGGATGTTGTTGGCTTCTCCGCAACGGGTCTTGTCCCCTCTCTGGCTGCGCCTGCGCCGACAGGTGGTGATCTGACCGCTTTCCTGCTGAACAATACCGGCGATGCGATCTCCGAGCGGATCATCATCGAAGAGCATGTGCCTGCGCCCGTGCCGCTGCCAGCGTCTGGCCTGCTGCTGATCGCGGGTCTGGGTGGGGCCGCCGCCGTCGCGCGCCGCCGCAAGGCTGCCTGATCGCGGCCAATGCCCTGATCTGAAGTTGTCAGCGCGCCTCCTGGCGCGCTGTTTTCGTTTTGGGAGACGTTAGGCGGCCGACGCTTTCTCCGCCGTCTCGAGCTTTTCGAGCGCGGCCATCCAGAGCGCTTCGGCCCGGTCCAGACCGTCCATGACCTCGGCATATTTCTTGTTCCAGGTCTCGAGTTCCCCGGCCTTGGCATCCTCATATAGCGCGGGATCGGCGAGCTTGGTCGACAGCTTCTCCTGCATCTCGCTGATCTTCTGGACACGCTCCTCGCATTTGCGCACCTCGGCGCGCAGGGCAAGGATCGCATCGCGCGAGGGGCGCTTGGCTGCGGGGGCGGCGGCGGGCTTGGGTTTGCGCGGCTTGTCCGGGGTCAGGAGCATCTTGCGATAGGCCTCCAGATCCTCTTCGTACGGGGCCACATGGCCATCCTTCACCAGCCAGAGCCGGTCCGCCACGAGGCTGAGCAGATGCATGTCGTGGCTCACGAGGATCACGGCACCGGTATAGGCGGTAAGCGCCTCGACCAGCGCCTCGCGGCTCTCGATATCCAGGTGGTTGGTGGGCTCGTCGAGGATGAGAAGGTGGGGCGCGTCGAGCGTGGCCAGCAGGAGCGAGAGCCGTGCCTTTTGTCCACCGGACAGTCGCCCGACCTCGGTCTCGGCCTGAGCGGCCATCAGCCCGAAGCCTGCGAGACGGGCACGCAGCTTGGCCTGACCTTCCTCGGCGCGGACGCGCAACAGATGCTGCAGCGGGGTTTCTTCGACCCGCAGCTCATCCACCTGATGCTGGGCGAAAAACCCGATCCGCAGCTTGTTGGAGGAGGTCATCCGCCCCTCCATCGCCTCAAGCCGCCCGGCGAGCAGTTTCGACAGGGTCGACTTGCCCTCGCCATTGCGGCCCAGCAGCGCGATACGGTCATCTTGGTCGATCCGCAGAGAAAGCTTGCGCAGCACGGGCGTGCCGTCATAGCCGACCATGGCGCCTTCGGTGGCGACGATGGGAGGGCTCAGCTCCTCGGGCGTCGGAAAGCTGAAGACCGTGCGGGCCGCGTCTTCGGGGGCGCGGATCGTCTCCATCTTCTCGAGCATTTTCACCCGGGACTGGGCCTGCTTCGCCTTGGAGGCCTTGGCCTTGAAGCGGGTGACGAAGCTTTGCAGATGGGCGCGCTTGGCCTCCTGTTTGCGGGCGGCAGCGGCTTGCAGGGCGCGTTTTTCCGCGCGCTGGCGGGCGAACTGATCATAGGGGCCGGAATAGAAGGTGAGCTTGCGGTCCTCCAGATGGAGGATCCCGCCCACGGCCCGGTTGAGCAGGCCCCGGTCGTGGCTGACGATCAGCACCGTGTGGGGGTAGCGCGCGAGATAGGCCTCGAGCCAAAGCGCGCCTTCGAGGTCGAGATAGTTGGTCGGCTCGTCGAGCAGCAAGAGATCGGGCTGGGAAAAGAGCACCGCTGCCAACGCCACGCGCATCCGCCAGCCGCCCGAGAAGGCTGAGCAGGGCTGGTGCGTTTCCGCCTCGGTGAAGCCCAGGCCGCGCAGGATCGACGAGGCGCGCGCCTCTGCCGACCAGGCGTCGATATCCGCAAGCCTGGTCTGGATCTCGGCGATGCGGCCCGGGTCCGTGGCCGTCTCTGCCTCCGCCATGAGTGCTGCGCGCTCGGTATCCGCAGCCAGCACCGTGTTCAGGAGGGACACCTCGTTGCCGGGCACCTCCTGGCTGACACCGCCGATCCGGGCGCCGGAGGGCAGAGAGATCTCGCCCGTATCCAGGGTCAGCTCGCCCCGGATGAGCCGAAAGAGCGTGGTTTTGCCCGTGCCGTTGCGGCCCACGAGCCCGACCTTGTGGCCGGTGGGGATCACGGCGGAGGCGTGCTCCAGCAGGGGGCGGCCTTCGACGGAATAGGAGATGTCTTCGATGCGCAGCATGAGGGGGATGTGGCGAGGTTTGCGCGCCCTGTCAACGGGGGCGCGTGGGGTGCGGGCGGGACGCCTCCGGCGGGAGTATTTCAGGAACAATGAGGAGAGGGCGCGCGCGCCGGGTCAGGCCGGGTGCTGGCTGCTGCGCAAGAACGTCTTTTCAACTTGCCCGGGCCGTGTTAGGCGGCGCGCGAGTGTCCGGCGGGCTGCCCGCCACCATGACCCTAAAGATGACATCCAAGGAGCGAGTCCCATGGCCATTCAGCGCACATTTTCGATCATCAAACCCGACGCCACCAAGCGGAACCTGACCGGCAAGATCAACGCCAAGTTCGAAGAGGCCGGGCTGCGGATCGTTGCGCAGAAGCGCATCCACATGACCAAGGCGCAGGCCGGCGTGTTCTACGGCGTGCACAAGGAGCGTCCTTTCTATGACGAGCTCTGCGAGTTCATGGCCTCCGAGCCGGTGATCGTTCAGGTGCTTGAAGGGGAAGACGCCATCGCCAAGAACCGCGAAGTCATGGGCGCCACCAACCCTGCCGATGCGGCCCCGGGCACCATCCGTGCCGAGTTCGCCCAGAGCGTGGGTGAAAACTCCGTCCACGGCTCCGACGCGCCGGAGACCGCTGCCGAAGAGATCGCCTATTTCTTCGCCGGGATCGAACTGGTCGGCTAAGCCCTCCGGATCGCGAGTTGTTGGAAGGCCGCCCGGGGGGCGGCCTTTTTTCATGGCGCCGCCCCGGTCACGTCGTGTTGGGGCCGTATTTCCATGGTTCCCCTGGGTGATCCCCGGAAAGGAGAGGTGGAGATGCGCAGATCAATCCTGTTCGTGCTTGGCGCGGCGCTCGGGCTTGCGGCCTGTGGCGGCGGTGGCAGCCCGGATATCCTCGCGCGGCAGGTTCCGCTGGACAATGCCACGCGCCTGCAAGCCCAGTCTCTGGTGGATGAGGGGCTGCATCACCCGGATTCGTCCTTTTACCGGATGGATCGGGCCTACCTCACGGCGGAGGGCGATACGGTGATTTGCGGGTCGGTGAATGCGTTGGCGCCCAAGGGCAGCTTTTCCGGCTTTACGCCCTTCTATGTGCGGTTCGAGATGAAAGGGAAGCGGAGCAAGACCAAGCAGCTCCTGATCGATACGCAGATCGCGCCGCTGCATTGCGCGCAGATCGCCGGCGGCGTTGTGCCCCGGGCGGGCTAGCCGCTGCGCGCCGGGCGCACGCCGATTTCATCGAGAATCCGTTCAATTCCCGGGATGACCTCGGGCTGGCACAGGGCCTTGAGCCCGTCAAAGCGCACGCGCAGCGCGTCTTTTTCCTTGCCCTTGGCATCATTCCAGGGACGCCCCTGCATCCCCATGACGAGCGCGTAATAGGCGATGAAATGCGGGCGCGACCCACCATTGAGCAGCCGTAGATAAGCCGCATCCGGTCCCAGATCATGGAGCATCTCCGCATCCGTGATCCCGACGCCGCTTAGGGCGTCGGCCATGGCGGGGCCGATATTTCGAACAGATGTCAGGGGCTCTGGCATGGCGGCAACCTAGCCGCGCCCGTGGCCCGAGAAAAGCCGGAACCGACCGCATCGGCAAACGCGGGCCGGGCCGGTCAGGCGCCGCGCCTGCGTGCCGATTGTTCAGAAGGGGGGGCTCAGATGCTGGCCCAGTCCGTGAAGCGGAAGGGCGGCTTCTCGGCTTGCCCACCGGAGGCCGGCGGGGCGCTCGGACGGGGGGCGGATGTCGGTGTCGGGGTTTGATCTTGATCTTGCATTTTACTCTCCACTCACACACGCGGGGTCTTTAAAAACTCTAGCCCCGCAAAGATATGTTACCACAAACCGCGCGAAATCTTTTCAAAAATTTCGCAAATTAACCTCAAATTGCTTAGAGCTCCTTTTAAGCGTTTCAAAACTGCTTAGGATTTGGGCAGTTCCGCGGGGCAGAGCGCCCGGAAAAAACCCTTGCTCAAAACGGTTTGGACGGACAGTGTGTCGCACAGGAGGCATGATTGTGATCGGGAGGGGAGCCCGGGCCATTTCTTGGACAAGTTGAAGTCTGCAACAGGCTTGCAACGGTTTTGATCGACAATGGTTCGCAGACGACGCTTCTGTTTCCCGAATTGCAGTGTCTCGAGACAAAAAACGATCCATGGGAGGATACATTGTCTTATCACGTGACCACAAAAACCGGACGCCTGATGCTGGGGGCCGCCATGGGGCTGGCCCTGACCGCAGGTGCCGTGCAGGCGGACACCATTCGGTTCTGGACCACCGAAGAGCAGCCCGAGCGCCTTGCCAAGCAGCAGGAGATGGCCGCGCAGTTCGAAGCGCAGACCGGCACCGCCGTTGAAGTGATCCCCGTGACCGAAAGCGATCTGGGCACCCGCGCGACGGCCGCCTTTGCAGCGGGCGATCTTCCGGACGTGATCTATCACACCCTGCAATATGCGCTGCCCTGGGCCGAGGCGGGTATTCTCGACACGGATGCGGCCAGCGAAGTGGTCGAGGATCTGGGCGAGGGGACCTTTGCGCCCGGTGCGCTGGCCATGGCCTCGACCGGCGATGGGGTTGCCTCGGTGCCCGTGGATGGCTGGACCCAGATGGTGGTCTACCGCAAGGACAAGTTCGAAGAGATGGGGCTGGAGGCGCCGACCTCCTTTGCCAATGTGACCGCCGCGCTCGAAAAGCTGCACAACCCGCCGGAGATGTATGGCTTCGTCGCCGCCACCAAGGTGGACGAGAATTTCATGTCTCAGGTGCTGGAGCATGTCTTCCTCGCCAACGGTGTGAGCCCGGTGGATGATGACGGTTTTGCACCGCTGGATGTGGCCGCGACCACCGAAGTGCTCGATTTCTACAAGGCGATTGCCGAGGCGTCCCCTCCGGGTGAGCTGTACTGGAAGCAGTCGCGCGAGCTCTATTTCGCGGGGCAGGCGGCGATGATCATCTGGTCGCCCTTCATCCTTGATGAGCTGGCCGGTCTGCGCGACAGCGCGCCGCCCACGATCAATGATGACCCGACCAGCTCGGAGCTGGCGAGCCTGACCGGGATTGTGACGAACTTCTCCGGTCCGTCGAACCCCGATGGCGCGGCCTGGGGGGATATCCGCTATTTCGGCATCACCAATGATGCGGATACGGATGCGGCCATGGAGTTCGTGAAGTTCTCGGTCGATGAGGGCTATACGCAAACGCTCAGCATCGCGCCCGAGGGCAAGTTCCCGGTTCGCAAGGGCACGGCGGAGGAGCCCACGAAATTCACCGACGCCTGGTCGAAACTGCCTGTCGGGGTGGATCGCAAGGCACCGCTCGGCGATCTTTATGACGCGCGGATGATCGACGAGATCGTCGGCGGGCTCGACGTGGCGCAGCGCTGGGGCGTGGCGGAGGGACAGCTGTCGCTGGCCTCCAAGATGATCAACAGCCAGGCGATCAACCGGATCGTGCGTCAGTATATCGATGGTGAGGTCGATGCGGCGGCGGCTGTTGCGGCCATGAACGACGCGCTGTCCGAGATCAACTGATCTGACGATGCGTGCGGCGTCCCGCCTTTGCGGGGCGCCCCGATCTAGCCTCGGAGCGGTGCCCCATGACTGACACGCCCAACCCCACGCCGCCCACCGGGCGGGGTGCCTTGCAGCGTCGCGAGGCGCGTCTCGCCTGGGGGCTCTTGCTGCCCACGGTGATCAGCGTCTCGCTGGTGGTGATCCTGCCGCTGCTGGCGATCTTCTGGATCAGTTTCAAACCGGTCGGGCTCGCCGATCTGCGCCCCACGGCGCCGATTGTCCGCGAGAGCCTGCGGGGCTCCGGGGACAACCTGCGGATCGAGTACCGGGTGCGGAACTCCAGCCAGGAGAAATCCGTCGCGGATGTGGCGCTGAGCGATACGCTCCCGCCCGAGGTACAGCTTGTCGGACCACCGCCGGAGCCCTGTACGCTGGACGGCAGCGTCCTGCGCTGCGTGTTTGGCGATATTCCCGGCGGGTTCAATGAGCGGATCCGCCTGCCCGTGACCCTGGCCGATGGGGTGGATGAAGACAGTGCCGAGGAGGCCGTGGAGAGCGGCCTGCCCGTGATCACCGGGACCGGCGACAGCATTCTGACCAATGCAGAGTTCACGCTGGAGAATTTCGCGCGGGTCTTTGATGGCGACGAGTTCGTCGAGGTCCTCTGGGTGACGATCTTCTACACGGTGTTCGGCACGCTCGGCGCGCTGCTCTTCGGGCTTTTTGCGGCGATGCTACTCAATAAGTCGTTCAAGGGGCAGGGGATCCTGCGGGGGCTTTACCTCTTCCCCTATGTCGCGCCGGTGATCGCCGTGGCCTTCACCTGGGTCACGCTGTTTGATCCGTTTTCGGGCTCGGCCAATGCGCTGCTCATCCAGATGGGTGTCACAGATGAGGCGATCAATTTCTTCGGGCAGCGTCCGCTTGCCCTGATCATGGTGACGGTGTTCGAGATCTGGCGGTACTTCCCGCTGTCGTTCCTGTTCATTCTTGCGCGGATGCAGAGCATCGATACGGATATGTATGAGGCCGCCGATATGGACGGCGCGTCGCCGTTCCAGAAGTTCTGGTATCTGAGCCTGCCCATGCTCTTGGGGATCCTGTCGGTATTGTTCCTGCTGCGCTTCATTTGGACCTTCAACAAGTTCGACGACATCTTCCTGCTGACCGGGGGCAATGCGGGGACGCGGACCCTAACCGTGAATGTCTATGAGCAGGCCTTCGCCGTGAGCAACATCGGCGCCGGGGCGGCGGTCGCCGTGGTGATTTTCGCCTGTCTTTTGCTGTTCTCGGTCCTGTTTTTCCGCTTCATCAGTCGGGAGGAAGGGCTGTGACCGCGCGCCAGTGGCGACCGGTTTGGCGCGTCTGCGACGCGGGCCTCCGGCGGGAGTATTTCGGGAACAATGAGGAGGGCAGCCCGTGAAGATGTTCTGGCACGGCCTTGTGACGGGCCCGGTTCTGGGCGCGCTTTGGATGGCGGTTCTGTCGACCACCGTGGCGGTGACCATGTCCTTTGCCACGGGCGATCCGTTCAAGCCGGCGATCCTGCTCTCGCTGATCTGGGGGGCGGCGATTGGGGCGCTTTTGCCATTGCGGGCGGGCGACCGGGTGGTCCAGGGCGGCGCGGCGATCGCGCTGGTCGCTTTGGTCTTGGTCGGGATCGGGCCGCTGGTCATGGGCGAGGGGGTGAGCCTTGGGGCGCGGGGCTTTGCGGCCTTGGCGCTGGCGGGGATCTTCGTCTGGTCCATGGCGGCGATCCTCCATGAGGTGCCCGCGGGCGCGCTCAATCGCCATGAGTTCGAGGCGGCGGTGATCCGGTTCCTGACGGGGTTCGGCTATATCTTCTTCACCGCCATCGTCATCATCCCCTTCTACGTGATGGTGATGACCAGTCTGAAATCCCAGCAGGCGCTGTTGCAAAACCCGCTCGATTTCTCGCTGGATCTGAGCCAGGGCTGGGATCTCTTTCGCTCCTATACGGAGCTTTTCGGCCAGTTCAATTTCGGCACCTATCTCTGGACCTCCTTCTTTGTCTCGGTGCTGACGGTGCTGATCACGCTCGCCTTCTCGATCCCCGGGGCCTATGCGGTGGCGCGGCTGCGCTTTGCCGGGCGGGCGGCGTTTTCGCGCTCGATCCTTCTGATCTATATGGTGCCGATGATCGTGCTGGCCCTGCCGATCTATATCGCCTTTTCCGTCACCGGGCTGCGGAACACGATCTTTGGCATCGTGCTGATCTATCCGGTGACGACCATTCCCGTGGCGCTTTACATGCTGCAGGGCTATTTCCGGGGCCTTCCTGCAGAGGTTGAGGAGGCGGGGCTTATGGACGGGCTCAACCGGTTGCAGGTGATCTGGAAGATCACCTTGCCGCTGGCGCTTCCGGCGCTGGCCTCGGTCAGCCTCTATGTCTTCATGATCGCCTGGAACGAGTTCCTTTTGGCCTTCATGCTGCTGGATGACCCGTCGAAATTCACGCTCACACGGGGCATTGCCAGCCTCAACAGCTCGGAGATCCCGCGCCAGCACCTGATGGCGGGGGCGGTCATCGCGACCGTGCCGATCATGGCGATTTTCCTCGGGCTGGAGCGGTTCATGACCAAGGGCCTGACGGCCGGATCGGTGAAGGGATGAAGGATCTATCGATGGATGTGGATGCGCTGGACGCCGAAGCCGAGCGCATCCTGCGGATGAATGACCGGGGCGGATATTCCGTGCCGACCGCCGGGCTCTATCCCTATCAGTGGAACTGGGACAGCGCCTTTGCCGCCTATGGTTACGCGATGTTCGATCTGGATCGCGGCTGGCGCGAGCTGGAGGTGCTCATGGCAGGGCAATGGCCCGACGGGATGGTGCCCCATATCCAGTTCCACAAGGTCGATCCGAGCTATTTCCCCGGCCCGGATATCTGGGGCGGGGTGGGGCCGGTGCCCTCGTCGGGGATCAGCCAGCCCGCGATTGCGGCGACCATGGCGCGGCTGGTCTATGAGCTCGACCCGCATGCGGGGGCCGAACGGATGCGCGCGCTCTATCCGAAATTCATCGCCTGGCATCGCTGGTTCATGGACTGGCGGCTGGACCGGGACGCGGTCTGCCTGACCCATCCTTGGGAGGCCGGGCGCGACAATGCCCCGGATTGGGACGGCCCGCTCGCGCGGATCGATCCGAGCGGCATCGCGCCCTATGAACGACGCGATACGGGCCATGTGGACCCGAGCATGCGCCCGAAAAAGGCCGATTACGACCGCTATCTCTGGCTCGTGAAGCAGGGCCACGATTGTGGCTGGGATCAGGCGCATCTGCGCGAGGTGAACCCGTTCCGCATGGCCGATCCGACCATGCATTTCACGCTGCTGCGCGCCCATCGGGACCTGATGTGGCTGGGCGAGGCGCTGGGGCTCGACACAAGCCCGCTGCCCGATTGGATCGCGCAGCTGGAAGCCGGTGCCGAGACCCTGTGGAACGCGCGCCTCGGGGCCTATGACTGCCGCGATACGGTGACGGGGGACTGGGCCGATGCGGTGAGCAACGCGGCCTTCCTCTGCTGGTATGCCGGGGTCGATCCCAAGACCACCGCCCAAGCCTATGCCCGGGTCCAGTCCAAGGTGCAGTTCGGTGTGGCGAGCCACGACCCCGAGAGCCCGGCCTTTGAGCCCAAGCGCTATTGGCGGGGGCCGACCTGGGCAATGATGAACATGCTGATCGCCATGGGGCTTGATGACGCCGGGCGGCCCGAGGGCGCAGAGCTGCGCGCCTCCACCGCGCGGCTGATCGCGGGCAACGGGTTTGCGGAGTATTTCGACCCGCTGACCGGCGCCCCGGCAGGGGGCAAGGATTTCACCTGGACAGCGGCCATCTGGCTCGGCTGGGCCAGTCCGAAGGCGCGGAGGGGACGATGGGCGGCATAACACTCAACAAGGTCGAGAAATGGTTCGGCGATGTGCAGGTGATCAAGGGGGTCGACCTGCAGATCAAGGATGGCGAGTTCGTGGTCTTTGTGGGCCCGTCTGGCTGCGGGAAGTCCACGCTTTTGCGGATGATTGGCGGGTTGGAGGACACGTCGCGCGGTGCGATCCTGATCGATGGCGACGACGTGACCGACCATCCGCCCGCCAAGCGCGGGCTGACCATGGTGTTCCAGTCCTACGCGCTCTATCCGCATATGTCCGTGCGCGACAATATGGGCTTCTCGCTCAAGACCGCCGGCGCGCCCGAGGCGGAGATCCGGGAAAAGGTCGATGCCGCAGCCGCCGTCCTGAAGCTTGAACCCTATCTCGACCGCAGGCCCAAGGATCTCAGCGGTGGGCAGCGCCAGCGGGTCGCGATTGGCCGCTCCATCGTGCGCGCGCCCACGGCGTTCCTCTTTGACGAGCCGCTCTCCAACCTTGATGCCGCCCTGCGGGTCGAGATGCGTTACGAGATCGCAAAGCTGCATCAGAGCCTCGATACAACCATGATCTATGTGACCCATGATCAGGTGGAGGCGATGACGCTCGCCGACCGGATCGTCGTGCTGGAGTTTGGGAAAATCGCGCAAGTCGGCACGCCGCGGGAGCTCTATGAGAACCCGGCGAACCTCTTTGTGGCGCAGTTCATTGGCAGTCCGAAGATGAACGTCATGCCCTGTGCGACCAGCGGCGGGGCGTTTCAGCTCGAAGGAGGGCGCGGCGGGGATTTCGCGGGTGATCAGGCCGCGACCCATCTGGGCATCCGGCCCGAGCATATCACGCTGGGACCTGCGGGGACCGGGGCCTGCGACGGGCGGGTCGATGTGGTCGAATATCTCGGCGCGGACACGTTGCTGGTGATTGATTGCGGCCCCCTGGGACGCGTGACGGCGCGGGTCATCGGCGACACGGATCTTACCCCCGGCGCGGATGTGGGCCTGAGCTTTGATCCCGAAAAGCTGTCCTTCTTTGGCGCGGATGGGCTGGCGATCCGGACGGGATCATGAGCGCGGCGCAATCGGCGCTGTTCCAACGGCTCTTTGACCTGACGGGCAAGCGCGCGCTGATCACCGGCGCCTCCAGCGGGATCGGCGCGCATCTGGCGCGGACCCTTGGCCAGGCCGGGGCGGATGTCGTGCTGGCCGCGCGCAGCGAGGACAAGCTGGAGCGCTATGCGGCGCAGCTCCGCTCTGAGCAGATCGGCGCGGAGGTGGTGGCAATGGACGTCACCGACGCGGCCTCGGTGGGGGCCGCCGCCGAGGCCGTGGGCGCGGTCGATATCCTCGTGAACAATTCCGGCGTTTCCGGGCATGAGATGCTGATGGACACCGCCGAGGCGGACTGGGACCGGGTGCTTGATACCAATCTCAAAGGGGCCTGGCTCGTCTCCAAGGCCTTTGCCCCCGGGCTCATCGCGCAGCAGGGGGTGATCCTCAAAGTCGCGTCGATCCTCGGGGCAGGGCTCGGCGTGCTCAAGACCGTGGGTCCTTATGCGGCCTCCAAGGCGGGGCTGGTACAGCTGACCAAGGCCATGGCGCTGGAACTGGCGCGGGACGGCGTGCGGGTGAACGCACTGGCGCCCGGCTATACGGAAACGCCGATCAATGCAGAGTTCTTCGCGACCCCGGCAGGGCAGAAGATGATCCGGGCCATTCCCCAGCGACGCCTTGCCCAGCCTGAGGATCTGGATGCCGCCGTGCTCAGCCTTGTGGGGCCCGGCGGGCGCGCGACCACGGGCACGGTGATCGTGGTGGATGGGGGGCATACGCTCGCCATTTCCTGACTGCCCCTGCGGTACCTTGTTGCAGTCGCAATAAATTCTTCCCAGAGCTCTGTTCACGCGTTAACACTTCACTCGGGACATGCGTCGCCAGAAGGCGCGCATGGGAGCGATCCGATCAACTTGCCGCCAAGAGAGGCTTCGGAGACGCATGAGTTTTGATTTTCTGTCCGACCCCGCACGGCCGTTCTATGACGGGCTGGCCGAAGGGCGTCTCATGATCCAGACCTGTCTGGCCTGCGGCACCAGTTGGGCGCCGCCCACGACGCGCTGCGAGAGCTGTAGCGAGACGCAGCTGGAATGGCGCGCCTCGGCCTGTCTGGGCACGCTGGAGCGGACGATTCCGCTCGGCGATGAGGCGGCCTTTGGTGATGACCCGGAGGCCACGCGCGCCATCGGCGCGGTACAACTGCGCGAAGGGCCGGTGGTGTCCGTGCGGATCGCAGGGGCGGTGCCGCCCGTGGGCTCCGTGGTTGAGATCCAGGTTCTGGCGGGTTCGCTGATCGCCCGCGCGCCCTCAGGGGTGTGAGATCCGCCGCAGCTGCCGGTTGCGTTCGAGCACGTCGAGCCCCTGCATCTGCAGGTAATGCAGCATGTCGATGAAGACCCAGTTCTCCGCCAGCTTGTCGCCCTCCCGGCGATAAACGTCCACCACGCGCATATCCGCCGGAAAGCCCGAGCCGGGCAGGCCAAGGAAGCCGCCCTTCGTGGTGTTGGTCAGGTTGGGCCAGCCGAAAAACGCGCCGTAATTCCCCTCGGCCAGCCGGGCCACATGGCCGTTGAAGGTCTTGTTCCCGAGGCTGAGGCGGAAGGGAAAGGTGTGCTGCTCCTGATAGCGGGGCAGGGTCTGGGTCGCGCCGATCCCGTAAGGCCCGTACCAGGACATGTCATCATGCCAGGTCTTCTGGAGCATCTCGATCCCCGCCCGGTCATTGCCCGACAGGTTCAGCGCGCTCAGATCCGCAACCATCCGCTCGATGAGATTGAGCGTCGCCGCGCCCTCGGCCGGATCATGAGGGCCGGTGAGCAGCCCGTCATGGGTGCGCGGGCCGGGATAGATCGCCATGGCACCGGTGGAGGGGGGCAGGGGATAGACCCCCGCCTGATGCATCAGGGACAGGATGTCGATGAAAGTCGCGCTCTCGGTGATCACATCGCCTTCGACCTTGTGAAATTCCGCATAGCGCAGCCAAGTCAGCCGCCCAGTGGCCGGGATGTCGAGAAAGTCGCGGTCAAAGAGCCCGGTCAGATGCCCCATGGAGCAGACCCAGATGCCCGGAGAGACCTGCAGATCGCTCTCGCCCGCAAAGAACACGTCCTGCCTTCGGTGCAGGTTCGGCATGGCCTCGGCCAATGGTGTCCAGAAGGCCGCGCTGACGTCTTCCGCGCCGGTCTGTTCGTGGAACGGCGCCACCCCGCGCCAGTGCCAATCGGGCGCGACGTGGCGGGCGAGCGCTTTGCTCATCCCGGCGGCGCCCGCCGCGTCGAGATCTGCGAAAAGGGCCTGTGCCCGGGCCTTGGCGGTTTGAAACTGGGTCATGATCGTTTGGGAATCGGGGATGTCGGCGCGACCTTGCGGCGCGCGGGCGAGGACCGCAAGCGCCATCTGCCTGCAGTTGCAAGCGACCGGGATGCGGGGCATTCTGGCCGCACCCGGAGGAGAGATGCGATGACCGACCAGACGCCCTTGCGCCGCAATGCCAAAGGGATCGCCACGGCCCTTGATGTGATGCGCCAACAATTTGGCGACCGGGTCCAGACCGGCGCGGCCCTGCGCGCCCAGCATGCCCACACCACCACTTGGCTCGAAACCCAGCCCCCCGATGCGGTGTTCTTTCCGCGCGAGACCGCGGAGGTGCAGGAGGTGCTTCGGATCTGCTCGGCATATGGCATGCCGCTCGTACCCTTTGGGACGGGCACCTCGCTGGAGGGGCATGTGAATGCGCCGCTTGGGGGCCTGTCCCTCGATTTTGCGGAGATGAACAAGGTGCTGGCCGTGCATCCCGAGGATATGGATTGCGTCGTGCAACCCGGCATCACCCGCAAGGCCCTGAATGAGGAGCTGCGCGCGACGGGCCTCTTTTTCCCGGTCGATCCCGGCGCGGATGCCTCGATCGGAGGGATGGCGGCGACCCGGGCCTCGGGGACCAATGCGGTGCGCTATGGCACCATGCGCGACGCGGTGATCGCGGTCGAGGCGGTGACCGCCGATGGTCGCGTCATGCGCACGGCTCAGCGGGCGCGCAAAACCTCAGCCGGGTATGACCTCACACGCCTGCTCGTGGGCTCCGAAGGCACGCTCGCGGTGATCACCGAGCTGACCCTGCGCCTCCATGGGATCCCGGAGGCCGTGGCGGCCGCGACTTGCAGCTTTCCCACCGTGGCGGAGGCCTGCAACGCGGTGATCGAGACCATCCAATACGGTGTGCCCGTGGCGCGGATCGAGTTTCTCGATGTGGTGTCGATCCGGGGGATCAACGCCTATTCCGGCCTGTCCTTGCCCGAAGCGCCGCTTCTCCTGCTGGAGTTCCACGGCTCCGAGGCGGGCGTGGCCGAGCAATCCGAGACCTTTGGCGAGATCGCCGCCGAGCATGGCGCGCTGGCCTTTGACTGGACCGCCGATGCCGAGGCCCGCAGCGCCATGTGGCAGGCCCGCCATGACGCCTATTGGGCGATGAAATCCCTGCGCCCTGGGGCGGATGTCTTTGTGACAGATGTCTGCGTGCCGGTCTCGAAACTGGCCGAAGCGGTCACTGCCTCGGCGGAGAAAGCCAAAGCCGAAGGCTTCATCGCGCCCACCGTGGGCCATGTGGGGGACGGGAATTTCCACGTCGCCCTCCTGATCGATCCGGAGGACCCCGCCGCGCGCGCGCGGGCCGAGGCCTATGTGGGCTGGCTGAACGATCTGGCGATCTCGCTGGGCGGGACCTGCACGGGCGAGCATGGGATCGGGCAGGGCAAGGCCAAGTATCTCGGGCGCGAGCTCGGCCAGACCTCGCTGGACATGATGTCGGCGATCAAACAGGCAATGGACCCGGACAATATCCTGAACCCCGGCAAGCTGTTTCAGGCGTGACCCGGGCGCGCGGCATGCAGAAACCGCCGGAAATCCCGGCAGATGCAGCGCAAATGCGCTCGGTTTCGCGCCGGATCCCCCGCCGATCTCCGGTCATCAAAAATTTACCAGTTGATAAAATTTTCGCGCCGTGTAGCGTTTTCTTCAGTCACCCGCGTCAGAGGTAGCCAACATGACTGCAAACCCGCACACTCCCGGTGTCGTGAATGCGCGCTTGTCCGAAGACGAGCTCGCGGCGAATTTTACCGATCTGCATGCGCCCTATGAGGTGCACGAAGCGCGCGTCGCGGCGGATCGGTGCTATTTCTGCCATGATGCGCCCTGCATCACGGCGTGCCCGACCAGCATCGACATCCCGCTTTTCATTCGCCAGATCGCCACGGATACGCCCGAGGCGGCGGCCAAGACGATCTTTGATCAGAACATTCTGGGTGGCATGTGCGCCCGGGTCTGCCCGACCGAGACCCTCTGCGAGGAGGCTTGCGTCCGTGAGGCCGCCGAAGGCAAACCGGTCGAGATTGGCCGGCTCCAGCGCCACGCGACAGATACGCTGATGGCGCAGGGGGCGCATCCCTATACCCGCGCGGCGGAGACCGGCAAGCGCATCGCGGTGCTGGGGGCGGGGCCTGCGGGACTGGCCTGCGCCCATCGCCTCGCGCTGAAGGGGCACGCGGTGGATCTTTTTGATGCCAACACCAAGCCCGGCGGGCTCAACGAGTATGGCATCGCGACCTACAAGACGGTCAACGATTTCGCCCAGGCGGAGGTCGACTGGCTGCTCAAGATCGGTGGCATCACCCTGCATCAGGGGCAGGCGCTCGGGCGTGAGCTCGACCTGACCAAGCTGGCGGCGGAGTATGACGCGGTCTTCCTCGGGATTGGTTTGGCCGGTGTGAACGCGCTCGCCGTCGAAGGGGCCGATAAGGAGAATGTCGCCGACGCGGTGGAGTTCATCGCGTCCTTGCGACAGGCCGAGGCCAAGTCGGATGTGCCCGTGGGTCGCCGGGTCGTAGTGATCGGCGGCGGGATGACTGCGGTGGACGCGGCGGTTCAGTCGCGGCTTCTCGGGGCCGAGGATGTCACCATCGCCTATCGCCGGGACAAATCCGCCATGAGCGCGAGCCTTTTTGAGCAAGAGCTGGCCACGGCCAAGGGCGTCCGGATCCTTTATAACGCGCAACCCAAGCGGATCCTTGGCAACGGGGCCTGCGTCGGGGTCGAGTTCGCCTATACCGAGAGCGGCCCGGACGGGCTGCGCGAGACCGGTGAGACCCGAGTCGTGGCTGCCGATCAGGTGTTGCGCGCCATTGGCCAAACCCTGGAAGGGGCGCCCGAGGCGTTGACCATCACCGGCGGCAAGATCGCCGTCTCCGAGACCGGGCGCACGGATATGCCATCGGTCTGGGCCGGGGGCGATTGCGCGGCGGGCGGTGAGGACCTGACGGTCACCGCCGTGGCCGAGGGGCGCGACGCCGCCGAAGATATTCACGCCAGCCTGATGGGCTAACCGAGGGCTCTGCCTTCAGAAAGGACGACTGGACATGGCTGATCTGCGATCTGAATTTGTCGGGGTGAAATCGCCCAACCCGTTCTGGCTGGCCTCCGCGCCGCCCACGGATAAGGAATACAATGTCCGCCGCGCCTTTGAGGCCGGTTGGGGCGGTGTCGTGTGGAAGACCCTGGGCTTTGATCCCCATGTGGTGAATGTGAACGGCCCGCGCTATGGCGCGGTCTGGGGGGCGGATCGCCGTCTTCTGGGCCTCAACAATATCGAGCTGATCACCGATCGCCCGCTGGAGGTGAACCTCCGCGAGATCAAGCAGGTCAAGCGCGACTATCCGGATCGGGCAATGATCGTCAGCCTCATGGTGCCCTGCGAAGAGGAGCCCTGGAAGAAGATCCTGCCCCTGGTCGAGGACACCGGCGCGGATGCGATTGAGCTCAATTTCGGCTGTCCCCATGGGATGAGCGAGCGGGGCATGGGCTCCGCCGTGGGACAGGTGCCCGAATACATCGAAATGGTGGCGCGCTGGTGCAAGCAGCACACGCGCATGCCGGTCATCGTCAAGCTGACCCCGAACATCACCGATATCCGCTACCCGGCGCGCGCGGCGCTGGCGGGGGGCGCGGATGCGGTCAGCCTGATCAACACCGTGAGCTCGATCACCTCGGTCAATCTCGACAGCTTCAGCCCGGAGCCGAGCATTGATGGCAAGGGCTCCCATGGCGGCTATTGCGGCCCGGCGGTCAAGCCGATCGCCCTGAACATGGTGGCCGAGATCGCCCGCGATCCCGAAACGGCGGGCCTTCCGATCTCCGGTATTGGCGGGGTGACGACCTGGCGCGATGCGGCGGAGTTCCTGGCCCTTGGTGCGGGCAATGTGCAGGTCTGCACTGCGGCCATGACCTATGGCTTCAAGGTGGTGCAGGAGATGATCACGGGCTTGTCCCAGTATCTCGATGAGAAGGACATGGCCCTGTCAGATCTGGTCGGGCGGGCCACGCCGAACGTGACCGATTGGCAGTATCTCAACCTGAACTACGTGGCCAAGGCCAAGATCGACCAGGACGCCTGCATCAAATGCGGGCGCTGCTACGCGGCCTGTGAGGACACGTCACATCAGGCGATCTCCATGAGTGAAGATCGCGTGTTCGAAGTGATCGACGCGGAATGCGTCGCCTGCAATCTCTGCGTCAATGTCTGCCCGGTCGAGGACTGCATCAGCATGGTGGAGATGGCCCCGGGCGAGGTAGATCCCCGCACGGGCAAGGTGGTCGAGAAGACCTATGCCAACTGGACCACGCATCCGAACAACCCGTCCGCGCAGGCGGCAGAGTGACAGACCGGCGACAGGACTATTCGTCCTGCGCCGCCATATCCGCCGGAAGCACACGCGGCACCATCGCCTTGTCCGGCTCCGCCGTCATCAGGGCGGTGGCCAGAGCCTCGGCACTGAGCCTGGGCAGGGTCGGCTCGCGGTAGGAGAGCGCATTGCGCGCCTGCGCCTCATCCAGAGGATCCCGTGGTGCCTCCGCACCGGTGACATCCGTGGACTTGGCGTCCTTGTCGGCCTTTTGCTTGAGCTCGGTGAGCGTTGCCGCTTCCCCTGCCTGTCGGCTATGGGGCGATGCGGAGCCGCTCGCCTTGGCAACACGTGCGACCGCATCCGGGATCCTTTGGCCCGATTGCGGCTGAGATTGCTGCTGACCCATGGGGGACACCCCCGGGCCAGTATCGAAATATGGTCTGTGCCCCTCGATTTTCATGACACGCCTCGCGGTTCATAACGCCGCCCACCGAGATCATGATTAGCACTGAAGTCTTACCGGGGTCTTAAGGCGGGCCGGTCTCTGAGCCGGAATTGGCTGCGACATCTGGGGCAAGAAGTCGCGCAAACATGTGGTCGAGAAAGGCTGCGGCATCCGGGAAGGGGTCCTCGCCGGTCCCGAGCACCATGTCGATCTGGGTGCGGAAATCCGCGTAATGCTGGGTCGTGGCCCAGATCGAAAAGATCAGATGCTTGGGATGAACATCGGCGATCTTGCCCGCGGCACTCCACTCGGCAATGACCTTCGCCTTCTCATCCACAAGGCGGCGCAACTCACCGCTCAGCAACCCCTCGATCTCTGGCGCACCTTGCAAAATTTCCGTTGCAAATAAACGGCTTTCACGGGGAAATTCACGTGCCATCTCAAGTTTTCGTCCCACATAGGCGCGCAACTCCTGCAGGGGGTCGCCGCCCTCATCCATGCTGATCAACGGGTCGAGCCAGGTCTCGAGGATCTGGGACAGGACCTGTGTATAGATCGCCTCTTTCCCCGCAAAATAATACAGCACATTCGGCTTTGAGAGCCCCGCGCGCGTTGCGATCATGTCGAGTGTCGCGCCGCGAAACCCGTGCTGCGAGAACACGTCGAGGGCAGCATCGAGGATCGCCTCGCGCTTGGCCTTCTGGATTCGGGTCTGACGGACAGGCGGGCGGTCGGGAGCGGCTGAGGACGGAACGCGGGACATCGAAAGGGCTTTCTTGAAATAGAGCGCAGCTGAAACACGAGATGGCGTATGATCACTACACGTTAAGCGCGCTCGATTCACAAGCGAAACGCTGAGGAGATGTGCGGATCGGCGAAGTGCGGGATGCTGGGGGCGGGCTATGCTTGACTGGCTCCCGCGCTTTGATAGCGTGAAATGGACCATTTGGTCAAACTGTTGAAGCGCCCTGAGAGGAGACTGCCATGGCCCTGGATTCAAAGTCCCGTCCAAACGATCTGAGCGCGTTCTGGATGCCGTTCACGGCGAACCGGCAGTTCAAATCGAACCCGCGCATGTTTGTCGCGGCTGAGGGCATGCACTACACCACCGCGGAGGGGCGGCAGGTGCTGGATGGCACGGCGGGGCTCTGGTGCTGCAATGCGGGCCATAAGCGGCCGAAGATCGTTGAGGCGATCCAGGCTCAGGCGGCAGAGCTCGATTACGCGCCTGCGTTCCAGATGGGGCATCCCAAAGCGTTTGAGCTGGCCAACCGTCTGGTCGAGATCGCGCCAGAGGGAATGGATCATGTATTCTACACCAATTCCGGTTCGGAGGCCGTTGAATCGGCATTGAAAATTGCCATTGCCTATCATCGCGCGCGGGGCGAGGCCGGACGAACGCGGCTGATCGGGCGCGAACGGGGTTATCACGGAGTTAACTTTGGCGGGATCTCCGTCGGGGGGATCGTCAATAACCGCAAGCATTTCGGGACGTTGCTGGCCGGAGTTGATCACCTTCCCCACACGCACATCCCTGAAAACCAGTGGTCCAAAGGCATGCCGGAGCATGGGGCGCATCTGGCCGATGAGTTGGAGCGGATCATTGCCCTCCATGGGCCCGAAACGGTGGCTGCCGTCATTGTCGAGCCCATGGCGGGATCAACCGGTGTTCTCTTGCCGCCCAAAGGGTATCTGGAGAGATTGAGAAAGATCACGCAAGATCATGGAATCTTGTTGATTTTCGACGAGGTGATCACCGGGTTTGGCCGTGTTGGCGCCGCCTTTGGCGCGCAACGGTTCGGGGTCACACCGGACTTGATCACCTGCGCCAAGGGGTTGACCAATGGCGTGATCCCCATGGGCGCGGTGCTCTGTGCCAGCCATATCCATGATGCGTTCATGCAGGGGCCGGAGAACCTGATCGAGCTCTTCCACGGTTATACCTATTCCGGCAACCCGATGGCCGCGGCGGCGGGGCTGGCCACGCTGGAGACCTATCGCGAGGACGGGCTCTTTGAACGTGCGCTGGAGCTGGAGCCCTATTGGCAGGAGGCGCTGCACTCCCTGCGCGATGCGCGTCACGTGATCGATATCCGCAATCTCGGACTGATCGGCGCGGTAGAGCTCGAACCGATTGCCGGCGCGCCGACCAAGCGCGCCTTTCAGGCGTTTCTCGATGCCTATGAGAAGGGGATCCTGATCCGCACCACGGGGGATATCATCGCCATGTCGCCGCCCCTGATCATCGAGAAGCCGCAGATCGACCAGCTGGTCGAGACCCTGCGCGATGTCCTCATGGCGCTGGACTGACGGGGTGGTGGTCCGCGACGGAGCAGAAATGGTGCGCCAGATGGCGCCGCGCCTGTGTGACGGGGTGTTCGGCTTCGAGGCCGCGACCGCCTCTGCGATCGCGGCGGACGCGCTCTGCTGGTTCCGGGAGGAGGAGGGTGTCTCGGTCATCCGGCCTGTCCCCGCGGGCACCCCCGACGCCATGCGCCAGATCACCCTCGATGTGCATTCGGCGCTGGATGGCGTGGGTCTGACGGCGGCTGTGTCGAAGGCGCTCGCTGCCGCAAATATCCCTTGCAACATGGTGGCCGCTTTGCACCATGATCACGTATTCGTCCCCGAGGCGGACGCCCCGCGCGCGCTGCAGATCCTGCAGCGGCTCAGCGCGGGCGAAGACCAGACCTAAGACCAGGAGAGAGCGATGCCCGCCGACACAGACGCCGCCAGCGCAGCCCCCGGAGAGAACCTCAAGATCGACGGCAGCCGTCTCTGGGACAGCCTGATGGAGATGGCCAAGATCGGCCCGGGGATCGCGGGCGGCAATAACCGCCAGACCCTCACGGATGAGGATGCCGAGGGCCGCGCCCTGTTCCAGCGCTGGTGCGAGGCGGCGGGCTGCACCATGGGCGTGGATACGATGGGCAACATGTTCGCCCGGCGCGAGGGGACGGACCCGGATGCGCTGCCGGTCTATGTAGGCTCCCATCTCGATACCCAGCCCACGGGCGGCAAGTACGATGGGGTTCTGGGCGTGCTCGGCGGGTTGGAGATCATCCGCTCGCTCAACGATCTGGGGATCAAAACCAAGCATCCCATCGTGGTCACCAACTGGACGAATGAGGAGGGGACGCGCTACGCCCCTGCCATGCTCGCCTCGGGCGTGTTCGCGGGCAAGCATACGCAGGACTGGGCCTATGACCGCGTCGATGCCGAGGGCAAGCGCTTTGGCGATGAGCTCAAGCGGATCGGCTGGGTCGGGGATGAGCCCGTGGGCGACCGCAAGATGCACGCGTTCTTCGAGCTGCATATCGAGCAGGGCCCGATCCTCGAGGCCGAGAACAAGGAGATCGGCGTGGTCACCCATGGCCAGGGCCTGCGCTGGATCGAATGCACCGTGACCGGGAAGGAAAGCCACACGGGCTCCACCCCCATGCATATGCGCCGCAATGCCGGGCGCGGCCTCGCGCGGATCACCGAGCTCGTTCATGAGATCGCCATGAAGAACCAGCCCAATGCCGTGGGCGCGATCGGCCATATCGACGTCTATCCGAACTCGCGCAACATCATCCCGGGCAAGGTCGTCTTCACCGTGGATATGCGGACCCATCTGCTGGACAAGCTCAATGGCATGGTCGCCGAGTTCAACGAGAAGGCGCCGAAGCTTTGCGAGGAAATCGGCGTCGAGTTCTCTTCGGAAATTGTCGGTCAGTTCGATCCGCCTGCGTTCGACGAGGGCTGCGTGACGGCGGTGCGCAGCGCGGCGGAGCGGCTCGGGTATTCCCATATGGATATCGTCTCCGGCGCGGGGCATGACGCCTGCTGGATCAACGATCTTTACCCGACCGCCATGGTGATGTGCCCCTGTGTGGACGGGCTCAGCCACAACGAGGCCGAAGAGATCAGCCCGGAATGGGCCACGGCGGGGACGAATGTGCTTTTCCATGCGGTGGTCGAGACGGCGGAGATCGTGGCATGACGCGGTTTGCCGCCTTCGGCGCGCTTTCCCTTGGCCTCGCGGCCTGCGAGCCCCTGACCGATGAGGCGGGTGTGCCGCTCTTGGAGGATATCTCGCCCCGCGCGCTCGCGGCCTTGCCCGACGGCGTGCCAGCCTCGCTGCTCATTCGGGACAAGAATGGCTGCTACGGCATCGCCATCGAGGCGACCGAGCCGCAAACCGGCGCACCGCTCATGGATGCGGATCAGCAGTTGATCTGCGATCCGTAGCGCCATCCCGGCAGAGTCACAGCGAGGAGCCATGCCATGACCGCCCTTGAGACAATGGATGAAACGCAGCTGCGGATCGATCTGGCCGCGGCCCTGCGCCTGTCCTGTCGCGAGGGCTGGCATGAGGGCGTGGCGAACCATTTCTCGGCGGCGGTTTCGGCGGATGGGAAGCGGTTTCTGATCAATCCGCGCTGGATGCATTGGAGCCGGGTGCGTGCCTCGGACCTGGTCCTGTGCGATGCCGAGGATGCGACCACGATGGACCGCGCGGATGCGCCGGACCCGTCGGCCTGGTCGATCCATTCCGCGCTGCATCGCGAGGTGCCTCAGGCGCGGGTCGCGCTGCATCTGCATCCGCCCCATGCCACGGCGCTGGCCGCGCTCAAGGATCCGACGATCCATCCCATCGATCAGGTCACCGCGCGCTGGTACAAACGCATCGCCTATGACCTGTCCTTTGGCGGCATCGCGTCGGAGGCGGAGGAGGGCGCGCGGATCGCCCGCTCCGTCGGCACCCATCAGGCGGTGATGATGCAGAACCACGGGGTGACGACCTTTGGTGCCACCGTGGCCGAGGCTTGGGACGCGCTTTATCACCTGGAACGTGCCGCACGAACCCTCGTGCTGGCCTATTCCACGGGCCAGTCGCTCGCCATCCTGCCAGACGCGCTGGCCGAGGCCACCGCCGCCGAGTGGCAGACCTATAAACAAGCCGAACTCGCCCATTTTGCCGAGATGAAGCGCCTCCTCGAAAGGGATGCGCCGGATTACAAAGACTAACACGAGCCAAGGCCCGGCCTTGCCCCGCGCAAGGCCCCGGCCGCAGACCCGAGACGGAGAGAGCCTATGTCGACAGTCATCAAGAACGGAACAGTGGTCACAGCCGACCTGACCTATGCGGCCGATGTGCTGGTCGAGGGCGGCAAGATCGTCGAGATCGGGCAGGGGCTTTCCGGCGATACCGAGCTCGACGCGACAGGCTGCTATGTCATGCCCGGCGGGATCGACCCGCATACCCATCTGGAGATGCCCTTCATGGGCACCTATTCCTCCGATGATTTCGAGAGCGGCACGCGCGCGGCCCTCTCGGGGGGCACGACCATGGTGGTGGATTTCGCGCTGCCCAGCCCGGGGCAGGGGCTGCTCGACGCGATCCAGATGTGGGACAACAAGTCGACCCGCGCCAATTGCGATTACTCCTTCCATATGGCGATCACCTGGTGGGGGGAGCAGGTCTTCAACGAGATGGATGCGGTGACCCAGCGCGGCATCAACACCTTCAAGCATTTCATGGCCTATAAGGGCGCGTTGATGGTGAATGATGACGAGATGTTCGCGTCGTTCCGGCGTTGTGCCGAGTTGGGCGCGCTGCCGCTCGTTCATGCGGAGAATGGCGATATCGTTGCCGATCTGCAGGCCAAGCTTATGGCCGAGGGCAATAACGGCCCCGAGGCCCATGCCTATTCCCGCCCCCCTGCGGTGGAGGGCGAGGCTACGAACCGCGCGATCATGATCGCTGATATGGCCGGTGTGCCCGTCTATATCGTCCACACCTCCTGCGAGGAGGCCCATGAGGCGATCCGCCGGGCGCGGATGCAAGGTAAGCGCGTCTATGGTGAGCCGCTGATCCAGCACCTGACCCTGGACGAGAGCGAATATGCCCATCCCGATTGGGACCACGCTGCGCGCCGTGTGATGTCGCCGCCCTTCCGGGATCAGAAGCATCAAGACAGCCTCTGGGCCGGGCTGCAATCGGGCTCGCTCTCGGTGGTGGCCACGGATCACTGCGCCTTCACCACCGCGCAAAAGCGCAATGGGGTGGGCGATTTCACCCAGATCCCCAACGGGACTGGCGGGCTCGAGGATCGGATGCCCATGCTCTGGACCGAAGGTGTGGCGACCGGGCGGCTGACGCCGAACGAGTTTGTCGCGGTGACCTCGACCAATATCGCGAAGATCCTGAATTGCTACCCGACAAAGGGCGCAATCCTTGTGGGGGCGGACGCGGATATCGTGGTCTGGGATCCGGAGAAAGAGAAGACGATCACCGCCGAGACCCAGCAATCGGCCATCGACTACAACGTGTTTGAGGGCAAGCATGTCAAGGGCCTGCCACGCTATACGCTGACCCGCGGCCAGGTTGCCGTGATGGATGGGGAGGTGAAGACGCAAGAGGGTCACGGCAAGTTCGTCGAGCGCCCGCCCGTCACTCCCGTTGCCAAAGCACTCAGCACTTGGAAGGAGCTCACGGCGCCCCGCAAGGTCGAACGCACCGGCATTCCGGCAAGCGGGGTCTAGCGCACCCCATGCTCAGTCGCGACGAAATTGACGGGTTCGATCATGAGCCCGAAGAGACGAAGAGTGCCCAGCCCGTGCCACCCAAGGTGACCCCCTCAACCCCTTTGGCCGGAGAAGCGGAACTAGCCGCGCGGAAGGGCAGCTGGCGCTACGAGGCGCCCGCCTCTGCCGCGGTACCCGAGCCAGAGGCGGAGGCGCCGCCCGCTGCGCGCGCGGCGCAGACCCGCGAGGCGGTGATCTCGGCGCGGGATGTGGATCTCGTATTCGAGACCAATGACGGTCCGGTGCACGCCCTGTCGGGCGTCAACCTTGAGATCGAGAAGGGCGAATTCGTGTCCTTCATCGGCCCTTCGGGTTGTGGCAAGACCACCTTCCTGCGGGCCGTTGCGGGGTTGGAGCATCCCACCTCCGGCACGCTCACCGTGAACGGGATGAGCCCGGATGAGGCGCGGCAGGCGCGGGCCTATGGCTATGTGTTCCAGGCGGCGGGGCTTTACCCGTGGCGGACCATCGCGCGGAATGTATCTCTGCCGCTGGAGATCATGGGCTATCCCAAATCTGAGCAGGCCGAGCGTGTGGCGCGGGTGCTGGAGCTCGTGGACCTGTCCGGGTTCGCCAAGAAGTTCCCCTGGCAACTCTCTGGGGGCATGCAACAGCGCGCCTCGATCGCCCGGGCGCTGGCCTTTGATGCGGATATCCTGCTGATGGATGAGCCTTTTGGCGCTTTGGACGAGATCGTTCGGGACCATCTGAACGAGCAGCTTCTGGCGCTCTGGCAGCGGACCGAGAAGACGATCGGCTTTGTCACCCATTCGATCCCTGAAGCGGTCTATCTCAGCACCAAGATCGTGGTGATGTCGCCGCGCCCGGGCCGGATCACCGATGTGATCGACAGCCCGCTGCCCAAAGAACGCCCGCTGGAGATTCGCGATACGCCCGAGTTCATCGAGATCGCACATCGGGTGCGCGACGGGTTGCGGGCGGGGCATATCGATGAGTGAGATCAACAGGATGAGCCGCTTGCCCCAGCCAAGCGGCAAGCGACCCTCATCGTTCACGGTCATCGGCTCTCCAGCCTGTACCGTGGCTCCAGAGAACCGCAGATTGGTTTCATTGTTCCTAAAATACTCAAAAACCTGCGCGAGGGGCTGGCGTTGCGTCGTGAGTATTTGCGGAACAATGAAGGAGAGACCGTCATGCGTCTGATCCTGCCGGTTCTCACGGTGATCGCGGCCCTGGTTGCGATCTGGTATGCGGCTGCCGTGCCCATGAACATCAAGGGCGTGCTGGTCGAGGCGGAGCGGGCCGGGGCGGTGGTCACGCCGGAAACCCCCGCCGCGCGGCGGGATATGAGCGCGCTCGTGCTGGTGGCGACCAACAGCTTCGCGATCCCGGCGACCTGGGCACAGGATCGGCCCCGGCTGCCCGCGCCCCATCAGGTGGCCATCGAGCTTTGGGAGACCACGGTCGAGAAGAAGATCACCTCCAAGCGCAGCCTTGTCTTCCATGGCTGGGTGACCCTGAGCGCCACGATGCTCGGGTTTCTGATCGGCTCGGCGGCGGGCGTGCTGCTCGCCATCGGGATCCTTTATAACCGCGCGATGGATCTCAGCGTGATGCCCTGGGCGATTGCGTCTCAGACCATCCCGATCCTCGCCATCGCGCCGATGATCATTGTGGTGCTGAACTCAGTGGGCGTGCAGGGGCTGCTGCCCAAGGCGATGATCTCGGCTTATCTCAGCTTTTTCCCTGTGGTGGTCGGCATGGTGAAGGGGCTGCGCAGCCCTGATGCCATGCAGACGGACCTGTTGCGCACCTATAACGCCAGCCCGGCGCAAAGCCTTTGGGTGCTGCGCCTGCCGGCCTCGCTGCCTTACCTCTTCACCTCGCTCAAGGTCGCCGTAGCTGCGAGCCTTGTCGGCGCCATCGTCGGTGAGCTGCCCACGGGTGCGGTGGCCGGGCTGGGAGCGCGGCTGCTCGCGGGGAGCTATTACGGCCAGACGATCCAGATCTGGTCCGCGCTTTTCGGGGCGGCGATCCTCGCGGCGCTGCTGGTCGGGCTGATCGGGGTGATCCAGCGGGTGACCCTCTCGCGCATGGGGCTGAGCCAATGACCGGGGCGCTGCGCAGCTATGGCGCCTTTCTGGCGGTGCCGCTTCTGGCGGCGGTGCTGGATCTTCGCCTGGGTCTGGTCCTGGCGCTTTGGGCGGCGGCCTGGGCGCTCAATGTCTGGCTCTCGCGCAGCGCGGCACCTGCGGTCCGCGCCGCGGTGCCCGTTGTCTTTGGGCTGACCATCCTCGCGCTTTGGGAGGCGACCGTGCGGCTCTATGCGGTGCCCGGGGTCATCCTGCCGCCGCCTTCGGCCATCGGGGCGCGGATCGCCACGAGCCTGCCGATCCTGTGGGAGGATTTCGTCCAGACCTTCGTCAAGGGCGCGCTCTCAGGCTATGCGATGGGGGCGCTTGCGGCCTTCGCCGTGGCGCTTCTGGTGGATCGCTATGGGTTCCTGCGTCGCGGGTTGCTGCCCGTGGGGAATTTCATGGCCGCGCTTCCCATCATCGGCACGGCGCCGATCCTCGTGATGTGGTTCGGCTTTGACTGGCAGTCCAAGGCCGCCGTGGTTGTGGTGATGGTCTTCTTCCCGATCCTCGTGAACACCGTAGAAGGCTTGCGCAGCGCGGACCGGATGCAGCGCGACCTGATGCACACCTATGCGGCCAGTCACTGGCAGAGCCTGATCTTCCTGCGCTTGCCCGCGGCGATGCCGTTTATCTTCAACGGGCTCAAGATCGCCACGACGCTCGCGCTGATCGGCGCGATTGTGGCGGAGTTCTTTGGCTCCCCGATCCGCGGCATGGGCTTCCGCATCTCCACCAGTGTGGGGCAGCTCGCCCTCGACATGGTTTGGGCCGAGATCACCGTGGCGGCCCTGGCCGGATCGGCGTTCTACGGGACGGTGGCGCTGATCGAGCGGCGGGTGACCTTCTGGCACCCCTCCATGCGGCGCTAGGCCAAAAGAAAACGGGCGGTCCCGAGGGGCCGCCCGCGCATTTTCCAGAGACTTACGAGCTTCAGGCCGCTTTGCGCTTCCGGCGCTTGGCAGCACCCAGCGCGCCGAGACCCAGCGCCAGCAGCGGCAAGGCCGCAGGCAGGGGGATCGGCGACGCATTGACGTCGTAGTAGAAGAACCCACCCGTTGCCGCGGTGTTCAGATCATCGATCTCGACACTTGCGATGGTGCCAAAGGCGCTCAGATCAACGGTGAATTGCGAGATGCCATTCGCGTCCGCGCCACCTGCGGCAAGATCGCCCGAATCCACATCCACGGTCCCGAGCAGATTGCTCATGGCATCAAAGGCTGAAACCTGGATGGTATCCACGGCCCCGACCGGCAGCGCGTCGCCGACCGAAAAGCTCACATCCGTCGAGGGGGTCGCAAAGGTCAGGATCAGATCATTGGCGCAGGTCGTGCCGTCGAATGCGCAGAACACGACTTCCTGCACGCCAAAGACAGGCGCGCCGCCGACGAAAATGGTGGCGGCAACCTCGGGTGTCGAAATGGACAGCTCGGGCACCGAGACCGGATTGCCGGAGGTGTCTATCAGCGAGGACAAATCAATTGGAGCGGCCTGAGCGGAAAAAGCCGAGGCCGTCAAAGCAGCAAAGGCGAGGGCCGAAACGCGACGCAACATGTTCATGTACTCCCATAAGAACAATTAACCCTATGGTAACACATTTTGGCGGTTGCGAAGATAGTTCCCGAGGGACTGGCTGAGTTCTGCTCAGATTGAGACCGTTTCCCCGAGATCACCTTTGAAACGCGATGTTTTTTCCCGATGGCCGCAGCGCTTGCTGGTGTTTCCTGACACATTGGTCAAAATATCAATGGGCACACGGGAATACGTGGCCAGGGAACACGAATCACGACGGGAGACTTGTATGAAGACGGCATTGATCGGTGCGGGCATGGCGGCCATGTTTGGAGCTTCGGCGGCTCAGGCTGCGGATGAGGTGAAGCTGCAGCTGCAATGGGTCACGCAGGCCCAATTCGCGGGCTATTACGTGGCGCTCGACAAGGGGTTCTACGAGGAAGAGGATCTCGACGTGACGATCCTGCCGGGTGGTCCTGACATCGCGCCGCCCCAGGTGCTCGCGGGCGGTGGCGCCGATGTGATGCTAAACTGGATGCCGTCCGCGCTCGCGGCGCGGGAAAAGGGTTTGCCGGTGGTGAACATCGCCCAGCCGTTCAAGAGCTCGGGCCTGATGCTGACCTGCTGGAAGGATACCGGGATCACCGGCCCTGAGGACTTCAAAGGCAAAACCATCGGCGTTTGGTTCTTCGGCAATGAATACCCGTTCCTGAGCTGGATGAGCCAGCTGGGCATCCCCACCGATGGCGGGGATGAGGGCATCACGGTGCTCAAGCAGGGCTTCAATGTGGATCCGCTGCTCCAGCGTCAGGCCGATTGCATCTCGACCATGACCTATAACGAGTATTGGCAGGTGATCGACGCCGGGGTCAGCCCGGAGGAACTGGTGACCTTTAAATACGAAGAGCAGGGCGTGGCCACTCTCGAAGACGGGATCTACGCGCTGGAGGAGAACCTCTCGGATCCGGCTTTCGTGGACAAAATGGTCCGCTTCGTGCGCGCCTCCATGAAGGGCTGGAAATACGCCGAGGCGAACCCGGATGAAGCCGCCGAGATCGTGCTCGACAATGACGCGACCGGAGCCCAGACCGAAACCCACCAGAAGCGGATGATGGGCGAGATCGCCAAGCTGACCGCGGGCTCCAACGGGACGCTGGATCCGGCGGATTTCGACCGCACGGTGGCGACCCTGCTGGGCGGCGGCTCTGACCCGGTGATCACCAAGGAGCCTGAGGGCGCCTGGACTCACGCCATCACGGATGCGGCGCTGAACTGAGCCTGCGCAAAGCTGAATTTGATCCTCGCAGCCCAAGACAGGTTGCGGGGATTTTTTTTGTGACTTGGCTAGAGGGCGGGGCTTGTTTTCGTCGCCCGGGACCAAACGAACGGTCTCGACCGCCTCGATTTGCGCGCCAATTGCCTGTCAGTTTATGGGGCGCGACGCGTCTTGGTCCGAGCTGGTCTGATGCGGATCTGTTGGGGCCGCTCGGCAGGCTGGCGCGAGGGCAAAAAAATGCTCGCGGCGCTTCAGAAAACTATTGATCCGACTCAGCAATGGTTCCATATGCGCCCGTATTGACGCCAACGCACGCGCCTCTGCCGGGGCGGATCCAAGCGGATCCAAATGGGTTATGTAGCGACGGTAACGTCTTCTTTGGTACTGGTCGGGACCGCAAGGGCCCGGGTCTGATGGAGATGACCATGAACGCTTACGTAACCGGGCTCGCCCGTGTGGCGCCCATTGCGCCTGTTTCTCTCGCTTCTGATGCCGTCGAAGATCGCCTGCGCGCGTTTATCGATGGGCGCGTGTTCGATCGCCCGACGCTGGTGCTGGATTGCGGCGCGGTGGTGGCCAAGTACCACGCTCTGGCGCGCGGGTTGGGGCAGGGCACGCTGATCCATTATGCGATGAAGGCCAACCCGGCGCCGGAAGTGTTGCGCGCACTGGCGGCCGAGGGTTGCGGGTTCGATGCGGCATCGCGCGGCGAGATCGAGATGGCGCTGGCCGCGGGCGCGTCGCCGGAAAAGATCTCCTTCGGGAACACGATCAAGCGGGTGTCGGACATCGCCTATGCCCATGCCCATGGGATTGATCTCTTCGCGGCGGATGCGGAGGCCGAGCTCGACAAGATCGCTGCACACGCGCCGGGCGCGCGGGTGTTCCTGCGCGTGCTTGTCGGGGCGACCGGGGCGGACTGGCCGCTCTCGCGCAAGTTCGGCTGCGCCCCGGAGATGGCCCTGCGTCTCATGGATCGGGCGGCCTATCTCGGGCTGCGGCCCGTTGGGCTCAGCTTCCATGTGGGCTCCCAGACCCGGGATCCGGGCATGTGGGCGGAGACGCTCGATGCCATGGCCGAGATCTGGCATGCGGGCCGGGCGCAGGGCCATGACCTGACGTTGATCAATATCGGTGGTGGGTTCCCGGCCTTCTATGGCGATCCGGTGCTCGAGGCCGAGACCTATGCTGCGCGGGTGGCGGCATTGGTTCAGGCGCGGTTTGGTGCTGCGACGGTGATGGCCGAGCCCGGGCGTGGGCTGGTGGCCGAAGCCGGAATGATCGTGGCCGAGGTCTTGCTCGTGTCGCGGAAATCCGAGGATGATCTCTGCCGCTGGGTCTATCTCGACATCGGGAAGTTCTCGGGACTGGCGGAGACCATAGAGGAGGCGATCCGCTATCAGTTCGAGACGCCCCATGATGGGGGCGAGCTTGGGCCCTGCATCGTCGCCGGTCCGTCCTGCGACAGTGCCGACGTGCTCTATGAGAAGCGCCCGATGCATCTGCCGCTGGCGCTGGCTTCCGGGGACCGGGTGCTGATCAAGGCGACGGGCGCCTATACGACCACCTATTCCAGCGTGGGGTTCCTGGGGTCCCCGCCGCTTTTTGTGTTGGTTTTGGGTGGGGGTGCGCGGGGCCCCCCCCGCTGGGGGGCGCCGCGGACGCGCTTGGGCCTTTGGTCAGGATCTTGTTGCAACCCCAGCTGCGACGCGGGTCCGCGCCCTGCGCAGGCGCAGGGCGCCACGTTTACACGTCCGGATAGGTCGCCGTCACGCCGTCCAGGGGCAGATCGCGCAGCTTGCGCAAGAGATCAATCATCCCAGCCACTTGATGGGCGCAGGTCGCGCGGCCTTTCTCGGCCGTCCCGGCGCTGGCATCGCCCACGGTGCCCGCCTGGTTCAAATCGGACGACACCCAGCCCAGGCTCAACGGCCCGATCGGCGAGATCGGTGCGCTCTCGGCACTGGAGCGAAAGGCCTGCGCTTGGGACAAATCCACCGTCTCGGGTCGGAAGGCGAGCATCAGTGAGGTCTCCACATCGCCGCCATGAATGCCGAAGGCCCGCTCCGCCTCGGAATACATCCCCTCCGGCGTGCCAAAGCTCATCCACTGCGCTTTGACCGCCAGCATGCCCGCGCGCACGCGCAGCTCCCGGCTCAGGATCGAAACCAGATCCAGATTGCCCCCATGGGAGTTGATGCAGACCACCTTGCGCAGCCCGGTGCGCGCAATGGACAGGCCCACCTCGCGCCAGGCGCCCAGGGCGGTTTCGGCTTCCAGCGTCAGTGTTCCCGGCGCGTGGATATGTTCGTTCGACTTGCCCACCGCCTGGATCGGCAGGATCCGGATCTCCAGATCCTCGGGCAGGGCCGTGCAGAGCGCGTCCAGCATGCCCTGCATGATCATCGTGTCGGTGCCCGTTGGCAGATGCGGCCCGTGCTGCTCAATCGCAGCCGTGGGCAGGATCGCGATCACCCGCTCTGGATCGAGACCCTCGAATTCCGTTGTCCGGTATTCGGCCCACCAGTGTCGACGCTCAGCCATAGGTTGCCTCCAAACGGCTGCGCAGATACTCCGCGCCCGAGATCGGGGCGTATTTCGCCTCGCCCAGACCGGGCAAACAGGCCACCTCCGCCTCCGGGTTCGGGTCGAGGAAAAACGCGATGGAGCGCCGCTGTCGTGGCGGCGGCAGCACCCGGTGGGGCGTCGAGACATAGGTGTCGTTGGACCAGCGCATGAGGCAATCGCCGATATTGATGATATAGGCGCCGGGCACATCCGGCACATCGATCCAGTCCGACTGGCCGCGCGGCTGCACCTGCAATCCGGGCACGCCGTCCGTCAGCAGGAAGGTCAGCGCGCCATAATCCGTATGGGCCCCCGCGCCGATCCCATCCGTCGCGGAGCCCGCCGGATAACTCAACAGGCGCAGGGTCGCCATGGGCGCATCGAAGGATTTCTCGAAATGCCCGGGAGGCAAGCCCAGATCCCGGGCCACTGCCTGCATCACGCGCTGGCCCAAGCCATGAACCGCCTCGAAATACTGCCGCAAGGTCTCCGCAAACCCCGGCAGGTCCGGCCAGCGATTGACCCCACGAAACGGCTCCCCGGCGAGGATGCGCGGATCGTCCGCAGCCAGATTGAGCCCCATGTTGAAGGCCTCTTTCCGGTCCACCTGACCACTCTCGGGATCGAGCTTTTCACTGCCTTCCCAGGCCCACCCGCGATTGCCCGCATCGATGGCAATGCGCGCCTTCTCGGCCTCTGGCAATGCAAAGAAGGCATCCCCCTGAGCGAGCACCTGCGCGATCAGATCCGCCGAAACCCCGTGGTTCTCGAGCAGGAAAAACCCCGATCCCCGTGCCGCCCGACCGAGATCCGTCGCAAACCCATCCGGATCCTGGGCCATCCGCTGGGCATCAAGAAGGGGGATCTCCATGTGCTCAGGCCACCGCTGTGGGCTGAGGCTGCGAGCGCGGCGCCTTGCCGATGAGCTTGTCCATCACCTTGCCGACCTTACCCAGATGGGCGGCGCGGCTCTCGGGCGTGGAACTGTCCATCAGGTAATGGGCTGCGAAATGAACCTTGCAGCCCTTGGCACAGATCAGCCGCACGCCCCGGGTCAGCGTCCGCCGCCCAGGCGCCCCGATCAGACTGGTGAGCCAACGGCTCGCCCCGCAGGTCGTAAACACCCCAAGCGAGGTGATGTTCGTCAGCCCCGGCCGAATATCCTTGTTCTCCGCGTCAGGCATCAGGAAAGCCACATCGGGCAAAAGCACCCGGTCCAGCCACCCCTTCAGCATCGCAGGCAACCCGTACCACCAGGTCGGGTAAACGAAGATCAACGTGTCCGCCCATCGCAGATCGGCCACATCCCGAGCCACGGGCTCCACATTGTCCGGACAGTCCAGATAGGCATCGAGCTCGCAGGCGGGCAAGACCGGCGCAAACTCTCTCTCATACAGATCGATCAACCGCACTTCCGCCCCCCCGCGGCGCAGCTTGTCGAGAACCGTATCTTTCACGGCAGCATTGAAGCTGCCCTTTTTCGGGTGGCAATACACGACCAAGGCGCGCATCAGAAAGCCTCCATCTCCCGGGTGACCTTGTCGAGAAAGGCAGCCCGCTTGGCATCTGTCGCGCGGTTCATGTCATAGAGCGCGAGATACCGCATCTTGAAGGGACGACAAACGTGCCAGACAGCCCGCTTGACGCAGTGACGGGGCGGGTCCCCTGCGAGAAACGCACGGGTACGCGTACCTCCATAGGTTGTCACAGCTGCGAGCCTTTTAATATGCGTCAGATTGGGCTTTACCTTGCCATCCACCAGTTTAAACGACACGCCGGGTAGAAAAACCCGGTCGAGAAAGCCTTTGAGGATCGCCGGATAGCCGAAATTCCACACCGGAAAGACCATGACCATGGCATCCGCCGCTCGCAGCCGCGCCACGTACTCTGCCACGGGCTCGATATTCGCAGGCTCCTCGTGATAGCCGCGCCGCCCGGTCTCGGACAGAACCGGGTCGAACCCCTCGGCATAGAGATCGCAATCATCCACCTCCCAGCCTTGCGCCGTCAGGGTCTTCACCACCCGCGCATGCAGGGCCTGGGAAAAGCTCTCGGGACAGGGATGGGCCGCCAGTACCAGAACGCGCCCTTTGCCATCCGCCGCCATGATCAATCCTTCTTAAGTCTGGAAATATCCCGGGGGGAGGCTGCGGCGCAGCCGGGGGGCAGAGCCCCCCAAACGCGGGCATCTCCTTGGGCGCAGCCCACAATTGGATCCTGCGTCATTCCCGTCATTCCGCCGCGGTCATCTTCGGGTAGGCATACATTTCCGAGAAATCGAAATCCGGATCATCCCAGGCGATCATCTTGCCCGGGTTGAGCAGGCCTTTTGGATCCGCCTCCCGTTTGAAGGCCAATTGCCGGTCATCCACGGTCTGCCGCCCACCTTCCTCCAGCGTATAACGATGGGGGTTGAAGATCATGGCCCCGGCCTCCTCATGGATCCGGATGATCTCGTCCAACCGCTCCTCGGAGGTGAATTTCACAAGGCTCAGCCCGGCAAACATCACCTTGCCGTTCTCACGCAGCACCTCCAGATGCTGGAGCACTTCGGGGCTGAATGCGTCGCGCATCTTCTCGATCAGGCTGAGATGCTCGGGAAAGCCGTAGCGCACCTGCAGATAGGTGATGCTCGGATCCACCTTCAGCGCCCGCAGGGTCGTGTGGTTCCAGCCATATTCAAAGACCGGCCCGGGCCCACGCTCCCAATCGCTGGCATCCGAGCGATAGACAATCCGCGCCTGCGGACGCCGCCCGAGAAAGGTCTCGAACCCGTCCATGGAATGGGGCGCGACCATGAGGCCGATCAGGGTTTCCTTGTCCGAGATATGGGGCTTCACACGCTGGAAGTAGTCAAGCGGCGCCGGGGCCTCATAGACGCTGGCGAGCTTGATCAGGATCCCGTCCTCATTGGCCAGCTCCTCTGCAAAGCGGGCCGCATCCATGAAATCCTCGCAGGCCACGAACATCTCGACCCAGTCATAGGCGGGCGCCAGCGGCATCTCGATCTCGGTGATGATCCCGTTCGTGCCATAGGCATGGGAGACGCGCGCAAGTTCCTCGCCGCGGAACTCCAGCACACGCGGCTCTTCCTCCATGGTCACCACGCGCAGCCGGATGATATTGCCCAGATCCCGCAAGGACCCCCAGGTGCAGGAGCCGACGCCGCCGGAGCCCCCGGCGATGAACCCGCCAATCGTCGCCGTGGCCCAGGTCGAGGAGAACATGCGGATCTCCTGGCCCGAATCCGCTTTGCAGGCCGCGTCCAGATCCTTGAGCAGGATCCCCGGCTCGCAGACCACCCGACCCGGCGCGATTTCCTTCACCGCCGTCATATGGCGCAGATGCATGACGCAGCCGCCGCGCATGGGCATGGCCTGCCCGTAATTCCCGGTGCCCGCGCCGCGTGTGGTCACCGGCACGTCATGGGCGTAGCAGACCCGCAGGATCTCAATCACCTCGGCCTCGTTCCGGGGGCTGACCACGAAATCCGCGATCAGGTGATCCATCCGCGCCTTGAGCACGGGCGAGTACCAGAAGAAATCCCGGCTCTTGGATTTGATCGCGTTGTCATTCTGCTCGATGTCGAGATGGGCGAGGGCTTCCTTGGCGGCAGCCACATTGGCGGGCAGGGTCATGTGTCGGTCTCCATCAGGGCGTCGAGTTCGGCATAATCGGGCAGGGTGCGGTCGATCGGCTCGCCTCCGCGCAGAACAATGCGGTCGCTTTGCGGGCGGGCGAAGAACTCGTTCCAGTTCCGCGCGCGTGTGATCACCAGATCCGCGGGCGCGCCCACGGCAAAGCTCGGCGCGTCAAAGCCGCAGCTCGCCGCCGGGGTCGCAGTAAAGGCGCGCACCCAGTCGCTGCGGCCATGGTCGAGATGGCCGATCCGCGTTGCCTCCCGCATCACCTCGATCATATCCATATCGCCATAGGCATAGAACGGATCGCGGGTGTTGTCGGAGGCAAAAGAGACGGGGATGCCGCGCTCCACCATTTCATGGACCAGCGTGATGCCGCGCCCGCGCGGGGTGCGGCCCGAATGGCGGTCCTGTAGATAGAGGTTGCAGAGCGGCAGGGAGACCACGTTGATCCCCTGTTTCGCCACCAGATCCAGCGTATCCAGCGCGCGCGCCTCCTCCTGGGTGCTGAGCGAACAACAATGGCCCACGGTGATCGGCGCGTCGAACCCGACCTCGGCGGCAATCTTGGCGATGCTGCGCAAGGTTTCCGAGCTCGGATCCATGGTCTCATCCACATGGAAATCGGCCGCCAGTCCCCGTTCGGCGGCCAGCGCGAAGAAGCCGCGCAGCCGGTCATCGAGATCAGGCACGGGATAGGTCACCATGCCCAACACGCCGCCCTTGGTGCGCGCGACGATATCGGCGGTCTCCTTGAACGGGCCGCCTGAGGAGAAGTGATCGCAACCGATCAGACACACTGCCTGCAGATCGATCCGCCCGGCCCAGTCGGCCTGCAACTCGGAGAAGACCGGGAAGCTGATCCCGTCCTGGGGCGGAATGCTGTCGAGATGGGTGCGGATCGCGCGGGTCCCATGGGCATAGGCGCAGCGCAGGGAGAACTCCATCCGCGCACGCACATCCTCGGCGCTCCAACTGGCGACCCGATCCGCGCCAACCGTGGTCAGCGCCCCCATGAAGGTGCCGTCGGGATTGGGGGAGCGGGGCCAGATATGCCCCTTGTCCAGATGGGTGTGCATATCCGTGAAGCACGGCAGCACAAGCGCGCCTTCCATGTCGATGGCGATGGGCTGGGGCTCCGACAGCGCGCCTTGGGCGTCAATGGAAATCTCGGTCAGGACAAGATCTCCGTCCTGTCCCAAAAGGCATGCGGGAACATGCACATTCGATAAAGTGTAAGCGCCGCTGGGCAAAGCGCGGTAGTCCATCAGCCCTCCCGTGTCAGGGCACTCTCGTGCCATTTATGGAGCAGAGCATGACTGAGGATCGAGAGCGCCGCAAAGATAAAGACGCCCATCGCGGCAATGAGCGAGAGAGCGGCGAACATCCGCGCGATGTTGAGCCGGTAGCCCGCCTCCTGGATCCGCGCGGCGAGCCCCGCGCCCACGCCGCCCGTGCCCGCCACGAGTTCGGCCACCACGGCGCCGATCAGGCTGAGACCGCCTGCGATTTTCAGCCCGCCGAGGAAGTAAGGGAGCGCCGAGGGCAGTTGCAGCATGGTCAGTTTCTGCCAGCGGCTCGCCTTGTAGATCCGGAAAAGGTCGCGGAGGTTGTGATCCACCGAGTTGAGGCCCAGCGTCGTCGAGCTTAGCACCGGAAAGAACGCCACGATCCAGGCGCAGAGCAGCATTCCGGCGGTCTTGCTGTCCACATAGATGAAGATCAGCGGCGCGATCGAGACCACAGGCGTCACCTGCAGGATCACCGCATAGGGGTAAAAGCTCATCTCCACCATCTTCGACTGGTTGAAGAGGATGGCGAGGCCGGCCCCGCCCAGCACGGCCAAAAGGAGCGCGAGGATCGTGGTGCGCGCGGTCAGGAGCGACGCCTCATAAAGGATCCCCCAATCGGCGATCAACGTGTCGAGCACGCGGCCAGGCCCGGGCAGGATGTAATGGGGGATCTCGTTCCAGACGACGATCCGATCCCAGAAGAAGATGCCGAGTGCCATGACGATGACGGGCAGGGACCATTTGCCGATCTTTTCGAGCCGGCGGGCGCGCAGCCGGGCCAGCTCGTCCGCGTCGGGCGCCTCGACCATGGGGGTGGGATCGGCAATGCTCATGCGGCCACTCCAATCGCTTCGTGCAACGCGTCCGAGGCGGCCCGGCAATGGGCGGCATATTCGGCGCTGGTGCGGAATTCCTCGGTGCGCGGGTAGGGGGCGTCGACCTGCACCTCGCGCAGAACGCGCCCGGGACGCGCGGCCATGACAACGATCCGATCCGACAGGAACACACTCTCGAACACGGAATGGGTCACGAAGATCACCGTGCAGCCGATTTTTTCCTTCAGGGCGAGAAGGTCGTTGTTCAGCTTGAAGCGTGTGATCTCATCGAGCGCGGCAAAGGGCTCATCCATCAGGATCAGTCGCGGGCGCGTGACCATGGCGCGGGCAATGGAGACCCGCATTTTCATCCCGCCGGACAGCTCTCGCGGATAGGCATTCGCGAACTTGTCGAGGCCCACGAGCTTGAGCGCTTCGAGCACTTCGTCCTTCACCGAATTGTATGATTTGCCGCGCAGGCGGTAGGGCAGAAACACATTCTGCGCGACCGTGGCCCAGGGCATCAGCGTCGGCTCCTGAAAGACCACGCCCAGATCGCCTGTATCATGCCCTCCGGCCCAGTTCACCGAACCCCGGGTCGGGTGCAGCAGGTCGGCGATTATCCTGAGGGCGGTGGATTTCCCGCAGCCCGAGGGCCCGAGCAGAGACATGAAGTCCCCCTGATTGATCTGCAGGTTCAGGTCCCGGAGGGCGACCACATCGCCATTGAACACCTTGTCGACCCCGGTGAGGGTCAGGACCGGCGGGCGCGCATCCAGCGGGGCCAGCGGAGCAGGGGCAGCGAGAGACATGCCTATCCTTTGCACTCAAGCGCCGGCACGCTCTCGCGGACCGGCGGGGTCGTTCCGAACCGTCCGCGCGCGTGGGAGGTGCTGCGCGGACGGTGTGAGGCAGCCTCAGCCGCCGGGTTTCAGGTCCATGCCGAGGCCCTGGCCCACGAACTCTGTCGTATAGGCGGCCTTGATGTCGAGCCCGTCATCGATCACGCCCGCGGCGACCATCTTGGCATAGAAATCCTCGACCACCGCGTCGGTCATCACGCCGATGCCCATGGTCTCGGCATCGCCGGAATCCACGATGCCTTCGGTCAGCATCTTGTCGATGGCAAAGGCGATCTTGTCGTCAGACATGTCCGGGTTGGCCGCCTTGATCAGCTCATTCGCCGCTGCGTTGTCACCATAGAGGTAGTTGTACCAGCCCTTGATCGAGCCCTCGACGAAGCATTTCACCTCCTCGGGCTTCTCCTCGATCGTGGCGGCCATGGTCTCGATCGTGGTGGCATAGCTGGAATAGCCATTATCCGCGATCAGGAAGATGTTGGGTTTGAACCCGCCTTCCTTTTCAACAACATAGGGCTCGGAGCTCAGGTAGCCCTGCATGCCCAGATTGGTGTCTGCAAGGAAGGGCGCCGGATTGAAGGTGTAGGGCTGACGCTGCTCGACCGTGAAGCCATGGGCCGAGATCATCCACTGATAATAGGAGGTGAAGCCATTGTCGCCGATCAGCAGGGTCTTGTCCTTCAACTGATCCCAGCTCGTGACATCCGGATGGGCCACGATGACCTGCGGGTGTTTCTGGAAGATCCCGGCGATGGCAACCACCGGAATGCCCTCTTTCACCGCATTGAACGCCTGCAGCAGGTCGCCGCCCATATGGTAGTCGATCCGCCCGGCCAGCATCAGCGCTCGGTTGTTCACCTGAGGTCCGCCAGAGATGATCTCCACGTCCAGACCACAGGCCGCATAGGTGCCATCGGCCACGGATTGATAGAAACCACCATGTTCAGCCTGCGCCAGCCAGTTGGTGCCGAAGACGACCTTGCTGTTTTCTGCCGAGGCGGCGCTCGCGCCAAGCACAGCGGCCAGAGCCACCAGAGAAGGGGTGAGACGGGTCATGAGCTCTCCTGTCGGGTTTTTGTACTTCTTGGTCCAAAGTTAACGTTTCGGGACGAAATGGCAGGCTCACATCGGTGTCAGGGCGCGGAGCTGCTCATTTTTCCGGCGACTTGGGTTAAGTGTTGAGCGTGGTGATCAAAAAGCAAGCGGTTTTTGACGATCCTCTCCGTGAGGCGCTTCGGGCTGGCCTCTCTCCGGCGGGGCTGGCACCATCTGCCGCGAGACAGAGAGGAGACTTCGATGCTGCGCCCGCTTATCCCCGAGACGATCCGCCCGCCCTTTGCCCGCTATGCCCATGGGGTCGAGGTGCCCGCGGGCGCGCGGCTGGTGGTGTGCTCGGGGCAGCTGGGGATCGGCCCGGACGACGTGGCCCCCGAGAGCGCCGAGGCGCAGGCGGCCTTGTGCTTTGCCAATCTCGACGCCGTGCTCGCCGAGGGCGGGATGGGGCGCGGTGATGTGGTGCGGATCAACGCCTATGTCACGGACCGCGCCCATATGACGGGCTATATGGCGGCGCGGGATGCCTGGTTGGCTGCCATGCCGGATCATCTGCCAGCCTCGACCCTGATGATCGTGTCGGGCTTCACGCGCCCCGAATTCAAGGTCGAGATCGAGCTTTTGGCGGCGCAGGTTCCCCAAGGATGATCACAACAGATCCGAGGTGAGCTTGCTGAGCTCTTCGGTCAGTTCCGCGTCGAGAAGCGGCGGCGGCGTCTGTCCGGCCAGCTCTGTCAGACGGCGATAGACCGTGTTGTTGCGATGGGCGCGGCGCAAGATTTCCCGGGTGAACGGCCCGGCCTGAGGATCGTCAGCGCAGACCCGCTCCAGCCGTTCGGTCATGAGCGTGATCATCTCACCCTTTTCGACCCAATAGGTGATCATGCCGTCAAAGAGCGGCCCGCCCCCCGCCAAACGACGCTGCGGCGGCCAGGGGCGGGGCACAGCATAGAGCCGCCGCTCGGTCTCGCTGAGTTTCAAGGTATTGGCGAGCAGGCTCCCGGCGATGCCCATGGCGCGCTGCGCCTGATCCCGGCCATGATCCGCGAAGCTGTCGGTGATCGAGACCAGCCAGCGCAGCTTCATTTCTGATGCAAGCTGCGTGCTGTATCCATCTGTAATCTTGTGAAAAAGCTCTGCGGCTTCCGTGCAGTTCGGGTCGCGTCGCAGGATCACGACCGCCGCGGCCAGAAGATGCGCCAGCCGGGATTGGTCGGCGAATTCCGGTTGCAGCTTGCGGAAATGGCGGATCAGGTTTGGCTCCCGTCCGGCCCAGGTGTTCCCTCGGCGCCCACCCACCAGGCTGTCGGCGAAGGGCGTCAGATCCACATCTGGCGGCGGCAATGCCTCCGCCGCGGTTTCGATCCGGATGTCCTGGTGATCAAAAAAGGCCGGCCAGAGATCCCAGACATGCGGCGCGGGCGTGGGGATCTGCGCAATGGCCCGCCGGGGTGCAACGCAGTCGGGCGCATAGCCCAGCAGCTCAAAATCCTTGGTATAGATGCGGGTCAGCCGTTCGCGGATCTCTGCGGGCACTTCGGGCAGGGTCTCCGGACGTTCCGGTGCCGTGAAGGATGGAAGGTCTTCCGGCAAGGGCTCCTCCGCGCGCAGCACCCGTGTCGCGCGGTGCAGATGTCGGATCGGATGGGTCTGGGGCGCAAGCGCCGCCTTGAGCTGTGCCTGCGGGTAGGCCCGGCTGTGATCCAGGGGCGCGCGGGGGTTCTCGAGAATGTCGAGCGCAGCTTCGGCAGTCAGTCCGGGCAGGCGTGGTGCCGTGGCGCGCTCCTGCGGGGTGGCGAAGGCCTCCAGCACGCGGGCAAACCGCAGGAATGGGTGCGCAACAAGCGCGATCAGGGGCAGATCGGGCGCCTCCATCCGAGTCACGCGGCGCCTCTCCACCGGGGCGCCAAGAACCGCGCGCAGCTCCGCCGCGCCAGTCCCGGGAATGTCCAGCAGGACAAGGTCCGGATTGGCATATCGGTAGCTGGTCACGGGCGGGTCCTCACTGGCGTGAGCCGAGTGTAGCGGTGCCGCAAACGAGGTGCGAGAGGTCAGGCGCAGATGGCTCGAATTGCAGCGAGATTTCCAAATGAAAACGCCGCGCTGGTGGGCGCGGCGCATCAAATTTCATGGCCGTAGCGGATCAGCCGACGGTTGCAGGCTCATCCTTGCGCTCTGCGTAGATCAGCAGCGGCTTGGCATCGCCGGAGACCACTTCCTCATTCACGACCACCTCATCAACGCTGTCGAGGCTCGGAAGGTCGAACATGGTGTCGAGGAGGATGTCTTCGAGGATCGAGCGCAGACCCCGCGCGCCGGTCTTGCGCTGGATCGCGCGCCCGGCGATGGCGCTCAGGGCGTCATCGGTGAAGGTCAGCTGCGCCTCTTCGAGCTCGAACAGACGCTGGTACTGCTTGACCAGCGCGTTCTTCGGCGCGGTCAGGATCGTAACCAGCGCGTCCTCGTCGAGATCCGTGAGCGTTGCGATCACCGGCAGACGCCCGACGAATTCCGGGATCAACCCGAATTTCAGCAGATCCTCAGGCTCCAGCTCCGTGAACATCTCGCCCACGCCGCGATCGTCATTGTTCCGCACATCGGCGCCAAAGCCCATGGCCGAGCCCTTGCCGCGCTGCGCGATGATCTTCTCGAGACCCGCGAACGCGCCGCCGCAGATGAAGAGGATATTCGTGGTATCGACCTGCAGGAATTCCTGCTGCGGATGCTTGCGTCCGCCTTGGGGTGGCACGGAGGCGACCGTGCCTTCCATGATCTTCAGCAGGGCCTGCTGCACGCCTTCGCCCGACACGTCCCGGGTGATCGACGGGTTGTCGGACTTGCGGGTGATCTTGTCGACCTCGTCGATATAGACGATGCCGCGCTGCGCACGCTCCACATTGTATTCGGAAGCCTGCAGGAGCTTGAGGATGATGTTCTCCACATCCTCGCCCACATAGCCCGCCTCGGTCAGAGTGGTCGCATCGGCCATGGTGAAGGGCACATCGAGGATCCGCGCCAGCGTCTGCGCCAGCAGGGTCTTGCCGCAGCCGGTGGGCCCGATCAGCAGGATGTTCGACTTCGCCAGCTCGATATCGGTTTTGCCCGCGTGGTTCAGGCGCTTGTAGTGGTTGTGCACCGCCACCGAGAGCACCCGCTTGGCGTGGCTCTGGCCGATCACGTAATCATCGAGGACATCGCAAATCTCCTGCGGGGAGGGAACCCCCTCGGAAGATTTCAGACCGGACGATTTTGTCTCTTCGCGGATGATATCCATGCAGAGCTCGACGCATTCATCACAGATGAACACAGTCGGACCCGCGATGAGCTTGCGGACCTCATGCTGGCTCTTGCCGCAGAAGGAGCAGTAGAGGGTGTTTTTACTATCGCCGGAGTTATTCGCCATCGGGTACCTCGTCGATTGCACCCCCAACCTTTGATCCGGTCAAATCAACCCGTTTTTCGGGCCGGCGGGGAGCGCGTTTCGGCCATGCTAGGGCAGGGCCTAATCCTTCACAATGCCAAAATTTGGCGCATGCCGGAGAGGTGACGTCACATCACCGGGACCGGCTCGGGGCAGGGGGAACGGGGCAAGCGATCTTGCCCCGCGCAGGCTTAGCTTTCGGCGTCGTCACGGGGGCGGTTTTCGACGATCTCGTCGATCAGGCCCCAGTCCTTGGCCTGTTCCGCATCCATGAAATTGTCCCGCTCCAGCGCGTCGACAACCTTCTTCATCGTCTGGCCGGTATGCTTGACATAGATCGAGTTCAGCCGGTCCTTGAGCTTCTGGGTCTCCTGGGCGTGGATCATGATATCCGTCGCCTGGCCCTGATAGCCGCCGGAGGGCTGGTGCACCATGATGCGGCTGTTGGGCAGCGAGAAGCGCATGCCCGGCTCCCCGGCAGTCAGCAGAAGCGAACCCATGGAGGCCGCCTGACCAATCACAAGGGTCGAGACCTTGGGCTTGATGTACTGCATCGTGTCATAGATCGACAGACCGGAGGTCACGACACCGCCGGGGCTGTTGATATACATGGAGATTTCCTTGCTCGGGTTCTCAGCTTCGAGATGCAGAAGCTGGGCCACCACGAGCTGGCTCATCCCGTCATGGACGGGGCCGTTCAGGAACACGATCCGTTCTTTGAGCAGGCGCGAGAAGATGTCATAGGCGCGCTCGCCGCGGCTGGTCTGTTCAACCACCATCGGAACGAGATTCATGTAGGTGTCTACGGGATCGTGCATGCGGTGCCTCAAGTCTGTGCGGGGGTGTTGTAGGACTGAACTGTCAACAAGATGTTAGGTCCGCGAACGGGGAGGTACAAGGGCATCTCGCCGCATCCGTGATCGGGGCCTGTGCGAGGACGCTTAGGCGCGCCGGGAAGGGTGGTATTCGGGGATAAGCGCGCGCGGCTCGCGCCTCGGACCCATGCCCTGACCGGTGCCTTGACCCGGGCCAAGGCCAGCTTAGCTCCGTCCCATGGATGCACCGACCCTCTTTCCGCCCAGCCGTGACGCGGCGCTTGCCCGGCTCCGGGATTTCCTGCCCAAGGCTGGTGCCGATTATGCCCGCAAGCGCAACTACAGCCTGCCTGAGCAGGGGCACCCCCATGTCTCGACCCTCTCGCCCTATCTGCGCCACCGGATGCTCACCGAAGAGGAGGTCGTGCAGGCGACGCTCGGCCGGCACTCGGCCTCAGCCGCGGAGAAATTCGTGCAGGAGGTCTTCTGGCGCACCTATTGGAAAGGCTGGCTGGAGCGGCGCCCCCAGGTCTGGACCGCCTATAAGGCCGGGCTGGCCCAAGCCCTCAACCGGGTGCAGAGCGAGAGCGGGCTGCGTCGGGGCTGGGAAGAGGCTTGCGCCGGGACCACGGGCATCGATGGGTTCGACGACTGGGCGCAGGAGCTCGTGGGGACCGGCTATATGCACAACCACGCGCGCATGTGGTTCGCCTCGATCTGGATTTTCACCCTGCGCCTGCCATGGGAGCTTGGGGCGGATTTCTTCCTGAGGCATTTGCTCGACGGGGACCCGGCCTCGAACACGCTGAGCTGGCGCTGGGTCGCGGGGCTGCAGACCCAGGGCAAGCATTATGTGGCCCGGGTCGCGAATATCTCGAAATACACTGAAGGTCGGCACCGGCCCCTGCATCAGCTGACACCGCAGCCCGAGCCGCTGATGGGGCTGCCCCATCCGCCGCTGGGCCCTGTGCCCGCGCCGCCATTGCCACAGGGCGATGCACCTTGGGCGCTGCTGATCACCGAGGATGACCTGTCCCCAGGCTATCTCCGCAAAGCTCTGGCGCAGGGGCCTTTGGGAACCGCGGTGATCAACGGCACCGGTCATCGGTCACCATTGGCAACGGCGGAGCCTGTCACCCGCTGGGCGGAGGCCGCGATCGCAGAGACGACCGCCCGCTATGGGGACTGGATGGGGCGCGTCACCCATGGGCCCGAGGATCTGGTGCAATGGGCGCAGGATTTGGGGGCGCGCCAGATCGTGATGCCCTATACGCCGGTGGGGCCTGCAGCGGACCTGATCGCGCAGCACCGCGCCGCGCTCGATCAGGCCGGGCTTCCCCTCGTGCCCGTGCTGCGCAGCTGGGATGCGGCGGCCTGGCCCCATGCCACGGCGGGGTTCTTCAAGCTGAAGTCGAAAATCCCCACCATCCTGGCCGAGCTTCGCGGCCTGTCGCTCGCCTCCTGATACGCACGCCCGGCACCTCCGTTTCCCGCGCCCCCGCGTCCGCATGTCGCTGGACGCCGCGCGCGCAATCGGCCATATCTGGGCCATCCGGACCGGAGGCCTTTATGAAGTTCCTGCTGCAACTCATCACCTGGTGGAATGCCGAAACCCTGGGCATGCGCCTGTGGACCAATCGCAATGGCGAGAAGGTGGGCGAGGACGAGGCTGGCAACGTGTTCTACCAGTCCAAGGACGGCAAGCGGCGCTGGGTCATCTATAATGGTGAGGTTGAGGCGAGCCGTGTGTCTCCAGACTGGCATGGCTGGCTGCATTTCACCTGGGCTGAGCCGCCCACGGACAATCCGCTGCCGCACAAGCCCTGGGAAAAGCCCCATGAGGAAAACCTCACAGGCACTCCGCTCGCTTATGCGCCTTCGGGGTCTCTGCGGCGCGCCGCTCCTGCGGAGCGTGCCGACTATGAGGCATGGCAGCCGGAATAAACTGCCTGTAAGATGCGCGCGAACCACAACCGCGTGACGTCCCGATGGGGGCGCACGCCGCGCAACGGGATCGCAGACAGGCATGTCGCATACACCAACTGAAGTTCTCGTGGGCGGGGCCGTTCTGGCCGTCGCTCTGGGGTTTTTGGCCTTTGTCGGCAGCTCGACCGGCGTCTCGGGCAGTGGCGGGGGCTATCCGCTCACCGCGAGCTTCCGCACCGCGGACGGGATCTCTGTCGGCACGGATGTGCGACTTGCGGGCGTGAAGGTCGGCACGGTGACTGGCATCGATCTCAACCCGGATACATTCCGGGCTGACACGACCATCTCCGTGGCCAGCAATATCGAAATCCCCGATGACAGCGCGATCTCGGTCTCGTCCGAAGGCCTGCTCGGAGGCAATTTCGTCGAGATCCTGCCCGGCGGCTCGCCCTTTGTGCTGGCCGAAGGCGATGAGTTCACGTCCACCCAGGGCTCCGTCAGCCTCGTGTCGCTCCTGATGAAATTCGTGGGCTCGGGCGGGGACGACTCGTGATCCGGCTCGCGCTGCCCCTGGCATTGCTCTGGGTCGGTTGCGCGGCCGCGGCCCAGCAGGATGCGATCATCGTTTCGCCCCTCGATGAGCTGGAAGAGCGCGCCGAGGATGGCTTTGGCGGCGCGCTGAGCCTCAAGGATGAAGAGTTCCAGACCTTTGAGCAGGAGCAGCGGGTCACCGATGCCGAGGCCGGGTTTGTCCGCGTGCTCGACAAGACCACCGGGCGGGTTGAAACGCTGGAGCTGCAATCCGGGGAAACCCGTGCCAGCGGACGGTTGCAGGTCGCCATGATCGAATGCCGGTATCCTGAGGAAAACCCCTCCTCGGATGCGTTCGTCCAACTTCGGATCTCGGAACAGGGACGTCCCGGACTGCTCTATGATGGCTGGATGATCGCGTCTTCGCCCGCGCTCGCGGCGCTCGACCATCATCGCTATGATGTCTGGGCGATCCGCTGTCGTCTGCCGGGCGGGGTGCAGACGCCTGAGGTACAGGCCGGGCTGCAATCGCCGCGCCCGCCGGCACGGCCCTGACACGGCTCAGCGCGTGAGACTGTCCGCTGGATCGGGCGGCAGGGCGCAGCGCCGGATATCCGCATCCACCGACAAAGCCTCGCGCAGACGCGCGCGATAGGTCTCGCGCGGGATCTCCATCGCGCCCATGCCCGCCAGATGCGGGGTCACGAACTGCGTGTCGAACAGGGTGAAACCGCAGGCCCGCAAATGGGCACAGAGCGCGACCAGGGCCACTTTCGACGCGCTCGGTGCGCGGGAAAACATGCTCTCGCCAAAGAACGCGCCGCCAATGGCCACGCCGTAGACCCCGCCGATCAGCTCCGCACCGTCCCACAGTTCCAGCGCATGGGCATGGCCCATCTCATGCAGATCCGTATAGGCCTCGAAAATCTGATCGTTGATCCAGGTCTCGTCGCGATCGGCGCAGCCCTCCAGTACGCCGATGAAGTCCCGGTTCAGGGTCACGCGCCATTCTGTTCGCCGCATCAGCCGCGCAAGCTTGCGCGAGACATGAACCTCCGCGAGCGGCAGCACCCCGCGTTGGCGGGGATCGACCCAGAACACTTCGTCATCCGCACGCCCCTCAGCCATGGGAAAGATCCCGGCCATGTAACCGCGCAGGAGCAGGTCCGGCGTCAGCGGTGGCGGAGGAGGAGGAAACATGTCGTGGGCCATGGTGCCTACAACCTAGGCTTGTAGCGCGCGCGGGTCCAGCACCCCGCACCCGGTCCGCTGGCCCGGCGGTGCCCCGGTGCCACAAAGGCCCCACCCATGGGCAGGACCTGTGCAAATTCTGAAAAGGCGAGCGGCAGCGGGCGTCAGAGCTCGGCTGTCTCCAGCCATTCCTCGAGCCAGTGGATGGTATAATCCCCGGTGAGCACGGCCTCTTCGCGCAAAAGCGCATGAAAGAGCGGCACGGTTGTGTCGATCCCATCCACGATCAATTCGCCAAGCGCCCGGTTGAGCCGCGCAAGTGCCGCGGGCCGGTCCTGGGACAAGACGATCAGCTTGCCGATCAGGCTGTCGTAGTAGGGCGGGATGGAGTAGCCACCATAGAGCGCGGAATCCATCCGCACCCCGAGACCGCCGGGCGTGTGGAAGGTCGTGACCTTGCCCGGGCAGGGGGTGAAGGCAGGGACCTTCTCGGCATTGATCCGCACTTCGATCGCATGGCCCCGCACAGTCAGATTTTCCTGCTGGAAGGTCATGGGATAGCCCGCGGCGACGCGGATCTGCTCCTTCACGAGATCGACCCCGAAGATCGCCTCGGTCACCGGATGCTCCACCTGCAGACGGGTGTTCATCTCGATGAAATAGAACTCGCCATTCTCATAGAGGAATTCGATGGTGCCCGCGCCTGCATAGTTGATCCGGGCCACGGCCTCGGCACAGGTCTTGCCGATCCGCGCGCGGGTCTCAGGATCGATCACCGGGCTCGGGGCTTCCTCGAACACCTTCTGGTGGCGCCGCTGGAGCGAGCAGTCGCGCTCGCCCAGATGGACCGCGCGGCCCTTGCCGTCGCCGAACACCTGCACCTCGATATGGCGCGGGGTGCCGAGATATTTCTCGATATAGACCTCGTCATTGCCGAAGGCGGCCTTGCCTTCGGCCCGGGCGGTCTGAAATGCTTCGTCCAGATCCTCGGCGGTCTTGGCGAGCTTCATACCGCGCCCGCCGCCGCCCGCGGTGGCCTTGATGATCACCGGATAGCCCATGTCGGCGGCCACCTTGCGCGCGCTCGCAAGATCCGGCACGCCACCATCAGAGCCTGGCACGCAGGGCACTCCGAGATCGATCATCGTCTTCTTGGCGGTGATCTTGTCGCCCATGACCCGGATGTGATCTGCGGTCGGGCCAATGAAAGTCAGGTCGTGATCCTGCACGATCTGCACGAAATTCGCGTTCTCCGACAGAAAACCATAGCCTGGGTGGATCGCCTCGGCGCCCGTGATCTCGCAGGCCGAGATGATCGCCGGGATCGACAGGTAGCTCTGCGGACTGGGGGCTGGCCCGATGCACACCGCTTCGTCGGCCATGCGCACATGCATCGCGTCGCTATCGGCGGTGGAATGCACGGCCACCGATTGAATACCCAGCTCGCGGCAGGCACGGATCACACGCAGGGCGATCTCGCCCCGATTGGCAATCAGGATCTTGGAAAACATCGCCCGGCCTTACTCGATGACCATCAGGGGCTGCCCAAACTCCACGGGCGTCCCGTCTTCGACGAAGATCCGCGTGACCTTGCCGGATTTCGGCGCGGCGATCTGGTTCATGGTCTTCATGGCTTCGATGATCAGAACGGTCTGGCCTTCCTTGACCGTATCGCCGGGGCTCACGAAGGAGGCCGCACCGGGCTCGGGCTGCAGATAGGCGGTGCCCACCATGGGCGAGGTCAGAGCATTGGGATCCTGCGCCGGATCCGCTGGGGCCGCGGCCGCAGCGGCCGGTGCCTCGGCGGCGGGCGCCGGGATGGCCGCGGGTGCGGCGGCGGGCACGGGCGCCATAACGGGGGCTGCCACCGTGGCGGTCTGGCGCGAGACCCGCACATTCAGGCTGTCATCTTCGCCATAGTCCCGTTTGACCTGCAATTCGGTCAGATCATTGTCGCGCAGCAACTCTGCAAGTGCCTTGATGAAGGCCACATCATCGTCATGGGACTTGTTGGTCATGCCGTCCTCGGTTCTTCGAAATATCCGTCCGGAGAGGTCTGAAATCGCGTCCCTCCGGCGCTCTGACCCTCCCTATACGTGAGCCCCGCGCCCGAGGAAAGGGCCGGACCGGTGTTTTCGCGCCCGGGCCCGCGCGTTGTGACCTTGCGGCAAACCGGAAGGCTAAGGGGGGATAAGGATTGGCAGATCAGGGGCTGGAGGGCTATGTCATTTGGGTGAGAGCCGGCCCCGGAGAGGCTGTGCCCAACGACAGGGAGAGGCCCGCTACAATGAGTTACGACTTTACGACTGCAGTTTTTTTCGGGGATAGCCTGACCGATGACGGCAATCTCTTTGAGTTGACCTCCGAGATCGGCACGGTGGGCGTGCCCGTCGAGGCCGCTGGCTACAACATGCGCTTCAGCAATGGGCTCGTCTTTGCAGAGTATTCTGCGGAGCTTCTGGGTGTCGCGACCGAGCAGAATTTCGGGATCGGCGGCGCGCGCGCATTGGGTGAGTTGACCCTGCGCGATCTGGTCATCGAGAACGATGTCGAGGATTTCCTCACCGTTCCCCTGGATGACCCGGCGCTTGATTTCGACATCAACCTGAGCGCGCAGATCGACCGCTACTTGGCAGAGACCGATGGGCAGGACCGCTCCGACAGCAGCGCCACCGTCTTCATCGGGGCCAATGACTATCTGAACTTCGATCCGTCCTCGCCCGATGCGCTGGTGCTCGAAGGGCTGGCCCTGATGCGTGAGATCACCGATGCCACCGAGGCCGCCGCGCGCAGTCTCGTGGATGCGGGTGTAGGGCAGATCGTCATCAACGCGTTGCCATCCGGCGAGTACTTCCCGGCGGTCCGCTCGGATCCACAACTTGCCCCGGTAGCTGATCTCGTTCTGAGCCTGCACAACAATCGCCTGCAAGCCACGGTGGAGGAGCTGCAATCCGAAGGCGTCAAAGCGGTCTATGTGGACATCCAGGCGATGACCCAGACGATCGTGGACGATCCGCTGAATTTCGGCATCACGGCGCCTTTCGATGAGTTCGTGGTGCTGGATGATGATCCGGATAACCCTGTGCTGAACCCGGCGCTGGATGATTTCTCGCTCAACCAGGTGGCGTTCTATGATGCGGTCCACCCGACGGATACGATCCACGGGGTGCTGGGCAGTTTCCATGCGGCGTCCCTGACCCAGGATGTGACCATCGGCTCGGCCTTTGGCAGCTTGCGGTTCCTCGGCGAGGCGCAGGATCTGGCGCTCGCGGGCGCTGGGGCAGACATCCTCGCGCTGCGGGGGGGCGATGATACGGCCTTTGGCGAGGCGGGCGAAGACCGGCTGATCGGCGGGCAGGGGCTCGATATCCTCTCCGGAGGCGCCGATGACGACCTGCTGATCGGCGGGGCGGATGATGATGTCCTCACGGGGGGCACGGGCAATGATGTGACCCGCGGCGGTCGCGGCAATGACATCCATGTGGACCATCTGGGTTCGGACACCCATCTGGGCGGGTTCGGCGACGACATCTTCGTCTGGCGTCAGGAGACGCTGATCGGCGGCGAGGTCGGGGTCGATGACAACCTCTTTGATGGCGGGTTTGGTGATGACTTCCTCGTCATGCTGTTTGAAACCCAAGCCGATCTTGATGCCTTCGGGGCGGCCAGCGCGCAGGTCGGGCTGACCCAGGCCTTCGCGGATCTCGGGATCACCCTGGACAGCGTCGAAGACTTCACCGCCGTTGTGGACCCCGACGCAGACCTGCTCGTGGAAGAGATGGGCGATCTCGCACGGTTGGCGGAGGCGGATCTCTGGGCGCTGGTCTAGCGCCTCGGGTCGCGTGGAGTGTTGCTCTGCAGCAACCGCGTAAAAACCCAATAAAATAGGGCGGATTTTCCCGTCTGACCGATCTTGTCGGCCACGTTTCCGCGTGGCCGATTTGCGATTCAGGGGGGCGGTCTTCGCAACCTCCTGCACGAACACTCTTTTTTAATCTCTCGATGTCACCAGCAAGCTCCGGGCGCGCGTTCTGAACGCGTATGTCCCGTTGCGGCATGCCGCGACGGCACCGCTTGACCGCGCGGAAGTGTTTACGTTTTCGAAAGTTTCTCGGCGCACCCACGATGTGCCGATCAACCTGCCCGTGCGCAGGGGCCGAGGGCTCGCGTCGTCACTCACCGGACGCGGTCCTCTCAGGAGAAGCGTGAAAGGAGCATCATGCCAGAGCAGTATCAGTACCAGACCGCGGTCTATTTCGGGGACAGCCTGACCGATAACGGCAACTTCTACAATTTGACCAGTTCCACACTCTCGATCAGCCTGCCGCGGGACAGTTTCGGCTACAACCAGCGCTACTCGGATGGTCTGGTCTATTCCGACTATGCGACGCAGTTCCTGGATCTGGACAGCCAGTTGAACTACGCCGTCACGGGCGCGCGCGCCATCGGGGATCGCAGCTTTCTGGAGCTGGTCTACGAGCTGCGGCTCGACAGTTTTCTCGAGGTGCCGGGCAGTGATCCGCTCCTGGCTCAGGGCATCGATCTTGCCGGGCAGGTGGCGCGCTTTCTGTCGGACAGCGCCGGCGAGGACCTTTCGCAGGTCAGCGCGACCCTGACCTTCGGCTCGAACGACTATGCGGAGTTCAAGCCCTGGCTCGTTACCAACTACATCGAGGACAGCAAGGCCTATGTGGCCGAGATCATCGGCGAGATCACCAAGGCCGCGCGGACGCTGGATGCGGCAGGGGTCGGGCAGGTGGTGATCACCGGGCTGCCATCGGCGAATTTCGCGCCGACCTACTATGACAGCCCCTTCCGCTCCCCCATGAGCAACTACTCTCTGGCCTATCACAACAATCAGCTCGAGCGCGCAGTGGACATGCTGCAGAGCGAGGGGATCAACGCGGTCTTCGTGCATATGGAGGCGATGGGACGCGCCATTGCCCGGGACCCACTGAATTTCGGGATCACCGCGCCGCTGGAGCAGTCCTATCTGCTGGACACCTCGGGCACGGATCCGATCTTCAACCCGGCGGTGGAAGATATCCCTCTGGATCAGATCGCCTTTCTCGACGGGCGTCACCCGACCGATGTGGTCCATGCCATGCTGGGCGCGTTCCATGCGGCGAGCCTGACCAGCACGGTCTATGTGGGCAATGAGTTCGGCAATCGCAAAACCTTTGGCGATGAGCAGAACCTGGTCATGGCGAGCGGCGGCTCTGATCGCATCTCTGTCAATGGTGGCGATGACATCGTCTTTGGCGAGCATGGCACGGATGACATTTCCGGCGGGGCCGGGATGGATATCCTCTCAGGTGGGTCCGAAGGCGATGTGCTGCGCGGCGGCGACGGGGATGATGTGGTCCATGGCGGGTCTGGCAATGACCTGATCTATGGTGATGACGGCGCCGATGTGCTGCTCGACGGGCTTGGCTCGGACAGTGTCTATGGCGGGGCTGGGGACGATCTTTTCATCTTCCATCAGGCGTCTCTGATCGGCGGCGCGGATGGCGTGGATCTCGACTATTTCGACGCGGGTGAGGGCACTGATACGCTTGTTCTCCTCCTGACCGAGGCCAATGCTGCGGAATACGCGGCGGATCTGGACGAATTTGGTGCGCTGGTCGCCCTGACCAACCAAGGCATCGCTGCCACCGGGTTTGAGGATGTGCGCGTGGTCACCGACCGGGCAGAGCTGGACCAGTTCAATGATCTGGCCCGCCTGGGTGAGGCCGATGTCTGGGGCTTGGTCTGACGGATCTGCGCCGATAGGGATAAAGGAAAAGGCCGGTCAGGGACCGGCCTTTCCGCGTTTCAAAAACCGAGTGCCCTCAGCCCTTATTCATTCTGTTTTCGATGAGGTCATCGACGACGGAGGGGTCTGCGAGTGTTGAGGTGTCTCCGAGGGCTCCGAAGTCGTCTTCGGCGATTTTGCGCAGGATGCGGCGCATGATCTTGCCGGAGCGGGTTTTCGGCAGGCCCGGGGCCCATTGGATCAGGTCCGGGGCGGCGATCGGGCCGATCTCGGTGCGGACCCAGGTGCGCAGCTCCTTGCGGAGCTCCTCGCTGGGCTCTTCGCCGTTCATCAGCGTCACGTAGCAATAGATGCCCTGGCCCTTGATCTCATGCGGGTAGCCGACCACGGCGGCCTCGGCCACCTTGGCATGGGCGACCAGCGCGCTTTCGACTTCGGCGGTGCCCATCCGGTGGCCCGAGACGTTGATCACGTCATCGACCCGGCCGGTGATCCAGTAATAGCCATCCGCGTCCCGGCGGCAGCCATCGCCCGAGAAGTAGTAGCCCTTGTAGTCGCTGAAATAGGTCTTCACGAAGCGCTCATGGTCGCCGTAAACCGTGCGCATCTGGCCGGGCCAGCTGTCCTTGAGGCAGAGCACGCCCTCGCATTCGGTCGTGGTGATTTCCTCGCCCGTGGTGGGCTCGAGCACGACGGGCTGCACGCCGAAGAAAGGCGTGGTGGCCGAGCCGGGCTTCAGGGCCGTGGCCCCGGGCAGCGGCGTCAGCAGGTGACCACCGGTCTCGGTCTGCCACCAGGTGTCGACGATCGGGCATTTGCCCTTGCCCACATGGTCATTATACCAGTTCCAGGCCTCGGGGTTGATCGGCTCGCCCACGGTGCCCAGCACTTTCAGGGTGCTCAGATCGCATTTCTCGACGAATTCCGGCCCCTTCGCCATCAGCGCGCGGATCGCGGTGGGGGCGGTGTAGAACTGGGTGACCTTGTGCTTGTCGCAGACCTCCCAGAAGCGGGACGCATCCGGATAGGTCGGCACGCCCTCGAACATCACCGTGGTGCCGCCATTGGCGAGCGGGCCATAGACGATGTAGCTGTGGCCCGTGACCCAGCCCACATCGGCGGTGCACCAGTAGATATCGCCCTCATGCACGTCGAAGACGTATTTCTGGGTCATCGCCGCATAGAGCAGGTAGCCACCCGAGCTGTGCACCACGCCCTTGGGCTGCCCGGTGGAGCCGGAGGTGTAGAGGATGAACAGCGGATGCTCGGCCTCGACCTCGACGGGCATGTGGTGGTCGGAGGCCTCCATGGCCATCTCGTTATAGTCGAAATCGCGCCCATCGACCCAGGTGGTCTGACCGCCGGTGCGCTTCACGACCAGCATCTTGACGCTGTCCTTGGTGTGCAGCAGAGCCGCATCGGCGTTGGATTTGAGCGGGGTCTGACGGCCGCCGCGCGGTGCGTAATCGGCGGTGACCACGACCTTGGCATCGGCGCCGTTCACACGGGCGGCCAGGGCGTCGGGGGAGAAGCCCGCAAAGACGATCGAATGGATCGCGCCGATCCGCGCGCAGGCGAGCATCGCATAGGCCGCCTCGGGGATCATCGGGAGATAGAGGATGACCCGGTCGCCCTTGCGCACGCCCATCTCCTCGAGAACATTGGCCATCTTGCAGACCGAGGCATGCAGCGCCTTGTAGGTGATGTGCTGGGCCGGCTCCTCGGGATCATCGGGCTCGAAAATGATCGCCGTCTGATCGCCGCGCGTGGCCAGATGCCGGTCGATGCAATTGGCCGCCACGTTCAGCGTGCCGTCCTCGAACCACTTCACATGCACATCGTCATGGGCAAAGGACGTGTCCTTCACCTTGGTGTAGGGCTTGATCCAGTCCAAAGACCGACCATGCTCCCCCCAAAAACCCTCAGGATCAGAAACCGACAACGCATACATCGCGTC
>NZ_JBNAGH010000003.1:574283-734040 GCF_049801095.1 Dinoroseobacter sp. S76 | reverse complement strand
CTCGGCCCGTCCTCGACGAGCGCCCCGGCAGCATCATCCGCGCCGGAGGTGACCACGGGCGCATCATTGGTGCCGGTGATCGTGACGCTCAGGGTCTGGGTCGCGCTGCCGCCTTGCCCGTCGGAGACGGTGACTTCCGTGGTCTCGGTGACCTCCTGGCCCGCGGCGAGCGCCTGGGCGGCATCATTGTCGAGCGTATAGCTCCAGGCGCCATCGCCGGTGATCGCAAAGACCCCGAGCGCCGTGGTCTCGCCGCCCGACCAGGTGAGGCTGGCGCCCGTATCCGCGTCGCTCGCGGCGAGCTGCCCGCCGGTCACAGCGCTCGGCCCGTCCTCAACGAGCGCCCCGGCAGCATCATCCGCGCCGGAAGTGACCACGGGCGCATCATTCACAGGTGTGACTGTCACGGTGACTGTGGCCAGATCGGTGCCACCGGCCCCATCATCGACCTCAACCACGAAACTGTCCGTGCCGTTGAAATCGGCATCGGGCACATAGCGATAGGTGCCATCGGACAGGATCGTCACATCGCCATTGCTGGCCGGGTCGGCCAGACGATAGCTCAGCGCGTCGCCATCCACATCCGTGCCTATGACTTCGCCGGTGATCGCGCTGTCTTCAGGCGTGGTGATCCCCACATCCTCAAGCACGGGCGCGTCATTCACGGGCGCGACATTGATGATCGCCTCGCCGAAGCGCACCGCTTCGCCATCGATCTCGACCCGGTATGTGAAACCATCCTGGCCGTTGAAGTCCGCCGCGCCGAAATAGACGAAGGAGCCGTCCGGTTGCAGGGTCACCGTGCCATCGGTGGGTGAGGTCATCAGGATATAGACGGCCCCCCCCATGGGCGGGGGAAGCGCGCCTTCGATCCCGTCCGGGGCATCCTCGATGCCATTGAACACAAAGACGGTCTGGTCAGGATCGGTATCCGTCTCTTCCAAGGCATCGAGACCGCCCTCGGGACCGCCCGGGGCCGGGGGCGTTGCAGCAGGAGCGGGGGGAGAGAAGCTCACCGGGACAACCGGCGCTGATCCACCGCCACCGCCAAGGGCGTCGGCCGCAGAGGCGAGCGCCACGACGGGGGGAAGGCCACCCCCCGGAGGAGGCGGAGCGGGCGTTGCGCCGGGCACGATCTCTTCCCCGGCCTGCACCCGGCCCAAAGCGGCGCGCAGGGCATCGCTGGCTTCTGCGATCAGGATGGAGTCCGAGGCGATGTCATCGGTGCTGCGCGGCACTTCGAGGGCCAGCCCCTGTTGGGGCGAGAGCACCCATTTCGTCTCCGTCCCGGTGATCTCCGCCAGCGGGTTGCCATCCAGATCGAACACCTCGATCCGTCCGAGCGTGCCATCGAGATCCCGGGTCAGGGCAAGCTCGACCGTGATAATTCCGTTGTCGGACTGGATATCCGCCAGCACCGTGGTGCCGCGGATGCCCATGGTGGCGGCGGGGGTCTCAACCTCCATCCCGCCGGTCGGGGCAATCTGACCGGCGATGAAGACAAACCCGCCCTGAATCAGGCTGAAGGTGGCGGAATTGTCCGTTTGGCCCGGATTGTAGATCAGCTCATCGATCACCATCCTTGCATTGGCCGCGAGGGTGAAGATCGTCCCGTCCACGAACGTGACCGAGAGGATCGTGTCATCTGCGGTTTCCAGCACATCGCCGAGGAAGATGGGGGTCTTCAGGTCCAGCGTTACCCGAGTGCCATCGGTGCGTTGGACGGCGGCGTCTCCGGTCAGGGTCTCCACCTGTCCGATCAGCTGTGGCTGCGGGGCCGTGCCCTGCTGGGCCCATTGGCCCGGCGCCTCGGGGCCTGCGAGCCGCTCGACGAGACCGCCGCGCAGGACGGCCCCATTGGGCGCGATCAGGTCATCCGGGGTCCCGTCGCGGAAATAATCGGTAATCAGCCGGGTGGGCTCGCCCTCGATCTCGATCCGCAGGTCCGGGCCGGCGCGCTCGAACCGTCCTTCAAAGAGCCGGTCGCTCGGCACCGCAATGCCTGCCCCTTCCGCCTGGGAGAGCGGCTCGATACGCGCGGCATCGTGGGTCTCAAAGGTCTGCAGCGTCAGGGCCATGGGAAACCTCGGATCTCTCAAGCGGGTGGCGGGGCCACGTTAACCAATCCTGACGGTCTGCCCCAGCCGAAACCGAACCATGCCGCCAAGGCGAAAGGGTAGCCGAGCTTGCCCCGATTCTCTGCAATCTGCATCACACTTTTCCGCAGGGGCGCCCGGGGAGCCGCGCGAAGGTCTTGACCCGGCGCGGAGGGGCGGTCTTGATACCCGGATCCCGGGCGCGGCCCCGGTTTTCGAGAAATGTCAGGACTCTAGGCATGGCAGGATGGCTCAGACAGCAGGCGACGAAAAGTCGAATGCTGGGGCTTGGGCTGATCGTGCTGCTGCTGGGGCTGCGGATCCTCGACCCGGTCTGGGTTGCGGATCTGCGCCATACGGCCTTTGACAGTTTTCAGCGCGTGAACCCGCGCCCGCAGGTGCCGCAGCCCGTGACGATCATCGATATCGATGACCGCAGCTTAACCGAGATTGGGCAATGGCCCTGGCCGCGGACGGTGTTTGCCGACCTGATCGGTGCAGCACAGCAGGGCGGGGCAGCGGCGCTGGCCTTTGACGTGATCTTTGCCGAAGCGGACCGGCTGTCCCCGCCCAATCTGGCCGCAGCGCAAGGGGGGCTGGATCCCGGGTCCCGCGCACTGCTCGAGGCGCTGCCGGATCATGACGCCCAGCTTGCCGCGGCGATCGCCCGGCTGCCCGTGGTGCTGGGCCAGACCAGTGTCCGCCACGCCACGCGGCCTGCCTCGGCGGAGCCGGTTCCGGCGCAGCCTGTGCCCCACGCCTTCATCGGCCCTGATCCCACCCCCTTCCTGCAACGCTATCCGGATCTGGTGCAGAACCTGCCTGAGCTGGAGGCGGCCGCTGCCGGACGCGGGATCTTCACCGTGCGCCCTGATCCGGACGGGATCTATCGACGTCTGCCGCTCGTGATGGAAGTGGACGGGGTGCTGCGCCTCGGACTGGCGCCGGAGCTGTTGCGCGTTGCCACCGGCGGGCAGCCCTTTGCCGTACGCAGCAATGCGGCGGGGGTCGATGGGCTCGTGGTGGCGGGGCAGGCGATCCCGACCTATCGGGATGGTACGATCTGGCCCTGGTTCGGGCCGAGCCTGCCGGCGCGCTTCGTCTCGGCCGTGGACCTGGTGGAGGGGCGCGTGCCCGCCGGGCGCCTGGCCGGGCATCTGGTACTGGTCGGGACCTCCGCCATCGGGCTTGAGGATTATCGCCCGACGCCGCTTGGCACCGCCATGGCCGGGGTCGAGATCCATGCGCAGGTGCTCGAGAACATCCTGTCCGGCACGCTCCTCAGCCGTCCGAACTACACGATCGCGGTGGAGCTGACGGTGGTGCTGGTGCTGGGGCTGCTGGTGGTCCTCTTGGTGCCCCATTTGGCGGCGAGTTGGGTCGTGGTCGCGGCGGGTGTGATCGTGATCGGCTGGGCCGGTGCGAGCTACGCTACCTTTCTGCAGGCGCGCCTCCTGCTGGACCCGAGCTTTCCGGCGCTCGCGCTTCTGATGTTGTTCATCGTCATGGCCGGGGCCAACTACCTGCGCGAAGAGCGGGCGCGCCGCCGCATTCGCGGGGCATTCGGCCAATATGTCTCCCCGGATCTGGTGCAGCGCCTGACCGAGCGGCCCGAGGCTCTGACCCTGGGGGGTGAGGCGCGGGAGCTCACGCTGCTCTTTACGGATGTGCGCGGTTTCACGGCGATCTCGGAGGGATACAAGGACGATCCCGAGGGCCTGACCACGCTCATGAACCAGCTTCTGACCACGCAATCTGAGGCGATCCTGTCCCAACGCGGCACCATCGACAAGTTCATGGGCGATGCGGTCATGGCGTTCTGGAATGCGCCGCTGGACCATGCGGATCACGCGGCGGCGGCCTGCCATGCGGCCCTGCGGATGCGGGACAGTATCGCGGCGTTGAATGCCCGCCGCGCGGCCGGTCCAGGTACGCCGCCCGCGCCGCTCAATGTGGGGATCGGGATCAATACCGGGCTTTGCGTGGTGGGCAATATGGGCAGCGACACGCGGTTCGACTACACCGCGCTGGGGGATCCGGTGAACCTCGCCTCCCGGCTGGAGGGGCAGTCCAAGATCTATGGCGTCGGGATCGTGATTGGGGCTGAGACCGCGCGAGCGGTTGCAGGGGGGTTCGCAACGCTCGAGATCGACCTGATCCGGGTGGTGGGCAAGACCGAACCGGCCCATATCCACACGCTTCTGGGCGATGCCGCCCTGCGGGACGACCCGGAATTTCAGCGGCTGGCGCAGGCCAATGCCCGGATGCTCAGCGCCTTTCGCGCCCGCGAGTGGGACGGGGCAGAGGCGGCCCTTCGGGATCTCGCGCCCCTTGCGCCACGCTTCGGGCTGGAGGCCTATAGCGCGCTTTACGCGGAGCGGGTCGCGCAGCTTCGCGTCGCGCCCCCGGTGGCGGATTGGGACGGTGTGGTGGATGCCACCACCAAATAGGCGCTAGCGTTCGCGGAACGCCTCGGATTGCGCGCGCAGGATCGGCTTGGCGAGATAGTCGAGCACGGTGCGGCTGCCCGTGCGGATATCCACGCTGGCCTGCATTCCCGGCAGGATCGGCAGGGGCTGGTCCGGATCGCCGAGGAAGCTGTCGCCCGTGCGGATCTCGGCGCGGAACACCGGGACCCCGTCGGCGTTCAGGATCGTGTCGGCGCCGATCTGCGTGACCTCCCCCTCCAGCGCGCCATAGATCAGATAGTCATAGGCGCTCAGCTTCACGGATGCGGAGACGCCGGGGGTGATGAAGGCCACGTCGCGCGGTCCGATCTCCACCTCGATCAGCAGGCTGTCATCGAGGGGAACGATCTCGACCACGGGCGCGCCGGGTTGGACAACTTCGCCGATCGTGGTGGTGGTGACCCGGTTCACAGTGCCGCGCACGGGCGCGCGCAGTTGCGTGCGGGTGACCCGATCCGTGGCCGCCCGCAGGCTTTCCTCCACCACTGCCAGATCGCGCTGCACATCCGTCAGACGCTCCTGCGCGGTCAGCACGAAGGCTGAGCGCGCGGCGCCGATCTGGTTCTCGGCCTCGCGCAGTGCGGCCTCCAGCACCGGTGCGCGGGCGGCCCCGATGGCCAGATCCCCCTCCAGATCCGCCTTGCGAGATTGCAGCCGCAGAACTTCGATCTGCGGCACTGCCCCGCGCGCGGCCAGATCCTCGGTCAGGGTGATCTCGGCGCTGAGCGGGGCGAGCACGGCGCGGATCTTGGCCTCTTCGGCGCGCAGGGTCTGTAGCTCCCCGGCCCGCTGGGCGCGCTGATCGGCGAGCACGGCAAGCTCGGTCTCAAGCTGTTGGCGGCGCGTGCGCAGCACCTGTTCCTCGGCGGCCACGGCTTCCGGCGCGTTGGCGCGCAGGTCCTCGGGGAAGGCGGCCTCTCCGCCACTGGCCTCGGCGCGCAGCCGCACCGCTTCCGCCCGCAGGGCGGTTTCCTGTTCCAGCAATTCGCCGCGCCTTGCCGCGAACCCGGTATCGTCGATCTGCACCAGCGGCGCGCCCGCCTCGACCACCATCCCTTCGCGCACGGAAATCGCCTGCACGATCCCGCCTTCCAGGCTCTGGACCACCTGCACCTGTTGGGCGGGCACCACGCGACCCGGGCCGCGCACGACCTCTTCGATCTCGAACATCTGCGCCCAGGCAAAGAACCCGGCCAGACCCAGCGCGATCACCCAGAGGAGCGCGCGTGAGCCCCGCGCCGGGCGCACGCCCTGCAGGGCGCCGGGATCATTGCTGAACTCTTCTTCGATGCGCTGTCCGAACATGGGCTATTCCGCCGCTTTCTTGCGGGCCGCAGCCTGCAATTCGGCAATGACCTGCGCCTTGGGCCCATCAAGGACCTTGCCCCCCCGGTCGAGCACCACATAGCGCGGCGCGATCCGCGCGAGGCTGTCCTTGTGGGTCGTCAAAAGGATTGTTTTGCCCTGCGCGGCGAGGCTTTGCAGTCCGGCGATGACCGTGGCCTCCATCTGCTGATCCATGGCGTTGGTGGGCTCATCGAGGCAGAGGACCGGCGGGTCCCGCAATAGAAGCCGCGCCAGGGCCAAGGCCTGTTTCTGCCCGCCTGACAGGCGACCGCCCCGCTCGCCCAGATCCATGTCGAGCCCTTCCGGGGTTTCGGCCACGAAACGCGTCAGCCCCACAAGGGTCAGGGCGCGGGTGATCTCCTCCGCTGTGGCGGCGGGCCGCCCGATCAAGAGGTTCTCGCGCAGGGTGCCGGTGAAGACCTCCGGGTCCTGGGGAAGGTAGCCGACGCCGGCGCGGAGATCTGCCGGGTCGTATTGCCCGATCCCGTGCCCGTCGATCAGGATCTGCCCCTGATCGGCGCTGATCAGACCGCAGAGCAGGCTCGCAAGCGTGGTCTTGCCCGAGCCGACCCGGCCCAGAACCGCGACGATCTCGCCCGGCGTCACCGTCAGGTGTATCTCGCTCAGGGCAGGTTGCGCCGCGCCCGGATAGCTGTAGCTGACCCCGGCCATCTCGATGTGCCCGGTGGCGACCTGCGGGCCGCCACGCACGGGGCCCGGGCGCTCTTCCGGCAGGGCCATGAAGGCGTTGAGGGCGGCCATGGATTTCGCGGCGTATTGGGCGCGGAAGATCGTCTGGGCGATGGTGCTGAGCGGGGCGAGCACCCGGCCCGCGAGGATATTGGCCGCGATCAGGGCACCGATGGTGATCGCCCCGTCAAAGATCAGGAAGACGCCCCAGATCACGGTGATCACGCTCACCGCCTGCTGCACGGCGAAGCTGCCGGAGGTGGCCACGTTGGACCAGACACGGGTCGCGCCGCTGACCCGGGCGGAGGCGGCGACGGCGGCTTCCCATTCGCGCTGCATCACCGGTTCGGCCCCGAGGGACTTGATCGTCTCGGCGCCAGAGAGCGTCTCAACCAGCACCACATGGCGCTTGGTTGCGAGCTTCTGCGCCTCGGCGGCACGGCGCCCCATGGGGATCTGGGCAAGGCCCGCGATCAGCAGAACCACCGGCACAGCGCAAAGGGGGACGAGCGCGAGCGGCCCTACGAGCCAGAAGAGGACCGCGATGAAGAGCCCGACAAAGGCCAGATCGATCACCGAGATCACGCTGGCGGAGGCAAAGAACTCTCGCACCTGCTCAAAATCGCGGATCGTGTTCACAAGTGCCGCCGCCCCGCCCGGGCGCTGGGTCATGCGCAGGGCCATGGCATGGCGAAAAATCTCGGCGCCCACCTGCAAATCCACGCGCCGTCCTATGGTCTCGATCATGCCGGCCCGCAAGGCGCGCAGGATCATGTCCAGAACCAGTGCGAGGCTGACCCCTATCGCAAGGGTCCAGAGGGTGACGAAGGCCAGGTTCGGGATCACCCGGTCATAGACATTCATCACGAAGATCGGCAGGGCGAGGCTCAGCAGGTTCAGGCAGAAGGCCGCCAGGATCACCTGTCCCCAGCCGCGCCAGTTTGCACGCACAGGCCCCCAGAACCAGTGCTTGGGGGCCTGCGCCTGGGCCACCGTATCCGGCGAAAGGCGCGTGTCGGTTTCCGGGGCTGCTGGCGTTACCAAAAGGACGCGGGGTTGAAAATGCCGGCGCAGCTCGGCCTTGGTCACAGGCTCCGCCGGGCGGTCCTTGCGCAGGAGGCCAAGCCCGCCCCCATGGCGCACCAGCACGGCCAGCTCGCCGGAATGGGCAAAGACCAGACAGGGCAGTACGACCGGATCGACGCTGCCGGGCGCCTGGTCCAGCAGCCGGTTGCGCAGGCCGAGATGGGCGAGCGCGCGGGCGAGGATCTGCGGATCGTTCAGGGCCGCTCCGGCGGGCAGGGCGGCGGCGAGGGCCGTTTCGGAATAGGGCCGTCCGTGATGGGCGGCCAGCCAGCGCAGGGTCCAGGCGTCGCTCACCGCGCCGCTCACTCGAGCGCGGGGATCTCGGTGTCGAAGATCGCTCGCGGGGCCACCAGGGCGCGCGCCTGAAAGGTCGGCTCAAGGGCAATCTCGGACTCCGCGATGCCGAAATGGGCGGCCAGACGGCTCTGGGCCGCGAGCACCCGGAACTGGCTGAAGGCAAAGCTCGCATCGGTGCTGATCTTGCGGAATTCAACGTTATAGAGGGCGCGCTCGGCCTCGAGCACATCCAGCAAGGAGCGCGAGGAGGCCGTGAACTCCTCCCGGAACTGGCGCACGATCTCGCGATTGGCGCGCAGCTGCCGGTCGGCGAGAATGGCGCTTTCGGTATTCGATTGCAGGCTGGACCAGGCGCGTTGCGCGAGCTCTTCGACCTCGCGCATGGTGTCCTGCCGCGAATAGAAGGCCTGATTGCTGCGCTCGATCGCGGCCTTGTCTTCGGCGGGGCGGCCCCCGGAATAGAGCGTCCAGTTCATCCGCAGACCGAGGAAGGCGTCGGTTTCCGAGCCGCGCTGCCCGTCACGGTTCTCGCCCTGGGTCACTCCAGCATTCAGGGTTACCTGAGGCAGGCGGGTGCCTTTGGCGATTTCCTGTTCATAGACGCTCTGGTCGATGGCGCTCTGGGCCTGACGCAGGCGAAAGCTGTTGCGCAAGGCCGCTTGCACGAGGGCGTCGCGGGTGGCGGGCAGGTTGCTCAGGCGCGGGATCTGCATCCCGCCGCCCGGGGCCGCGCCGATCACACGCTCGTAGCGGGAATTGGCGTCGCGCAAGGCCTGGCGCAATTGCACGATGGCCAGGGACGCGGCCTGCAACCGGTCATCGGCAGTGAGCGCATCGCTGGAGGGCAGGCGCCCGCCCTGCACGAGGGCGCGGACCTGATCGGCGATCTCGATATGGCGGTCCAGATTGCGCTGCGCGGCATCCACGAGCATCCGGTGGCGCACCACGTCGAAATAGGCCTCGGTCGCGTTCAGCGCCATGGTCTCGGAGGCGTCGAGCAAGGCGAAGATGCGACCATCCACGCGGGCGGCATTGTCATAGATCCGGTTGGCACGCTGGTAGCCATCAAACAGGGTCAGCTCCGCACCGACGCCCAGCTGGGCCGTGGCCTTCCATTCGTCATTGTCATCCGCGCTGAGCGATCCTGGGTCATCGACCCATTCGCCGCCCGCCTCGCCAAAGGCCGTGACCGTGGGCAGGTAATTCCGCTCGAGCGCGATCAGGTCGTAAGCCGCCGCGCGCATCTCGGCATTGGTGGCCTGCAGGGCAGGATTGGTGGTCAGTGCGGCGCGCACGGCCTCCTCGAGCGAGGCCGCCCCGGCGCTCGTGGCGGACACCCCGAGGACAAGCCCGGTACAGGCGGCCCGCGCCCAACGCCCCAATCCGCGCAATCCGCTGCGCGGCTGAGCCGTTTCAAGCTGCCTTTTGCCTGTCACCAAGACCTCCTCCAGGTCATCTCGCCGGTTGAACTCTGCCCGTGTTTGCGCTGGCCCGAGACCGAAAATCCCCGCCCACGCACGTGATTAAGCTGAATTAACGCGGGAGGCCGGGGGCAAGTCAACGGCACAATGGCGCCAGAACCGGGCTGATCCATGCTGCGTTGCCGGGGGGTGACGCCCAGCCGGGAGGGATCTGGACGGATCACAGGAAGATCAGGGCGACCATGCCGAGATAGGTCGCCTGATGCAGGGCCTGATCCGTGCCGGTGATGTTCCAGAACCGCTTTTCCGTGGGGCCTGCGCCGGAGCGCTTGACCGCCTGCTCCTTGATCCAGTCGATATGGTAATGCAGCACGCATTCCGCCACGCAGATCGCCAGCACCAGCCCGAGCGGGATCGGCGCCAGCAGCGCGAGGATCACGAGGCTCGCCCCGCCATGGACGGCGGCATGGGCCCAGCCGCCGGGATGCCCGTACTGCCCCTTATTCGCGACCATCCATTGGGTTTGCCAGAAAAAATCTGCCAACAGATGCTTGAGCTGCAACAACAGCAGCGTCACAAGCATGGCCTCACTCATGGTCACACACTTTCCCGTAACATCAGTGTTGTCCGGTGGATCTTCTCGGACAAGGTAATCGCAATCATCTTGTGCCAGGCGGCCGCGAGAGCGGGGTCCTCGCTCAGAACCGTGTCGAGAGTGCCCGGATCTATACGATACACAACCACCGGCGTCTCCGCCACAACATCTGCGGTCCGTGGCAAACGGGCATAGCTCGCGATCTCGCCGACAATCGCGCCCGGGCGGAGCGAGCGCACCCGGATCCGGCGGCCATCGGGCACATGGGTAAAAACGGCCAGCCGACCGGCCTCGATCACATAAATGTCCTCATCCGCCGCGCCAAAGGTGATAAGGGTCGCCCCCTCAGAGATCTCCTCCCGGTGCATCCGTGCCAGAAGCTGGGCAGCAAGCCGGTCATCCTGCAAAGCATCAGCTATGGTGGTATGGGCGGATTCGACCCAATAGGCCGGGGGGTGATCCTGCAGGAGCCGATCCTCGGCGCGCTCCAAAGCTTCATCCACCGAAGGCGCGAAGCGCAGCACCGATCGGTCCGTGAGCATCGCTTCGATCCGGAGCAGGGACGCGGCGAGCTGCGGGCGCGCCCCCGCGATGACGATCTCGGTCTCATGCTGTTCGGCGAGGTATTCCAGCTTGCGCATCGCCGCGAGGGCCGCACTGTCGAGGGCCGAGACTTTGCGGAAGTCCAGAATGATCGTCTCCGGCGCGTTGGGCCGGGCGAGGGCGGCTCGGATATGGTCGAGGAGCTGTTCGACGGAGCCGAAGAACAGGAACCCCTGCAGGGTCATGGTCAGCACCTTGTCGGCCCGGGCATCCAGCACATCCGTCTGGGCCGGGCCCCGATCCACGGCGCTGCGTCGCCCGTTCAGATCAAAGAGCTGGGTGACCACGGGCAGGCGCGCATAGCTGATCGCGAAGATCAGCGAGGCGGTGACGATGCCGAGGGCAATAGCCGGCAAGATTCCGAAGAGTACGGTGACCACCACGATGCTGGCCGCAATCGTCCAATCGGCGCGCGACTGTTCGCGCCACTGGCGCAGGAGCCAGCGCCACAGGATGGTGCACCCCATGTAAACCAGCAGGGCCGTGGCCACGAAGGTCGGGGTGAAAGCCACGATCAGGCGCGCATAGACCAGCCCGATGGCCAGTCCCAGCACCAGAACGACCCGTGTCAGCTGCCCGCGCGCGCCGAGCAGGCTGGCTGAGACGGTATTCACTGACGAAACGTAGCCGATGCTGCCGCCGATCAGCCCCAGACCCACATTCGACAGACCCGTGGCCGAAAGCGCCCGGCGGGTGTCGATCTCGCTCCGCAGGGCCAGTTCGATCCCGGTGAAGTTCAGCATCGCCCCGAGCACGCCGATCATCGCCGCGGCGAGGATGAGCGGGGTCTGCTCCCAGACGAAGGCCCAATCCACCGCGCTCAGCAGTGCCGGCGACCAGCCGACGGCATCCTCGGGCAGGATGCGGCGAGGCAAGAGCTCCATGGCGCGGGCATCTTCGGCGCTCAGCCCTTGCCAGGCGAGAAACCCGTAGAACCCGCCAATCCCCAGGAGGATGCCGAGCATCGGGCCCAGATCCACCCGCCAGCGCGCCAGCAGACCCATCGCCCCGGCCAGCCCGAGGGTCAGGGCGATGGCGGGGCCGTGGGTCTCCGAGGCGGCGAGCAGCGCGCGGAGCGTCGGCTCCGGCGCATCCGCAACCCGGTAGAGCCCGGCCAGCACAAGGATCATGCCCGCACTGGCGAGAAACCCGGCGGAAACCGGATGGGGCATGAGCCGCACCACCCGCCCCATATCCAGCGCCGAGAGCGCGAGCATCGCCGCGCCGAGCGTAAAGGCCGAAGCTCCGAGAATGGCCAGCATGGTGGCAATGGCGGCAGTTGGCGCCATGCCCTCGATGCTCCCACTGGCCAGCAGCACCGCGGCGGGCAAAAGGGCGGCAATCGGCACATTCTGCAGCGCCCCCACAGCCATGCCCGGCATCCCCCGCACAGAGGTCAGTGCGAGCGTGGCGGCGATACAGCTGATGATCAAAAGCGCAGTGCTCAGCCCGATGCCCGAGGCCAGCGCCCCGGTAAAGAGCAGACCCGACAGGGCGACCGCTTGGCAGAGGAGGTTGAAGGCGACGAGGAGCCCGGCAATCCCCGAAGCCAGCCCCTCGCCGCGCGCGTCGCTTTGCGGCTCGGCAGCCGGGCTGAGCGCGGGGTCTCCGGGAAACTCGGTCAAGGGCGCGCCCCGGCATGGCCTGTCGCCCTCTGATCCGCCCGCCGCACAGGGCCGGGCGCGCCGGAACGCGGAGGAAAAACAGGCAGATGCATCACAGGTCGCGGGGTCCCCGGGGCAGAACAAATCAGCAGGGCGGGGGCAATCCTCCCCAACCCGGGTCGCAGCCATGCCGCGCCCCGGGCGAGGCTGGCACGGGGGCGGGACCTGCGTCAACAGATCTGACCATGGGGTCCAGTTTCGCCAACCTCCGGTTTTGCCAACCACCGGTTTTTGCCAACCCCGGTTTTGCCAGCCCGCAGCCTTAACGGCCCCCGACCCCGCGGGGGCTAGCGATTGAGCAGGCCCCGCAACGCCGTGACATCCTCGGCCAGCAATCCATGCCCGGCGCCGGGGGCGACATAGGTGTCGACCTTGGCCCCAAGCGTCTCGAACACCTCCGCCGAGCGGCGGGTGCGCGCGAGCGGGATATGCGGGTCCTGCGCATGGACGCTGAGATAGACCGGTAGGCCGGTCAGATCGCTGGCATAGTCAAACTGCTTCTCGGCGAACCCGTAGAGGCCCGGGTCGGCAGACCCGAGCGCCGCATCGCCCGTGCCCACCAGCGCACCCGACAATCCGAACGCCCCGGCGAGGCCCGCCCCAAAGCGCGCGGCGTATTCCACTGCGAGGCAGGCGCCCTGACTGAACCCGGCCACAGCGATGGCCGCGCGGGGCACACCCTCCGCCTCGAGGGCCGCAACGGCCGCGCCCATCGCGGCAAGACCGGTCTCGAGCGGCCCCGCCATCTGTGCATGGGGCGCAAGAAAGGAGGTCGGCCACCAGGACCGCGCCGGATGCTCCGGCGTGATCACAGCGAGATCCGGCAGGCCGAGCGCGTCGGCCAGCGGCGCGATCTCGGCTCCGGAGCCGCCCCGGCCATGGACAAGGACGAGCCCCGCCCGGGCCCGGGACGCAGGCGCCCCGGACCGCAGCAGACGGGCCGTCATGCGGCGGTTCGGATCGGCGGCAGAACCCGCTCGATCCGCTCCCGCAGGCGCTCATGCTGGGCAGGCAGCATGAGCTTGGTGCCCATGGTCTCCACCGGCTCGTCCACGGCAAAGCCGGGCGGGTCGGTGGCGATCTCGAACAGCACGCCGCCAGGCTCGCGGAAGTAGATCGCATCGAAATACTGCCGGTCGATCACCGGAGTGACCGCATGGCCCTGGCTCAGCAGCGTCTCGCGCCACGCCAGATGGGTGTCGTGATCCTCGGCCCGGAAGGCCACATGGTGGATCGTCCCCGCTCCGGGCCGCCCGATAGACGGCGCGTCCGAGCGCAGAATGTCCACAACGGCACCGCGCGCATCGCCGGGGGCGGCAAAGCGCAGACGCTCCATCCCGCCTTCGGTCTGGGACCCGGCAGCCTCATAGCCGAAGATATCTGTGAGCACCCGGGCCGTGGGCTCGGGATCCTGTTCCCACAAGGTGACCGAGTGGAACCCGTCGAGCGGCGCGTCCGCGACGCGATCCGTCTCGATCAGTTCCACCGGCGCGCCATCCGGGTCGCGCAGGGCGATGACCCGCTGCCCGAGCCGCGTGACCGGCCCGTCGAAATCGACCGCATCCTCGGCGAGCCGCTCCATCCAGGCGTCGAACTGCCCAGCGGGGACCGCATAGGCATAGGCGGAGGCCATGCCCGGCCCGGCGCGCCCGGGACCCGCATCCACAAAGGGAAAGAAGGTCAGGATCGTGCCGGGATCGCCGGTCTCGTTGCCGTAATAGAGGTGATAGGTCTCCGGCGCGTCGAAATTGACGGTCTTCTTGACCAGCCGCTGGCGCAAGGTGCCGGTGAAGAAATCGACATTGTCCTGAGGCGGGCCGGAAATGGCCGTGACATGGTGCAGGCCTGGGATGGTTCTGTGCGTCATCGAACTCTCCGTTTTCTGGGGGCGGGCCGGGATGGCCGCCGCTTGCCCGATCACATATGCGCGAGGCGCCTGCGCACAATTCCACGACCGCGCGCCAATTCTGTGCAATTGCGCAGGGCGCGCCGCGCGCTCACGGCGTTTGCACCGGGCGGCGCGGCGGGTAGGGTGCCGATCCGATCAAGGAGCCTTCCCATGACTGCAGCCGCCGCAGATATCGTCACTGTCACCGATCTGGTGAAATCCTACGAGGGCGGGTTCACCGCGCTCAAGGGTGTGGATCTGTCGATCCGCGAGGGGGAGATCCTCGCGCTGCTGGGGCCGAACGGGGCGGGCAAGACAACGCTGATTTCGACGATTTGCGGGCTGAGCACGCCGACCTCCGGCACGGTCACCGTGGGCGGGCATGACGTGGTCACGGACTACCGGGCGAGCCGGTCGCTGGTCGGGCTCGTGCCGCAGGAACTGACGCTGGAGCCGTTCGAGACGGTGATGGCGACGGTCTCGTTCTCGCGCGGGCTCTTCGGCAAGCCGCGCGACCCGGCTTACCTGGAAAAGATCCTTCGGGATCTCAGTCTCTGGGACAAGAAGGACAACAAGATCATCACCCTTTCCGGGGGCATGAAGCGCCGGGTGCTGATCGCCAAGGCCCTGTCCCACGAGCCGCGCGTTCTGTTTCTCGATGAACCCACCGCCGGGGTGGATGTTGAGCTGCGCCGGGACATGTGGCGCGTGGTTGAGGACCTCAAGGCGGCGGGCGTCACGATCATCCTGACCACCCATTACATCGAAGAGGCCGAGGCCATTGCCGACCGGATCGGTGTGATCAACAAGGGGGAGATCCTGCTGGTCGAGGAAACCGCAGGGCTCATGGCCCGGATGGGCCGCAAGGAGGCGGTGATCGACATTGCCGAGCCCCTGACCGCGCTGCCCGAGAGCCTCGCGGCCTATGACCTGACCCTGACCGGGGGCGGCTGCCAGATCGTCTATACCTATGACACCCAGGCCGAGCGCACGGGGATCCGCCGTGTTCTCAACGATCTGGACGCGGCCGGGATCACCATGCGGGACCTCTCGACCCGGCAAAGCTCGCTTGAGGAGGTGTTTGTCTCCCTCGTCCATGCTCCCGAAGCCGAGGAGGCCGCCCAATGAACGTCGCCGCCATACAAACGATCTTCATCTACGAGATGAACCGGTTCTTCCGCACGATGCTGCAGAGCCTGATCTCGCCGATCCTGTCGACCTCGCTCTATTTCGTGGTCTTCGGCGCGGCGATCGGCGCGCGGATGGAGGAGATCGAGGGCACCTCCTATGGCGCCTTCATCGTGCCCGGGCTGATCATGCTCTCGGTGCTGACGCAATCGGTGTCGAATGCGAGCTTCGGGATCTATTTCCCGAAATTCATCGGCACGATCTACGAGATCCTGAGCGCGCCGATCTCCACCCTCGAGATCGTGATCGGCTATGTGGGGGCGGCGGCGGTGAAGTCGTTGCTGATCGGATTGATCATTCTGGCCACGGCATTTCTGTTCGTGCCGCTGCAGATCGCGCATCCGGTCTGGATGCTCTGCTTTCTGGTGCTGACCTGTATCTCCTTCAGCCTTCTGGGCTTCATCATCGGGATCCTCGCCAAGAATTTCGAGCAGTTGCAGCTTGTCCCGCTGCTGGTGATCACGCCGCTCGTCTTCCTGGGGGGCAGTTTTTACTCGATTTCCATGCTGCCGCCGATCTGGCAGACGGTGACCCTGTTCAACCCGGTGGTCTATCTGATCTCCGGCTTCCGCTGGGCGTTTTTCGGAACCGCCGACGTGCCCGTGGTCTGGAGCATTCTGGCGATCCTGGCCTTCACCGCCGCCTGTTTCGGGGCGATCTGGTGGATCTTCCGCTCGGGTTATCGCATCCGCGCCTGAGCGCGCGCGCTGCCGGGCCGGGCGGCATTGCAGCAACAGTATTGTCGGTCCCGCATCTGCGGTGCCTTGTCGCTGGCGCGCACGCGGCTTACATCGCCCTCCATGAAAAGATGGCTGCCCTTCGTCAAAAAACATCCCACCGTCTCGGTCGTTCGCCTGCAAGGCGCGATTGCCGCGACCGGTCGTGGAACCCTGAACGATCCCGGTGTCGCGCCTCTGTTGGAGCGCGCCTTCTCCAAAGGCAAGCCCGCGGCGGTGGCGCTGGTGATCAACTCCCCCGGCGGCTCGCCCGCGCAATCCTCGCTGATCGGGGCGCGGATCCGACGGCTGTCTAAGGAGAAGGAGGTCCCGGTCTACGCCTTTGTCGAGGATGTGGCGGCTTCGGGCGGCTACTGGATTGCGGCGACGGCGGATGAGATCTGGGTCGATGCGACCTCGATCGTCGGCTCCATCGGGGTGATTTCCGCCTCCTTCGGGTTCCATGAGCTGATGCAGCGTCAGGGGATCGAGCGCCGCGTGCACACCGCGGGCAAGGACAAATCCATGCTCGACCCGTTCCGCCCCGAACGTGAAGAGGATGTCGAACGCCTCAAGGCGCTGCAGGCCCAGCTCCATGAGACCTTCAAGGGGCACATCACCGCCCGGCGCGGGGCCAAGCTGCCCGAGGACCAGGATCTCTTTACCGGGGAGGTGTGGATCGGCCAGCAGGGCATTGATGTGGGCCTCGCCGACGGGATCGGCCACCTGGTGCCGGTGATGAAGGACAAGCTCGGCGACAAGACCCGGTTCCGCGTCTATGGCGCGAAGCGCCCGCTGGTCAGCCGGTTCGGCCTTTCGCTGGTCGAAGACACCCTCGCGGGTCTCGAAGAGCGCGGCCTCTGGGCGCGTTACGGTCTCTGAGGGATGATATTCAAGATCGTCACCGTGTTTCTCATCGGCATGGCCGTCCTGGCCATGTTCGGGAAACTGCGTCTGCCCTATCTGGGCAAGGTGGCGTTGAAGAAACCGACGAAATGCAGGTCCTGCGGTCGCTATCTGCTGTCCAATGACCCCTGTGGTTGCGGCAAGGGATAGGCGCGTATGGATTTCCTGTTTGCGGCCCTTGGGCTGGTGATCCTGGTTCTGGCCGGGGACAGCCTGGTGAAGGGGGCCGTCAATCTCAGCCTCCGGGTCGGGATCCCGGCCCTGATCGTGTCCCTGACGATCGTCGCCTTTGGCACCTCGGCCCCTGAGCTGTTGATCTCGATCGCGGCGGTTGAGGATGACGTGCCGGGCCTCGCGCTGGGCAATGTGGTCGGTTCGAACACCGCCAATGTCCTTCTGGTGCTGGGGATCCCGGCGCTCCTCGCGGGGCTGCACACCGCCGATTGCGACACGAAACGAAGTTACATCCAGATGCTGGCGGCGACCTTCCTCTTCATCGCCGTGTGTTTTCTGGGCCCGATCACCTGGATCCACGGGCTGGTGCTTCTGGCGGCGCTGTCCTTCATGCTGGTCGATGCCCTACGCGAGGCGCGCGCCCATCGCAAGGCGCAGGAGGACGAGGAAGAGGAGGTCGAGGGTGCGGATCCCAGCATGTCCTGGCCCAAGATCATCCTGTTCCTGTTGCTCGGTCTGATCGGTCTGCCCCTCGGGGCGGATCTGCTGGTGGATGCCTCGATCAACATCGCTCTGGCCTTCGGCATCTCCGAGGAGGTGATTGGCCTGACGCTCGTCGCCTTTGGCACCTCCCTGCCGGAATTGGCGACGACGGTCATGGCCTCGATCCGGCGACAGGCGGATGTGGCGCTGGGCAATGTGATCGGTTCGAACATGTTCAACCTGCTCGCGATCATCGGCATCACGGCCCTTGTGGGTGAGATCCCCGTGACCGCCGAATTCCTGCGATTTGACCTCTGGGTGATGCTTGGCGCGTCGCTCCTGCTGATCCCGTTTGTCTACTTCCGCGTCAACCTCACGCGGCTCGCCGGAGTCGTCTTGACAGGCCTCTATGCAGCCTATGTGGTGATGCTCCTAACGTGAGGGGCGGGACATGACGAAGGCAGCATTGGTCACCGGGGCGGGCAAACGCCTCGGGGCTTCGATGGCAGTTTATCTGGCGGAACGGGGCTATGATCTGGCCATTCACTACGCCAGTTCCGCGACCGAGGCCGAAGCGGTCGCCGAGCAGATCCGGGCCCTGGGTCGCAAGGCGGTGACCCTGCAGGCGGACCTGCTGTCCGAGACCGACATGAGCCGGCTGGTGCCCGACGCAGCGGCTGCCCTCGGCCCCTTGAGCGTGCTGGTAAACAACGCCTCGATTTTCGAATATGACACGGTGCAGACCGCCACGCGCGAGAACTGGGACCGCCATTTTCAAAGCAATCTGCGCGCGCCCTTCGTGCTGACCCAGGCCTTTGCCGCGCAGGCGCCCGAGACACAGACGGATGCGAACGGGGAGCCGCTGGCCAGCAGCCTCGTGATCAACCTGATCGATCAAAGGGTGCGCAAACTGACCCCGGAATTCATGACCTATACCCTTGCGAAGATGGGGCTCTGGGCCTTTACCCAGACTGCGGCACAGGCGCTCGCACCACAGATCCGGGTCAACGCCATCGGCCCCGGCCCTACCCTGCGTGGGGGGCGTCAATCCGAGGCGCATTTCGCCAAGCAGCGCGCCGCGACCCTGCTGGAACGGGGCGCAGACCCTGCGGGGATCACGACGGCGCTGGGCTATTTCCTCGACGCGCCCGCGGTGACCGGGCAGCTCCTCTGCGTGGATGGAGGACAGCATCTCGCCTGGGCCACACCGGACGTGATCGGGGTCGAGTGACGTTGGGCCAAGCGGCACCGTTTTGCGATTTTTTGCTGGGGGTGGCCTTGACTTGTCCACCGGGCTTTCGCAGCTCAGGAAAAGCGTCACGATTCTGTCACAGAGTTTGACACCCGAAGTGTCAACAGAAATTACGAAGCAAAAACAGTATGTTAGGGCGTTGACCATTTTTTAATCAAAATGAAGAACCCCTCACAAACAAAAGGAAAAATCCGGTTGAAGGAAACTTGCCCCCAGAGTTATCCACACAATCCGTGGACAACCGCGGTCAAGCAATTTCTCGGATGAGTGGTATGGTCGAAACTGATCAAAATGATGCGGAAAACGGGGAATCGTTGACTGGACATGCGCTGATCCAGAGCTACCTCCGAACGCTGGACGGCTCTCCGGGCGTCTACCGCATGCTCGACGCCGAGAGCCGGGTGCTCTATGTGGGCAAGGCGCGGAACCTCAAGGCGCGGGTGTCGAACTACGCGCGGATGTCGGGGCATTCGGCGCGGATTGCGCGGATGATTTCCGAGACCGCGTCGATGATGTTCCTGACCACGCGGACCGAGACCGAGGCGCTGCTCTTGGAGCAGAACCTCATCAAGCAGCTCAAGCCGCGCTACAACGTGCTGCTGCGCGACGACAAGAGCTTTCCGAACATCCTCGTGGCCAAGGACCATCCCTTTCCGCAGATCCGCAAGCATCGCGGGCGCAAGGCGGACAAGGGCGCCTATTACGGCCCCTTCGCCAGCGCGGGCGCCGTGAACCGGTCGCTCAACCAGCTGCAGAAAGTGTTCCTCTTGCGGAACTGCTCGGATTCGATGTTTGCCAGCCGGACGCGGCCCTGCCTGCTCTATCAGATCAAGCGCTGTTCAGCGCCCTGCACCGGCGAGATCTCGGAGACCGACTACGCCGCTTCGGTCAAGGATGCGGAGCGGTTCCTGTCGGGCAAATCCACGGATGTGCAGGAGAAGCTCGCGGCGCAAATGGCCCAGGCCTCCGAAGAGATGGAGTTTGAGCGCGCCGCCGCCCTGCGCGACCGGATCCGCGCCATGACCCAGGTGCAATCGGCGCAAGGGATCAATCCGCGCACGGTGTCGGAGGCCGATGTCATCGCGCTCCATCTTGAGAGCGGGCAAGCCTGCGTGCAGGTCTTCTTCATCCGGGCGAACCAGAACTGGGGGAACCGGGATTTCTATCCGCGCACGGGATCCGGCGCGGAGGAGCCCGAGATCCTCGAGGCGTTTCTCGGCCAGTTCTATGACCAGAAGGATCCGCCCCGGCAGATCCTCCTCAGCCACCCGATAGAGAACACCGACCTGATGGCGACCGCCCTGTCGGAGAAGCTGGGCCGCAAGGTCGAGATCCTCGTGCCCCAGCGCGGCGAGAAGGCGGAGCTGATCGAGAGTGCGGCGCGCAATGCCCGCGAGAGCCTCGCCCGCAAGATGGCCGAGAGCGCGACCCAGACCAAGCTCCTGCGTGGTCTCGCGGAGGCCTTCGAGTTGGACGCGCCGCCCAAGCGGATCGAGGTCTATGACAACTCCCACATCCAGGGCACCGATGCGGTGGGCGCGATGATCGTGGCCGGGGCGGAGGGGTTGCTGAAATCCCAGTACCGCAAGTTTAACATCCGCGGCGATGACCTGACCCCGGGGGACGATTTCGGGATGATGAAGGAGGTGCTGTCGCGCCGCTTCAAACGCTTGCTCAAGGAGGACCCGGACCGCGAGAGCGAAGCCTGGCCGGACCTCCTGCTGATCGATGGCGGCGCGGGCCAGGTCTCGGCCGTGGCCGAGATCCTGGGCGATCTCGGGGTCGAGGATGTCCCCTTCATCGGGGTCGCCAAGGGCCTTGATCGTGATGCGGGGAAGGAGGAGTTCTACCGTCCCGGCATGCGCGCGACCGCGCTGCGCCACAACGATCCGGTGCTCTACTTCGTGCAGCGTTTGCGGGACGAGGCGCACCGCTTTGCCATCGGCACCCACCGGGCGAAACGGTCGAAATCCGTGGGGCGCACGCCGCTGGACGAGATCGCCGGGGTGGGGGCCACGCGCAAACGCGCGCTGCTCGCGCATTTCGGCTCCGCCAAGGCGGTGGGGCGTGCGAACCTGTCGGATCTCAAGGCGGTGGACGGGATTTCAGAGGCGATGGCCCAGACGATCTACGATTTCTTCCACGCGCGCGGATAGGGGGCGTCAGAACGCCTTGCGGGCGCGCAGGGCGGCGGTGATCGTCCCGTCATCGAGATAGTCGAGCTCGCCGCCGATGGGCACGCCCTGGGCGAGGCTGGTCACCGTCGCACCCGATCCTTCCAGCACGTCGGCGATGTAATGGGCGGTGGTCTGGCCATCCACCGTGGCCGCGAGCGCGAGGATCACCTCCGTCGCGCCCTCGCTCGCCACCCGGTCCTTGAGCTGTGGGATGCGCAGCTCCTCCGGGCCGATTGCGTCCAGCGCCGAGAGGGTGCCGCCCAGCACATGGTAGCGCCCCTTGAACACGCCGGAGCGTTCCATCGCCCAGAGATCCGCGACGTCCTCCACAACGCAGATCTCGCCCGTCGCGCGTTTCTCGGAACTGCAGATCTCGCAGATATCCTGCGTGCCGATATTCCCGCAATTCAGGCAATCCCGGGCGGAGGCGGCGACCTCCTGCATGGCAGCGCCCAGAGACCCCAGAAGCCGCTTGTTCTTGCCCAGCAGGAACAGCACCGCGCGCCGCGCCGAACGCGGCCCAAGCCCGGGCAACCGCGCCATCAGGTCGATCAGGTTCTCGATGTCCTTGGGCGCGGTACTCATGGCTTAGAAGGGCAGTTTCATGCCTTCGGGCAAGTTCAGCCCTTCGGTGACCTTCGCCATCTCTTCGCGCCCCTTGTCGAGCGCCTTGGCCTGAGCGTCCTTGATCGCGGCGAGGATCAGGTCCTCGGCGACTTCCTTTTCCTCGGGGTTGAAGATCGACGGATCGATATCCAGCCCGGTCAGTTCGCCCTTGGCGGTGGCCGTGGCCTTGACCAGCCCGGCACCGCTCTCGCCGGTGACGATCATCGTCGCGAGGTTTTCCTGCATTTCGGCCATTTTGGCCTGCATGTCCTGCGCCTGCTTCATGACCTTGGCCATATCGCCAAGCTGTCCCAACCCTTTGAGCATTGTGAGGTTCCTTTCCGGTATCAGTCGTCTTCGAAGGGGTCCCATTCATCCTCGACCTCCGGGAGCGCCTCGATGGCGGCCTCCTGAGCCAGGTCGGAATGGGAGCGAATTTCTGTGATCTTGGCCTTGGGGAAGGCCGCGAAGACCGCCGCCACCATCGGATGCGCGAGGGCGGCCTTTTCCTGTTCGAGCTTTTCCGCGTCGCGGGTCTCGGCGATGGTCGGCGCGTCGGCCTCGGCCACGACGCTCACGGCCCAGCGAACACCGGTCCAGGTCTGGAGCCGTTGCGCGAGGCGCGGGGCCAGATCGCGCGGCGCGCTCTCGGTCGGGGCAAACTCGATCCGCCCGGGGCTGTAGGACGCCAGGCGCAGCCCGCCCTCGATCTCCACCAGCAGTTTCACGTCCCGGCGGGTGCGGATCAGTTCGACCACATCCTCGAACCGTCCGTAACGGGCAAGCGCATCCTCCGCCGGGGCGGCCATGGCCAGCGCGGGGCCTGCGCCGCCATGGGCGCTGACACTGCTTGCGGCGGCGCTCTGCGATGGGGCCGGGGTGCCTTGCATCCGGGCGCGCGCCGTGGTCCCGCCGCCGCCTTGCGGGGCAGGGGCGCCGCCCCCCGCGGGTCCCGAGGGGACCGGCGTGTTCTGCAGCTTGCGCACCAGATCCTCGGGGGAGGGCAGATCTGCCACATGGGTCAGCCGAATGATCGCCATCTCGGCGGCCATCATGGCGTTCGGGCTGATCGCGACCTCCTCCAGCGCCTTGAGCAGCATCTGCCACATCCGCGTCATGGCTCGCATGGGCAGGGCCTCGGCGGCGGCCTGTCCCCGGGCGCGCTCATCGGGGCTGACCGTGGGGTCCTCGGCAGCTTCGGGGGTGATCTTGATGACCGACACCCAATGGGTGACCTCGGCCAGATCCCGCAGCACAGCCATGGGATCCGCCCCGTCGGAGTACTGGGCCGAGAGCTCGGTCAGGGCGCCTGCTGCGTCCCCGCGCATCACCAGATCAAAGAGGTCCATGACCCGCCCGCGATCGGCAAGGCCCAGCATGGCGCGGACCTGCTCGGCGGTGGTCTCGCCCGCACCGTGGCTGATCGCCTGATCCAGAAGGCTCATGGCATCGCGGACCGAGCCTTCGGCGGCCCGGGTGATCAGGGCCAGCGCATCCTCGGCGATCTCGGCCTTCTCCAGATCCGAGATCCGGCGCAGATGGGCGATCATCACCTCCGGCTCGATCCGGCGCAGATCGAAGCGCTGGCACCGGCTGAGCACGGTGACCGGAACCTTGCGGATCTCGGTAGTGGCGAAGATGAATTTCACATGGGCGGGCGGCTCTTCGAGGGTCTTGAGCAGCGCGTTGAACGCGCTGGTCGAGAGCATATGTACCTCGTCGATGATGAAGATCTTGTAGCGCGCCGAGGCGGGGGCGTAATGCACCGAATCGAGCACATTGGCGCGGATGTCGTCGATCTTCGTCTGGCTCGCGCCATCCATCTCGATCACATCCACATGCTGGCCCGCCATGATGCCCCGGCAATTGTCGCATTGCCCGCAAGGATCCGTGGTCGGCCCGCCCGAGCCATCGGGACCGGTGCAATTCATGCCCTTGGCGATGATCCGCGCCGTGGTCGTCTTCCCGGTGCCGCGGATACCGGTCATCATGAAGGCCTGCGCGATCCGGTCCGCCTGGAACGCATTGCGCAGGGTCCGGACCATGGCGTCCTGTCCGATCAGGTCTGCAAAGGTCGCCGGACGGTATTTCCGCGCCAGCACCTGATAGCCGTTCTCGTCCGTCTCGCTCATGTCGCCCCGTCTGACTCGCCCACGCTGCAAGGTAGGCGGGCGCAGGGCAGAGGTCCAGCGCCACCGCAGGGCGGCAGCGCTGGAATATTGCTCAGCTCTGCGGTGCGCCGAACCAGCCCAGCCGCCGGAAGATCAGCCGGTCAAGGATCAGCGCAAGCACCAGCGACGCCCCGACAAGCGGCAGCAGGATCGACAGACCGATCACAAGCAGGATCATACCCGCACCCAGCCGGGCCTCGGGTGCCGCTGGCACCCCGAGGCTGCCCTTGGGCCGTCGCGCCCACCACGCCACGAAGCCCGAGACCGACAGCACCAGCGCGAGCAGAGCCGCGATGGTGTTCTGGATCAGGTTGAGCGGGCCGTAGAGCTCCCCTTGGTGGAACGAGATCCCGAGGGAGACGGCCTTGGCCACGGGTGGGTTGTCGGTGAAATCGACCCGCGCGAGGACCTCGCCGGAATACTGATCCACGATCAGCTCTGTCTGCTCGAACCGGTCGCGGGAGGCGGAGCGGATCCAGAACGCCGCCTCCGCATTTTTGGGCGGACGCAGCTCGTAGGGCGCGGCCAGCCCCTCGGCCCGGGCAATCGCGAAGACCTCTGCCTGGGCGAGGGTCGTGCCACTCTCGCTGGTGGAGCCGGGCACGCGCCCCCCGAAGCGCAAGGATTTCGAAGATTGGCCCGTCTCCTGCTGCACCCGGTCGAGTGCGCCGCCCCAGACATCCGTCCAGGGCAGGCCGGTGACCAGGATCGGAACCACGAGCACCGTCGCCAGCATTCCGGTGAAGAGATGGGTCTGCCGCCACCACGCACGCCCGGGCGTCTTGCGGCCCGGAGGTTGCACGGCCTGCGCGAGGCTACGGTCGCCGCGCGGCCACCAGAGATAGGCGCCGGTGATGAACATCACGATGGCCCAATGGGCGGCAAGCTCGACGAATTTGGTGCCAAAGGCCCCGAGCAGAAGCTCGCCATGGATCTTCTTGACCATGCGCATGAGCGTTTCGTCCCGCGGGGTGACCGCAAGAACCTCGGCCGTATAAGGATCCACCCAGGCATAGGAGCGGGTTTTGTCCCCATCGTTGAACTCGATCAGCGTGCTGCGTCCGGGCATGTCCGACGTGGTGATCCCGCGCAGGCGGGTGATCCCGGCACGCGCTTCCACGGCCGCGACCTGATCCTCGAAGGGCAGAACCTCCGCGCCGATGGGGACGTTCAGCCGGTCGGCATAGATCCATTCCTCGATCTGCGGCTTGTAGAGATAGAGGGCGCCCGTGATCGAGAGAAGCGCCATGAAGGGCAGCACATAGAGTGCGGCCAGAAAGTGCCATTTCCAGACGAGACGGTAGAAGGCGCCGCCGGTCGTCCGCGCGACCTCGGGCGGCGATGCGGTTGCATCGGTCATAAGTTTATTCCTGTGATGTTGTTGAGAGGGATAAGGGGGCTTATCCGATCACAGGCGGTCCCTGAGCGGGCGGGTTGCGGAGAAAGAGCTGCGCGCCGCGCACGGGCGGGGCGGCGACAAAGGGCAGGGCGGCATAGCTGCGTGCGAGCCGCTGCCAGAGGGCCGGAGCGGTCGCCTCCACCGCGCCAAGCGCATGCAGGGTACAGGGCTGATCGCTGTGCTCCTGCCGTTCGACCGGGTTGCCTTCGGCATCAAGCGTGATCGTCTCCAGCGTTGTGCCCGTACAGATCACGATCGTATAGGCCCCGCCAAAGGCCGTGCCCACGGCTGCGGAGAGCCGTGGCGCGAGCGTGGCCGCGATGACCAGCAGGATGACAAGAGACGTGACGATCCGCATCATCCCCCGGTGGTACGAAGGCGCTCCGGGCGCGTGAAGCGCGCATTTCCGCGCAGGGGCGGGATCATCCTCGCGCGCGCCAAAGGGGCCTGCGGGCAGACCACCGCCCGCGTTCGGCATGCATCTAGAGGGGGGGAGAGGTGAGAGGCTGGACAACGACCCAAGCGGGGCTCGTTACGGCTGCTTCCTTCCGGATCTGACCGGGTTGGCGAGGCGCTCGCCCGCGCCAACCTCTCGCCGGGGTATATACGGACCTGAAAGCCGCGCTGCAAGAGGGCGTTTCCCACGGGCAATTGTGTGTCGCGGGCAGACATGGCAAGGATCGGGGATCCCATTGGAAGGCCCCCGCATGCCCTTTGAAGATCAGATCACATTCGGAACCTCCGGGCTCGACCGGGCGGCGCATCTGCGTGGTGATGCCGAGGCGTTGGCCCGATTGGCCAAGGACCCGACGGCGCGGGCTTTCGCCTTCTGGCGCGGCAAACCGCTTGTGGGCGCCGAGGGGCTCGTGGGTCTGCCGCTGGAGCACGCGGTCTTTGCCGCCGCGACCGAGGCGCCCATTTTTCTGGGGCTCGATGCGGCAGGGCCGCGTTTTGCGCGCGATATCTCGGCCTGGGAGCCGGCGGAACCCACGGGTGAGCTTGACAGTTTTCTCGACCGCAGCGAGCAGCAGCACCCGGACCTGCCCGAGGGGGAGGTTTTTGCCGAGCTGCGCGGGATCATGACCCGGCTCACCCGGCGGGATGCGGAGTTTGCGGCCTCGGCGCGGCAGGTCATGGAATGGCACCGCACCCATAGTTTCTGTTCCATGTGCGGCGCGCCTTCGGAGGTCACCATGGGCGGCTGGCAGCGCCAGTGCCCCTCTTGCGGGCGGCACCATTTCCCGCGCACGGACCCGGTTGTGATCATGCTGATCACCCATGGCAACCGGGTGCTTCTGGGCCGCTCGCCCGGCTGGCCCGAGGGGATGTATTCCCTGCTCGCGGGGTTTGTCGAGCCCGGCGAGACCCTCGAGGCTGCCGTGCGCCGCGAGGTCTTTGAAGAGGCGGGTGTCCGTGTCGGCCCCGTGCGCTATCTGGCCTCGCAACCCTGGCCCTATCCTGCGTCCCTGATGATGGGATGCGCGGGCGAGGCGGTTAGCGAGGAGATCACCATTGATCCGGTCGAGATTGAGGATGCCATCTGGATGAACCGCGAGGAGCTTTTGCAGGTCTTCATGGGCGCCCATCCCAAGATGCGCGAGCCCCGGCGCGGGGCGATCGCCCATAGCCTGTTGACGGCGTGGCTCTCGGATCAGGCCGGATAGAAGGCGCGCGAGGATGCAGTTCAAAGCCTCAGAAGTGGTGACCGGGCCGGTCGAGGATGTCTTCGCCCAGCTCAGCGATGTCGCCTTCTATGAGCGCATGGCGCTGGAGAACGGGATTGCCGTCAAACGGCTCGACAAGCTGCCGCGTCCGGGGCCGGGTATGCGCTGGCAGATCCCGTTTCGCGCGCGAGGCCGGGACCGGATCGCCGAGATGACGATGGTCACGCTGCATGCGCCGCAGAAGATGCGGTTCGAGGGGGCGGTGCAAGGGCTGCTTTTTGAGGTCGATGTGCTGGCCGAGGCGCTGGACCCCAACGCCACGGAGGTCACCGTGGCCACCAAGACCCGCGCCAAGTCGATCACCGCGAAGGTGCTGTTGCAATCGATGAAGCTTGCCCGGGACAGCCTGAACAAGGGCTACCGGAAGCGGGTGCGCAAAGCCCTGCGCCAGCTCGAAGACCGGCTCCACGCGGACGGCTAGGTCCGCGCGCGGGTGGCTCAGTCGCGCCGGGGATCCGCCGGATAGACGCCGAGAATCTCCAGACGTGAGGTGAAATAACCGAGCTCTTCGAGGGCGAGCTGGACATTCCTGTCCTCCGGGTGGCCCTCGATATCCGCATAGAACTGCGTCGCGGTGAAGGACCCGCCGACCATATAGCTCTCGAGCTTGGTCATGTTGATGCCGTTGGTCGCGAACCCGCCCATGGCCTTGTAGAGCGCGGCGGGGATGTTGCGCACCTCGAAGACGAAAGAGGTGATCATCTTGCCCGGTCCGCGTCGGGACGTGTTCATCTCCGGCGCCATGATCAGGAACCGCGTGGTATTGTTGTCATGGTCCTCGATATGGCGCGCCAGCACGTCGAGCCCGTAGATCTCGCCCGCAAGCTCCGAGGCCAGCGCGGCCTGGGCCGGGTCGCCCGCGCGGGCGATCTGCATGGCGGATCCGGCGGTATCGGCGCCGGTCACCGCATGGATCTTGTGCTCCTGCAGGAAGCCGCGGCACTGGCCGAGCAGCACCGTGTGGCTCTGGGCCGAGCGGACCTGATCGAGCGTGGTGCCCGGCACCGCGAGCAGGTTGATATGCACGCGGACAAAGGCCTCTTCGATGATATGCAGCCCGCTTTCCGGCAGCAGCCGATGGATATCCGCCACCCGGCCATAGGTCGAGTTTTCGACCGGCAGCATGCCCAGATCGCAGGTTCCATCATGGACGGCGGCAAAGACATCCTCGAAGGTCCGGCACGGAACGGCTTCGGCGTCGGGACGGGCATCATGGCAGGCCTGGTGCGAATAAGCGCCGGGTTCTCCCTGAAATGCGATTTTGACTGTCATGGCGGGCCTCTGTCAGACGCCCGGTCAGCTCTCAGTCGGGCGTTTGGTCGCGGTATCTATACCTTGCCCTCCGGGAGGGGAAGCCATAGTTACCGTGCAAATCTTGCAGCTGGTGGTAGCAACATGTTCGATACTATGACGATGACAAAGGTTGTGGGTGGCTTTTGCGGCGCGCTCCTTGTGTTCCTGTTGGGCAGTTGGGCGGGCGGAATCCTTTATGGCACCTATGGGAGCCACGGGGATGACCACGCGCAGGCCTATTCCATCGACACGGGCGAGAGCGACGCCGTGGTCGAGGAAGTCGTCGAAGTGCCCTTTGCCGAAGTCTATGCCGCAGCCGATGCGGGCGCCGGCGAGCGTCTGTGGCGCCAGTGCCAGGCCTGCCACAAGCTTGAGCCGGGCGCGAATGGCGTTGGCCCCTATCTGCACGGGGTTGTCGATCGTCCGAAGCACGCGGCAGACGGCTACAGCTATTCCGACGGTCTGATGGCCACCACCGGCGAGTGGACCCCGGAAAACCTCAGTGCGTTCCTCGAGAATCCCAAGGAGTACGCACCGGGCACCAAGATGGCCTATCGCGGCATGGGCAAGGCCGAAGATCGCGCCAACCTGATCGCCTATCTGGCCACGTTCCAGTAAGGCGTAGCCCCTTCAGAATGTCCGAGGTCGCCGTGAGGCGGCCTCTTTTTTTGTGTCCGCCCGGACTCCGTTTTTTGTTTTTTGCTCGCGGCGGCATACTTCCTCGTGAAATCCAGGTGAGAAGGCTTGAAACATCCAAGCACGGCTCTTTAGCTTGGAGAACGGGCACGCCAGTGCCGCCATTGACACGTTCAGGAGGACATTCATGCGACATGCCAAGGCGCCCGCCGGCGAGGACACATCCCGAACCGACCGCCGTTCCGGCTGGTCACGCCCGCTCGCGCTGGTCACGGTTTTGGCCCTGAGCGCGCTGCCTGCGCAGGCGGAGATGATCACGGCCCATGGCATTTCCACCTTCGGCAATCTGAAATATGCCGCTGATTTTCCCCATCTGGACTATGTGAACCCGAACGCGCCCAAGGGCGGCGAGATTTCGGTCTGGGCCTTTGGCTCCTTCGATTCCATGAACCCCTACACGCTGAAGGGCCGCGCCGCGGGCCTGTCTTCGGTCTTCTTCGAAAGCCTGATGGCGGGCACGGCGGATGAGATCGGCGCGGTCTATTGCCTGCTCTGCGAGACGATCAGCTATCCTGAGGATCGCTCGGAAGTGACCTTCACCCTGCGGGACGGCATCACCTTCTCCGACGGCTCGGCGCTCACCGCGAGCGATATCGTGTTCTCTTACAACCTGCTTCTGACCAAGGGTCTGCCCTCCTTCCGCGCCCAGCTCGCCCAGAAGGTCGAGAGCGCCGAGGCACTCGATGACCGCACGGTGCGCTTTGTCTTCAAGGAGGGGATCCCGACCCGCGACCTGATCTCCGATGTGGGGGCGCTGCCGGTCTTCTCCGAGGCGTTCTACACCGAAAACGACCGCGATTTCGAAGAGACCTCGCTCGAGCCGCTTCTGGGCTCCGGGCCTTACGTTCTGGGCCGCATGGATGTGGGCCAGACCGTCGTCTATGAGCGGGACCCGGATTACTGGGGCGCAGATTTGCCCATCAATATCGGGCGCAGCAATTTCGACGCGATCCGGATCGAATACTACGCTGACTACAACGCGGCCTTCGAGGGCTTCAAGGGCGGCACCTATACCTTCCGGAACGAGGCCTCCTCCAAGATCTGGGCCACGGGCTATGACTTCCCGGCGATCCAGGAAGGCTCTGTCGTCAAGGCCGAGCTGCCCAACGGCGCCAAGGCCACGGGCCAGGCCTGGGTCTTCAACCTGCGCCGCCCGCAATTTCAGGACCCACGCGTCCGCGAAGCCATCGGCATGATGTTCAACTTCGAATGGTCGAACGAGACGCTGTTCTACGGCATCTATGACTATGTCGACAGCTTCTGGGACAATTCCGAACTTGAGGCGACCGGCATGCCCAGCGAGGGCGAGCTGGCCCTGCTGCAACCGCTGGTGGATGAGGGGCTGCTCGATGCGAGCATCCTGACCTCCGAGCCCTTCAGCTTCCCGCGCTCGGGCGCGCGCCAGCTCGATCGCGGCAACCTGCGCGCCGCCTCGCGCCTGCTGGACGAGGCCGGATGGGAGGTGGGCGATGATGGTCTGCGCCGCAAGGATGGCGAGGTGCTGTCCATCGAGTTCCTCAATGACAGCCAGACCTTCGACCGGGTGATCAACCCCTATGTGGAAAACCTCAAGCGGCTCGGCGTCGATGCCCGCCACACGCGGATCGACAACGCGCAGATGACCCTGCGCGAGCGGCCCCCCTCCTATGATTTCGACATCGTGACGGCCTTCATGTCCACGGATTACATCCCGGGCAGCAACCTTCGGCAGTTCTACGGCTCCGAGACCGCGGATACCTCCACCTTCAACAAGATGGGGATCCAGTCCGAGGCGGTCGACCGCATGATCAATGTGGTGCTGGACGCCGAAACCCAGGAGGAACTGACCACGGCGGTTCATGCCCTCGACCGGGTGCTGCGGGCTGAGAAGTTCTGGGTGCCGCAATGGAACAAGAACACCCATACGGTCGCCTATTACGATATGTATGAGCACCCCGAGACCCTGCCGCCCTTCGGGCTCGGCAATCTCGATTTCTGGTGGTTCAACGCGGACAAGGCCGAAGCCCTCCGGGCCAAGGGCGCGCTGTAACCCCATGGGAGCCTATATCCTGCGTCGTCTGGCGCTGATCATCCCGACCCTGTTCGGCATCATGCTGATCAATTTTGCGCTGACGCAGTTCGTCCCCGGTGGCCCTGTGGAACAGGTGCTGGCCCAGCTCGATGGCGGCGGCGACGTGTTCCAGAACATCGCCGGCGGTGGCGATGCGGGCGGCGGTGGCGGTGATGTGGGCGCAGGGGCTGCGGGCGATGACCGCTATCTCGGCTCGCGCGGGCTGCCCCCGGAATTCATCGCCGAGCTGGAGGCGCAGTTCGGCTTCGACAAGCCGCCCCATATCCGGTTCCTGAACATGATGTGGGACTACATGCGTTTCGATTTCGGCGAGAGCTATTTCCGCTCGATCAGCGTGGTGGATCTGGTGATCGAGAAGATGCCTGTCTCGATCACTCTGGGCCTCTGGTCGACGCTGATCGCCTATCTCGTCTCGATCCCGCTGGGCATCCGCAAGGCCGTCCGCGACGGGTCGAGCTTTGACACCTGGACCTCCGGCCTGATCATCGTGGCCTATGCGATCCCCGGCTTCCTCTTTGCGATCCTGCTCCTCGTGCTCTTCGCGGGCGGATCCTATTTTCAGTGGTTCCCCCTGCGTGGCCTCACCTCGGACAATTTTGACGAGCTGAGCGCGCTGGGCAAGGTGGGTGACTACCTGTGGCACATCACCCTGCCCGTGCTGGCCTCGACCATCTCGGCCTTTGCCACGCTGACCCTGCTGACCAAGAACAGCTTCCTCGATGAGATCAAGAAGCAATACGTGATCACCGCCAAGGCCAAGGGGCTGGGCGAGAGCCAGGTTCTCTATGGCCATGTGTTCCGCAACGCCATGCTGATCGTGATCGCAGGCTTTCCCGCGGTCTTCGTCTCGGTCTTCTTTGGCGGCTCGCTGATCATCGAGACGATCTTCAGCCTCGACGGGTTGGGCCGCATGGGCTTTGAAGCCGCCGTGGCCCGGGATTATCCGGTGATCTTCGGGACGCTCTTCGTGTTCGGACTGATCGGGCTCCTGATGGGGCTCGTCTCGGACCTGATGTATGTCTGGATCGACCCACGGATCGATTTCGCCTCGAGGGAGACGTAACATGGCCCTCGCCGAAGAAACCCGCCCCGACGACACCCCGCAGCCCGAGGCAATCACCGCGCCCGAGAAGAAGTCGCGCTTCGGCCTCTCGCCGCTCGGCCAGCGCCGCTGGCGCAATTTCAAGGCCAACCGCCGGGCCTATTGGTCGCTGATCCTCTTCGGCACGCTCTTTGTCCTGTCGCTCTTTGCCGAGCTGATCGCGAACGACAAGCCGATCATCGTCAGCTATCAGGGCGAGCTGCACTTCCCGGTAACCCAATTCTACCCGGAGACCGCCTTTGGCGGGGATTTCCGGACCGAGGCGGTCTACCGCGACGACGAGGTGCAATGCCTTATCATCTCCGGCGGGCTCGAGGATTGCTTCGACGACCCGATCGGCGTGATCGAGGATGCGCGCGATGGCGAAGTCGGCGGGGCCGAGATCCACAAGGGGTGGCTGCTCTGGCCGCTGATCCCCTACAGCTATGACACGATCAACGACATTCAGGGCACAGCGCCGTCAGCGCCCGACGCCAATCACTGGCTGGGCACCGATGACACGGCCCGCGATGTGCTGGCGCGGGTGATCTACGGCTTCCGCCTCTCGGTGGCCTTTGCGCTGGTCGTGACCTTCCTGACCTCGGTGATCGGGATCGCCGCAGGCGCGGTGCAGGGCTATTTCGGCGGGCTCACGGACCTGATCTTCCAACGGATCATCGAGCTCTGGGGGGCAACGCCGAGCCTCTATATCATCATCATCGTCGCGGCGATCTTCCAGATGAATTTCTGGCTACTCGTCTTCCTCATGGTGCTCTTTGGCTGGACGGCGCTGGTGGGCGTGGTGCGGGCGGAGTTCCTGCGCGCGCGGAACTTCGAGTATGTCCGTGCGGCCCGGGCGCTGGGTGTGTCCAACGTTAAGATCATGTTCCGCCATGTGCTGCCCAACGCGATGGTGGCGACGGTCACCATGCTGCCCTTCATCGTCACGGGCACCGTGGGCTCCCTGGCCACGCTCGACTTCCTCGGCTTCGGTCTGCCGTCCTCGGCGCCGTCCCTGGGTGAGCTGACCCTGCAGGCCAAGCAGAACCTGCAGGCGCCGTGGCTCGGCTTCACCGCCTTCTTTACCTTCGCGATCATGCTGTCGCTGATGGTGTTCGTCTTCGAGGGTATCCGCGATGCCTTTGACCCCAGAAAGACCTTCTCATGAGCGATGCAGTCCTTCAGGTGCGCGACCTGCGCGTGGCCTTCCGGCAGGACGGCCAGCTCTCCGAGGCGGTCAAGGGCGTCAGCTTTGACGTGGCCTCGGGGGAGACCGTGGCCCTTGTGGGCGAGAGCGGTTCGGGCAAGTCGGTAACCGCGCTCAGCACGGTCTCGCTCCTGCCTGATGCGGCGGAGGTCTCCGGCTCCATCACCTATGAGGGCACCGAGATGGTCGGCGCGCCCGAGGCGGATCTGCGACGGGTGCGGGGCAATGATGTCAGCTTCATCTTTCAGGAGCCGATGACCTCGCTCAACCCGCTTCACCCGCTGGAAAAGCAGATCACCGAAAGCCTGACCCTGCATCAGGGCCTCACGGGCGACGCTGCGCGCACGCGGGTCATCGACCTGCTGGAAAAGGTCGGGATCCGCGATGCGGAAAGCCGGTTGGAGGCCTATCCCCACCAGCTCTCGGGCGGGCAGCGGCAGCGCGTGATGATTGCCATGGCACTGGCCAACGGGCCGCATCTCCTGATTGCGGACGAGCCGACCACGGCGCTCGATGTCACCATTCAGGCGCAGATCCTCGATCTTCTGGCGGAGTTGAAGGCCTCCGAAGGGATGAGCCTTTTGTTCATCACCCATGACCTGACCATTGTGCGGCGGATTGCAGACCGGGTCTGTGTGATGCAGGGCGGCGAGATCGTCGAGACCGGCCCCACGGCCGAGATCTTTGCCAATCCGCAGCACCCCTATACGCGCAAGCTCTTGGCGGCGGAGCCATCGGGCCAGCCCGACCCGGTGCCCGAGGCCGCGCCCATCGTGGCGGAGACCCAGAACCTCAAGGTCTGGTTCCCGATCCAGCGCGGCATCCTGCGCCGCACAGTGGGTCATGTGAAGGCCGTCAATGATGCGACACTGGATGTGCGCGCGGGCGAGACCCTCGGCATCGTGGGCGAAAGCGGCTCGGGCAAGACGACTCTCGCGCTCGCGATCCTGCGACTGATCTCCTCCGAGGGGCGGATCGTCTATGCAGGCGAGAACATCCAGGGCTGGAAAACGCGGGAGCTGCGGCGCCTGCGCAAGGATATGCAGGTGGTCTTTCAGGACCCCTATGGCAGCCTGAGCCCGCGCCTGACCATTGCTCAGATCATCGCCGAGGGGCTCGGGGTCCATGGCAACCCGGATGGGCGCGACCCGCGCGAGCTCGTGGCCGAGATCCTCGTGGAGGTCGGGCTCGACCCGGCGATGATGGACCGCTACCCCCATGAATTCTCCGGCGGGCAGCGGCAGCGGATCGCGATCGCCCGGGCGATGATCCTGCGACCCAAGCTGGTGGTGCTGGACGAGCCAACCTCGGCACTCGACATGACCGTGCAGGTGCAAATCGTCGAACTTCTCCGCAACCTGCAGCAGAAATACGGGCTGGCCTATATCTTCATCAGCCACGACCTGAAGGTCGTGCGCGCGCTCAGCCATAAGGTGATCGTGATGAAGCAGGGCGATGTGGTGGAGATGGGTGAAGGCGCCCAGATCTTCGAGCATCCGAGCTCGGATTACACCAAGGAATTGCTGGCCGCCGCATTCATGGATCGCGGGGCGGCCTGACCCAGAGGGTCAGGCCGGTCGCGAGGGCGCGGGCTGGGAGGAAGGGGCCCGTCCCCCGTATCGGGGTATATCAGGTTGCGATCGAGTGGCTGCCCGCAGGGGCTTCATAGCCATCGAAGGCCCGTGCGATCATCCGGGTGAGCGGCTGGGCCCGCTCCGGAATGGTGAGGGTCAGGCGCTCGCGATCCACGATCACCATACCCTCGAACTGGTCAGCGGCCCGTTGGAGCATCTCCCACAGGCGCGCCTCGGTGATCGGGAATTCCTGCTGCAGGGCCGAGCCGTCGATCTTGAAGTCACACATGACCATCTCGATCATCCGCGCGCGGAGCAGGTCATCGCCCACGAAGGCATGGCCCCGCGCCGTGGCGAATTGCCGGGCGCGGATCGCTTTCTGATACTGAGCCGTGCCGCTGGCATTCTGGGCATAGCCCTGGGGGAAGCGCGAGATCGCGGAGGCGCCGAGCCCGATCAGGACAGAGGCCGTGTCATCCGTGTAGCCCTGGAAATTCCGGCGCAGCTTGCCAGTCTGGGCCGCCAGCGCCAGACCGTCAGAGGCATGGGCAAAATGGTCGATCCCGATCTCGGCGTAGTTGTCCCAGCGGAAGAGCCGCCGCGCCGTATCGAAGAGCTCCAGCCGCGCCTCGGGCGTGGGCAGAGCCTCATTCGGGATCAGGTTCTGGCGCCGCGCCATCCAGGGCACATGGGCATAGCCATAAAGCGCCACGCGGTCCGGCTGCAGCGAGAGCAGCTTTTGCACCGAGTCGGTGATTTTCGCGCCAGTCTGGAAGGGCAGGCCATAGAGGATGTCGGTGTTCAGGCTCTGGATCCCGCGGGCGCGCAGACCCAATACGGCGGCCTCGGTCACCTCGAAGCTCTGCTCCCGACCGATCGCCTTCTGGATCTCCGGATCGAAATCCTGCACCCCGATGGAGGCGCGGTTCATCCCCGCCGCAGCCAGGGCATCCAGCCGGGCGTCGTCAATCTCGTTCGGATCGATCTCGACCGAGAACTCGGCATTCTCCGCCTTTGGCGCGACCGCAAACATGGCCGCGGCCAATTCGCGCATCATGTCCGGGCCGAGCAGGGTCGGCGTGCCGCCCCCCCAGTGGATCCGCGACAGGCGCACGCCCTCGGGCAGGGCCTCCCGCAGCATGGCGATCTCGGTCAGAAGTGTTTCGACATAGGCGCGCACGGGCTCATCGCTCTGTGTGCCTTGGGTCCTGCAGGCGCAGAACCAGCACAGGCGCCGGCAAAACGGAACATGCGCATAGAGCGAGATCTCGGTACCCGGCGTGATCGCCGAGACCCAATCGGTGAAATGAGCTGCCGAGACCGTTTTCGCGAAATGCGTCGCCGTGGGGTAGCTGGTGTACCGCGGGACGCGAGCGTCAAAAAGGCCCAAGCGCGAAAGTTGCGTTTTGGTGTCCATTCGCCTAGGGTGGGCTACCAGACTTCCCGCGTCCTTGACCCAGATCAATCTATGACGGCGACCAGCCAAACCATTCAACTGCATAAAGATTGTTCCGACTGCCCTATCCGGCATCGGGCGGTTTGCGCGCGGTGTGAAAGCGATGAGCTCGAGCTGCTCGAAAGCATGAAATACTACCGTGATTTCGAGGCGGGGCAGACCATTGTGTGGTCCGGGGATGAGCTGAATTTCGTGGCCTCCGTGGTCGAAGGGATCGCTTCCCTGAGCCAGACCATGGAAGACGGGCGCCGCCAGATGGTCGGCCTCCTCCTGCCGTCGGATTTCATGGGGCGTCCCGGGCGGATCCATGCGCCCTATGATGTAACGGCGAGCACCAAGGTCACCCTGTGCTGCTTCCGGCGCGGACCTTTCGAGCAGATGATGAACGACACGCCCCATGTGGCGCAGCGTCTGCTGGAGATGACCCTGGACGAGCTTGATGCCGCGCGGGAATGGATGCTGCTTCTGGGGCGCAAGACCGCGCGCGAGAAGATCGCGAGCCTGATTGCGATCATCGCCCGGCGCAATGCGGCCATCGCCCAGCATGACCACACCTCGTCCTTCACCTTCGAGCTGCCCATGACCCGGGAAGCCATGGCTGATTATCTCGGCCTGACCCTTGAGACGGTGAGCCGTCAGGTCTCGGCCCTGAAGCGTGACGGGGTGATCGCCCTGCGCGGCAAGCGCGAGGTCACGATCCCCGATTTCAACCGTCTTCTGGACGAGACCGGGGACGATTCTGACGGCGGTCCGCTGGTCTGATCGGCTTTCGCAAGCAGCGTTAAAACCCGCGATCTTGGGGTGCCATGGCACCTTTTTCCCCCGTGCCAGAAGTTGATTCCTGTCAACTTGTGCCCAGTGCATAGCTGCTCCCCGACCGGGGAAACGATGTCGCAGGAGAGCGCTAACACCCGCGGAAATGGCGGAAATCGGCCCCGAAAATGTCAACAAAATCAGACACCAAGGCTGTCAGATCTGCGACTTATTGCGGCGGGCGGGACTTCTTTGCGCCCTCGTTCCGGATCTTTGACATGGATCAAGGATCCGCCCCCGCATAACCCGCATGTAAATCCCATAATTAACACCGAAGTGTCCCGCGAGTCGGTCACACGAACGGATTAACGAAGGGACGATCAATGTGGGATTACGTTAAAATCGTACTGCTTGGTCTGGTCGCTCTGGCGGCAGCAATCGCTGCCAACTACGCCCGCGATCTGGCCTATCAGGTCCACGCTGTCTTGATCATGCTGATCGCCGGGGGAATGTTCCTCTGGCAGGTGCGTCGTGTGGACGAACCGAAGACAATCGATACAAGTGAATATATGGACGACGTTGTGCGCTACGGCGTCGTGGCCACGGCCTTTTGGGGTGTGGTGGGCTTTCTGGCGGGGACGTTCATCGCGTTTCAGCTGGCCTTCCCCTCGCTCAACTTCGCCTGGGCCGAGGGATATGCAAACTTCGGACGCCTGAGACCGCTGCACACCAGTGCGGTGATTTTTGCGTTTGGCGGCAACGCCTTGATTTGCACGTCCTTCTACATCGTACAGCGCACGTCGGCGTCGCGTCTCTGGGGCGGCAATCTCGCCTGGTTCGTGTTCTGGGGCTACAATCTTTTTATCGTGCTGGCAGCCACGGGCTACCTTCTGGGCGCGACCCAGTCCAAGGAATATGCCGAGCCTGAATGGTATGTGGATCTGTGGCTGACCGTGGTCTGGGTCGCCTATCTGGCGGTCTTCCTCGGCACGATCATGACCCGCAAGGAAAAGCACATCTATGTGGCCAACTGGTTCCTGCTGAGCTTCATCGTCACCGTGGCGATGCTCCATCTGGGCAACAACCTGTCGCTGCCGGTCTCGATCTTCGGATCCCGCTCCGTGCAGGTGTTTGCCGGTGTTCAGGACGCCATGATGCAGTGGTGGTACGGCCATAACGCCGTGGGCTTCTTCCTGACGGCGGGCTTCCTCGGCATGATGTATTACTTCGTGCCCAAGCAAGCCGAACGCCCGGTCTTCAGCTACAAGCTCTCGATCATTCACTTCTGGGCCCTGATCTTCCTGTATATCTGGGCGGGTCCGCACCACCTGCATTACACCGCGCTGCCGGACTGGGCCTCGACCCTCGGCATGGTGTTCTCGATCATCCTGTGGATGCCGAGCTGGGGTGGCATGATCAACGGCCTGATGACGCTCTCGGGCGCCTGGGACAAGCTGCGCACCGACCCGGTGATCCGGATGATGGTGATCTCGATCGGCTTTTACGGCATGTCGACCTTCGAGGGTCCGATGATGTCGATCCGCGCGGTCAACAGCCTGAGCCACTACACCGACTGGACCATTGGCCACGTGCATTCCGGCGCTCTGGGCTGGAACGGCATGATCACCTTCGGCGCGCTCTACTTCCTGGTGCCGCGCCTGTGGAACCGCGAGCGGCTCTATAGCCTCTCCATGGTCAGCTGGCACTTCTGGCTCGCCACGATCGGGATCGTTCTCTACGCCTCGGCCATGTGGGTCACCGGCATCATGGAGGGCCTGATGTGGCGCGAAGTGGATGCGCAGGGTTTCCTCGTGAACTCCTTTGCAGACACCGTCTCCGCGAAGTTCCCGATGTATGTGGTCCGCGGTCTCGGCGGGGTCCTGTACCTGGCTGGCTCGATCATCATGTGCCTCAACCTTTGGTGGACTGTGACCCGTGGCGAAGCGAAGAAAGCTTCCGCCCCGATCGCAGCCCCCGCGGAATAAGGAGGGACTGACAAATGGCTATTCTTGAAAAGCACAAGGTCCTCGAAAAGAACGCCACGCTGTTGCTGGTCTTCAGCTTCCTCGTGGTGACCATCGGCGGCATCGTCGAGATCGCACCGCTCTTCTATCTGGAGAACACCATCGAGGAAGTGGACGGCATGCGCCCCTACTCCCCGCTGGAGCTGCAGGGGCGGGAGATCTACATCCGGGAGGGCTGCTATGTCTGCCACTCCCAGATGATCCGCCCGATGCGCGACGAGGTGGAGCGCTATGGCCACTACAGCCTCGCGGCTGAGTCCATGTATGACCACCCGTTCCAGTGGGGCTCCAAGCGCACGGGGCCGGACCTCGCCCGTGTGGGGGGCCGTTACTCGGATGACTGGCATGTGGATCACCTGATCGATCCGCAATCGGTCGTGCCGGAATCGGTGATGCCGAAATACGCCTTCCTCATGGATCGCGAGCTGGACGGCAAATACATCGGCGACCTGCTGAAGACCCACAAGATGGTGGGCGTGCCCTACACGGATGAGATGATTGCATCCGCGCAGGCCGACTTCCGGGTCCAGGCGGATCCGGATGGCGACTGGGACGATCTTGTCGCCCGCTATCCCAAGGCGCAGACGCGGAACTTCGATGGCCAGCCTCAGCTGACCGAGATGGATGCGCTGGTGGCCTATCTGCAAATGCTCGGCACGCTGGTCGATTTCTCGACCTTCGAAGCCGATGCCAGCCGCTAGGAGGCATTGATATGGAAGATACCTATTCGATCCTGCGGCAGTTCGCAGATAGCTGGATGCTGCTGTTCCTGTTCAGTTTCTTCATCGCAGTGGTCATCTGGGCCCTGCGCCCGGGGAGCAAGAACACCCACAAGGACGTCGCCAACATCCCGTTCCGTCACGATGACAAACCCGCCGCGGCCCGATCCGCTGGCCTGCCTGAGGTCAGCGAACGGATCGCCCAGTACCAGGAGGCGCGGCTATGAGTAAAAAACCCGAAGACAAGCAGGACGTGCCGACAACCGGCCATTCCTGGGACGGTATCGAGGAATACGATAACCCGATGCCGCGCTGGTGGCTGTGGACCTTCTACGCGACCATCCTGTGGGGTGTGCTCTACACCATCGCCTATCCGGCCTGGCCGCTGATCAAGGGGGCGACCCCGGGTCTGCTGGGCTATTCCACACGGGCCGAAGTGGCGCAGGAGATCGCGGCCTTTGATACGGCGAATGCCGAGCTCGACGCGATGCTGGCCTCGGCGGATCTGACGACGCTGGCGGAGAATGACGAGCTCTATCGTTATGCTGTCTCCGGCGGCGCGGCGGTCTTCCGCTCCTGGTGCTCCCAGTGTCACGGCTCCGGTGCGGCTGGTGCGGTGGGCTATCCCAACCTGCTGGACAATGACTGGCTCTGGGGCGGCACGATTGAGGAGATCCAGCTGACGATTGCCCATGGCATTCGCAACGAGAACGACCTCGACGCGCGTTATTCCGAGATGACGGCCTTTGATGAGATCCTGTCCGATGACGAGATCGCATCGGTGGTGCAATATGTCATGAACTTCTCCGGTACGGCCACAGACGAGACCCTCGTGGCTGCGGGCGAGACCGTGTTCCTCGACAACTGCGCGGCCTGTCACATGGATGACGGCACGGGCGACATCTATGGCGGCGCGCCGAACCTCACGGATGCCATCTGGCTCTATGGGGGCGACGCAGAGACCATCGAGGAAACCGTGCGCTATTCCCGCTTCGGTGTGATGCCGAGCTGGATCGACCGGTTGTCGGAGGCCGATGTGGCCGCGGTGGCGACCTATGTGCACCAGCTGGGCGGGGGCGAGTAGCCCCACCCGCATCAAGATACCTGAGCCGCCGCGCGGCGGCTCGGCCCCGGCACCGCCCTCCAGCCTGTTCGCGCATTTCTGGGGGGCGGTGTTGTTTTGTCGCAAGGGATCCGACGGGCAGGGGGCCTGCGGGTCCGCGCAGCCCGGAAGGCGGTTTTAACCCCATGTTCATGCTGTTTTCGCGCTGTCAGCACAGGGGCAGGTCAGCCTCGAGGCGCTGCGCGTCACAGTGCCCGATGGACGCAATCCGCCGGCTGGATTTGACTCAGGTCAATGTAGAGCCCCGGTAAAAAATCCAAATGCTACACTAAGCTTTACGTTTCAGGAGTCGCTCTGTGTCATCCGTTGAGGAACCCAAATCACTCTATGCTGCGCGGGAACCCATCTTCCCGCGTCGTGTCAAAGGGACCTTTCGCTCGCTGAAGTGGTGGATCATGCTGTTCACCCTCGGCATCTACTACATCACCCCGTGGATCCGTTGGGACCGGGGGCCGAACCTGCCGGATCAGGCGGTGCTCGTGGATCTGGCCAACCGCCGCTTCTACTTCTTCATCATCGAGATCTGGCCCCATGAGTTCTACTTCGTGGCGGGCCTGTTGATCATGGCCGGGCTCGGCCTCTTCCTCTTTACCTCCGCCATGGGCCGCGTCTGGTGCGGGTATGCCTGCCCGCAGACCGTCTGGACCGATCTGTTCATCCTGGTGGAGCGCTGGATCGAGGGCGACCGCAACAACCGTTTGCGCCTGCACCGCCAGAAATGGGACGCACGCAAGATCCGCCTGCGGGTGACCAAATGGATCACCTGGCTGCTGATCGCGGTGGCAACCGGCGGGGCCTGGGTGTTCTATTTCACCGATGCGCCGCAGCTTCTGGTCGATCTGCTGACCTTCAGCGCCCATCCTGTGGCCTATACGACCATCGCGATCCTGACCGCGACGACCTTTGTCTTTGGCGGGTTCATGCGCGAGCAGATCTGCATTTATGCCTGCCCCTGGCCGCGGGTGCAGGCGGCGATGATGGATGAAGACACGATCACCATCGGCTATCGCGACTGGCGTGGCGAGCCGCGGGGCAAGCATCGCAAATCCGAGGATGCCGCCGAGAAGGGCGACTGTATCGACTGCATGGCCTGCGTAAATGTCTGCCCCATGGGGATCGACATCCGCAACGGTCAGCAGATGGAATGCATCACCTGCGGGCTCTGCATCGATGCCTGCGACGACATCATGGCCAAGATCGGAAAGCCGCGCGGGCTGGTCGACTACATGGCGCTCTCGGACGAGCCCACGGAACGCGCGGGCGGCAAGGGCAAGCACCCTTGGGCGCATATCCTGCGCCCGCGCACGATCCTCTACACCGTGCTCTGGGCCGGGGTGGGGATTGGCCTGACCGTCGCGCTGTTCTTGCGCTCGGAGATCGAAATGACCGTCGCCCCCGTGCGCAACCCGACCTTCGTGACCCTCTCCAATGGTGACATCCGCAACACCTATGAGGTGCGCCTGCTCAACAAGCATGGGGAGGATCGCCGCTTCGACCTCACACTCGAGGCCGAGACGCCCGCAGGTCAGAGCCTGCAGATCGATCTGGAAGGGACCGAGGGCCTCTGGGTCACCGTGCCCGCCGACAGCACGCAGCTCCAGCGGGTCTATGTGGTCGGGCCGAGCGGCTCGGGTGCCGCCGAGAGCGACCGGACCGAATTCCGGCTCTGGGTCGAGGATTTCACATCGGGCGAGCGCGCCTACAAGGACACCGTGTTCAACGGAAAGGGAAGCAAATGAGCAAGACGCAGGAAAAGGAATTCACCGGTCGCCATATGCTGATGATCATGGTCGGGGCCTTCGGGATCATCATCGCGGTGAACGTGACCATGGCCGTCAATGCGGTCGGCACCTTTCCGGGGCTTGAGGTCAGCAACAGCTATGTCGCGAGCCAGACCTTCGACGATGATCGCGCCGCCCAGGAGGCGCTGGGCTGGAGCACGGATGTGCGCGTCGAGGATGGCGTGCTGCATCTGAGTTTCACCGATGCCGAGGGCGCGCCCGTGCGGGCCCAACTGGTGGATATCACCCTCGGGCGCTCCACCCATGTGCGGGATGATCAGACGCCGCCCTTCCGCTGGAGTGGTGAGGACTATGTCGCGCCGGTCTCGCTGGACGGCGGCAACTGGAACATCCGGCTGGTGGCGCGGGCCGAGGACGGCACCGAGTTCAAGCAGCGCATGATCTTCTATGTGAAAGGCTGAGATGTCGGATCTGAGCGCAGATAGCCCCAGCCCGGCCGGCGCCTCCGCCTGCCCGGCCTGTGCCGCCGCCCCGCTGGCCGAAAGCCTCGGCAGCCGGGCTGTGCGCGGGGGCGTTGTGCTTAGCCTGCCCAAGATCCATTGCGCGGCCTGTATTTCCGGGGTGGAGCGGTTGCTCCACGAGACCCCGGGCGTGCGGGCGGCGCGGGTCAACCTGACCCTGAAACGCGCGCAGGTCGAGATCGAGGAGGAGGTGACCTCCGCCGAGGCTCTGACCGCGCGGCTGACCGAAGCCGGGTTCGAGGCCTATGAGCTCGATCCCGGCCAGCTTGGCAATGCCGAGGCGGAGCGCCCGGCGCGCGAGCTTCTGATGCGCCTCGCCGTGGCGGGGTTTGCGATGATGAATATCATGCTGCTTTCGGTGGCGGTGTGGTCCGGGGCCGAGGCGGCGACACGGGACATGTTCCACTGGATCTCGGCGGCAATAGCGATCCCGGCGGTGGGGTTCTGTGGCCAGCCCTTCTTCGTGAGTGCCTGGGCGGCCCTGCGCGGTGGGCGGCTGAACATGGATGTGCCGATCTCGCTTGCGATCCTTCTGGCGGTGGGCATGTCCCTCTATGAGACGGCCCATTCCGGGGCGCATGCGTATTTCGATGCTGCCGTCTCGCTGACCTTCTTCCTGCTGGCGGGGCGCTATCTCGACTTTCGGACCCGGGCCTCGGCACGCTCCGCAGCGCAGGAGCTGGCCGCGCTCGAAGTGCCCCGCGCCACCAAGCTTGTGGGCGGCACGGAAGTGCAGACCGCGATCTCCGAGCTCTCGGTTGGGGACCTGATCCGGGTCACGCCGGGTGCGAGGATCCCCACGGATGGGGTGATCACCGAGGGCGTGTCCGAGCTCGACCGCTCGCTCCTGACTGGTGAGACGCTGCCGGTTCAGGCCCATCCGGACACGGTTGTGTCGGCGGGAGAGATGAACCTGACCGGGGTGCTGACCCTGCGGGTGACCGCAGCGGGGGAGGACAGCTCGCTTCACCGGATGGCCGAACTGGTCGCCGTGGCCGAGAATGCGCGCTCGCGCTACACTTCGCTGGCCGACAAGGCCGCGGCACTCTACGCGCCGGGGGTGCATATCCTGGCGGCGGTCACCGGGCTGGGTTGGTTGCTTTATTCCTCGGACCTGCGGCTCTCTCTGAACATCGCGAGCGCGGTCCTGATCATCACCTGCCCCTGTGCGCTGGGGCTCGCCGTGCCCGCCGTGGTGACCGCGGCTTCCGGGCGGCTCTTCCGGCGCGGGCTCCTGATCAAGAGCGGCACGGCGCTGGAGCGTCTGGCCGAAGTGGACACCGTGGTCTTTGACAAGACCGGGACCCTGACACTGGGCCAGCCGGTGCTGCAGAATGCCGAGGCGATCCCGGCGGAGACCATGGCGCTCGCCGCGTGTCTTGCCCGGGGTTCGGCGCATCCCCTGGCCCAGGCGCTCGCCGCTTACGCGCCAAGCGCGGACGCGCCCGGGTTGGAGGAGATCCGCGAGGTTCCCGGCTACGGGATCGAAGCCCAGTGGCAGGGGCAGCATCTGCGCCTCGGCCGCGCCGACTGGGTCGGCGCCGAGGCGCGCGATGTGACGGCCACATGGCTACGGATCGGTCAGCAGGCCCCGGTCGCGTTCGAGTTCGCCGATGCGCTGCGCCCCGGTGCCGCCGAGGCGGTTGAGGCCCTGCGCGCCCGGGGCTTGGGGATCAAATTGCTTTCCGGCGACGCGCCGGCGCCTGTGGCCCAGATTGCCGCCGATCTCGGCATCACCGACTGGCAGGCCAGCTGCCGCCCCGAAGACAAGGCGACCGAGATTGCCACGCTGTCCGAGGCCGGTCACCGGGTCCTCATGGTGGGAGACGGGCTCAACGATACGGCAGCGCTGACTGCGGCCCATGTTTCGATCTCGCCGGCCAGCGCCCTAGATGCGGCGCGGGTGGCCTCGGACGTGGTGCTTCTGGGCAAGGATCTCGCCCCCCTGGGCGATGCGTTCGAGACCGCGCGCAAATCCACACGCCTGATTCGGCAGAATTTCTCGATCTCAACGGTCTATAACGTGATTGCTGTCCCGCTTGCCATTGCAGGCCTTGCGACACCCCTCGCGGCGGCCCTGGCCATGTCGCTCTCGTCGATCTCGGTCAGCCTCAATGCGCTGCGGGTCCGGTAACCCATGGAAATCCTGAGCTACCTCATCCCTATCTCACTGATCCTTGGGGGGCTCGGCCTCGCCGGGTTCTTCTGGATGGTCAAGGCCCGGCAGTTTGACGACCCCGAAGGGGACGCCAATCGCATTCTGTCAGACGAGTTCGACGATAAGCCGAAATCCTAGGAGGTCGGGCTGACCGGATCGCAGGGCACGTTCTGCGCCGCCAGTCGCTGACAGGCCATCGCAGCGCTCTCCTCGGTCAGGCCGACGAAATTCGCGTCGTACTTGCCGCCCCGCTGGGACACCTTGCGCAGAGCCTGCTCCAGGGTGCCCGTCTCTTTCAGCGCGATCTTCAGCAGCACGCGCTCGGCCTGATACCGGGTCGTGTAGGAGCCGATATGGATCCCCCATTGCCGCCCGCCGGAGGTCGAGACGCGGGTGACCACCTCGGGCTCGGTCTCCGGACCCACATCCGCAAAGCGGCGGGGCTCGGGGATCGGCAGGGGCTTGGCCAAGGCGGGCATCGCAGCGGCGGCCGCGCCTTGCGCCCTGGGGACACTCGCAAAACCGAGCTGCTGCGGCACCAGCGACGCCATGGCAGTCGTGACCGGCTCCGGCGCGTTTTCCGCTGCGGCTTCGGCGGCATCGCTTTCCACCGCGGCGAGGCTGGCCGTGGTGTCTGCAACGGCGACCTGCACCGAGGGGCTGAGCATCGCGATGAGCGCTTCGCCGGTCTCCGCCGGGACAGTGTCCCCGCGCAGCGGACGGGCCGCAGGTCGCGGGCTCTTGGCCAACTGGGTGCTCGTGCGTGTGACCGAGGCCACCGCCGTGTCATAGCGGGGCAGGCCGGGTTTGCGCACGGCTGCATGGGTCGGCGCGCGCTGGAACCCCATGTCGAGCAGTTCTGCCACCCGCGCATTCCGCGTCGCGGTGGAGCGCCCGCCAAAGACGGTCGCGATGATTCGCTCCTGCCCGCGCTCGGCAGAGGCCACGAGGTTGAACCCCGCCGCCCGCGTATAGCCGGTCTTGATCCCGTCCGCGCCGCGATAGGCATTCAGCAGCCGCCGGTTGGTGTTGTTCACCGTGCCCATGGTCGTGTTGGTCGAGCGGCGCGAGAAGAGGTTGTAGTACTCCGGATAGTCGTAAAACAGGTGCCGCCCCAGAATGGTCATGTCCCGCGCGGTAGAGAGATGCCCATCCTCGGTCAGGCCATGGGCGTTCTTGAAGGTCGTCCGGCTCATGCCGAGCGCCTTGGCCGTGCGGTTCATCCGCCGGGCAAAGGCCGCTTCGGAGCCCGAGATCGCCTCGCCAATCGCCGTGGCCGCATCATTGGCGGATTTCACTGCCGAGGCCCGGATCAAGTAGCGCAGGGCGATCTTCTGCCCCGCGCGCAGGCCGATTTTCGAGGGCACTTCGGCGGCGGCCTTTTTCGAGACGCGCACCTTTGTGTCCAGCCCGATCTCGCCCAGGCGCACGGCCTCGAACGCGATATAAAGCGTCATCATCTTGGTCAGGGAGGCCGGGTGCAGGCGCGTATCCGCGTTGCGCGAATGCAAAACCTCCCCGGTGCGGGCATCCATCACCATCGCCGCATAGGGCGCGGCGGATGCGGGTTTGACGCTCAAATGTGCCGCTAGGCACAGGAGAACGACCGCGGCTATACGGAATCCTTCTAGGCTATGGCGTGCCATGTCTGCTCGATCCTAATTGCTGCCTCTGGGTGCGCCTCGTTGGATGCACCGCGTTTTTGTATGGATGAAGGATAGCACGTAAGGCGCGCGCGAGGAACGATTTTTAGGTTAATAATAGCGCTGATTTTAAGGGCGTTCGTCCCACATCTTGGGGCTGCCAAGCTCACGCCCCATAGCGCCTAGGCAATCAGCCGGTCGATCAGCGGGAGAAGCGCGCCAAGATCGGGCACCTCGTGGAAGCGCTGAGACTCAACCGGCGGCGCGGCATGCTCCAGCTCCCAGGTCAGGTCATGGGGGACATGCACGCCGTAAGCCCCGGCTGCGATGGCCGGGATCACATCGGATTTCAGGGAGTTGCCGACCATCATCGCGCCCGCCGGACCATGGGGGTCCGTGGCAAAGGCGCGGGTATAGGTGTCAGGGGTCTTGTCCGAGACGATCTCGACCGCATCGAAGAGATCGCCAAGGCCCGATTGCGCCAGCTTGCGCTCCTGATCCAGCAGATCCCCCTTGGTGATCACGAGGAGCCGATACCGCCCAGACAGGGTGGCAATGGTCTCGGCGGCCTCGGGCATCAGGTGGATCGGATGGCGCAACATCTCCTGCCCGGCCTCCAGAAGTTCGGCGATCACCGCGCCGGGCACCCGGCGCTCGGTCACATCGAGCGCGGTTTCGATCATCGACAGAACGAAGCCTTTGATTCCGAATCCGTAATGGCCCAGATTGCGCCGCTCTGCCTCCAGCAAGCGCGCATGCAGGTGGTCCCGCTCTACATAATCGGCCAGAAGCTCGGCGAATCGATCCTGGGTCAGACGAAAGAACTGCTCGTTCTGCCAGAGCGTGTCATCCGCATCGAACGCAATCGTGGTTAATTTCGTCATCTCGCCTGCCTTCAACCGGACCGGAGCGTCCCCGGCGCGACCCTTTTGTCCGCCATTCCCGGTGCCTTGCTCTTTTCAGACCGGTCATAGGGCTTATATTGCCACGGGAACGCGCATGACCAGAGCGGTTGCGAATGACAGGATACACCCCGATAGCCATGTCTGATGATCCCGGCACGCCGAAGGATGACACGAGCGTCATCACCAAGACCCGGACCAAGACGGAGAAACCTCCGCTCTACAAGGTCATGATCTTGAATGACGACTACACGCCGATGGAGTTCGTGGTCCATGTGCTCGAGCGGTTCTTTGGCATGACCCATGGCCAGGCGGTCGAGTTGATGCTGACCGTGCACAAGAAGGGCCTCGCCGTGGTCGGTGTCTTCTCCTACGAGATCGCCGAAACCAAAGTCGCGCAGGTCATGGATTTCGCGCGGCGGCACCAGCACCCGCTGCAATGCACCATGGAAAAGGAATAACGCGTCTCCGCGTTGCCGATGCCGTCTCCCCGTCTCAAGCTCGCGCTGGAACGCGCCTATTTCGACTGGCCTGAGGGTCGGGTCCTTGCCTTGCGCCCGCCCGCCGGGACCGAGGGCCTGCCGCAGGACCGGACCCAGGTGGTCCACGGGTTCCGCCCGGAGTTCACCGCCTGGGATCGCGCCGGATATGAGGTCCAGCCGGGGGCCGAGGGGGACTTCGCGGCGGCCTATCTCTGGGCGCCGCGGGCCAAGGATCATGCGAGGGCGCTGCTGGCCGAGGCCATCACGCGGACCGGAGCGGGCGGGTTGATCGTCATCGATGGGCAGAAGACCGATGGCATCGACAGCCTGATCAAGGCGGCCAAACCCCTGCTTCCGGATCTGGACAGCGACGCGAAGGCCCATGGCAAGATCCTCTGGGGGCACGTGCCGGACCCTGTTCCCGCAGTGGCGGCGCTGACCCCGACACCGAACGCGCCGGAGGGCTGGGAGACGGCCCTGGCCGGCTTTTCGGCCGGGGCGGTGGATGCAGGCTCTGCGCTCCTTATCGATCATTTGCCTTCGGGGATCCGGGGCGATCTGCTCGATCTCGGGGCCGGATGGGGATATCTCGCGCGCAGCGTGCTCGCGCGGCCGGAGATCACCGGCATTGATCTGGTGGAGGCGGAGTTCGACGCGCTCGAAGCCGCCCGCCGGAATATCGACGATCCGCGTGCACGCTTCCTCTGGGAGGACGCCTCGGTCTTCGCCCCGGGCAAGCGCTATGACGCGATCCTGTGCAACCCGCCCTTCCACACGGCGCGCAAGGCCGACCCGGCTTTGGGCCAGATGTTCCTGCGCACGGCGGCGCGCCTCCTCAAGCCCGCGGGCGTGCTCGCCCTTGTGGCAAACCGCCATTTGCCCTATGAGCACACGCTCGCAGAGTGCTTTGCGGAGACGCAGACCGTAACCGAGGCTCAAGGCTACAAAATCGTGCATGCGCGCAAACCGCGCCAATCCGGTGCTGCGCGCCGCGGCTGATCCCCTTTCATGATATCGGAGACGACGTATGTCCTTCTCTATTTCCGGAAAAACCGCCATCGTCACCGGGGCGGCCAACGGGGTTGGCCTCGCCATCGCGCGCCAATTCGTGGACCATGGCGCGAATGTGATGTTCGCAGACCGCGACGAGGCACGGCTCGAAGATGAGGTCGGCAAGGCCAGCGAGCAGGACGGCTCCGCGCGCTACTATGCGGGCGATCTGCGAGAGCGTCTGACCCAAGCGAACCTGCTCTCGGCCACGATCGATGCGTTTGACCGCGTGGATATCCTCGTGAATGCCAGCCGCCAGATGATGGTCTCGGACCCGCTCGACCCGGATGAGGACAATGTCGCCCCGATGCTGGAGCAGAACCTGATGACGGCCCTGCGCCTGAGCCAACTCGTGGCCAAACGCATGATCAAGCAGGTCGTGGCCGAGGGCGATGATGAGGTCCCGGCGGGCGCCATCGTCAACCTGTCTTCGATTGCCGCGCGCCAGACCCATGCGCAGCTTCTGGGCTATTCCGTGGCCTCGGCGGCGCTGGACCAGATGACCCGCTCCATGGCCGTGGCTCTGGCCGAGCACCGGATCCGGGTCAATGCCGTGGCCTTCGGCAGCGTAATGAGCGCGAGCCTCAAGGACGTGTTGAAGGACAACAAGTCCCTGCGCGGCGAGATCCTCGACTGCACGCCCATGTCCCGGATCGCGAAGTCCTCAGAGGTCGCGGATGCGGTGCAATACCTCGCTTCGGCGGGGTCCGGCTTCGTCACGGGTCAGATCATCACCATCGATGGCGGGCGGACCCTGCTCGACCCGGTTACTGAGCCCGCGCATTAAGCATGCAAGCGTCGTAGTCGGCCCGCGCCCGCTCCTTCAGGCCCGGGATCCGCGCCCGCAGATCCGCGGCAATCTTGCGCTCCTGATCCTCATCCACGGCCACGGGCCGGTCGCGCTTGGTCTCGAACTGATTGGTGCAGATCGTGCGCGGTGACAGGGTCGCATAGCAATCGCTGACATCGAGATCGACCCAGGTCTCTTCTTCGAGTCGATAGCCCCGCAGGGCCGAATCTTCGGCTTGCGCGATAAGCGAATAGACCGTCGCCAGCTCGCGCGTCGCGACGGCAAAGCACATATCCTCGTCCGGAACGGCGCAGGCGGAGAGCGCCGCGAGCATGAAAAGAGACAGGCGGAGTGTCATTGGGACCTGACACTGGCGGGCAAAACTGCTAGCCAGAACTCCAGACGAAGGAGACCGAAATGACCGAAGACTTCACCGAGCGCAAGGCCCGTGCCTCGTCCTGGTTCCGCACCCTGCGCGATGAGATTGTCGCCGCATTCGAGGGGCTTGAGGACACGCAGGCCGAAGGCCCCTTCGCCGATCTCCCGGCCGGGCGCTTCGATGTGCGCGAGACCAGCCGCGCCTCCGAGGACGGGTCCGATGCCGGCGGCGGTCTGATGAGCGTGATGCGCGGTGGGCGTGTGTTCGAGAAGGTCGGGGTCAATATCTCCACGGTGTATGGCGAGCTCGCCCCGCGCGCCCAGGCCGCCATGGCCGCGCGCAAGGGCGTGCCCGGCATGGACACCGATCCGCGTTTCTGGGCCTCGGGCATCAGCCTCGTGGCTCATATGCGCAACCCCCACAGCCCGGCGGTCCATATGAACACCCGCATGTTCTGGACCCCGCAGACCTGGTGGTTCGGCGGCGGCTCGGACCTGAACCCCTGCATCGAGAAAGAGGCCGATACGGCCGAGTTCCACAATGTGCTGAAAGAGTATTGCGACAAGCATGATGCCGCGCTCTATCCCAAGTACAAGGAATGGGCGGATGAGTATTTCTTTGTCCCCCATCGCGGGCGCGCGCGGGGTGTCGGCGGGATCTTCTATGACGACCGCAACACCGGCGATTGGGAGGCGGATTTCGCCTTCACCCAGGATGTGGGCCGCGCCTTCCTTCCGGCCTTCCTGCCGGTGACCGAGCGCAACCGGAACCTGCCCTGGACCGACGCCGACAAAGAGGCGCAGCTTGTCCATCGCGGCCTCTATGCCGAGTATAATCTGGTCTATGACCGGGGCACGAAATTCGGGCTTGAGACCGGCCACGACGCCACTGCCGTGCTCATGAGCCTGCCGCCCGAGGCCAAATGGCCTTGAGCCCGCGCCGGGCCTGACAGCCCCCATCCTCATGATCCGATCTCCATGCCTTTGACCTACGGGTCAGAGGCAAATTTTTGGTTAACAGCTTCTTGCCGAGACCGTCTGAAAGGGCGCAGTCCACTGTTTCCAGTTCGTGGAAACTCGCTACCATGGGGGCGGTAGTGGGAGAATATCATGACAAAGCACATCACCCTTGCGGCCCTCATCGCCTTGAGCGGCACCGCCGGGTTCGCGCAGGAAGCTGCAGACAGCGTCGCGCCCGAGGCCGCCAGCGCCTCTGGCCCCTTCTCGGGCATTTCCGAGGCCGCCCGTGCGGCCCTGGCCACCAAAGAGGCAGGCGCGCCCGTGGCCGCTGAGACCTGGATGGTCGCCGCCGCCAACCCCCATGCGGTGGAGGCGGGCGCGCGCGTGCTCGCCGAGGGCGGTACAGCGGCGGATGCCATGGTCGCGGTTCAGGCCGTGCTCGGTCTGGTGGAGCCGCAATCCTCCGGGCTCGGCGGGGGCGCGTTCCTCGTCTGGTATGACGCGAATTCGGGCGAGGTGACGACCCTCGATGGCCGCGAAACCGCGCCGCTTTCGGCGACGCCGACGCTCTTTCAGGATGAAAACGGCGAGCCGCTGAAGTTCTTTGACGCTGTGGTGGGCGGCCTCTCTGTCGGCACGCCCGGCACGCCCGCTCTGATGGCCGAGGCCCATGCCCAATGGGGCACGCAGGATTGGGCGGGGCTCTTTGCCGAGGCGATCGCGCTGGCCGATGGCGGCTTCCCGGTCTCACCGCGCCTTGCGAGCCTCGTGGCTGGCGATGCGGAGCGGCTCTCGCGCTTTGCCACGACCCGCGACTACTTCCTGCCCGGGGGCACGCCGCTCGCCGAGGGGGATATTCTCGTCAATGCGGACTACGCCGACACGCTTCGCAAGATTGCGGCCCTCGGGGTGGACGCCTTCTATGGTGGCGAGATCGCGGCGGATATCGTCGCCACGGTCCGCACCGCGCCGGGCAATCCCGGGGTCCTCTCGATGACCGATCTGGATCTCTACCAGGTGAAGGAGCGGCCCGCGGTCTGCGCCACCTACCGCGCCCATGAGGTATGCGGCATGGGCCCGCCGTCGAGCGGCGCGCTGACCGTGGGGCAGATCCTCGGGATGCTCGACAGCTATGACCTCTCGGCGCTGGGGGCGGAGAACCCCGAAGCCTGGCGTTTGATCGGCGATGCCTCGCGGCTGGCTTTCTCGGACCGGGGCCGCTACATGGCCGATAGTGATTACGTGCCCGTGCCGACCCAAGGGCTCGTCGCGCCTGCCTATCTCGCGGAACGCGCGGCCCTGCTCGATACGGATGCGGCGCTGGAGAGTGTCAGCCCCGGCAGCCCAGAGTTTGACCACGCGCTCCTCTGGGCCGATGACGAGAGCATCGAGCTGCCCTCGACCTCCCATATCTCGATCGCGGATCAATACGGCAACGCGCTGTCGATGACGACGACCATCGAGAACGGCTTCGGCTCGCGGCTCATGGTGCGGGGCTTCCTGCTCAACAATGAGCTGACGGATTTCTCCTTCCGCACCCATCGCGAGGGCGTGCCCATCGCAAACCGGCTCGAGCCGGGCAAGCGTCCGCGCTCGTCGATGTCTCCAACCATCGTGATGAAGGATGGTGCGCCGAGCATGGTGATCGGCTCCCCCGGGGGCAGCCGGATCATCGGCTATGTGGCCAAGACGATCATCGCGCAGCTCGACTGGGGACTCGACCCGCAACAGGCCGTCGCCCTGCCGCATCTGGTGAACCGCTTTGGCACTTATGATGTGGAGGCCGGTACCAGCGCCGAGGATCTCCTCCCCGCGCTGGAGGGGCTTGGCTTCAAGATGAACGCGCGCGGCCTGACCTCTGGCCTGCATGTGATCACGCTCGGGGAGGGACTGCTGGGGGCTGCGGATCCGCGCCGCGAAGGGATCGCTCTGGGCGACTGAGCCTTGGCGTCAGAACATCAAAGGCCGCTCCTTCGGGGCGGCCTTTTTGTTTGCGCACATGGCGGACGTCTCGCGGTCACGCCACCGCGCGGGGCCCGAGCTTGGCATGGACCTCGTCGAGATCGACCTCGCCCAGGGGCATCTTGTTGGCCGGGTTCTCGAACTCATAATGGAAAAGCTCAAAATCCTGTTTGTACATCTCATACATCAGATGCATCGCGAGATCGTCGAAATAGTCCTCCACCGGATGGAGCCGCTTCGGCCCATGCCCTTCGGATTCGTTGAACCGCGGGATCGTCTCCAGATCCACCGGATGGGGTGTCGAGACTTGCGCCAGCACATCCGCCATCCCCTCCTGAAACCGTTCGGTGAAAAACACCCGGTCATAGCGCCCGCCATTGGCCACGAGCGTCGAGACATGGCCCGACATGGCCGACCAGTGGATATCCGGATCCATGGGGCGGCGATAGCGGATCGTGTCCCGGGCAAAGAGAAGGAAGCGGCGGAAGCTCGCGATCTGATCGAAATCGCCCTCCACATCCACGCCGTAGCGCTGGGTCAGCATCGGGACGAGCTTGCCCCGATAGCGGTTCCCGTTCCGCTGGATCCCCGCGATCTTGTCGAAAAACGCCGACAGGATCCGGGTATAGGGGTTGCGCACGCAGGTGAAGACCAGCCCGCCATGGTCGCGAATCCCGGCCTCGATCGCCGGGCGGCTCGCCTCCTGACCCCATTTGTGCAGCCGGTCCTTGCTGTCATGGATGTCGCCGACAAAAAACGCGCCATTGTCCGAATAGAACATGATCTGCCCGATGGTCGAGCAGGCGCATTTCGGCACCACGCGATAGATCATGGAGCCGCTTTCGGTCATCCAGGTCCCGGGAAATCCCATCTTGCCTCCGTCTGTTTGCGCGAGGATGCGTCAAAAAAATGAATGCATCATTGATTTGTAAAGACTCTTCACGGTCTATGGGAGCACCCCGAAGCTGACACGAGGCTGCACGGCTTGGCAAGAATTGCCTTTATCCTCCTGTGCCACAAGGATCCTGACGCGATCATCGCCCAGGCGCGGCGTCTGACGTCCGAAGGCGATTATGTGGCCGTGCATTTCGATGCGCGCGCGAGGGCGGAGGATTTTGCCGCGATCCGGAGCGCGCTGAAGGATAATCCGCAGGTCCGGTTTGCCGCGCGCCGCCACAAATGCGGTTGGGGCGAGTGGTCGCTTGTGGCCGCCACGCTGGAGGCGGTGCGTGTGGCCGAGGCGGCCTGGCCCGATGCGAGCCATTTCTACATGGTCTCGGGCGACTGCATGCCGATCAAATCGGCCGAATACGCCCATGATTTCCTCGACCGGCGTGATTGCGACTACATTGAGGCGGTGGACTTCTTCAATTCCGACTGGATCCGCACGGGGATGAAGGAAGACCGGCTGCGCTATCGACACTGGTTCAACGAGCGCACCCAGCGGCAGTTGTTCTATGGATCTCTCGCACTTCAGCGGGCCCTGCGCCTGCGCCGCCCGGTGCCTGCGGATCTCACCATGCAGATCGGCTCCCAATGGTGGTGCCTGCGCCGCAGCACCATCGAGGCGATCCTCGCGTTTTGCGCCGAACGGCCCGAGGTGCTGCGCTTCTTCGCGACGACCTGGATCCCGGATGAGACGTTTTTCCAGACCTTGACCCGACATCTGGTGCCCGACGCCCAGATCGAAAGCCGTACGCCGACCTTCCTGATGTTCTCGGATTACGGGATGCCGGTGACGTTCTACAACGATCACCATGACATGCTGCTGGGGCAAGAGGCGCTCTTTGCGCGCAAGATCTCGCCCGAGGCGCAGGAGCTCAAGGACCGGCTCGGCGCGCTCTGGTCCGAGACCGGGCGCGGCTTCGCGATCTCTAACGAGGGGCGGCGCCTGCACGGGTTTCTGACCGGGCAGGGGCGGATCGGCCATCGCTACGCCCCCCGGTTCTGGGAGGCGGCGAGCAGTCTAGGCCCGGAGCGGGAACTGCTTCTGATCGCGTGCAAGAAGTGGCATGTGGCCAAACGGCTCCTGACCCGGGCGCAGCAGGATCTGGGCCTGCAGGGGGTCGCCTTCGCCTTTCACGAAGAAGACTGCGAACTGCCCGATCTCGGCGGGCTCGACAAGACGCTCGACAAGCGCAATCGCCATCGCCGGTCGCTCGTGCGGCTCCTCTATAGCTGTTTTGAGACCGACCGCCTGGCCCTCTGCATCGACCCGAGCGCGTTGGATCTGATGCGGGATTTCTTCGCCGACCGCGCCACCACGCGGCTTCTGGTGATCGATTGCGATTTCTCCGATGGATATCTGGTGGGGCACGCGAAACGCATCGGCCTCGCGGCAGAGCATTCGCCCCAAACCGTGCTCGATCAGGCCGTCCCGACGATCCGCGCCGAGATTGCGCTGGAGCGGGAGCAGATACGGGATGCGGGCTTTGGCGATGTCTATTATATCAGCGAACAGAACTCCGCCGATGGCAATGCGGTGGCCCTGGCCGGGTTCTTCGGCATTCCGGAGGCTCAGGCCGAGGCGCTCGCCCGGTCGGATCACCTGTTCAGTGACTGAGGATTGGCATGGCCCATAATTACGACCCCGAGAACATTTTTGCGAAGATCCTGCGTGGAGATTTGCCCAACAAGACCGTGCTGGAGACCGAGCACACCCTGGCCTTCCACGACATCTATCCCCAGGCGCCGGTCCATGTGCTGGTGATCCCCAAGGGGCCTTACGTGACCTATGATCATTTCGCCGCCGAGGCGTCGGATGCGGAGATCCTCGATTACACGCGGACGATTGCGAAGGTCTGCGAGATGCTGGGCGTGGGCGAGGACGGGTTCCGCCTGATCTCCAACGCCAAGGAGATCGGCGTGCAGGAGGTTCCCCACCTGCACATCCATATCCTGGCCGGTCGACCCCTCGGGCGGATGCTCAATCCGCCCAAATAGGGAAAGGTTGCGGATGCCCCATCCGCCTGAGCAGAGCAGCTTGCGGATGCGCAAGCCGCTAAAATAGCGGCGGGGTGGGGGGCTTCAGTCGTCGGAATAGAGGCCCCAGCCGACTCTCATTTCCCGACGGGAAACCTCGGAAGGTCTCCCCTCTCCGAGGCAACCGTGCCGCGTGCTTTCGCCGTCCAAAGGATCCTCTGCGGCGAATACCCCACCCGCCGCATCTCGCGCGGGCGTCCGGGGCCTATTCGGGCCGGATCAGCCGGTTTGCGTGGCCCATCTTGCGGCCCGCGCGGGTCTCGGCCTTGCCATAGAGGTGCAGTGCGACGTCCCGTTCGGTGGCCAGCGCGGGCACCCGGTCCATATCGTCGCCGATCAGGTTCTCCATCACCACATCCGCATGGCGCTGCCCGTCCCCGAGGGGCCAGCCGACAACGGCGCGGATATGCTGCTCGAACTGATCCACGACGCAACCGGTCTGGGTCCAATGGCCGGAATTGTGGACCCGCGGCGCGATCTCATTGACCACCAGCCCGCCGGGCGTCACGAACAACTCGACCCCCATCACACCCACATAGTCCAGCGCGTTCAGGATCTGCCCCGCGAGGATCACCGCATCCATGCGCTGGCTCTGGCGCAGGCGCGCAGGCACGGTCGTGGTTGCAAGGATGCCGTCGCGATGGACATTCTCGCCGGGGTCGAAACAGGCCACTGCGCCATCCTGCCCGCGTGCGGCGATCACTGACACCTCATGGGAGAAATTGACGAAGCCTTCGAGGATCGCAGGCGCTCCAGCCATGGCCGCGAGCGCATTCTCGGCCTCTTCGGAGCTCTGGATCCGGGCCTGGCCCTTGCCGTCATAGCCCAGCCGCCGGGTCTTGAGGATCGCAGGCGTGCCGATCTCGGCCAGCGCGGCCGCGAGACTGGCCGCGTCGTCCACCGGCGCAAAAGGCGCCGTGGTCAGCCCAAGTCCTTGCAGGAATTCCTTCTCGACCAGTCGGTCCTGGCTCTTGGCGAGCGCCATGCGGCCCGGATGGATCGGGCGCAGAGCCTCCAACGCGTCCAGCGCCTCGGTCGGGATGTTCTCGAACTCATAGGTGATGACATCCACGCCCTCGGCAAAGGCGCGCAGGGCGTCGAGATCGTCATAGGGCGCGGTCATGACCTTCTCGGCCACCTGACCGGCGGGCGGGTTGGCCCCAGGCTCGAAGATGTGACAGCGAAAGCCCAACCGGGCCGCCGCCATGGACAGCATGCGTCCGAGCTGCCCACCGCCGAGAATGCCGATCACCGCACCGGGGGAGAGGGGATCACTCATCGACCGGCACCTCCGGGATCGAGGCCGCCAGCGCGGCGCGCCAGGCATCGAGCCGCGCGGCCAGATCGGCGTCCTCATTGGCGAGGATCGCTGCCGCCATCAGACCCGCATTGGCCGCACCCGCCTCGCCAATCGCCATGGTGGCCACGGGGAAGCCCTTGGGCATCTGCACGATGGAATAAAGGCTGTCCACACCCGAGAGCGCCCGGGTCTGCACTGGCACGCCGATCACCGGCACCCGGGTCTTGGAGGCCATCATGCCCGGCAAGTGCGCCGCCCCACCGGCCCCGGCGATGATCGCTTTCAACCCGCGTTCGGCGGCGGTCTTGCCATACTCCCAAAGCCGGTCGGGCGTGCGATGGGCGCTCACGATCCGCGTCTCATAGGCCACGCCCAGCTCATCCAGCAACTCGGCCGCCAAGCGCATGGTCTTCCAGTCGGACTGGCTGCCCATGATGATCCCAACGCTCACGCTCATATCCCTCTCCGTCTCTTGGGAAAGCGGCACTATAGCCAAGCGCCGTGGCTTGGCAACGCGCTGCCGCTGATGGCCTCTCGCCTATGCGATGATATCCGGGGTGAGCTGGTCTTCGATCCGGGTGATCTGGTCCTTCAGGGCCAGTTTCTTCTTCTTGAGACGCTTGAGGGTCAGCTGATCGGGCGCCGGGCGTTCCGCCAGAGCCTGAATCGCCTCGTCGAGATCCCGGTGCTCGCTGCGCAGCACTTCCAGCTCGACCTTGAGCACCTCTTCTCGGCTCATCTCGCCGGTGCCATGCATACCCGTCACTCCAACTCACTCGCCCTGCGGTTTTAAAGGGATTCCTCCAATCGCGAAAGGCCTTTGGCCGCAGGCAGGCCCCGAACACTTGTCGCATGGGGCCACGCCCCCCATATTTCTGAATAAGCGCCGGTTGCCAGTCGGGACCGCGCGCGGAAGGTCGCTTTTCGAAGGACAGCACGATGACGAAGATGACTTTGGGCGCGCACCCGTTTCTGCTTGGGTTTGACCAGCTTGAACGGTTGGTGGAGCGCACGGCGAAATCCGGGAATGACGGATATCCGCCCTATAATATCGAACAATCCTCCGAGAACCGCTATCGCATCACCCTTGCGCTGGCCGGGTTCGAGGAAGAAGACCTCTCGATCACCGTCGAGGATCGCCAGCTCGTGATCCGCGGTCGCCAACGCGATGACAGCGAGGGCCGGATCTTTCTCCATCGCGGGATCGCCACGCGCCAGTTCCAGCGCAGCTTCGTGCTTGCCGACGGGGTGGATGTGAGCGGCGCGACCATGGAGAACGGCCTGCTCCACGTGGATCTCAAGCGCGACGTGCCTGAAACCGTGGTCCAGACCATCCAGATCACCCCCTCCAAGGACAGCCGCAAGAAGGAGCGCTCCGAATGACCCATGATTTCGACGACGTGACCCAGAACGGCCAGCCGATTGTCTATGTCCGCCCTGTGGACATGGCCGAGCTGCCGGCGGATGTGCAGGCCCAGCTCGAGGATGCGTCCGAGCTGTTCGCGGTGCATTCCGACACGGGCGAGCGCCTCGCGCTGGTCACCGACCGGGATACGGCCTTCGTGCTGGCCCGCCAGAACGAGATGTCGCCGGTGCATGTGCACTGAACACCCGCGATAAACATGCCTAGAGCGTGACGAGATCGCCCTCGAAATCCACGAGGGTGATCCGCTCCACCCCCGGGACACGAGATTTGATCCGCAGTACGGCGCTGCGGTCCGCCAAACACAGCGCCGTCGAGAGCGCATCTGCGACCACCGCTGTCTCGGCCTCCACCGACACAGTTGACCATTGCGGACCACGCCCCCCGCGGGGATCGAGGATATGGGTCGCCCCATCGCGCAGATGGAGCGCGCGCGGGCTTGAGCTTGCGATGGCTCCGCTGCGCAGCATCCGCGTCCCGAGCAGGCCCTGATCCGGGTCTTGCAGACCGATCCGCCATGGCCCGCCCGTGCCGCGAAACTCCCCGATATTGACCAGAAGATCGCCGAAACCATGGGCGCTCAGCGTTTCCGAGACCAGATCCGTGGCATAGCCCTGGGCAATCCCGTTGAAGCTCAGCGCTTGACCCGGGGCCAGCCGCAACGCGCCGTCCTGCCAGGCGACCCGGTCCCAGCCGACCCGCGCTCGGGCCGCCCTTGCATCCCCGCCCCGGGCCAGCGCGGACCAGAGGGGCTGGATGCTCGGATCGAACCGCCCCTCGGTCACGTTGTGCATCTGATCGGCGAGCTCCACCAGCTCTGCAAAGCGCGGATCCGGATGAGGCAGATGCCCCGTCCGGTTCAACCGCGACAGGGCCGATCCCGGATCATAGAGGTTGAAGAGCCTCTCCACCTCACGCAGCGCCGCAAGAGCCGCATCCAGCGCGGGCTGCGCCTGACGCGGCGGGGCACGCAGGGTGATCTTGCAGGCTGCGCCGAGGGCTTGGCCCTCCCAATGGGTGAAGCCCGCCCCGGCCCGCGCGCCCGCGGCCCCGCGCCCCAGCGCCCCGGCGGAAATGGTCAGAAAACGGCGACGGCTCAGGCTCATTTCGCGGCCACTCCGTAGCTGCGCTCCTCGCGCCGCGCGGCCAGGATCAGTGGCACACATTGGCTGGGGCTGTCATGGATCGTCACGCAGTCGAGGCACTGGAAGCACTCGGAATAGGCGACCTTGCCCGAGGGCTCGATCGCGCCGTATTTGCACTTCACCTTGCAAAGCTGGCAGGGCGAGCCGCAGGCCTCGCGCCGCGCGATCCAGTCCCGCCCGCGGATCAGCCCGCCAATGGCCATCACCGCGCCCAAGGGGCAGACATAGCGGCAGAACCCTTTGAAGAGCACCATCCCGAGCAGCAGCCAGAGCGCCGCATAGGCCACATAATACCACTCCCGCAGGAAATAGACCGTGATGGCGGTCTTGAAGGGCTCGATTTCGGCCACCGTGTCGATCTGCGCGGGCGCGATGAACACGGTCGCGACCAGCCCGGCCAGCAGGATGTATTTCACGCTCTTGAGCCGTTTATCCCAGACCGCCGAGGGTTCGATCTGCGGCAGGCGGAGCAGGCGGCCCAGATGGTGGGCAAACTCCTGCAACGCGCCAAAAGGGCAGAGCCAGCCGCAGAACAGCCCACGCCCCCAGGCGACAAAGCCGAGGATCGCCACCGCCCAGATCACCAGCGAGAAGGGATCATAGAGCAGATAGGCGAAACTCGCCCCCTCCCACGCCGTGCGGAGGGTCGCGAGCACCGTCACGATCGACAGCTGCCCTTGCCCCCACCAGCCGATGAAGCCCGTCACCACCGCGAGGATCCCGAGCCGCACCGGCATGAACGCCGCCAGCCCCGCCAGCCAGTTCAGCCGCGCCGCCAGGAGCGCGACGAGCCCGGTCAGGAACACCGCCAGCAGGATCAGGTCGGTTTGGCGGTTGAGCAGCGCCTCCTGCCAGGGGGCGAGGGGTTCGGTGATCGCAGGGGTCAGAAAAAACCGCGGATCCGAGGCATAGGTCGCGGTCAGGGTCACGCTGCCGATCTGGGGCTGCAGCATCCCGTGGCTGCGCACGGCCTCGACCCCGAGCACCCAGTCCCGCGTCGGATCAAAGCCCAGCCGCCGATCCGTGCGCAGCACCATGGCAACCCCGTCCTGCAGGGCCTCGGGCAGGTCCGGATGCAGCTCCACGAAGATGTCACTGTCGCGCAGGGCAACCGGCAGCCCGTCCTGGGTGATCGACAGCCAGGCGGGGGAGGTGTTGCGCACGAAATCCGGTGAAACCAGCCCATGCCGCGCGGTCTCGATCATCAGGATCGGCTCGTCGGAGCCCGAGATTTCGAGGAAGTCCTGCAGCTCGGCATAGCCGTCCTCCGACAACAAGGCGCGGGCCACGGAAGGCGGGCCGAGATCCGCGATCCAGAGGTCGAGATAGGCCGCCTCGGGGTCCTCCAGCGCCTCCGGATCATCATCCTCCCAAAGCGTATCCTCGAACTGCGCCTGCACCTCGGCATTGCTGACGGTCTTGCGCAGCAAGAGCCCCTCTGCTTGCAGAGCCGCGAAATCCAGATCCTCGGTATAGTCGGGATCGGGATGGGCCGGGGGGCCGGTGGCCACGCCCTGCATCTTCTCGCGGGCGACCTGCAAGGTGGCCGCAAGGATCGACTCATGGGCAATCCGCACGCTCGCCGTCGCCTTGGTCACCCCGTCCAGATAGACCAGACCGCCCCCCGCATCGCCGCCGCCATAGGGCGTGCCGACCACGAGGCTGTCGGAGATCGAATGCCCGCGATACTGCTCGAAAAACTTGTGGAACGCAGCCTCGCCCAGCCCGGAGACGAAGATCGGCTCGTTATGGGAGACCAGCAGCACATGCTCGAACCGCCCCTCCAGATCGAGGAGCACCAGCAGGTTGATCGCGCTGCCGGAAAAGCCGGGCAGGGGGGCCATGGGCTCGGTCTCAAAGGCATACCCCGCCAGCGCGCCCCCGGCATTCAGGAGCGACCAGACCCCCTTGTCATTCAGGGGCTCGCCCAGGGTGAAGGGCGGCAGGATGCGCGCGGCCATCGCCTCCCGGTCCAGCGGTTCGGCCCGCGCGGGGGCGCTGATCACCAGAAGGCACAGCAGCAGGATGCGGAGGATGAGGGCGCGCATTCCCGGACACTAGGCGGGCCTCCGGATGCCGCGAATTGGACCAAGGTCGCAAAACCCTGTGTCTCACAACAGGTTGATGAGGCTTTGCCTGTGGCGGCGAACCTGCCAGAGTTACGCCATGGACATGCAGGCCGGCCTCACCAAGTTCCGCACCACGTTCCTGTCGCTGATCGCGCTGGGCGTGGCCTGGCAATTGGGGGCGCTCGCGCTGGCCGATCCGGCGGTGCTGCCTTCGCCCATGACCGTCTGGACGATCATCGCGGCGGAATGGGCCTCGGGCGAGCTGGCCTTTCACACGACCCAGACCCTGATCCGGGTCGCGGCGGCCTTCGGGCTGGCCATGGGGCTCGGCTCGGTGATCGGGGTGGTGCTGGGCAAGCTGCCCTGGCTCGACCGCTGGCTCGACCCTTGGGTGGTGTTCTTTCTGAACCTGCCCGCGCTGGTGGTGATCGTGCTTTGCTATCTTTGGATCGGGCTGAACGAGACCGCGGCGATCGTGGCGGTGGCCCTGAACAAGACGGCCATGGTGATCGTCACCATGCGCGAAGGGGTGCGCGCGCTCGACCCCAATGTGGCCGAGATGGCGCGGGTCTACCGCTTTTCCGCCTGGTCGCGGATCCGCCATGTGCTGATCCCGCAGCTCGCGCCCTTCATCTCGACAGCGGTCCGCAACGGGCTCGCCGTGATCTGGAAAATCGTGCTGGTGGTGGAGTTTCTGGGCCGCTCCAACGGGGTGGGCTTTCAGATCCACCTCTATTTCCAGCTCTTCGAGACCGGATATGTGCTGGCCTATGCCCTGAGCTTTGTGGCGATCATGCTGGCGCTGGAATACGCGCTCGTCCAGCCATGGGAGGCGCGCGCCCGCCGCTGGCGCCGCACCGCGACCCCCTAGGGTGCCGCCCCCGCCAAGCGGCCCAGCACCACCGCGCTCAGCAGACCATTGCCCGACAGATACCCCGCATCGCCGGAGCCCGAGACGCCACAGGCCGCCCCGCCCACGGCATAGAGGTTCGGCAGCACCCCGCCCGCGGCCCGCTTGACCTGCCCCTCGGGCGTGATGTCGAGCCCGCCTTGCGTGTGAAACAACGCCCCCGTGACCCGCACCCCGTGATAGGGCGGGCGCAATCGCTTGGTGGGGTCGAAGATCCGGCCAAAGCTGCAGGCTTTCAGGCTTTCGAGCCCCAGCATCGTCTGCACCAGCGTCGGGCCCGGCAACCCGAGCCGCGCGGCCAGGGCCTCGGGCGTGTCGGCGGTGACAATCGCACCTGCGGTCTCGGCGGCGCGGAAATCCTCGAACTGCCGGGCGATGCTTGCGATCCGGCTGTCGAAAATCGCATAGGCCTCGCCGCCCGGCTGGCGCAGCACCTCGCGCGCGGCCTCAGAATAGCCAAGGCTTTCGTTCCAGAACCGTTTGCCCTCGCGATTGACCTGCACACCGCCCTCGGCCATCACCGCCCAGGTCACGAGGATCCCATGGGGATGGGCCACATTGCCGTGGCCCTGATAGGCATCCAGATGGCGGGTCGCGGCGCCGAGGCCTGCGCCCCAGACAAGCGCATCGCCCTGATTGCCGTCATGCCCGAAATAGAGCGCATCGCGGATCTCGGGGGTTTGCATCGCGACCATCTCGGCATTGCCGCCAAACCCGTTGCAGGCGAGGATCAGCCGCCCGCACCCCACCCGGTCCAGCCCGCCATCGGGCCGCGTATAGGCGACCCCGGCGATCTCTCCGTCCTCCTCGGCGTAAAGGGTGGTCACCTTCGCCTCGGTGAGCGTCTCGATCCCCTCCATGCGGGTGCAGGCCTCGCGCAGACGGTCCACCAGCTCCTGTCCCGCCCGGCTCGGCAGCCCGTGCATGCGCCTTGTGGAGTGGCCGGGATAGTCGAAATCCGCGACGACCGAGAAGGGCATGTCATGGGTCTCGGCGAGCCACTCGATGGTCGGACCCGATTGCGCGCAAAGCGCCTTGACCACGGCCCCATCCGCCTCGCCGCGCGCCTTGGTCTGGATGTCGACGGCAAAGGCGCTGGGGCTGTCCTTGATCCCGGCATTCGCCTGCATGCGCGTGCCCGCCGCCGGGATCAGCCCCGCCGAGAGGGCGGTGGAGCCCGCCTGCACCGCGTCGCGCTCGAGGATCAGGCAGGACCGCCCCTGTTCCGCGCTGGTCAGGGCGGCCACCATGCCGCCCGCACCGCCGCCCACGATGACCGTGTCGAATTGAAGGGCGAAGCCGCCCGCAGGAGGAGGTGCGACGCTCATGACGTGTCCCCCTCATAGGTTTTGCCCGCAGCGAGGATCTCTGCCGTGCCCAGCCGCGCATTCAGGGCGCCGAAATCGAACATCCGCTCCTGCATGGCCGCGTTGGATCCGGTCGCGGCGAGGGAGTGGTAATAGGCCTCCGCCGTATGGGCGAGGGCCCGGACGATCCCGCCGGGGAAGATCACCACGCCGAACCCCAGCGCCTCCAGTTCGGTCGCGGATTTCAGGGGCGTATCCCCGCCTTCGACCATATTCGCCAGGAGCGGCACGCGCCCGGCAAAGCGTCCGGCAATCGCCGTCATATGGGTGTCCGAGCGCGGCGCCTCGATAAAGAGCACATCCGCCCCGGCCTCCAGATAGGCTTCCGCCCGGTCGAGCGCGGCCTCCAGCCCCTCGACCGCGATGGCATCCGTGCGCGCCACGATCAGCGTTTCCTCCGAGAGGCGCGCATCGGCCATGGCCCGGACCTTGCCCGCCATCTCCGAGACCGGGACGAGGACCTTGTCCGCCAGATGGCCGCAGCGTTTGGGATAGCTCTGATCCTCGACCTGCAAGGCGCTCGCCCCGGCCCGCTCATAGAGCCGCATGGTCCGCTGGGCGTTGAGCGCATTGCCGAAGCCCGTATCCGCGTCGATGATCACCGGAATATCCACCCGGTCCCGCACCAGCGCCATGGTCGAGGCCATCTCCGTGACCGAAGTCAGCCCGATATCCGGCCGCCCGAGCCGCGTGTAGGAGACCGCCGCCCCCGAGAGGTACAGCGCCTCGAACCCGGCTTGGGCGGCCAGCGCCGCCGTCAGGGCATCATAGACCCCCGGCGCCACGAGGATCGAGGGATCGGTCAGGCGCGCGCGCAGGCTCATAGCACCGCCTCCACATCCGCACAGCTGGCGATCCGGGTGACGGTGCCGAGGGATTTCAGGGTTGCCGCATGGACCTCCGGGTCGAAGGCTGCGCAGCCATCGGACAAGAGCACCGTGTCGAGGTTGCGCAGATGGGCGTCCCGCACGGTGGAGGCGACGCCGCCATTCGTCACGATCCCGCCGATGATCAACCGGTCGATGTCCATGGCGCGCAGGACATATTCCAGCCGCGTCTGGTAGAGCGCGGAATAGGCGACCTTCTCGATGGTGAAATCCGCCGGTGCGAGCGTCTCGACCAGCCCGTGTCCCCAGGCCCCGGGGCAGAAATCTCCGCGTCCGAGGAAGGGGCGCAAGGCCTTCAGATGCGGCGCGATCAGGGGCTCGCCATCGCGCCCCGGCACCAGTGTGAACTGGGCCGAAATATAGGTGCCTCCCGCCGCCCGCAGCTTGTCGCGCAGGGGCGCGATCCGGGCGGGCAGGGCCGTGAGCGCTTCGCCAGTCTGGCCCGCGCGGCCATAGGCACCGTCCGGGTGCAAGAAATCGTTCTGAAGATCGATGGTCAGCAGCGCCGTACGGGCCGGGTCCAGTGTCGCCAAAGGTTGGGCCATCAGGATCCCCCTTCCGGTTGGGTGACCGACAGGATGAGGTTGCCATAGGCGTCCACGCGCCCCTCATAGCCCGGTTCGATCAGGATTGTGGTGTCGGGTTGTTCGAGAATGGCGGGGCCCGGAATGACACTGCCCACGGGCAGGGCGAGCCGGTGGTAAAGCGCCGTGTCCTGCCAGCCCTCGCCGAAATGCACCGGTCGGCTGCCATGGCGCGCAGCCTCCGCGTCGGACCCGTCTTCGGGCGCGAGGGTCTTGAGGTCAAACTTGGGCCGCGTGCCCGTCACGCTGGTCCGCAGGTTGAGCACCCGGCGCTGTCCGCCCTCCAGAAGCCGCCCGAATGCCGCGCGATAGGTGGCGTCAAAGGCCGTGGCGATGGTCTCCGCATCCGGCGGGCGCACCGTGCCTCCGGGCGCTTCGGGCAAGGGGACAGGCACGGCGACCGTATGGGTCTGACCCAGATAGGCCATGTCAAAGCTCAGCACGATCCGCCGTGCGGCAAAGGGGCTCTGGGCCGCATCCAGTGTCGCGAGCCCCTCGGCCACATGGCCCTCAAGGATCGGCGCCAGGGTCTCGGGCGTCAGATCCGCGAGCATCATGTTCAGGGTCTGCACGAAATCCTGCCGCATATCGGCGATCACGCAGCCCATGGCCGAGGTCACACCGGGATAGCGCGGGATGATCGCCCGGGCGAGCCCGACCTCGCGCAGCATCGCCGTCGCATGGAGCGCCCCGCCTCCGCCAAAGGGCATGAAGGCAAAGGCCTTGGGATCATGGCCCCGCTCGATGCTCACCAGCCGGATCGCGCCCGCCATCCGCGCATTGGCCACGGTCAGGATCGCCTCCGCCGCGGCCAGCGGATCGAGGCCCAGGGGCGTGCCCACATGGGTCGCGATGGCCTCGTGCGCGGCCTCCACATCCAGCCGGTTGAGGCTGCCGCCAATGGGGTTCTCCGGGTCGATCCGGCCCAGCACGACATTGGCATCCGTCACCGTGGGCCGCGTGTTGCCCTGACCATAGGCCACGGGGCCGGGCGTCGAGCCCGCGCTTTCCGGCCCGATCTGCAGGAGCCCGCCCTTGTCCACCCAGGCAATCGAGCCGCCCCCCGCGCCAATCGTGGCGATCTCGATCATCGGCGTGCGAATGACCATCCCGAAATCGATCGCGGTCTGCGGGCTGAGCGCGGGCACCCCGCCCGTGACCAGCGAGACATCGAAACTCGTGCCGCCCATATCCCCGGTGATCACGTCCGGATAGCCTGTCGTCTCGGCGATATAGGCCGCCGCCGTCACCCCCGCCGCAGGCCCCGACAGGGCCGTCCGCACGGGCCGCGCGCAGGCGGTCTCGACGCTCATCACGCCGCCATTTGATTGCACGATCAGGAACTCGCCCCCGGACCCGCCCCTCTTGAGCGCGGCCTCCAGCCGGTCGAGATAGCCCGCCACTTCGGGCTGCAGATAGGCGTTGAGCGCGGAGGTCGAGAACCGCTCGAACTCCCGGATCTCCGGCAGGATCTCGGACGAGCCGCTTACATGGGGCGTGGGCCAGACCTCCCGCACGGCGGCGAGCGCTGCGGCTTCATTGGCCGGATTGGCATAGCTGTTCACGAAGAGGACCGCGACCGCCGCGCAGCCCGCCTCCAGCAACTCCGCCGCCGCACTCCGCACTGCGTCGAGATCGACCTGAGTATGCAATGTCCCGTCCGCGAGCACCCGCTCGGGCACCTCAAGGCGCAAGTCACGAGGCACCACCGAATGAAACTCACCGCGCAGCCCCCATGTGTCGCGCCGATCCCGCCGCCGCATCTCCAGCACGTCGCGGAACCCTTCGGTGGTGATCACCCCGGTCTTCGCGCCCTTGCGCTCCAGCAGGGCGTTGGTCCCGGCGGTGGTGCCATGAACCACCGCGCCGACAGTGCTCAGATCCGGCACATGCACCCCGATCCCGGCGAGAAATCCCGCCGACTGGTCGGGGCGGGAGGTCGGGACCTTCGCCACCCGGGCGCGGCCCGTCCCCTCGTCCAGAACGAAGACATCCGTGAAGGTCCCGCCAACATCGACGCCGATCAACACGCTCATGGCGCGACCTCCTGCCAGGCGGGGCCGTATTGCGCGGTCGCGGCCTCGGGGCTGAGATAGCCCAGCCGCACATCCCGGGCGACGGCCTCAGGACCGCGCTCGGAGGCTGCGCCGTATCCTCCACCCCCGGGCGTGTCGAGCCGCACGCGCTGGCCTTTGGTCAGGCGCATGCCCACGGCCTTGGAGGCCAGCGGCGGCACCTGCCACCCCTCGGGCTGCTCATAGCGGAACGCGTTCAGCGCCCCGTCGCCGCCCCCGGCCACGCCCTTGGGGGCAAACCGCCCACGCTCGCCAAAGAGAAACGCCTCCGCCTCCTCCTCCAGCAGCTCGATCTCATAGGTCGCGCCCAGCCCGCCGCGATGGGCCCCGGGCCCGGCACTGTCTGGCCGCAACGCCCATTGGCGGAACATCACCGGATAGGCGGCCTCGAGGATCTCCGCCGGCGGGATCGTCGCCGTCGAAATCGGTGCGTTCCCGTGGTTCAGCCCGTCGCTCTCGGGGCTGCCGCCATGGCCGCCGCCATAGAACGAGAACATCACCCAGCGCGCCCCATTCCCCCGCCTTCCGGCAATCGACAGCGCGTTGATCGTGCCATAGGCATTGGCCACAACCCGGTCCGGAATGGCCTGGGCCGCCGCCGAGAAGATCACGTCGATCATGCGCAGGATCGTCTCCGTATAGCCGCCCGTGGGGGCCGGAAACTCCGCCGAGAGGATCGAGCTCTCGGGCACCTTTACCGCTATCGGGCGCATCACCCCGGCATTGGCGGGCAGGCTCGGAAAGATATGCTTCATCGCCACATAGGCCGTGGCAATCGTCGTGGGCAGGGCGATATTGACCGGCCCTTTGACCACCCCCGCACTGCCCGTGAAATCGAGGCTGAGCCGATCACCCGCGATCTCCAGCGCGACCTTGATCGCCAGCGGCTCCGGGTCGATCCCGTCATTGTCGAGGTAATCCACCGCCTCCCAGCGGCCATCGGGAAGGGCAGCGATCTCGGCCCGCATCAAGGCCTCCGCCCGGTCGGTCAGGGCCGTGAGCGCGCCTTGCACCGTTGCCACCCCGTAATCCGACAGGAGCGCATCCAGCCGCCTGACCCCGAGATCGAGCGCGCCGAGTTGGCCGTTCAGATCCCCCTGGGCCGAGGCGGGCAGGCGCGTGTTGCGCATCAGGATGTCGACAATGTCGGTCTGGAGCACGCCCGCGCGCATGAGCTTGACCGGCGGCAGGACGAAGGCCTCCTGAAAGACTTCCGTCGCCGAGGGGTTGTAATTGCCCGGCACCGCGCCGCCCACATCATGCCAATGGCCGACCGAGGCGAGAAAGCAGATCAGCGCGCCGTCACGAAAGACCGGACGCACCAGCCGCATATCGCTCAGATGGGTGCCGCCGATATGGGCGTCGTTGAAGATATAGACATCGCCCTCGGCCAGATCGCCGTCCCGTGCGGCCTTCTCGATCACCGCCTTCACCGCAAAGGCCATGACCCCGACGAAGATCGGCAGGCCCGATTTGCCCTGTACCAAGGTGTCGCCGGTCTCAGCATGGTAGATCCCGTGGGACGCGTCATGGGCCTCGGCGATGATCGGGTTGAAGGCCGCGCGAAAGAGCGTCGCGTCCATCTCATCGGCGATCTGCTCCATCCGCCCGGCCAGCACGGCGAGGGTGATCGGGTCGATCTCGGAGGGGGCCGTCGCGCTCATGACTGGGCCTCGCCCAACCGCGCCTCACCCATGTCGTTCCAGACCTCCTGCCGCCACAGCTTGCCCGCCCGCAGCTCGAAACGGTCGACAAAGCGGATGCCCTCGAACGCGGTGCCGCCGGGCCAAGCGCCGGCGAGCGTGCCACGGCAGATCACCACCGGACCGCCCTCGGTCATGGCCGTGTCGAAGCCTGTATAGGTCTTGGCGATCCGGGCATAGCGCGGCTTGGACCAGGCGATGAGCTCGTCGAGCCGGGTCATGCGGACGCCGCCGGGAAAGGTCATCTCGAACCCTTCGGAGAGGAACCCCGCTGCGCGGTCGAGATCCCGCGCCTCCATCGCCCGCAGGAAATCGCGCACGGTTTTCACCGGGTCGGGCAGGGCCGGGGCCGGGCTGCGGTTCTGACCGCCGCGCATATACCCAGCGGCGCTGACCTCATGGGTGAGGACCGTCACCGCCTCCGGATCGGCGGGGAGGACCGCACGCACCGCATCGGTCAGGCCCCGGCCCAACCGGGCTTTCGTGTCGATGTCATAGCCCTCGATCAGGTGCAGTTCGATCACCGGCATCCGCTGTCTTCCCCCCTCGCAGATCGGGTTCCGGCACGGACCTGTCTGCTTTTTGATACAGGTGAAGCTATGGCGATGGACCAAAAAGGGTAGGGTTTGTGATCCAAAATCTTGCGCCTGCGCCGAACCGGGCTAGGTGGCGCTTAGGAAGAGAGGGCGACGCATCATGGATGGCGGCAGCGGCACACACCTCCCCGAGGGGGGCAAGGCACGGCGGGTCTACCTGCAGTTGCGCGATATGATCGTGCAGGATGCCATGCGCCCGGGGGACCTGTTGCCGGGCGAGCAGAAGCTCGCCGCCCGCTTCGGGGTGAGCCGGGTCACGATCCGCCGCGCATTGGAGGCCTTGGCCGAGGATGGGCTGATCGACAAGCGCGCGGGCGCAGGCAGCGTGGTGTGCGCGCCGGGGGCGGCGGGCTCGGTCCTGACGGGCAATCTGGCGTCTCTCATGCCGCAACTGGTGGAGATGGGGCAGCGCACCGAGGCGCGGCTCCTGGCCTTCTCCTATGGCGAGGCGCCGGGCGCGGTGCTGCAAGCGCTGGCGCTGGAGCCGTCCGAGCAGGTGCAGACCGCCACGCGGGTGCGCCTGCTGGGCGGGGTGCCCTTCTCGCATCTCACCACCCATGTGCCCGCGCGGATCGCGACGAATTACTCCGAGGCGGATCTGGCGACCACGCCGCTCTTTCGCCTGCTGGAGCGCAGCGGGGTACGCATCGCCTCCGCCCATCAATCGGTGACCGCGACGCTCGCGACACCCGAGGTCGCGGATGCGCTAGACGTGGCCGTGGGCTCGGCTCTGACGGCGCTGACCCGGGTCGTGCGTGATGTGGACGGGCAGGGGATCGAGTACCTCTCGGCGCTCTACCGGCCCGATCTCTACCGGCTCGACATGACCCTCTGCCGGGTCGGAGCCGAGGACAATCGCCATTGGGAGCCGGTACTGAGCGAGCCGCCCAGCCCGTCGGAGGGGGTTGCATGAGCGCGGCTCCGCGCACCCTGCTGGAGAAGCTCTGGCACGCCCATGAGGTGCTCCGGCGCGAGGATGGCACCTCGCTCCTCTGGGTGGACCGCCACCTGCTGCATGAGGGCTCGCACCACGCTTTTGCCAAGCTTGCGGCCCGGGGCCTGCCCGTCGCTGTACCGGAGCAGACCTTCGCCGTGGTCGACCACTATGCCCCCACGCGGAACCGCGAAAAGGGAGGCGCCACGCCCGAGATCCGCAGCATGATCACCCGGCTCAAGGAGAACGCGGCGCGGCACAAGATCCGCCTCTTTGACCTGATGGATCCGGATCAGGGGATCGTCCATGTGATCGGGCCCGAGCAGGGGCTGACCCTCCCCGGTCTCACCATCAATTGCGGCGACAGCCACACCTCGACCCATGGCGCGTTCGGCGCGCTGGCCTTCGGGATCGGCGCGACGGAGGTGGCCCATGTGCTGGCCACCCAGACCATTTGGCAGGCCCGGCCCAAGACCTTGCGGCTGCGCTTTGACGGCGCGTTGGGACCCGGTGTCGGGGCCAAGGACATGGCGCTGGCCTGGATCGCGCGGTTCGGGGCGGATGCGGCCCGGGGCCATGCCATCGAATACACGGGCGCTGCGGTCCTGGGCCTCTCGATGGAAGGGCGGATGACCCTGTGCAACCTCTCGATCGAGGGCGGGGCCAAGCTCGGTCTCGTCGCGCCGGATGAGACCACTTTCGCCTATCTCAAGGACCGACCCTATGCGCCCCAAGGCGGGGGTTGGGACAAGGCCTGTACCGATTGGGCGGCCCTGCCCAGCGACCCGGAGGCCGCGTTTGACCGTGAAGAGAGCCTCGACTGCGCGCAGATCGCGCCGGTCGTGACCTGGGGGACGCGGCCGGATCAGGCCATTCCCGTGACCGGCAACCTTCCCCGCGGGGAAGGTGGAGAGGTTAATTCTGCATTAACTTACATGGGCTTAGAGGCGGGGCGCCCAATTGCGGGCCTGCCCGTGGATCAGGTCTTCATCGGGTCCTGCACCAATGGCCGGATCGAGGATTTGCGCGCGGCAGCGGCTGTGCTCGCAGGGCGCGCGGCCAAGGTGCCGGGACAGGTCTCGCCCGGCTCGGCCCGGGTGAAAGCGCAGGCCGAGCAGGAGGGGCTCGACCGGATTTTCACCGCTGCCGGGCTCGACTGGACGGGCGCGGGCTGTGCCATGTGCGTGGGCATGAATGGCGATCTTGTGGCGCCGGGCGCGCGCTGCGCCTCGACCACCAACCGGAATTTCAAGGGGCGGCAAGGCCCCGGTGCGCGCACGCATCTGATGTCGCCCGCCATGGTCGCCGCAGCGGCGGTCACGGGCGAGATCACCGATGTTCGCCCCCTTCTGGCCGGGAGGGCGGTGGCATGAGCGCGCGCGGCTGGCAGACCCATGAGGGCCTCGCCGTGGGTCTCCCCATGGATGGGGTCGACACGGATCAGCTGATCCCGGCGCGCTTCATGGCGACGCCGCGAGAGGCGGGCTATGGCGGGTTCCTCCTCCATGATCTGCGGTTTGACGGGGCGGGCGCGCGCCTGCCCGAGTTTGTGCTGAACAGAACCGAGAGCGCCGGGGCCAGCGTGCTCGTGGCGGGGCGGAATTTCGGCTGCGGCTCCTCCCGGGAGGCGGCGGTCTATGCCCTGATCGATTACGGGATCCGCGTGGTCGTGGCCCCGAGCTTTGGCGATATCTTTGCGGCCAATGCGGTGAATAACGGGCTCTGCCCGGCGCAGGTCAGCGAGGATGTGGCCGCCGCGATGCTGGCCGGGCTAGGCGAGGCGCCGCGCCCGGTGACCGTGGATCTGGAAGCCTGCGAGATCGTCGGGCCTGCCTGTCGGGTGCCGTTCAGGCTCGACCCGGTTTGGCGGCAGAAACTCATGGAAGGTTGGGACGACATCGATCTGACCCGGGCCTATGCGGCGGATATCACCGCCTTTCGCGACCGGGATGCGCGGGCCCGACCCTGGGCGGCGGTGCGGCCCCCGGGGCTTGCAGCAGAGACAAGACCAGACCGCGTTTGAACGCGGCAAAAGGGGCACAGGCATCGCCCCGGACAGGTGCCACAACAGGGAACTGGGTCGCCGCAGCGCGAACCGAACATGAAGGAGCGAAGTGATGAAACATACCGTATTGGGCACCGTGCTCGCCGGCAGCCTCGGGCTGGGTGGTGCGGCCTGGTCCATGGACACGCTGACTGCGGTCCATGCCTTTCCGACCACGCTGATCTACACCAAGAGCTTTCTGGAATTCGTCGACAAGGTGAATGCCGCGGGCGAGGGTGTGGTGCAGATCGAGGTGCGGGGTGGTCCCGAGGCGATCGGCATGTTCCAGCAGCCCGATGCGGTGCGCGACGGGATCGTGGATATGGTCTATACGCCCGGCTCCTTCTATGGCGGTGCGCTGCCTGAAAAGGACGCGATGGTGGCTTCGAACCTCACGGCGGTCGAGACCCGGATGAATGGCGGGACCGAGCTGATCGACCAGATCCATCAGGAGAAGATGGGCCTGAAATATCTCGGCTGGTTCGACAGCGGCGTGAGCTACAACCTCTGGACCGTGGATGAGCCGACCTTCGAGGATGACGGCGATCTGAGCGTGGCGGGCATCAAGCTGCGTGGCAACGCGGTTTATAACGCGTTCTTCACCGAGTATCTCGGCGCGCAGGTGATCGATCTGCCCACGACGGATGTCTATGCGGCGCTGGAGCGGGGCGTGGTGGATGCCACGGGCTGGACCCAGATCGGGCTGATTGACCTGAAGTGGAACGAGTTCCTGAACTACCGGATCGAGCCGAGCTTCTTCTCGACCGATCTCGGGGTGATCGTGAACCTCGAGAAATGGGAGAGCCTCAGCGAGGAGGCCCGCACCATCCTGCAGGATGTGGCGATCCAGCATGAGAAGGACAGTGTTGCGGCCCTGACGGCCAAGCGCGATGAGGATTTCAAGGCGCTGGATGCGGGCGGTATGAAGGTCGTGAGCCTCGAGGGCGATGCCAAGGCGCGGTACCTGGCCGCCGCACGTGAGAAGACCTGGGAGCGGATGAAGGGTCTGATGGCCGAGCATCCCTCGGGGGACGGCAATTACGACACGCTGATCTCGCTCTTCTACGATCCGGCGCAGGATTGATCTGAGAGAGGCGCCGACGGGGCAAGCCCGTCGGCGCGGACCCGCCCCGCCCATGCGCGTGCTCGTGAAACTCTATGACGGATGGATCGTCGGGATGGCCGCCCTCGCGGGGCTCGGCCTTGTCTGGCTGATGGTCTCGGTGATCGTCTCGGTGGTGATGCGCAATGCGGGGGTGCAGCCCTTTGCCTGGCTCTTCACATCCGCGGAATACAGTCTTCTCTACCTGACGATGCTTGGGGCGCCCTGGCTCGTGCGCGAGAAGGGGCATGTGCATATCGAGCTTGTCACCGCCGCCCTGCCCGAGGGGGTGCGGCAGGTGGTGAGCCGGGCGGTCGCACTCCTATGTGTGCTGGTCTGTGTGATCCTTGCCTGGAAAGGTGTGGAGCTCTGCCTGCGCAATCTGGAGCGGAACGACTATGACGTCCGCGCCTATTTCTTTCCGCGCTGGATGCTGACGATCTCCTTCCCCATTGCCTTTGGTTTCATGGCGCTGGAGTTCACGCGCTTCGTGGTCGGGCGCGAGATCCTGCATTCGGGCGAAGCGGGGATCCACGAATAATGGAATGGCCCGATGGAATGGTTTGAGGCTTTGGCCCTGCTCTTGGGGGCCATCGTGGCGCTCATGGCGCTGGGCATGCCCGTGGCGCTGGCCTTTCTGGCGGCGAATATCCTCGGGGCCTGGGTGTTCATGGGCGGCGACCGGGGGGTCGTGCAACTGCTGAACAACGGGCTCGGGGCGCTGACGAAATTCGCGCTGGTGCCGATCCCGCTTTTCCTGCTGATGGGGGAGATCTTCTTCCACACCGGCCTTGGCGGGCGCATGTTCACGGCCATTGACCGGCTGCTGGGGCGCCTGCCTGGGCGGCTGAGCTATGTCACCGTGCTGGGCGGGACGGGGTTTTCGACCCTCTCGGGGTCTTCCATGGGATCCACCGCCCTGCTGGGCAGCCTGATGGTGCCGGAGATGCAGGCGCGCGGCTACAAATCCCATATGAGCATCGGGCCGATCCTCGGCACCGGGGGGCTTGCGATCATCATCCCGCCCTCGGCGCTCGCGGTCCTGCTGGCCACGCTGGCACAAATCGATGTTGGCGCATTGCTGATCGCCGGGGTGTTCCCGGGGTTGATCCTTGCCGGGTTCTATATCGCCACGATCTACGTCCAGACCCGGCGGGACCCGAGCGCGGCCCCGGCCTATGACGTCTCGCCGATCTCGGCGCTGGCCAAGCTTGGCCTGCTTCTCCGGGATGTGGTGCCCATGGTGGGGGTGATGATCGTCATTGTCACCCTGATGATCTTTGGCATTGTCACCCCGTCCGAGGCGGCGGCCTTTGGCGCGCTGGGGGTGATCCTGCTGGCGGCTGCGTTCCGGTGCCTCACGCTCAAGGCTCTGAAGACGTCGGTTATCGGCGCGCTCAAGGTCACGCTCATGGCCTATATGATCGTCTTTGGCTCGGCGACCTTCAGCCAGCTTCTGGCCTTTTCCGGCGCCTCGCGCGGGCTGATCACCTGGGCGACGGGGTTCGAGCTCGACCCGATCTGGATGCTCTTGGCGATGTTCGGGGTGCTTTTGATCCTTGGCATGTTCATGGAGCAGATCTCGATCATGCTCCTGACCGTACCGATCTTCTTTCCGCTGGCCGAGAGCCTGGGCTTTGATCTCGTGTGGTTCGGGCTGATCATGCTCTTGGCGCTGGAGATCAGCTTTACGACCCCGCCCTTTGGTCTTTTGCTTTTCGTGATGAAGGGCGTGGCCCCGCCGAGCACGACCATGCGCGAGATCTATCTGGCGGCGATCCCGTTCATCCTGTGCTCGCTGGCGCTGGTGGCGCTCTTGATCCTCTTCCCGCCGCTGGCCACATGGCTGCCCGGGCGCGGTGGCTAGACAGGGTGCAGGAGGCCGGACTAGCCTGCCCTTCTGACATTGCGCTTTAAGAAAGTGACTGCATGAATTTCGCCCTTTGGCTGGCGCGCAGTGCCACGCGCAGCCCAGATGCCCCCGCCCTCTATACCGGTACCACGCTGGAGACGGATTATGCGGGTTTTGCCGATCAGGCGGCCCGGATCGGGGCGGCGCTGGCCGCGCGCGGGATCGGCAAGGGCGACCGGGTCGGCGTCTTCATGAAGAACTGCACGGATTACCTGCGGGTGATCTATGGCATCTGGTGGAGCGGTGCGGCGGCGATCCCGATCAATGCCAAGCTCCATCCGCGGGAGGCGGAATGGATCCTGTCGGATGCGCAGGCGACCCTATGCTTTACCACCCCGGATCTGGCCGAGGGGCTCGCCGAGGTCGCGCCCGCGTGCCCTTGCGTGGTCAGTGGCGGTGCCGATTTCGCCGGGATGCTCGCCACGCCTCCCATGGCCGAGCCGGTGGAGATGGCGCGCGAGGATCTCGCCTGGCTCTTTTACACCTCCGGCACCACGGGCAAGCCCAAGGGCGTGATGATAAGCACGGCCACCATCACCGCCATGACCCTCAGCTATTTCGTGGATGTGGACGAGGTCAGCGCCGAGGATGCGATCCTCTATGCCGCGCCCATGAGCCATGGGGCGGGTATCTACAACTTCATGCATGTGCTGCGCGGCGCGCGCCATGTGGTGCCCGAGAGCGGCGGGTTCGAGCCGGCGGAGATCTTTGCACTGGCCGCCGAGATGCGCGCGATCAGCATGTTCGCCGCCCCGACCATGGTGCGCCGGATGATCGATGTGGCCAAGGCGACGGGCGCCACGGGGGACGGGATCAAGACCGTCATCTATGCGGGCGGGCCGATGTATCTGGCCGACATCATGGAGGCGGTCGAGGTTCTGGGCGACCGCTTCGTGCAGGTTTACGGGCAGGGCGAGTGCCCCATGGGGATCACAGCGCTGAGCCGGGCGGATGTGAGCGATCGCACCCATCCGAACTGGCAGGCGCGGCTGGCCTCGGTCGGCACGGCCCAGACCATCAGCGAGGTCGCCATCCTCGATGAGAGCGGCGCGCCCGTGCCTGTAGGCGAGACCGGCGAGATCGCTGTGCGCGGCGCGGGTCTGATGCTGGGCTATTGGAACCGGCCCGAGGCCACGGCGGACACCATCAAGGACGGCTGGCTCTGGACCGGGGATATGGGGCGGCTCGATGCGGATGGCTATCTGACCATGGTGGACCGGTCCAAGGATATGATCATCTCGGGCGGCTCCAACGTCTATCCGCGCGAGGTCGAGGAGGTGCTCCTGACCCATGAGAGCGTGGCCGAGGTCTCGGTCGTGGGGCGGCCCCATCCAGACTGGGGCGAGGAGGTCGTGGCCTTTGTCGTCCCCACCCCCGGCGCGGCTCTGGCGGAGGCGGCGCTTGACGCGCTCTGCCTCGATCAGATCGCGCGGTTCAAGCGGCCCAAGGCCTATATCGCCATCGAAGCACTGCCCAAGAACAATTACGGAAAGGTCCTCAAGACCGACTTGCGGGCCCGGTTGCGGGGCGATTAGGCCCCGCCCCCCTGCGCCAGATCATCCCCTCGCCTAAAGCGGCGATTGGGACTAGGCTTTGATCCATGCGCCTTGAGCCGCCCTCCACGCCCCAATCGGGGAGCCTGTCCGGGATTGACGATTCCGCATGGTCCGAAGTGTTGCGGGCCGTCGATGACACCTATTCCGCTCTGATCGAGAACCAGACCGCGCTGGAGGCGCGCAACCGCGAGCTTGAGGATCTGCGCCGCTTCATGGGGTCAGTCATGGCCTCGGTTTCGGATGTGCTCCTGGTCGTGTCGCGGACCGGGGATCTGCAAGAATGCAGCGCGTCGCTCCTGCGGTTGGCGGAGCGGGACCGGGAAGAGATCCTTGAGACGCCCGTCGCTGCGCTGTTCACCGAAGCGGACCGGCCCCGGTTGGCGGATGCTTTGCAGGCGGCGATCTCGGCCAAGGCGCGGGTGGATTTCGAGGCGGATCTGGATCTGGCCGATGGGGCGGCGACGCTGGAGTTCAACATCGCGCCGCGGCTCGATGATCGCGGGCGCGCGACGGGCGCGGTTCTGACCGGGCGGCCCGTGGGCGAGCTGCGCCAGGCCTATGCCGAGCTCGCCAAGAGCCATGACGCCCTGCAACAGACCCAGGCCCAGCTGGTGCGCAATGAAAAGCTCGCCTCGCTGGGTCGGCTGCTCGCGGGCGTGGCCCATGAGCTGAACAACCCGATCAGTTTCGTCTATGCGAACGCCCATGCCATGGAGCGCTACGCCACCAAGTTCGAGACCTATTTCGAGCGGGTGCAGGAGGGCGCGGACCGGGCCGAGCTCGTGTCGCTCCGCGAGGAGCTGAAGCTCGACCGGGAGATCCGCAACCTGCGCGAGGCAATTGACGGGGCCCGGGACGGGGCGGAACGGGTGCGCGATATCGTGGCCGATCTGCGGCGGCTCTCGGCGGAGGGTTCAGGCGAGACCGAGGAGTTCGATCTGGCCGAGGCGGCGCGGACGGCGGCGAGCTGGGTCGCGCGCGGGGCAAAGGGCGAGCTGCGGATTACCTTCATGGGGCTCGATGCGGCCCCGGTCGCGGGCAAGCCGGGGCATATTCAGCAAGTGGTCATGAATCTGGTGCAAAACGCCGTAGATGCCATGGCCGATCAGGAGGATGCATCGCTGCATTTGGACGTCTACCAGACCGGGGATCTGCTGACCCTCGATGTCACCGATACGGGGCCGGGGATTCCCGCGGATGTGGCCCCGCATATCTTCGATCCGTTCTACACCACGAAACCCGTGGGGCAGGGGACGGGGCTGGGCCTCGCGATTTCCCACAAGATTGCCGATGAGCATGGCGGGCGGCTCTTGCATGTGCCGACCGAGACCGGGACCTGCATGCGGCTGGAACTGCCCGTGGTGACCGCGCCATGACCCGGCGGCGGAGCATGCTCTGGCTGCAATCAGCGGGCTGCGGCGGCTGCACCATGTCGCTTCTCTGTGCTGAGGCGCCCGGCGTTCTGCATGCGCTGGAGGGGGCGGGGATCGACCTGCTCTGGCATCCGGCGCTCAGTGCCGAGACCGGCGCCGAGGTGCGCGCGCTCTTGGCCGGGATCGAGGCGGGGGAGATCCCGCTCGATATCCTCTGCGTCGAGGGTGCGGTGGCCAAAGGGCCCAAAGGGACCGGGCGCTACCAGATGCTCTCGGGGACGGGGCGGTCCATGCTCGATTGGGTCGAGAGCCTTGCCCCCCATGCGGGCCATGTGCTGGCCGTGGGCAGTTGCGCGGCCTTTGGTGGCGTGACCTCGGCTGGGGGCAACCCGACGGATGCGGTCGGTCTGCAATATGAGGGCACCCATCCGGGCGGCGTGCTGCCGCCGGAGTTTCGCGGGGCCGAGGGCCTGCCGGTGGTCAATATCGCGGGCTGCCCGACCCATCCGGACTGGGTGACCGAGACGCTTCTGATGCTGGCGGGCGATGATCTGACGCCAGAGGCGCTCGATGCCTATGCCCGGCCGCGGTTTTATGCAGATCATCTGGTCCACCATGCCTGCCCGAAGAACGAATACTACGAGTACAAGGCCAGCGCCCGCAGCCTGTCGGAGATGGGCTGCATGATGGAGCATCTGGGCTGTGTCGGCACGCAAGCCGTGGGCGATTGCAACATCCGGCCCTGGAACGGATCGGGGAGCTGCACGCGCGGCGGCTATCCTTGCGTGAACTGCACCGCGCCCGAATTTGAGGAGCCGCGCCATCCCTTCACCGAGACCCCGAAACTGGCCGGGATCCCCGTGGGTCTGCCCACGGATATGCCCAAGGCCTGGTTCATGGCGCTCGCCTCGCTGAGCAAGGCCGCCACCCCGCCGCGTGTGGGCGAGAACGCTGTCTCGGACCGGGTGCGCGTGCCGCCCACCTTGCGAAAGCCCCCCGGCGCATGAGCGAGCGGGAACTTCTGGTCGGGCCGTTCAACCGGGTGGAAGGGGATCTGGAGCTGCGACTCGAGATCTCTGGCGACCGGGTGCAGGCGGCCTATGCGAACTCGCCGCTCTTTCGCGGGTTCGAAATGATGCTCCTGGGCAAAGCGCCACAGGATGCGCTGACCCTGACGCCGCGGATCTGTGGGATCTGTTCGATCAGCCAATCGGCGGCGGCGGCGCGGGCACTGGCGGCGGCGCAGGGCGTGAGCCCTACTGAGAATGGCGCGCGGGCGGCGCAGATCATCCATGCGGTAGAGAATCTGGCCGATCACATCACCCATTTCGCGCTGTTCTTCATGCCGGATTTCGCGCGCGCCGATTACGCGGGCCGCGACTGGCACGGCGCGGTGACCGAGCGGTTTCTGGCGACCAAGGGCTCCATGGCCCATGCGACGCTCTCGGCCCGGGCTGAGCTGATGCATGTCCTCGGGCTGCTTGCGGGCAAGTGGCCCCACACGCTGGCGATCCAGCCGGGGGGCGTGACCAAGGCCCCGACCGCACGGGACAAGGCGCGGATCGCGCTGAGCCTCGCCGGGTTCCGGCGGTTTCTGGAGACAGATCTCTTTGGCGCGCCGGTGGAGGCCTTTGCCGAGCTCGCGTCGGTTGAGGCGCTGATGGCCTGGGAGCCTGGGGATGCCGGGCTCTTTCTGCGGATCGCGCGGGATCTCGAACTGGCAGAGATGGGCGCGGGGCCGGGGCGCTATCTGTCCTTCGGCGCCTATGCGGGGGACGCGGGGCCGGCCTTTGCCCAAGGGGTTTGGGACGGGGCGCTGCGCCCCTTTGATCCGGCGGATGTGGTCGAGGATCTGAGCCATGCCTGGATGCTCGGCGAAGATGCCCATCCGCAGGCCGGGCAAACCCGACCGGATGAGGATATGGCGGCCCCCGCCTATAGCTGGTGCAAGGCGCCACGCCTCGCGGGGCAGGTGGCCGAGACCGGGGCCTTTGCCCGGCAAGTGGTGGACGGGCATCCGCTGGCCCGGGCGTTGGCGGCCTCGGGCGGCAGTACGGTGCTGAGCCGGGTGGCCGGGCGCCTGCTGGAGGTGGCGCGGACACAGATCCTGCTGGAGGAGTGGACCCGGGCGCTCGATCCCGGGGCGGTCTTCATGGTGCAGGGCGAGACCCCGCGCGAGGGAGAGGGCGTCGGGCTGGTGGAGGCGGCGCGCGGCGCGCTGGGCCATTGGTTGCGGATCGAGAAAGGCCGGATCGCGGGCTATCAGATCGTCGCGCCGACCACATGGAATTTCAGCCCGCGCGACCGGGCGGGGCAGCCCGGGGCGGTCGAAGCCGCGCTGGCCGGGGCGCCTGTGGGACCGGCGGAGGAGACGCCGATCTCGGTTCAGCATATCGTGCGCAGTTTCGATCCCTGCATGGTCTGCACGGTCCACTGAGATGGAGGGCCGCCGCATTCGCGTGCGCGGGCAGGTGCAGGGGGTCGGGTTCCGCCCCTTCATCTGGCAACTTGCCCAGGCGCGGGGGCTGCGGGGCGAGGTTCTGAACGATCCCGAAGGCGTGCTGATCCATGTCTGGGGCGCGGATCTGGAGGAGTTTGCCGCCGAGATCACTGCCAAGGCTCCGCTGCTCGCGCAGGTCGATGCGGTGGAGGTCGTACCCATGGAGGGCGCGCCGCCAGAGGGGTTCTCGATTGCCGCCAGCGCGGGGGCGGGGAACCAGACCCGGATCACCCCGGATGCGGCGACCTGCGCCGCGTGTTTGGCCGAGATTCGCGATCCGGCGGAGCGGCGGTTTGGATATCCTTTCGCCAATTGCACCCATTGCGGACCGCGCCTGACAATCATCGACGCGCTGCCCTATGACCGGGCCCAGACCGCGATGGCGGATTTTCCCATGTGTGATGCCTGTCGCGCGGAGTATGAGGACCCGGAGGACAGACGGTTTCATGCCCAGCCCATCGCCTGCCCGGATTGCGGTCCGCGCCTGTGGTTTGAGCGGGACGGAACTGAGATCGGTGGCGCGGCCATTGACATGGCCGCGCGGTCGCTCGCCGCTGGAGAGGTGATCGCAATCAAGGGACTTGGGGGCTTTCATCTCGCTGTGGACGCGGGCAACGGCGAGGCCGTCGCCCGCTTGCGGGAGCGCAAGCGACGACCGGCGAAGCCCTTTGCCCTGATGGGAACGCTGGAGATGATCCAGCGCCATTGCCCGATGCGGGGCGATGAACAGGCCTTGCTCAAGAGTCCGGCCGCGCCGATCTTGCTGCTGGAGGCGCGGGGCGAGGCCTTGCCAGAAGCGGTCGCGCCGGGGATGGACACGCTGGGCTGGATGTTGCCGAGCACGCCTTTGCATCACCTTCTGCTGGATGCGTTTGGCGGGCCGCTGGTCATGACCTCGGGCAACCTCTCGGGCGAGCCGCAGGTGATCGGAAATGCGGAGGCGCGCAAGAAGCTTGGCGAGTTTGCGGATGCCTTCCTGATGCATGATCGAGAGATCCGGCGGCGCCTCGATGACAGCGTGATGCGGGTCCTGCCCTCCGGGCCCATGGTGCTGCGCCGGGCGCGGGGGAATGTGCCGGGCACGCTGCCCTTGCCCGAGGGTCTGCGCGATGCCCCGCCCGTGGTGGGCTATGGCGGGCAGATGAAAGGCGCGATTTGTCTGACCAAGGGGGGCGAGGCGCTGCTCGGGCACCATCTGGGCGAGATGGACAACCTTCTGACCATCGAGGCCTTTGATCAGGCGGATGCGGATTACGCGGCGCTCTTTGACCATGACCCGGCGGCGGTGGCGTGTGACCTGCATCCTGAGTTCCATGCCTCGCGCCATGGGGCCGCGCGGGCAGAGACGCTGGGCGTGCCGCTGTTCGAGGTGCAGCACCACCACGCGCATATGGCGGCCTGTATGGCGGAAAACGGCTGGTCGCTGGAGGCAGGCCCTGTGGTCGGGATCATCCTGGATGGGTTGGGGCTTGGGCCCGATGGCACGGTCTGGGGGGGCGAGGTCCTGCTGGGGAGTTATGCCGAGTTCGAGCGGTCAGCGTGGCTGACCCCTGCGCCTCTGGTCGGCGGGGATCGGGCGCAGGCGGAGCCGTGGCGCAATGCGCTGATGCGGCTGGATGCAGCGGGACTGGGCGACTGGGCGGATCGGGTCTTTGCCGATCATCCCCGCGATCTGCTCCGGCAGGCGGCGGAGGCCGGGGTGAACGCGCCGCTCTCCTCCAGTGCCGGGCGGCTTTTCGATGCTGTCGCGGCGATCCTGGGGATCTGCCCGGATCGGCAGAGCTATGAGGGGGAGGCGGCCATGCGGCTGGAGGCGCTGGCAGGTACATGGACCGGCCCGGCGCCGGGCTGGGCCGAGGAGGTTGCGCTACCGCGCACGGGTCCGATTGACCCCGCTCCGATGCTGCGCGCGCTGGTCGCGGAGCTGCAGGCGGGGGGCGATCCCGCGGCGCTGGCTCATGGGGCGCATCGCTGGGTGGCGGACGCCGTTGCGGCCCCTGCGCGTGCGGCTGTGGAGGCGGGGCAGGCCCTGGCCATCGCCCTGTCGGGCGGGTGTTTTCAGAATGCGCTGCTGTCCCGGATGGTCAGCGAAAGGCTCGGGGATCTGCCGGTTCTGACCCATGGAAAGGTCCCGGCCAATGATGGCGGACTCGCCTTGGGACAAGCGGCGGTGGCCGCCGCGCGGCTGCTTCGCGGCGGATAGATACTTCCCACCCTCTGCCGGAAACTGGAAATCCGATCACCGGGCCCAGAGACGAGCATCTCAGGGAATTCCGCGTAACGCGCTGAAAACATGATTGTATTCCGTCGCACACAAATATCCGCCCAAAGGTTTGCGACCCCTTTCCGATCCATCGCCTACTGACCCAAAGCGCGGCCAGAGCTCCGTCCACAAGGGGCCGGGACGCGCAGGGACAGTGAATGGAGGACCCCCGGTGAGTGAGATCGAAACCTTTTATGACGTGATGCGGCGGCAAGGGATCACCCGGCGCAGCTTCATGAAATACTGCTCGTTGACGGCGGCGGCCCTCGGGCTCGGGCCGTCCTTCGTGCCCAAGATCGCCCATGCGATGGAAACCAAGCCGCGCACCCCGGTGATCTGGGTGCATGGGCTGGAATGCACCTGCTGTTCCGAGAGCTTCATCCGCTCGGCCCACCCGCTGGCCAAGGATGTCGTCCTGTCGATGATCAGCCTCGACTATGACGACACTCTCATGGCGGCGGCGGGCCACGCGGCCGAGGCGGCGATGGCGGACACGATCGAGAAATACAAGGGCAACTACATCCTCGCGGTGGAGGGCAACCCGCCCTTGAACGAGGACGGGATGTTCTGCATCTCCGGCGGCAAACCCTTTGTCGAGAAGCTGAAATACGCGGCCAAGGACGCCAAGGCAGTGATCAGCTGGGGGGCCTGTGCCTCCTATGGCTGTGTGCAGGCGGCCAAGCCGAACCCGACCCAGGCCACGCCCGTGCACAAGGTCATCACCGACAAGCCGATCATCAAGGTGCCCGGCTGCCCGCCGATCGCCGAGGTCATGACCGGGGTGATCACCTATATGCTCACCTTCGAACGGATGCCCGAGCTTGACCGCCAGGGTCGTCCGAAGATGTTCTATTCCCAGCGGATCCACGACAAATGCTACCGCCGTCCGCATTTCGATGCCGGTCAGTTCGTCGAGGAATGGGACGATGACAATGCGCGCAAGGGCTATTGTCTCTACAAGATGGGCTGCAAGGGCCCGACCACCTACAATGCCTGTTCGACCGTGCGCTGGAACGAGGGGACATCCTTCCCGATCCAGTCCGGCCATGGCTGTATCGGCTGTTCCGAAGACGGGTTCTGGGATCAGGGTTCGTTCTACGACCGGCTCACCGACATCAAGCAGTTTGGGATCGAGAAGAACGCCGATCAGGTGGGTCTTGCGGCCGCCGGTGTCGTCGGCGGGGGCGTCGCGCTCCATGCTGCGGTCTCGGCCCTGAAAGCGGCCCAGAAAAAAACGCAATCCGATGCGTCCGAGGAGGTCTGATAGATGACCATTCAAACACCTAACGGCTACACGCTGGACAACTCGGGCAAGCGGATCGTGGTCGATCCCGTGACCCGGATCGAAGGCCATATGCGCTGCGAAGTGAATGTGGATGACGAGGGGGTGATCCGTAACGCGGTCTCCACCGGGACTATGTGGCGGGGGCTCGAAGTGATCCTCAAGGGCCGCGATCCGCGGGATGCCTGGGCGTTCACCGAGCGGATCTGCGGGGTCTGCACCGGCACCCATGCGCTGACCTCGGTGCGCGCGGTCGAGGATGCGCTGGGGATTACAATCCCGGACAATGCGAATTCGATCCGCAACATCATGCAGCTCAACCTGCAGATCCATGACCATGTGGTGCATTTCTATCATTTGCACGCGTTGGACTGGGTGAACCCGGTCAACGCCCTGCGCGCGGATCCCAAGGCGACTTCGGAGTTGCAGCAGATGGTCTCGCCGAGCCATCCGCTCTCGTCCCCGGGCTATTTCCGCGATGTGCAGAACCGCCTGAAGAAGTTCGTGGAAAGCGGCCAGCTTGGCCTCTTCAAGAACGGATACTGGGACAACCCGGCCTATAAACTGCCGCCCGAGGCGGATCTGATGGCCACGACTCACTACCTCGAGGCGCTCGATCTCCAGAAGGAAATCGTGAAGGTCCACGCGATCTTTGGCGGCAAGAACCCCCATCCGAACTGGCTGGTGGGCGGGGTGCCGTGCCCGATCAACGTCCATGGGGATGGCGCGACGGGCGCGATCAACATGGAGCGGCTGAACATGGTCAGCTCCATCATCGACAAGTGCGATGAGTTCAACAAGAACGTCTATATCCCGGATGTGATCGCCATTGGCGGGTTCTACAAATCCTGGCTCTATGGCGGGGGGCTGAGCTCGCAGGCGGTGCTGGCCTATGGGGACATCCCCGAGCATGCCAACAATTTTGACGCCGACCAGCTGCACCTGCCGCGCGGGGCGATCATCAATGGCGATCTGAGCACGGTCCATGACGTGGATGTGCGCGATCCCGAGCAGGTTCAGGAATTTGTCGACCACTCCTGGTACGACTACGGCGAGCCGGGCAAGGGTCTGCATCCCTGGGACGGGGTGACTGAGGCGAAGTTCGAGCTCGGGCCCAATCTCAAGGGCACCAAGACCAACATCAAGGAGATCGACGAGGCCGCGAAATACTCGTGGATCAAGGCGCCGCGCTGGCGGGGGCACGCGATGGAGGTCGGACCGCTCTCGCGCTACATCGTCGGCTACGCCAAAGGGCACGAGGACATCTCGGAGCAGGTCAATGGCCTGTTGCGGACCATGGATCTGCCGGTGGAGGCGCTCTTCTCGACCCTGGGTCGGACGGCGGCACGGGCGCTCGAATCCGAGTATTGCGGACGCTTGCAGAAGTACTTCTTCGACAAGCTCGTCACCAACATCAAGAACGGCGACGAGAGCACCGCGAATATCGAGAAATGGGACCCGTCGAGCTGGCCGAAAGAGGCCAAGGGCGTCGGCATGACCGAGGCGCCGCGCGGCGCGCTGGGCCATTGGGTGCAGGTCAAGGATGGCCGGATCGAGAACTACCAATGCGTGGTGCCAACCACCTGGAACGGCTCGCCCCGGGACAAGGAGGGCAATATCGGCGCCTTCGAGGCCAGCCTGATGAACACGCCCATGGAGCGGCCCGAGGAGCCGGTCGAGATCCTGCGCACCCTGCACAGCTTCGATCCGTGCCTTGCCTGTTCGACCCATGTGATGTCGCCCGATGGCGACGAGCTGACCACGGTCAAAGTGCGCTAAGGGAGGGCGTCATCATGAAAACCGCAGCAATCTACCTGCTGACGGCCGGGGCGGCGCTCGCCCATCCCGGCCACCCGGAGGCCGAGACCGGGCTCCTGCACTGGATCACGTCGGCCGACCATCTGCTGATCGTGGCGGCGCTGGGCTACGGGGTCGGGCTGGCCCTGCCTATCTTGCGGGCGCGGCTCGGCCGCAAGTCGGAATGAGGAGGGGGCTGCCATGAACACCAGCACCCGCACCATCCACAAGCCCAATGCGGAGGTGGAGCCGCTGCCGTCATCGCGCCTGACGGGCGACGCGACGGCGGAGGATATCGACAGCATCCGCCGCCGCACCTCGGTCTATGTCTACCAGGTCCCCGTGCGGCTCTGGCACTGGATCAACGCGCTGGCCATCGTCGTGCTCTGCGTGACGGGCTATTTCATCGGCTCGCCACCTCCGACGATGATCATCGGCGAGGCCACGGATCAGTTCGTCTTTGGCTATATCCGCTTTGCCCATTTCGCCGCCGCGATGATCATGACGATCGGCTTTTTTGGGCGGATCTATTGGGCGATGGTGGGCAATCACCACGCGCGGCAGATGTTCTACCTGCCGATCTTCAACCGTCACTGGTGGGCCGAGATCCTGTTCGAGCTGCGCTGGTACATGTTCCTGGAAAAGGAGCCGAAGAAATATGTGGGCCACAACCCGCTGGCCCAGGTCGCCATGTTCTTCTTCATGACCGTGGGGCTGAGCTTCATGATCGTTACGGGTTTCGCGCTCTATGCCGAGGGGATCGGCGCGGGCTCGACGCTGGAGAGCATCTTCGGACCGCTTCTGGTCTGGGTCGGCGGCAGTCAGATGATGCACACGCTGCACCATCTGGGCATGTGGGCCATCGTGGTCTTCGCGATCATCCATATCTATGCGGCGATCCGCGAGGACATCATGTCCCGTCAATCCATGGTCTCGACCATGATTTCCGGGCACCGGACCTTCAAGGATGACCGCCCCGAATAAGGTGGAATCATATCCCTCCAGAGGGCGTCCTTCGGGGCGCCCTTTTTCGTGCTGGGTGAGGCGTTTTCGGAAAACCCAAAAAGTGGAAACTAACTTTGCATCATGATTTCGCGAAAACGCGCCATCTGCATGCAATAGTATCCTGAAATCAACCACTTGGGCTGGTGCGGCAGAAAGTCCGCCTGACAACCTTCGCGCAAGTGACAACCCTTTGAGCATTCGGGGTAGAAATCGGAAACAAATAAGCCGATCTCCGGGAGGGACTGACAGAATGACACAGCGAGTGCTGATCCTCGGGATCGGAAATGTGCTTTGGGCGGATGAAGGCTTTGGCGTACGCGCCGTGGAGGAGCTGGCCCGCCGGTGGAAATTTCCTGACCATGTAAAACTGCTGGATGGGGGCACCCAGGGCCTCTATCTGCTGCCGTTTCTCGAAGAGGCGGATGTGCTTTTGGTCTTTGACGCGGTGGATTACGGGCTGGAGCCCGGCACCATCAAGGTGGTCGAGGATGACGAGGTGCCCCGCTTCATGGGCGCCAAGAAGATGAGCCTGCACCAGACCGGGTTTCAGGATGTGATCGCCACGGCGCAGCTGATGGATCAATGCCCCGAGAAGCTCTGCCTGATCGGTGTGCAGCCGGTGGAGCTGGAGGATTACGGCGGGGGGCTGCGCCCGCTGGTGGCTGAGCGGATCGCCCCGGCCATCGAAATCGCGCTGACCTATCTCGCGCGCCACGGCGTGCAGCCCGAGCCCGGCCAGAGTGCCGCCGACCTGTTGGCGGACCCGGCGATCCTGCGCGATGCCTATGAGGCCGGGCGCCCGTCGGAAGACGAGGCCTGCCGCACGGGCGATGCCCGCTTCTTCCCGGCTGGGGCCTGATCCCATGTGTCTCGGCGTTCCCATGCAGGTGATCTCGATCGACGGGATCGCCGCGCTCTGCAGCGACGGGCAGCGCGAGGAGCTGATCGATATCTCTCTCACCCCGGACGCGATCCCCGGCGTCTGGCTGCTGACCTTTCTCGGCGCGTCGCGCGAGGTGCTCGATGCCGATGAGGCGGCCAAGATCTCGGCGGCTCTGGGCGGTTTGAAATCGCTCATGGCCGGAGACGGGCTCGGCGATGCCTTCGCCGATCTCGAGGCGCGCGGTCCGCAACTTCCCCCCCATCTCGCCGCGGCGGCTGCCGCTGGCAAAACCACAGGATAATCCCCATGGCCTATTTGATCACACGATTGACCGATGAGCTGGGCTGGGCCCGGCTGGAGGATCTGGCCGCTTTCGAGGCGCTGCTGGCCGCGCCCGGCGCCCATTGCGTCTTTGTTCCGGGCGATCCGGTGCGCAATCTCGAGAGCACGGATGTGGCGGTGATCCTGCCCGAGATCCGGCAGGCGTTTCAGAACCGGTTCGATGTGGCCATCGCCACCCCGGCAATCGAGCAGAACATCCTCAAGGCTGCGGGGGTCTTCAAGACACCGAGCCTGATCTTTTTCCGCGACGGCGCCATGATCGGCGCGATCCCCAAGGTGCGCGACTGGGACGATTACATGGCGCGCGTCACCCGCATTCTGCAGTTTGAGACCGCCTGAGGAGGGCCCCATGGTACAGAACTTTCACCTGCCGCCCTCCGGGTTTGGCCCCGGCTCGCAAGCGGACCCATCCGAGGGGCCGGAGCTCGAATACATGCCGCTGCCCTCGGGGATGCGGACCTATTCCACCCATCTTCCCGAGATCGACGAGATCGAAGCGGATGTGAGCACGGCCCTGGGCCTGCTGGCCGCGATGGCCGATGCCGCCGACCGGGTCGGCCGGGGCGGCGCGCCCGAGACCTTCGATCTGAGCGCGCTCGACACGGCGAACCGTGCCCTGCTGGCCGAAACCATGGGCGATGGCGAGGTGTCGATGAAGCTGCGCGGGGTGCCAGCGCTCGCTGTGCAAGAGAGCGTTTTTGCCGGGGTTTGGCAGGTCAAGGGGGCCGAGGTCGACGCGATCGAGATCGCGCCCGTGCCGCAAGCCGCCCGGGACCGCGCCTTTGACCCTGTCGCGCCGGCGCTCGGGAAAGACGCGCCGCTCAGCCCGCAGGTGGTCAATGCGCCCGCCCTGCTGGCGGAGCTGCGGGACAAGTCCGACGCTTATGGGCCCGGGGTTGAGACCCATGTGGTCAACCTGACCCTGCTGCCCCATACGGAGGCCGATCTCGACTGGCTCGCCGCCACCCTCGGGACCGGTTCGGTTGATGTGCTGAGCCGCGGCTATGGCAATTGCCGGGTGACCGCCACGGCCACGCCCCATGTCTGGCATGTGCAATTCTTCAACTCCATGGATACGCGGATCCTCGATACATACGAGGTGGGCCCCATGCCCGAGGTCGCCCTGGCCGCGCCCGAGGATTTGGTCGACAGTGCCGAGCGTTTGCGCGAAGTTCTGGAGGCGATCCGATGACCACTGCGCAAGGCATGACCCCCGGCTTCGAGGGCTCCTATATGGGGTCGGACGCCAAGATCAGCGCGCAGGCGGTGATGGAATGCAAGATCTGCTGGACGCCCTACGATCCCGCAGAGGGGGACGAGCATCGGCAGGTTCTGCCCGGCACGCCCTTCACCGCGCTGCCCGAGGACTGGTCCTGCCCCAATTGCGACGCGCCCAAGGAACAGTTCCTCGTGCTCGACGATCCGGGTTCCGTCGAGGCGGAAACCTCCGCCCATATGGAGGAGGCGGTGCGCGCCCTCGTGGCCGATTTCACCGAGATCTATCACGCCAAGATGCGCGACGTGCCGATCATCAACAAGGCGCTCCATGTGGAGGCTGTGGGCTTTCGCCCCCATGGCACGGGCTATCTCGGGGTGCTGATGTCGCCCTGGTTCATGAACCTCGTGCTCCTGCCGGGGCGGGATGAGGATTGGGCGGATCTGACCGCCGGGGCGAAGGAGAACCTCGATTTCCCCTCGGGCACCTACGAGTTCCTGCACAACACCCGCGAGACCGTGGGGGGCTACAAGGCCTGCTCGCTTTTCTCGCCGATGGAGGCGTTCAACAGCCAGATGCAGGCGCTGGATACGGCGCGCGCGGTGATGGTTGCGCTCTTTGACGAGAACAACCGGGCCGAAACCGACCGGGCTGCCGAGATCCGCGCCACGCGGCAGGCTGAGCTTGATGCGGTGGCCGAGGCCGAAGCGGCCGCAGAAGCGGAGACCGAGGAGGCCGCCAAGGCCCGCGCCCGGGCCGAGACCGAGGCCGCCAAGGCCGCGATCCTGGCCGAGGCGCCGTCGCGACGCGCGGTGATCTCGGGCGGTCTGGCCGGAGGCGAGAGCTGAGATCATGGCGGGCTCCGGGTTGCAGTTGCGATGGACCAAGGCAGGCGCGCCCCCGCGTCTGATCCCGGAGGCTGCGATGCCGATCGGGGCCTTTCTGTCCGGGCGCCCTGCTGCTGAGGCCGCCGAGCTCCTGCCGCGGATCTTCAACGTTTGCGCGGTGACCCAGCGGGTGGCGGCACGGCTGGCACTGGACCTGCCGGCCTTGCCCGGAGATGCCAAGGCGCTGCAGGCCGAGATCCTGCGCGAACATGTGCTGGTCTTTGCCCTGCGCTGGCCGGGGCATCTGGGGCTGCCACAGCGCCCGGACCTGCTGCAACAGTCTGGCGAGGCTCTGCGCCATGCGCTCTTCGGAGCTGCGACCTTGCCCCAGAGCTTGACCGCGTTTCTCGATCTTCTGCGGCGGGGCGAGGCCCCAGGGCTCGCGGTGCTGAACGGGATCGAGCGGGCCTTTGCCCCGGGGGAGGCGACCTGCGATGCGTTGCCCTTCGCCGGTGCAGGTGATCCGTTCAACGGGGCGCCATCGGAGAACTCCGCCGTCGGGCGTCATGGCGCGCATCCCCTCCTGGGCGATATCGAAGCGATCTATGGGCGCGGCCCGTTTTGGCGTGCCACGGCCCGGGCGCTGGAGCTTGAGGCGCTGGCCCAAGGCTGGCAGCCCCGCGCGCGCCAGTGGGCCGATGGCACCGCCGAGGTTGCTGCCGCCCGGGGGACCTATTTTTGCCGGGCGTCCTGCGATGATCAGGGGCGGGTCACCGGGTTTGCCCGGGCGACCCCCACGGATCATGGCACGGCCCCGCGCGGCACCATGCATCAGGCGCTTGCCTGCCTGAACGATCCCAGCCAAGCGCGGGTCGACCTGCTCTTTGCGATCCTCGATCCCTGCGCCCCTGTGACCCATAACCCGGAGCCGGCCCATGCATGAGATGTCGCTTTGCGAAGGGATCCGCGGCATTGTCGAGGATCAGGCCCGCAACCACGGCTTTGACCGGGTCACGCGGCTGCGGCTGGAGATCGGGCGCTTCGCGGGCGTCGAGAAGGACGCCCTGCGCTTTGCCTTTGAGGTGGTCATGCGCGGCTCGCCTGCGGAAGATGCCGCGCTGGAGCTGATCGACCTGCCGGGGATAGCCCTTTGTTATGACTGTATGAGCGAAAAAGAGATCAACGACCGGCTCGACCCCTGCCCGGATTGCGGCAGCGGCAAGATGATGCCCCAGGGTGGGGACGAGATGCGGATCAAGGATATGGAGGTGGCTTGAGATGTGCACGGTATGCGGATGCGACGGCGATGGGGTGAAGATCGAGGCGGGCGGGCATAGCCACGCCCACGGGCATGATCACCACCACCATCATCACCATCACCACGGGCAGGACATTCATTTTGGCGCAGGCCCTGCCGGGGTCGAGGTGCCGGGGATGAGCCAGGAGCGGCTGATCGAGATCGAGACCAGCATCCTGTCCAAGAACGACGCCTATGCGGATGGCAACCGCGCGCGGCTCGCCGAGCTCAACGCGCTGGCGCTGAACCTTGTCTCCTCCCCGGGTTCGGGCAAGACGACGCTGCTCTGCAAGACGATCGAGGCGTTGGGCGATCAGCCCCTCGCGGTGATCGAAGGCGACCAGCAGACCAGTGCCGATGCGGACCGGATCCGCGAGACCGGCGCGCGCGCAGTGCAGGTCAATACCGGCAAGGGTTGCCATCTGGACGGGCATATGGTGGGTCATGCGCTCGACCATCTGGCGCTGGATCCGGGCGCGATCCTGTTTATTGAGAACGTAGGCAACCTTGTCTGCCCGGCGGCGTTCGATCTGGGCGAGGACGCCAAGGTCGCGATCCTGTCGGTGACCGAGGGTGAGGACAAGCCCCTGAAATACCCGGATATGTTCACCGCCTCCAAGCTGGCGATCCTGAACAAGATCGACCTCGCGCCCTATTGCGATATCGATCTGGATCTTTTCGAGACCCATCTGCGCCGCGTGAACCCGGAGATCGAGATCCTCCGCGTCTCGGCCCGCACGGGCGAGGGGATGGAGGCCTGGATCGCCTGGCTGCGGCAGGCGCTGGCGGCCAAGACCGCACAAGCGGCAGCGGCCGAATGACCAAGGCACCGCCCCTCCCCGGAGTGCTCCTCGTCGATGACGAGGCGCATTCCCTGACCTCCATGCGCATGGCGCTTGAGGACGATTTCGAGATCTTCACCGCCGCCGATGCGGAGGCCGCCTGGGACATCCTTGAGCGGGAGTGGATCCAGGTGATCTTTTGCGATCAGCGGATGCCCGGGAAGACCGGCGTTGAACTGCTCTCGGATGTGCGGGAGCGCTGGCCCGAGACCGTGCGGATCATCATCACCGGCTACACGGATGGCGAGTCCATGGTGGCGGCGATCAACGAGGCCGGGATCTATCAGTTTGTGACCAAGCCCTGGCATCCGGACCAGCTCCTGATGGTGGCCAAGAATGCTGCCGACCTTTTTTCTCTGAGCCGTGACAATGAGCGGATGAGCCTTGAGATGCGCTATCTCGGGACCACGGCGCAGACGAAGCTGGACAAGCAGCGGGCCGCTCTGCGCGAGGGGATGGGGTTTGAGACCATCCTGCGCGCGACCAACTCTCCGACCAATGAAACCGTGGCCCAGGCACGGCAATTCGCGAGCTTTGACGTACCCGTGTTGCTCACTGGCGAAGTGGGCACGGGCAAAACCGATCTGGCGCGGGCGATGCATTACGCGTCCCTCCGCGCAGATCGTCCTTTCTATGCGTTCAACTGCGCGGGCCTGCCGGATGCGTTTCTGGAGGCCGAGCTGTTCGGCGCCCGGCGCGGCGCGCTGGAGCATTCCAACGCCAACAAGATCGGCCTTTTGCGCAAGGCGGATCAGGCGACGCTCTATCTCGGCGGGATCGATGCGCTGAGCCCGGAGTTTCAGCTCAAGCTGACCCGGGTTCTGAGCGAAGGCGCGTTCCAGCCTGTGGGGGCCACGGAGGTGCAGACCACCAATGTGCGCCTGCTGGCGGGCACCCATAAGGATCTGCGCGCGATGATGGCCGAGGGAAGCTTTCGCAGCGATCTCTTCTACCTGCTGGCCTCCACCGAGTTGACCATGCCGCCTCTGCGGGCGCGGCCCGGGGATATCTCGATCCTCGCCACCAACATGCTCTTTGAGGCGGCGAACCTGCACGGCAAGAAGGTGCGCGGTTTTACCGATGGCGCGCTGTCATTCCTGGAAAACTACGACTGGCCCGGGAACCTGCGGGAGCTTGAGAATGAGGTCACGCGGATGCTGATCTTTGCCCAGGAGGATGTGCTGGGCGCAGAGCTGATCTCGCGCCACATCCTGCAGACCGCGCCGGGCGAGGGCTCCGATGACCGGATGGCGGATCCCGCGGCGATGACCGACGGCTCGCTCAAGGACCGGGTGGAGCTTATCGAGATGCGCATCCTGCGCGAGACGCTCACGCGGCTGAAATGGAACAAGAGCCGGGCGGCGGCGGAACTGGGGCTGAGCCGGGTCGGCTTGCGCGCCAAGCTCGACCGCTACGGCATCAAGCCCGCGCCGGAGACCACCGCGCGCGAGCTGGACTGAGGAGGACACCCAATGTGCTTAGGAATTCCGGGCCGGATTACGGCCATCACCGATCCCGACCGCCTGATGGCGCAGGTCGATGTGTCGGGCGTGAAACGCGAGGTCAATGTGGCTTGCGTGGCGGGCAACCGACCGCTGGAGGAGCTGATCGGGACCTGGGCGCTGATCCATGTGGGCTTCGCCATGAGCGCCATTGATGCCGAGGAAGCCGCCAAGACCCTCGAGGCCTTGCGCGAGCTGGGTGAGGCCCAGGAAGAGATCGAGGCCATGCAGGCCTCCAATGCCATGCTCGCCGGGGAGGGTGCGTGATGAAATATGTTCAGGAGTTTCGGGATCCCAAGGCGGCCAAGGGCGTGCTCGCGGCGATCGAGAAGGTCTGTGACGAGATCGGTGCGACGGCGGAGAAGCCCGTCCACATCATGGAGATTTGCGGTGGTCACACCCATGCGATCTTTCGCTACGGGCTCGACAAGCTGACCCCGCCGGGGATCGAGTTCATCCATGGGCCGGGTTGCCCGGTCTGCGTGCTGCCCATGAGCCGGGTCGATGAATGCGTGGAGCTGGCCGAGCGGCCGGAGGTGATCTTCACCACCTTTGGGGATGCCATGCGCGTGCCGGGGACCCGCAAATCCCTGCTGCAGGCCAAGGCCGATGGGGCCGATATCCGCATGGTTTATTCCCCGCTCGACGCGCTGGAACTGGCGCGCCGCAACCCGGATCGGGAGGTGGTGTTCTTTGGCCTCGGGTTCGAGACCACGACGCCGTCGACCGCGCTGAGCATTCAGGCCGCGGCGCGCGAGGGGCTGACGAATTTCAGCGTCTTCTGCAACCACATCACCGTGCCGCCCCCCATCAAGGCGCTGCTGGATGACCCGCATATGGTGCTGGACGGGTTTGTGGGGCCGGGCCATGTGAGCATGGTGATCGGCGTGCATCCCTATGATTTCATTGCCGAGGAGTATGGCAAGCCGCTGGTGGTGGCAGGGTTCGAGCCGCTGGATCTCTTGCAATCGGTGCTCATGGTGCTGGAGCAGATCCGCGACGGCCGTGCCGAGATCGAAAACCAGTATGCGCGGGTGGTGCCCGAGCATGGCAATCCGGTGAGCCTTGCGGCGATTGCCGATGTTTATGAGCCGCGCCCGACCTTCGAGTGGCGTGGGCTGGGCGAGATCGATGCGAGCGGGCTGCGGATCCGCGAGACCTATGCCGCCTTTGATGCGGAAGAGAAGTTCGAGATCGGTTACGGGGCGGAGCGCCGCGTGGTCGAGGAGATCGAGGGCTGTGCCTGCGGGGCGGTGATGACCGGGCGGATGAAGCCCGTCGCCTGTCCGCAATTCGGGCGCGGCTGCACGCCGGAGATGCCTCTGGGGGCGTTGATGGTCAGTTCCGAAGGCGCTTGTGCGGCCTATTACCAGTATGGCGGGGCCCGGGCGCTGGACCCGGTTGCGGCGGAGTAGGGGGCTCTGCCCCCGCGCGCGATGCGCGCTCCCCCAGAGTATTTGACGAACAATGAGAAGGTGGGCGCGATGACGGCCAAGAGCTTGCGCGACACGGCGGTGACCCTGTCCCATGGGGGCGGCGGCAAGGCGATGCGGGATCTGATCGAGGTGGTCTTCACCTCTGTCTTTGAGCCCGACGGGATGGAGGATCAGGCGCGTCTGACCGCGGCGGCTCTGGCCGAGCCCGGGGCGCGGCTGGCCTTTACGACGGATAGTTTCGTGGTCGATCCGGTGGAGTTTCCCGGCGGCGATATCGGCAAGATCGCAGTGTGCGGCACGGTGAATGATCTGGCCGTGGGCGGGGCGCAGCCGCTCTGGCTCTCGGCGGCGTTTATCCTTGAGGAAGGGGTCGAGATCGCGCTGGTGCAGCGGGTGGTCGCCTCCATGGCGCGGGAGGCGGCGGCGGCGGGCGTGCGCATCGTGACCGGCGATACCAAGGTGGTCGGGCGCGGCTCGGCGGACAAGATTTTCGTGACAACCTCGGGGGTTGGGGTGATCCCGCCAGGCCGGGATCTGGCCGCGGGCCATGTGCGTCCGGGAGATGTGGCGATCGTGAACGGTGTGCTGGGAGATCACGGTGCCACGATCCTTGCGGCGCGCGGGGACATGGCGCTGAGTGCGGAGATTTCGTCTGATTGCCAATCGCTCAACGGGTTGATGGAGGCGGTTCTGGCGGTCGCCCCCAATACGCGGGCGGCGCGGGATGCGACGCGGGGCGGTCTGGCCTCGGCGCTCAACGAGATTGCCGAGGCGGCGGGCGTGGGCGTGGTGCTCGAGGAGACCGCGATCCCCATGCGGGACGAGGTGCGGGGGACGTGTGAGATCCTCGGGCTCGATCCGCTTTATCTCGCCAATGAGGGCACGCTTGTCCTCTTTGTGCCGGAGGCAGAGGCGGAGGCGGCACTTGCGGCCATGCGCGGCACCTCTGCCGGGCGCGGGGCCTGCATCGTCGGGCGTGCGGTGGCGGAGCATCCGGGCCGGGTGGTCATGACCACGCTCTTCGGGGGCACGCGGATCGTCGACATGCTGGTGGGCGAGCAATTGCCCCGGATCTGTTGATCAGCGCTCTGCAATCGGGCTGCGATAGACATAGGCCGTGTATTCATAAAGGTCGTAATCGGCGCGCAGGATGACCCGCCGCCCCGCGAGCCCGTAGAGCCAGCGCAGAAGCGCGTCGCTTTCCACGTGGAAGAGATCTTCGCGCTGCCAATCGACCACGGCGGACATGACGTTGAAGGCCATGCCGTGCCGCGTCATCTCCCACATGGCAGTGGTGGCGGCGCGCAGGAAGTCCCACATCTCGTCCTGGCTCAGGCTGTCCTTGACGGTGAAGAGCCCGTTGGCGATCACATAGTCGAACGGCCCGGGTGCCGGGTCTCGCAGGATGTCATGGCGGGCGAAGTGTTCGGCGCCATGCTTTGCCTGGGCTGTGGTGATGGCCGCTTCGGAGATATCGAGACCGAGATAGCGCCGGGGCGGTTGGCCTGCCGCGATGAGATGGTCGAGAAACGCGCCTGTGCCACAGGCCAGATCGCAGAGATCCTGCATCTGACCTGCGGGCGCCAGCTCTCTCATGATCCCGAACCGGGTCTGCCGGTCCGCCTCATTGGGCCAGCCGGCGCCTTGGGCGGTGTCGCCGTGATCGGCGAGGCAGCGGTCATAATAGTCATGCAAGGTCTCGGGGCTGCGATCCATCAGTGCTGGACCTCCTCGGGCGGGGGGAGTTGGGCTAGCTCGGCGCGGAGCGCGTGGATCGGCTCGGTCGAAAACGCGTGGAGCATGGAGAAACGGGTGCCCGTGTAGGGGGCGAGGAAGGCAAGCCGCAGGGCGTGATCGCGAAACGTCGCCGCGTTGTAGAGGTCGCGCCCGCCGGGCAGGTTCACATAGGTCTTCCCTTCTGCGGCGCGGGCGGCGGCGATCACCCGGTCCTGTCCGCGCAGATCCGGGGGCAGGGCAAGGTCCGAGCTGCGCCGGATTGGCGTCTTGATCCCCAGCATCGCACAAGCGCGCGCAAGCTGCCCGTCGAGATAGGCAGTGACCCCGTCTGCGAACGGGGCGGAGAGCGTTTCGACCATCTCCTCCGAGAGCCAGGGCAGGGCCGCGAGGCGCTGGGACCATCTTTGGCTTGCGTCGGTGGCGAACCGCAGATCCTCGATCATTGTGTCGCGCGGTTGGCGTGCGAGGGGCAGGGTCAGCCAGCCATCCTCGGGCAGCGGGGCGCGGTGGATCCGCCCGCGTCGGGGAAACTGCACGCAGTCAAAGAGGATGAAGAGATCCACCGAGGCGATCAGGTGAAAATAGAGCGGATAGGGGTAGAGATAGGGTTGCATCACCGCGACCCGCATCACGCCCCTCCGGTCTTGGCGGCGATTGCGGTCCGGCGGGCGAGCGCTTCGGCCCGGCGATCCTCGAAAACCCCGTGGGCGGTCCGCACCGCCCCGGCGGCTTCCATCGCGGCCAGCGCGTCGGGCGCATAGAATTGCCGGTCGAACTCGTCCTGCAAACCACCCGCCTCATAGATCTCCAGCCAGCGCCGCCAATGCCAGGCGATGTTCCCGGAATGATCCGCATCATAACGCGCGAAGACGCCCGCGATGTTCTGCACCTTGCGCTCGAAGCGGGCATAGGTGGTGAAAGGCAGGTGGGCTACGACGATGTCCTGCCCCCGGGCGCGGCGCAGCACGCTTGCATCGGCCGTGGCGACCTGATGCATGCCGAGCCCGTAGCTCTGCACCGTTTCGGGCCGCACCATCAGCTTGGGCCCGATGCGATGGGTGACCCAGCGCAGGCTTGGATCTTCGGCCATGGCCTGGCGGGAGAGCGCTGCACGCTCCACCAGAAGCGGCAGATTGCGCAGGCCCGCATCGCTGTCCAGCTGCGCAAGGTCGACCGCGCCCTCGGGCAGGGCTGCGTTGAACCGCTCGACCACGACCACATCATGATTGGCCAGCGCGGCCGTCTTGCGCAGATCCCCCCGGCGCGGCATCCAGAACTCATCCGCATCGGTCACCATGAGCCAGTCGGGCTGGTCCCGCTGCAGGATGGGGCCAAAGATCGGGCCATCCAGCCCGAGCGAGGTTTTCAGGTCGATCACCCGTGCGCAGCGATGCACATTGTCATGCGCGGCACAGAGCCGGTCGACCAGCGCGCCCGTCCCATCGGTGGAGCCGTCATCCATGATGCTGATCGAGTAGACGCCGCTGCGTAGGAGCTGGGCCACGGCCCGGCCCAGCAGGTCGACCTCATCCTTCACCCAGATGACCGCGCTGATTTTCACGTTTGATCGCCTTCTATCCACACCCGGCGCTGCTCGCCTTGGGCGTTGATCGGAGCATACAGGGCAGGCGGGCATGCTCAACCGGGCGCTCTTGGCGCCGCGAGAGCGCGGGCGCGCGGGGCGCGAACCGTCGCGCTTGGGCCACAGTGGTGGCGGGCCGATTGCGCTTTCATCCGCGATTGGTGCACCATAGCATGAGACTTGGCCGGCCCTGTCGCCGCGCAGTTCCAAGGATGGACAACAGTTTGATGAGCGGCGACCTGCACAAAGTGTGCGATCCCCTTTTGCCCGGCGCGCAGGAGATCATGGCCTATCTGGAGGTCCCGGATCGCAATCGCTGGTATGCGAACCGCGGCGAGCTGGTGCGCAGGCTTGAGACGCGGCTGTCGCAGGCATTGGGGGCGGCGCGTGATGTGGTGACCACCACGGCGTCCGGAACCGCAGCGCTGGAGGCGTCGATCCTCGCCACTGCCGGGCGGGCCGGGCCCGAGCGCCCGCTGGCGCTGCTGCCGTCCTATACCTTCGCGGCCACGGCGCTTGCGGCGGAGCGGTGCGGATACACCCCCTACTTCGCCGATATCGACCCGGCGACCTGGGCGCTGGATCCGGGCGCCTTGGCAACCCATCCTGCGCTCTCTCAGGTCGGGGTGATCCTGGTTGTGGCGCCCTATGGACGGCTGCCGGATATCACCGCCTTCGAGGATTTGCGCGCGGCCACGGGGATCCCCGTGATTGTCGACGCGGCGGCCGCGTTTGAAGCGGTGATCGCCGCACCGGAGGCCGTGACCGAGACCATCCCGGTCTGCCTGAGCTTTCACGCGACCAAGACCTTCTCCACCGGCGAGGGCGGGGCCGTGATCTGGGACACCCAGCCCGGGCGCGAGCTGATCTCGCAGGCGACGAATTTCGGCTTCCTGAACTCGCGGGAATGCCGGATGTCGGGGTTCAATGGGAAGATGAGCGAATACCACGCCGCTGTCGGGCATGCGATGCTCGACATGTTTGACCGGCGCGCCGCGGCCTATGGGACGGTGTCCGAGACCTATCGCCGGACCTTTTGCGAGGCGGGCGTGCCGGGACGCCTCTTTGCGTCGCCCGAGGTCAGCTCGGCCTATGCCCTGCTGGAGGTGGCCAGCGGTGCGGCGGCGGATCCCCTGCTCAACGCGCTGGATGCGGCGGCCTTTGGCTGGCGGCGCTGGTATGAGCATGGGCTCCACGAGATGTCCAACTTTGCCGAATGCCCAAGGGATCCCCTGCCTGCGACGGTCGATCTGGGGCTGCGGCTGATCGGGCTTCCCATGGCGCCAGACCTCACCGAGGACCGGATCGCGGCGATCGCGACCCATCTTGCCCAGGCGGCGCAGGAGGCGTCGGCGCCGCAAACTGCGGTACGGTCCGCCTCGTGATGGCGCGCCCTGCCGAGATTTCGGCCGCTGTTTGGGAACGGATCTGCAAACGCGCGGTCCCGCCGCCGAACGGGCGGCCCGTCTCCCTGATGAACGCGATGCATGTGAAGCGCGATTTGCGCGCAGCCCTGCCCCTGGACGCGGCGGTGGCGCATTACGCGGATCTCATGGGGTTGGGGCCCGGGTGCCACTGCGTTGAGATGGAGATCGCGCCGCTCGCCGCCGCGTTGGAGGCCGGGCCGGGCCCGGTCACCGTTCTGAACGAAGGAGGCGCGCCGCTCAGCAATCGCGCGCCGGTGACTTATGGTCCGGCGGAGGTGCCGGGTTTTGACAATCTGAGCCGCCGGGTCCTCTCTGGCTGGCTCCATGGGGCGACGGTCTTTGGCCGCTCCGCCCTGATTGCGCAAGACGGACGCCTTCTGCTCGATGCAACGCCGGAGGAGCGGGTGGCCCTGCCGGTGGAGCTGGCCTTCGATCCCATCGTCTTTGAGCGCATCGCGCCGGATCGCGCGCAGGTTCTGGTCGCGCCAGACGCACCGCGCCGCGCACTGCCGCGAGCCCTCTCGATGCTTGGGATCAATTCGATCTCCTTCGGTCATTGGATGATGGAGCATCTGCCCCAGTTTCTGGCGGCGCAAGCAACCCTTGGCGCGGATCTGCGCGGGGCCGATGGGGCGCCATTGCCGGTTCTGATCGACAGCCATATGCCGCGCCAGCATGTGCAATCCCTGCGGTTCTTCGCGGGGGCTGCTGGGGTCGAGTTGATCGAGATCGGCAAGGGGGAGGCGGTGGAGGTCGCGCAGCTGTTCGTGACGCAGAACTGGATGCACGCGCCCCATCTCTTGCTGACGGATCAGGGGCTGGACATCGCCGCGCTCCACCCGACCGCGATCGGGCTGGCCGGGACCTACTCCGCCGTGTCGGACCGGGTGGAGGCCAAGATCGCGGCTGAGGCGGAGGACACCGCCCCTGCGGACCGGCTCTTCTGGGCGCGCAAACCCAATCGCCACCGGGCCATCGACAATTGGGAGGAGATCCGCGGCAAGCTTGAGGTGCTGGGCTATCGCACCTGTTTTCCTGAGGAAATGAGCTTTGACGCGCAGATCCGCGCGATCCGTGGCGCCCGGCGCATCGCGGTGCAGAACGGGTCGGCGTCGCTCGGGCTCTTTCTTGCCGCAAAGAGAACGCGGCTGCTTTATCTCAGCCATCCGGACATGTCGCGGCTGGCCATGCAGATCGAGGCCCATGCTCAGACCGGGGTTGAGATGCGGGTGCTGGCCGGGGCGTTTTCCAAGCGAACGGATCGCTGGGTGGATCAGTCCAACTACCGGATCGCGGCCCCGGATTTCGAGGCCGCCATGGCTTGGCTCGAAGCCCCTGCAGAGGAGGGCGCGCCATGACGCAAACGGATATCGTGCTCTTTGGGGCGGGGGATATGGCCGCTGTGGTCGCGGTCTATATCCGGGCAGAAGCGCCGCATCTGAACATCGTCGGCTACACGCTGGACGACGCCTATTGCACCGCCGAGACCCATGACGGGCTGCCGCTGGTGCCCTGGTCGCAACTCGAGGCGCAGTTTTCGCCTGACAAGGTGCAGCTGCTCGGGCCGCTCACCTACCAGCGCATGAACACGATTCGCCGGGACCGGTATCTGGAGGGCAAGGCGCGGGGCTATGCCTTCGCCAGCTTCCTGCATCCGGATTGTCACTATTACGGCGACAGCATTGGCGAGAATTGCGTGATCCTTGAGCGCAACATCATCCAGCCCTTCGCCAGGATCGGCAACAATTGCATCCTGTGGAGCGGCAACCATATCGGCCACCATGTCACCATCGGTGATCATGTCTTCATCTCGTCACAAGTGGGCGTCGCGGGCTCCACGGTGATCGGGGATGAGTGCCATCTGGCCGGGCAAGTCGCGGTGACCCATGGGTTGAAGATTGGCCGGGCTGCGGCGCTCCTGAACGCCGCGCTTGTTTCGCAGGATGTGCCCGATGAGGGGGTCGTGGTCGGACCCGCGCCCGAGACCAAACCCTTCAAGAGCAGCCGGATGCGCAGGTTGTTGTGACCGGCGCGGGCGCAGATCTCTGGCAGCGGCGCGGGGTGATCCAGATCGCGCCGGAGCCGGGCGTGGACTGGTGGCAAAGCCATGCCCAGAACCCGACGCCGCTGATCTTCGACGACCGGCATTGGCGGCTCTATTACGCCGTGCGGGATCAGGAGAACCGGGCGCGCATGCTCTGGGTCGATGTGGACCCGCTGGACGAGATGCGGGTGATCGGGCGGTCAGACAGGCCGATCCTGCCCCTCGGGGTGCCGGGGACCTTCGACAGCGCGGGGCAGGGGCCGAGTGTGGCCTTGTGGCGCGATGGGATCGCGCATCTCTACTATATGGGGATGCATCTGCGCCGGGATGTGCCCTACGGGCTGGCGCTTGGTCTGGCCACGAGCCCGGATGGCGCGGCGTTCACGCGACAATGCGCGGGGCCGGTCCTGTCGGTCGGTTCGGTGGACCCGTTCTTTGTCTCGCTGGCCCATATTCAAGCTGAGCCCACAGGGTTTTCCGCCTGGTACATGAGTGCCACGGGCTGGACCCCGCGGCCGGAGGGGCCGGCGGATGCGGATTATGGGCTGCGGCGGGCGGTCTCGGAGGATGGCCTGACCTGGACCCCTCAGGACGTGTTGATCGCGCCGGGCACCGCGAATCTGCCCGAGGGCGGCGGGCTGGCCCGTCCCTGGCGGGCGCGGATTGACGGGGGCGAGCGGCTCTATTTCTCTTACCGGGCGCGGAGCGATTTTCGGACGGATCGGGACGCGGCCTATCGCATTCTGTCCCTGCCGCTGGATGCGGAGGGGCTGCCCGCAGGCCCGGCAGAGCCCCTGGTTTTCGCCAACCCGCCTACCACGTCGGACTGGGACGGGTTCATGCAGGCCTATCCCACGATCCTGCCGCTCGGGCAGGGTCATGTGATGCTTTATAACGGCAATGGATTTGGCCAGACCGGGTTCGGTTGGGCCACGCGCGGTCTCTAGCGCCCGGGGGTCACCAGGTCAGGCGACCTCGTCAACGAATCCCAGACGGGCCAGGGCACGCGCGGCAGCATTGGCCATCTCGGCGGAGCCTTCGAGGATCTCTTCATTCAGGGTGTGAACCAGGGCGCTCAGGCGTTTATGCGCGATCTGATCCCGCAGAAACTCCCCGATATCCTCATCGCCCAGAGCCAGGACGTCAGCGGCAGAAGACCGAATGTCATGTTGCATGTGGCAGCACCTTCTAGAGAGAAATTCTCCAATCCCCACGAATTCGTTACCAGAGAGTTACCCTTCAGGGCGAGTCAAATTCGCGCGGATCCCGGGGGCTGCGGCGCTCAGACCCAGCTGGGGCGTTTGGTCGCCTGCAAAAGCGACACGCCGGCGGTCTCTGAACCGGCCAGGGCAAGGGTCGTGTCGCGCAGCATCGCAATTCCCTCTTCGCTGCGCGCAGGCAGGGCGGCGGCAGAGATCGGCTCGCCAATGGTGACCTGAAAGGGCTGGCGGTCCTTGTTCAGGGTCTCGTGGAAGAGGGTGATGTCGCGCAGGGTCGGGTGGATCAGGTCAAAGAGGTAGAACAGGACCGAGTTGCGGGCCTGAATGTGGATCGGGATGACCGGCACGTCGAATTTGCGGGCGATCATCGCCGCCGACGCCATCCAGGGCCGCTCGAAGAGGCGCAGGCCCCGCCGTTTGGCCAGACGCCCGGAGGGAAAGATCACGCCGAGCCGCCCCTGCCCGAGGGCTGTGCGCGTATAGGCCATGGTCTCGCGCGTTTTGGTCATGCTGCGCTTCTCGTGCCGCCATTCCACGGGCGCGATCAGTTGGGTCATCTGCGGCAGCACCCGGAGGATGTCGGAATTGGCGTAGAAAAACAGATCCGGGCGGATCGGCGCCAGCGCATGATGCAGGATGATACCGTCCGCGATCCCGGTCGGGTGATTTGCCACAACCAGCGCGCCTCCGTGCCATGGGATGTTTTCCAGGCCGCTCACGCGCACGGCGCGGGCCAATTGCGCGCCCATGGTCGCCATGATCTCCGGCGCGGGTTTCGGGGCGAGCCGTTCGCCCAAGGCTACCGTGCGCGGATAGCCCAGCAGCTCTGTCAGCGCCCGCCGCGCCACAGCCACGCCCAGCCCGTCGTCAAACAGCCACGGGGCGCGTTCAGCAATCAGCGGATCGAGTCTCTCCTGCATGGGGGCGTTTGAGCAAAGCTTTGCAACAGGCCCGTGACGCTGCGCCGGGATCGGCGAAAGACGGGGTCTGGTTTTGCCCGGTATCGGCGATAGACTGCTCAGCGGGGAAGCTGAGAGGGTGTCATGCCGAACAAACGCATCTCCGCTGCAGCGGCAGCGGATCTCATTCGTGACGGGGATACTGTGACCACGTCTGGGTTCGTCGGGATCGGCGTGCCGGAGGAGCTGCTGGTCGCGCTGGAGACGCGCTTTGCCGAGACCGCGGCGCCTCGGGACCTGACGCTGCTCTTTGCGGCGGGGCAGGGGGATGGCAAGACGCGAGGTCTCAACCGGTTGGGGCAAGAGGGGCTTTTGTCGAAAGTGGTGGGAGGCCATTGGGGGCTGATCCCCAAGGTCGCGGCGCTTGCCACGGCGGGCAAGATCGCGGCCTATAACCTGCCCCAGGGGGTGATCAGTCACCTCTACCGGGACATCGCGGCGGGGCGGCCGGGCACGCTGACCCGGGTGGGTTTGGGCACCTTCGTGGATCCGCGCCTGCAGGGGGGCAAGATCAATGATGCGACGCCTGAGGATATCGTCTCGGTGATGGAGATCGGCGGCGCGGAGCATCTGTTCTACAAGGCGATGCCGATCCATGTGGCGCTCCTGCGCGGGACCTCGGCGGATCCCGAGGGCAATATCTCCATGGAGCGCGAGGCGCTGGTGATCGACAACCTTGCCCAGGCCATGGCCGCGAAGAACTCCGGTGGTGTGGTGATCGTGCAGGTCGAGCAGATGGTGGCACGCGGCGGGCTCAATGCGCGGGACGTGGTGATCCCCGGCGCGCTGGTGGATGCGGTGGTGGTGGCTGCGCCCGAAAACCACCATCAGACCTTTGCCACCCCCTATAGCCACGCGTTTTCCGGTCAGTTCCGGGTGGAGGCCGATGCCGCGCCCGAGATGCCCCTGACCGTGCGCAAGGTGATCGCCCGGCGCGCGGCGTTCGAGTTGCCGATCAATGGGGTGGTCAATCTCGGGATCGGGATGCCCGAGGGCGTGGCGGCGGTGGCGGGGGAGGAGCGGCTTCTGCCCCACCTGACCCTCACCGCCGAACCGGGTGTGATCGGCGGGCAACCGGCCTCGGGCCTCGATTTCGGGGCGGCGATCAACACGGATGCGATCGTGCCCCAAGGGGCGCAGTTCGATTTCTATGATGGGGGCGGGCTCGATATCGCCGTGCTCGGCATGGCCGAGGTCGACCAGCAGGGCAACGTCAATGTCTCGCGCTTTGGGCCCAAGCTTGCCGGGGCGGGGGGCTTCATCAATATCAGCCAGAATGCCCGGGCCGTGGTCTTTGCGGGGACCTTTACCTCTGTCGGGCTGGATATTTCTGTGGGTGATGATGGGCTGGCGCTGCGCAGCGAAGGGCGGGTGGCGAAGTTTGTCGAGCGCGTGGAGCAGGTCACGTTTTCCGGACCGCTGGCCGCTGCGGCGCGCAAGCCGGTGCTCTATGTGACCGAGCGGGCGGTGTTCCGGCTGCGGGGCGACGGGCTGGAGCTGATTGAGATCGCGCCGGGCATGGATCTGGAGCGGGATATCCTCGGCCATATGGCCTTCCGCCCCCATATCGCGCCGGATCTGGCGCAGATGGATGGGCGGATCTTCCGCGCGGATCCGATGGAACTGCGGGTCGACCTGCTGCATCTGGATCTGGATGACCGCATGGCGCTCTCGCCGGATCGCAAGCAGCTCTTCCTGAATTTCGAGAAGATGCGCGTGCGCGGCGCCACGGAGGTCGCGCGGGTGCGCGAGCGGGTCGAGGCGCTCTGTGCGCCGCTGGGGCATCGGGTCGATGTGATCGTGAATTATGACGGTGCGCGGATCGACGAGGATATTCAGGAGGCCTGGGTCGCCATGGTCCACGGGCTGGAGGATCGGTACTACGGCACGGTCACCCGCTATTCGGGCTCGGCCTTCATGCGCATGAAGCTCGGCGATGCCTTTGCGCGGGAGGTCCGTCCCCATGTGTTCGAAACCGCGGCTGAGGCGCGCGCGTTTTTGTCGGGGGCCAAGGCGTCGCTGTGATCAATGGGTCGCTGTTTTCCGCTTGAGTTTCGGGGCCGTGCGGGTCACTCCGGGCGAGGTCGGCAGGGTCCAAGGAGCGAGGCGAAGATGCGGTACAAGGCGGTGGTGTTTGATCTCGATGGCACGCTGGTCGACAGCGCGCCGGATATGCGGCGGGCGATCAACGGGATGTTGGAGGAACGCGGGCGCCGGACCCTGAGCCTGGCTGAGGCGGTGTCCTTCGTGGGCTCGGGCGCGCGGGTCCTGGTGCAGCGTAGCCTGCGCGCGACCGGTGGGATCGTGGACGAGGACGCCGCCTTGGCGCGGTTTCTGGAGCTCTATGAGACCGGGGTGGATCATGAAACGGTGATCTATCCGTGCGTGACGGAGATGCTGGAGGCGCTGCAAGAGGCCGGGTTGCCCATGGCGCTCTGCACGAACAAGCCGGAGGGGCCAGCGCGTGTGCTGTGTGGACATCTCAATCTGTCGCGGTTTTTCCCGGTGATCGTTGGCGGGGATACTCTGCCCGTTTTGAAGCCCGATCCGGCGCCCTTGCACCATGCGATTGCCGGGCTTGGGGTGGCGCCGGAGGCGGTGCTCTATGTCGGGGACAGTGTGACGGACTACAAGACGGCCCTTGCGGCAAAGGTGGATTTCGCCTTCGTCGAAGGCGGGTATCAAAGCCAGGCGATCCCGGATTTCGCCCCGACCTATCAACTGACCCGTCCGGCGCTGGTGGGGCCGCTGGTCCTGAACAGCTGAGGCCTGGCGTGTCGGCGCGGTCCACATGTGGACCGCGCGGTCGCGCGCGGCTCAGGCGCTGATCTCTGCGGCGTCCTGGGTCAGGGTGACCGGCAGACCTGTGGCGATGGAGCGTTGGGCTGCCAGCCCCATCTCTACTGCGCGCCAGCCATCATAGGCGCTTACCTCCGGCGCATCGGTCTCTCCGCGCACCAGTGCCAGGAATTTCTGGTGCTGGTAGAAGGTCGCGCCGTTGTGGTCGCCCGCTTCGAGCAGTTCCGGATCCACCGGGACCTCGCGCACTTCCGGGCGCTGGGGATTGCGCGGGCTCAGCTCAAGCTGGGGCACCGGGGCGGGGCCGAGATCTGCGGGCCAGAACCGGCCCGGACCGGGCACGCGGGCTTCGATCTTGCCTGCGGGACCGACTGCGCTCAGCTCTTCCTGATAACGCGCGCCCTCGGCATACATGCAGAGCTCCAGCATGGCGCGGGCGCCGTTTTCGAACTCGCATATCGCGTAGCCCGCATCGAGAATGTCCGGGGCTTGCCCGCCATAGGTCTCGCCGCGATGGTTGAGCACCGGAGCGGCACTGGCCATGATGCGGGTCGGTTCGGACTTGAGCGCAAAACGCATCAGGTCGAAGAAATGGCAGCATTTCTCGACAAAGGTTCCGCCGGTGTAGCGGTTGAACCGGTTCCAATCGCCGACCTTCTGCAGGAAGGGGAAGCGGTGCTCACGGATCGAGAGCATCTGGACACCACCGGTCGCGTCCTCGAGCCGGTCGAGGAAGGCGGCGATGGGGGGCATGTAGCGATACTCCATCGCGACCCAGACCGGGGCCGGGTAGCGCGCGAAGAGCGCTTTGACCCGGGGCAGGTCCGCCGGATCCGTGTAGAGCGGCTTTTCCACCAACAGGGGCAGGGGGCGGGTTGCAGCGATCTCGGCCACCTGTTCCATGTGGCGGAAATTGGGGCTGGCGATCACCAGCGCATCGAGCGCTGGCATCGCCAGCATCTCACTCAGGCTCGATGCGCGCACCGCTCCGGGCGCCAGCGCGAGGGCGGCGTCGGCCATCTCCTGATCCGGCTCGAACAGCGCCACCGCCTCGGCGCCGGGCAAGAGCGCGAGATTGCGCAGATGCTCTTGCCCCATCATGCCACAGCCGATCAGGCCATACCGAATAACGTCACTCATGGATGTCTTCCGTCTTTGGGCCCGTCCCTTGGGCCGCTTCGTTCAGGCGTTGCACGTAATGCGCGCAGGTCCCGTCGAACCATGTGCGCGAGTATTCCACGGGGGCCCCGGGGCCGCCCCAGGCGAACCGTTCCACATAGCCCGCCAGCGTGCCCGGCGCGGGCAGCGCGGCGGGCGTCCAGTCCGGGAAGGGGGCGAGCCGCACCCGGTCCTCGGCCCGGGTGATCGTCAGCCCGAGCCGCGTGGCGTAGCTGCGATAGAGCGACTCCGAGAGAGGACCTTCGTCCAGACGCCCGGCCCCGGCATCGAGCCAGATCTCCTCGGCGGCGATGGGTCGGTCATCGAGATAGCGCAGCCGCCGGAAGCGAGTCGCCTCGGGGCTGCGGCCAAACTCGGGCAAGTCGCGCGGCTTGGCGAGAAACACGCGATCGAGCATTTCGGCCCGGGGCAACCCGCCGCCGCCCAGCCGCTCCAGCCGGAACATCGCGTAGACCCCCGCCGCGGGCCCGCCGCGCCGCACGTAGTTTCCCGAGCCCTGGATCCGGTGCAGCAAGCCCTGTTCGGTCAGATGCGCCAAGGCCTTGCGCAGGGTTCCGACGGAGGTCCCCATCTGGACCGCCAGATCCCGTTCAGGCGGCAAACGCGCGCCTTCGGCCAGCCGCCCGGCCGTGATATCGCGGATCAGAACCTCGCTGATCTGCATGTGTTTCGGGAGGGCGGCGAGGGCGGGCATCGGGGACCGGAATAAAATTGATACAGGATTGATCTATATCAAGGCGGATGCTACGCACAATAAAAATCGCACCTTCCGGAGACGCTTTCCATGACCGTCGTACCTGTCACCTCTGCCGATCTCGACGCCGCCGAGGTTTCCTGGTTCGCTGCCCTGTGTTCGGACGATTATCGCTTTCTGGGCGTGCCGGAGGGCGATCTGCGCTCCTCCTGGGCCCATTGCAGCGAGATCGTGACAACCGCCGAGCGACTGGGCTTTCGCAACATCCTCTGCCCGTCCTCCTATCAGGTGGGCCAGGACACGCTGAGCTTCGTGGCGGGCTGCGCGCCGATCACCGAAAAGATCAACCTGCTGGCGGCTGTGCGTTGCGGCGAGATGCAGCCGATCATGCTGGCGCGAACCATCGCGACCCTGGATCACATGCTGCAGGGCCGTCTGACGGTGAACATCATCAGCTCGGATTTCCCGGGCCAGAAGGAGCCGAGCCCCTATCGCTATCAGCGCTCGCGCGAGGTGGTGGAGATCCTCAAGCAGGCCTGGACCCGGGACGAGATCAACCATGAGGGCGAGGTCTATAACTTCTCGGGACTGACCACGGATCCGGCGCGCCCCTATCAGACCGGCGGGCCGCTCCTTTACTTCGGCGGCTACAGCCCCGACGCGCTCGATCTCTGTGCCGAGCACTGCGATGTCTACCTGATGTGGCCGGAGCCCAAGGAGAACATCAAGGGCCGGATGGAAGCCGTCCATGCCCGCGCCGCCGAGAAGGGCCGCACCCTCGATTACGGGCTGAGGGTCCATATGATCGTGCGCGACACCGAGGTCGAGGCGAAGGAATATGCCGAGCATATCACCTCGAAGCTTGACGACGAGTATGGCCGCGCGATCCGCGAGCGGGCGCTGGATTCCGGCTCGCTGGGCGTGTCCCATCAGGCCAAGAACCGCGATATCGCCGATGAATACGGCTATGTGGAGCCCCATCTCTGGACCGGGGTCGGGCGCGCGCGCTCGGGCTGCGGCGCGGCCCTCGTGGGCTCGGCCGATCAGGTCCTGTCGGAGATCGAAGAATACAAGAAGATGGGCATCCGCGCCTTCATCTTCTCGGGCTATCCGCACCTGGAAGAGGCCGAGCATTTTGGCCGCCTCGTCCTGCCTGAGCTGAAAACCTGTTCCATGCCGGAGGCTTACGGTCGCGTACCCGCCAGCCCCCCTGCCACACCCCTTGCCGCCGGAGAGCGCCGCTGATGGACCGCACCCAACTTACCAATGATCTCAGCCTGAGCCGCATCGTTTATGGCATGTGGCGACTGGACGAGGATAGCGACACCTCGCCCGCCCATATCCAGGCCAAGATCGAAGCCTGCCTCGCACAGGGGATCACCACCCTGGATCAGGCGGATATCTATGGCGGCTACGAGGCTGAGGAGCTGCTGGGCGCGGCGCTGAAGGCCGCCCCGGCGCTGCGCGAGAAATGCGAGATCGTCACGAAATGCGATATCGTGGCGCCCGTGGGCCGCTATGCCAGCGCGAAGGTGAAGCATTACGACACGTCGCGGGCGCATATCGAGGCGTCGGTCGAGCATTCCCTGCGGCTGATGAATATCGAGCAGATCGACCTGCTGCTGGTTCACCGCCCCGACCCGATGATGGATCATCGCGACACAGGCGCGGCGCTGGATGGGCTTGTCGCCTCGGGCAAGGTCCGCGCCGTGGGCGTGTCGAACTTCAAGCTCCATGACTGGACGCTGCTGCAATCGGCGATGGAGACCCCGCTGGTCACCAACCAGATCGAAATCAGCCTGACCACCAATGACGCCTTCACCAATGGCGATATCGCCTTCCTGCAGGAACGCGGCGTGGCGCCTATGGCCTGGTCGCCTCTCGGGGGCGGGTCGCTGATGACCGGCGATCACGCGGCGGGCACGGCGCTCGATCAGGTGGCGAGCGTCCAGGGCGTGGATCGCGCGGCGGTTGCCGTGGCCTGGCTTCTGGCCCATCCGGCGGGAATTGTGCCGGTGATGGGGACGAACAAGCTTGACCGCATCGCCACCTTCTCCGATGCCTTGAAGGTGAAGATGGACCGCGAGACATGGTTTGCCCTCTATGAGGCGGCCAATGGGGCGGAGGTTCCCTGACATGGCCGATGGAGCAGCCCCGCATATGACCGAGATCACGCGCCTTGCGCCCTTCACCCCCGGTCCCGAGACCGCCCGGGAGTTCCGCAATGCCATGGGGCGCTTTCCCACGGGCGTGACCGTGGTGACCGTGCAGGGGCCGAACGGACCCATGGGGATCACCGCCAACAGCTTTGCCAGCGTGTCGATCGATCCGCCGCTCCTCTTGTGGTGCCCGGCGAAGAAATCGAGCCGGTTCGACGCCTTTGCCGGGGCGGATCGGTTTGCCATCCACATCCTCGGACAGGGCCAGATGGAGGTCGCGCGCGGCTTTGCCCAGCGGGCCGATGCGTTCGAGGGGCTGGAGCTTGACCCATGCCCCCACGACGTACCGCTTCTGGCCGATTGCCTGGCTCGGTTCGAGTGCAAAACAGTGCAGACACATGATGCGGGCGATCATATGATCGTCGTTGGAGAGGTCCTGGAGGCGGGCTATCGCGACGGCGAAGCGCTTGTCTTCAGTGAAGGAATGTTCGGCCGCTTCGTCGGTCACTAGGCCTTCGGGCCAAGAGGGACGCGGAGATGGGGACGCCAAATGATCCCCGCCCGCCAATGGGAGGAGGACGCGCCATGAGCGCATTACTGGCGGTGCTTGCACCGTTCCGGATCGTGAACGAGGCCGTGTTCAAGCTCGGCCGCGGGATCGGGGTGATCTGCGTGGCCGCCATGGTGGTAGCGATCCTGATCCAGGTGTTTTACCGCTATGTTCTGAACAATGCGCTCCCCTGGCCCGATGAGGCCGCGCGGTTTGCCATGCTCTGGATGACCGGGCTGATGGCGCCCACGGCGTTCCGGCGCGGCGGGTTCGTGGCCATCGACATGGTGGTGCGGATGCTGCCGCAGAAGGTCGGCGCGCTCCTGTCGTTGTTCCTGTTATTCGTGATGCTCTTGGTGCTGGTGATCTCGGTGCAGATCGGCTGGTCCGAGGTCACGGGCTTTGGCGGGAAATTCGCCACCGCCTCGCTCTATGTCCCGCTGGATCTGGGGTTCACAGAGTGGTTCCGGGTGCCGCGCAGCTGGATGATGGCCTCGCTGCTGGTAGGGATCATCATGATGATTTCCGCCAATATCGAGCTGATCCTGCGTTCTGTCATATCCCTGTTGGGCGGCGCGGACACATTGCCGGAAATTCCCGGCGCCGAGAATGTAGGAGCCGAATGACATGCTGATCTGGTTCCTGCCCCTTTTCCTGATTTTCCTGATGATCGGCCTGCCGGTGGTGTTTGGCCTGTTGGCGGCCCCGGGTCTGCTGCTCTGGCTTAACGGCCAAGAGCGCGACATCACGCTGCTCTATCGCAATGTCTATAACGGGATGGACAGTTTCCCGCTGATGGCGATCCCGTTCTTCATGCTCGCAGGCGAGCTCATGAACCGGGGCGGCATCACCATGCGTCTGGTGGAGTTTGCCCAGGCGCTGATGGGGCATTTCCGGGGCGGTCTGGCCCATGTGAACATCCTGAGCTCCATGCTCTTTGCCGGGCTGTCGGGCTCGGCGGTGGCCGATACCTCGGCGCTGGGCTCCATGCTGATCCCGGCCATGGAAAAACAGGGCTATACCCGCCGCTTTGCCGCAGCGATCACTGCCGCGAGCTCGGTGATCGGGCCGATCATTCCGCCTTCGGGCATTATGATCATTTATGCCTATGTCATGGGCGAAAGCGTCGCCGCCCTGTTCCTCGCGGGGATTGTTCCGGGGATCCTTGTGGGCGTGGGCCTGATGCTCATGGTCAAGGTCATGGCCGACAAATACGACTTCCCCATCGCCTCGGCCAAGACCACATGGGGCGAGCGCGGGCAGGCGAGCCTCAAGGCGTTCTTCCCGCTGATGACGCCGGTGATCATTCTGGGCGGGATCCTCGTGGGGATCTTCACCCCGACGGAGGCGGCCGCCGTGGCCGTGGCCTATGCGCTCTTCATCGGGTTCTTCGTGCTGCGGACGCTGAAGGTTTCTGAACTGCCGGATATTCTGGGCCGGGCGGGGATCACCTCGGCGGTGGTGCTGCTGCTGGTGGGCGCGGCCATGGCCTTCAAGACCGTGGTCAGCCTCAGCTACGCGCCGCAGATCATGGCCGATTTCATGCTCTCGCTGTCGAACAACCCGTTGATCCTGCTGCTGCTGATCAACTTGCTTCTGTTCGTGGTGGGGATGTTCCTCGACGCAGGCCCGGCGATCATCATCCTGGGGCCGATCCTCGGGCCGATCTTCGTCGATCTGGGCGTCGACCCGATCCATTTCGCGATCATCATGAGCGTGAACCTGACCGTGGGGCTGGCAACGCCGCCCATGGGGCTTGTCCTCTTCGTGGCAAGTTCGGTGTCCGGCGAGAGGGTGGAGCGCATCGCCAAGGCGATCCTGCCCTTCCTCGCGGTGGAGATCTTCGTGATCTTCCTGATCACCTATGTCCCCGCGATTTCCATGACCATTCCCCGCCTGACCGGCTTTGTCGAGTGACGGCGCCGGTGAGACAGACACAACCGCAAAAACACGATCAACTGAGGAGGTACACAATGTACAAAAACACCCTGAAGGCGATGCTGGCCGGCGCGATGCTGATCGCGACCCCGCTGGCGGCGACCGCACAGGACTACACCCTGCGCGCCACCGCGAATTCCAACGAGAATGACGAGGATTATGACGGCCTCGTGGTTTTCAAGAACTTCGTCGAGAGCGCCTCGAACGGCGCGATCGCCGTTGAGCTCTTCATCGGCACGCAGCTTTGCTCGAACGGGGCGGAATGCCTGCAGGGCGTGGCCGATGGCTCGATCGATATCTATATCTCGACCTCTGGCGGTGCCTCGGGGATCTTTCCTTACGTGCAGGTGCTCGACCTGCCCTACCTGATGGCCGATGACCGGGTTGCCGAGGCCGTTCTGGCAGGTGATTTCACCCGCAAGCTGCGCCAGATGGCGTTGGAAGACAGTGGTGACACGATCCGCCTGATGACTGTGGGCAATACCGGTGGCTGGCGCAACTTTGCCAACACCAAGCGCCGCGTGGCCGCCCCCGCCGATATGGAAGGCCTGAAGATCCGCACCGTGGTTGCCGACCTGCCCCAGGAGCTGGTCCGCGCACTCGGCGCGTCCCCGACCCCGATCCCGTGGCCGGAGCTCTTCACGTCCTTCCAGACCGGCGTCGTTGAGGGCTCCAAGAACGGCATCACCGACATCATGGGCATGAAATTCCCCGATGCGGGCCTGCAATATGTGACCCTCGACGGGCACGCCTATATGGGCGCGCTCTGGTGGATGAGCAATCAGCGCTTCCTCGAGATGCCCGAGGATATGCGCCGCGTGGTCGTGGACGGGTTCTATGCCCTGCAGCAGGCGACCTTCGCCTCGCCGAAGCGGAAGTCCATCGCGGCCTATGAGGAGTTCGTGGCCGGTGGCGGCGACCTCTATGTCCCGACCCCGGACGAGAAAGCAGCCTTCAAGGAAGCGGCGGCTCCGGTGTTTGACTGGTTCAAGGCCAATGTGGGCCGTGGCGAGGAAGTGTTTGACGCGCTGAACTCCGCCGTGGCTGAGGCCGAGGCCGAGATCAACGCTGCGCGCGCTGCTGACCTGCAGTAAGAGCAAGCTCTATGGGGCGGCTGGGCTTTGGGTCTGGCCGCGCTTTTTTATGGGGCCGGGCGGTTCGGGTTGATGCCGTCGGCCAGTGAGTGTTTCAGGAACAATGAGGCGCAAGGCGCGCGGATGTGGGCCGTCTCGGTCACCGAAACGGGTACATCCAGACCTTGTAGTCATCGACCAGCTCATGGGCTTTGGCGACCTGATCGGCGGTCATCTTCTTGCGGACCTCTTCCTGGCTGTCGGCAGCATCCGGGTCGCCGCCAATCGCGCTCAGTACGTACCACATATAGGCCCGCACCAGATCCGGGCCGGGCATGCCAAGCCCAACCTCGTAGTACCAGCCGACCCCCGATTGCGCGCCCGCATGGCCCTTCATGGCTGAGCGCAGATACCATTCGAACGCGCGGGTATAGTCCTGCTCGACCCCGAGCCCCAGCGCATACATCACCCCGATCAGCTCCTCGGCCTCGGCATTCCCGGAGCGCGCCGCGGGCCAGAGCAGCTCCTTGGCTTGGGCGAAACGGCCTTCCTCCATCAAATCGCGCGCAGGCTCCAGATCAGCAAAAGCTGGACTTGAAACTCCGATAAAGAGCGCCAAAATCGCCCCATGCAGCGCTGTCTTCATCTCTTGGCTTTCCTTCTCGCAGGCCCCGCTCTGGCGGAGCTCCCGGAGCCGATCGGCCCGGAGGATTTTCACGCATTCGACCCGGAGCAGGCCCGGATCGGTCAGCTTCTGTTTTACGACAAGATCCTGTCGGGCAACAGAAACATCTCCTGCGGGACCTGCCATCACCATGACCATGGGGGCACGGATGGGCTGAGCCTCGGGATCGGCGAAGGCGGGGTCGGTGTGGGGCCGAAACGCACGGCGGGGACGGGCGAGGACCGGATCCGCAAGCGCATCCCGCGCAACGCGCCAGCCTTGTGGAACCTCGGACATCGGGAGGTCGATGTCCTCTTCCATGACGGGCGGCTGGAGGTCTCGGATCTCTATGGCAACGGGTTCAACTCGCCAGCGCAGGAGTGGCTGCCTTCGGGGTTCGAGAGCATTCTGGCCGCGCAAGCCGTGCTGCCGCTCGTCGCGCAATTCGAGATGGCCGGGAACCCCAAGGAGAATGAGATCGCGGGCGCAGTCCATGACCGGATCGACGCGGCCTGGCCGATCCTGGCCAAGCGGGTGCGGACGATCCCGGAATATGGCGCGATGTTTGTGGGCGCTTTCGATCATATCGATGCGCCCGAAGAGGTCACGATTGTCGAGATCGCCAATGCGCTGGCGGCCTTCATCGGCACGGAATGGGCCAATTACGACAGCCCTTTTGACGCCTATCTTGCGGGGGATGCGGAGGCGCTCAGCCCCGAGGCTGCGCGGGGCAAGGATCTGTTCTTTGGGGCGGCGGGCTGTGCTGCTTGCCATTCCGGCCCGCTTCTGAGCGATCAGGGGTTTCATGCGCTGGGTTTGCCGGCCTTTGGGCCGGGCCGGACCCGGCAATGGGATCCGATCCCACGGGATATGGGCCGGGTGGGAGAGAGTAACCGGCTCGAGGATGCCTACCGGTTCCGCACGCCGCCCCTGCGCAATGTCGCGCTGACGGGGCCTTACGGGCATAACGGGGCCTACGCCACGCTGGAGGGGATCCTGCGCCATCATCTGGATCCGGGAACTGCGCGGGCGACTTGGGAGACGGCTGAGGCGCGCCTGCCGGAGGTACCTTGGCTCGCCGCGATTGATTTTGTCATCCGCTCGGATCGGGCGGAGATCGCGCGCCAGGCGGCTGTGCTGGACATCACGCCGGTGGCCTTGTCCGATGCCGAGATCGCGGATCTGGTGGCGTTTCTCCATGCGCTGACAGGGGCCACGGCAGAGGCCCGACCGCTCGGGCGACCGGAGACGGTGCCCAGCGGGTTGCCTGTCGACTAGCCGCCGCTCAGTTCAGATCGGCGAGCTTGCGCCCCTCCAGATGCAGTTGCTGCAGGATTTCCGGCGCGCCGCTGCCCAGCCGGTCGATCAACGTGCCGAGCCCCTCCGCATCCGCCCAATGCATGGGGCCACCGAGATGGCGTGGGAAGCCGTAGCCAAAGAGCGTGACCGCATCGATGTCGATCGGCCGCAGGGCGATGCCCTCGCTGAGGATCTGTGCGCCCTCAGCGGCCATGGCGGTCAGGTAGCGGGTGGTGATCTCCTCCGGCGAAAAGCTGCGGGGCGGGGTGCTGCGGGCAGCCTCGATCAGAGGTTCCACATCCGGGTTTGGTGTCCGGCTCTTCCCGTCGTGCAGGTAGTAGCCTCGTCCGGTCTTGCGCCCGAACCAACCCTTGGCGCAGAGCGCGTCTGAGACCGGCGCGACCTCCCCGCGCCGTTGACGCCCGGCCTGCCCGATATCGAGCCCGGCGAGATCCGAGACCGCGAAGGGGCCCATGGCGAAACCGGTAGCTTCCAGCGCGGCGTCCACCTCCCACGGGGTGGCGCCTTCGAGCACGAGCGCATCTGCCTCGGCCCGGACGCGCGCCAGCATGCGGTTGCCGATGAAGCCGTCGCAGACCCCGGCGTGGACCGCGATCTTGCGCAGGCGCTTGGCGAGCGCGAAGCCCGTGCGCACGACGTCTGGTGCGGTGTCGCGGGCGACCACCACTTCGAGCAGGCGCATGATATGGGCGGGGGAAAAGAAATGCAGGCCGATCACATCCGCCGGGCGTGCGGTGGCCGCCGCGATCAGGTTGATATCGAGATAGGAGGTGTTGGTGGCGAGGATCGCGCCCGGTTTGCAGGTCGCATCGAGCTTGCGGAACACCTCTTGCTTGAGGTCCAGATCCTCGAACACAGCCTCGATCACCAGATCGACCTGAGCCAGCGCGTCCAGATCCGTCGCGATCTGCAGCCGCGCCAGCGTGTCGTCAGCCGAGGCGAGCTTGCCGCGCGTCACGGCCCCGTCGAGGGTTTTGCGGATCCAGTCCAGCGCCTCGGCGCGTACCGTCTTGTTGGGCTCTACCAGCGTCACAGGCAGCCCGGCCATCAGAAGCGCGGTGGCGATGCCCCGCCCCATCGTGCCCGCGCCCAGCACGCCGGTGGTGTGGATGTCGCGCTGGGTCGCTTCGGCTTCCGGTATCTTGGTCACGGCCCGTTCGGCGAAGAAGGCGTGGATAAGCGCCGCGCGCTGGGGCGAGGCCATGCAGTCGTCGAAGAGGGCCCTCTCCCGGGCGAGGCCTTCGTCCAGAGGCAGGGCGCTGGCCGCAACCGCCTCCACGCATTTCAGCGGCGCAAAGAGCGGCGAGGCTTCGGCCTTGGCCCGAGCGGCGTCCAGCGCGGCGGGGTCTGCCGCCACCTCTTGCGCAGCGGTCACCCGGGTGGGCAAATCTCCCGACAGCACGGCCTCGGCCATCTCAAGGGCGAGATCTGCGGGCGTGCCCTCCCGGATCTGGTCGATCAGCCCGTACCCCAGCGCGTCATCTGCTCCGATCCGCCGCCCGGTGGTGATCAGGTCGAGAGACGGGGCCAGCCCCGCAAGCCGGGGCGCGCGTTGGGTTCCGCCTGCGCCGGGCAGGATGCCGAGCGTGACCTCGGGAAAGCCGAAAAGCGCGCCGGGCAGGGCGATCCGCGCATGGGTGGCCAACGCGACTTCGAAACCGCCGCCCAGAGTCGCGCCATGGAGGATCGAGATCACCGGGGTCGCGCAGCGCTCCAGCACGAGGCAGACCTCGGGCAAAAGCGGGGCTTGGGGCGGCTTGCCGAACTCGCGGATATCTGCACCGGCGATGAAGCCGCGCCCCTCGCCATAGAGGGCGATCACCGCGACCTCCGGATCCGCGTCAAGGCTCTGGACCACCTCGGTCAGGGCGAGACGCAGGGCGTGGGAGGCAGCATTGACCGGCGGGTTGTTGAGCGCGATCCGCGCCACCTTGCCGGTCTTCGTGACAGTTACTGGGCCGGGCATGGGCTCTCCGCGTCGAGGTCGAGCTCCGGGGCGAAGACGTCCAGAAGCCGGTGTTTGAGGATCTTGCCCGTGGGGGCAGTGGGCAGGCTGTCGACCACGAGAATCCGCGCCGGGATCTTGTAGGGCGCCAGCCGGGGCCGCAACCAGTCCTGCAGTGTGGCTTCGCGCAGGGGGGCGGTGGTCTGGACGAAGGCCAGAACCTTCTCATCGCCGCCGGTGGGCCTCCCGATCACGGCGGCTTGCGCCACATCCGGATGCAGCGAGAGGGCAGCCTCGACCTCGGGCGGATAGATGTTGAAGCCGCCGCGAATGATCAGCTCCTTGGAGCGCCCCAGAATATGCACGGCCCCGTCCGGTGCGATCCGGGCCAGATCCCCGGTGCGCAGCCAGCCATCGGGGGTCAGGGCCCCTCGGGTTGCCAGCGGGTCGCGGAAATAGCCGCGCATCACCCCGGGGCTGCGTACCTCAAGCGCGCCATCGGGGCAGAGCCGCAGATCCACATCGCGCAAGGCTGTCCCCACGGAGATATCCGCGCGCGGGCTGGCCGGGCGGGTGGCGCAAATCCCCGGGCTCGCCTCTGTCATCCCGTAGCCATTATGCAGGGGCAGGCCATAGCGCGCCTCGATCCGGGTCTTCCAATCGGGATCGAGCGGCGCGCCGCCCGCCGAGAGGTAGCGCAGGTTCGGTGCGGGCGCGGCCTCGGTTTCGGTGATCAGACGGGCATACATCTGCGGTACGCCGGGGAAGACCGACACGCCTGCGGCCAGTGCGGCGGCGACCTCGCCGGGCTCGAACCGCGCCATGGGCCAGAGCCGCGCGCCTGTGGCCAGCGCCGAGAGGACGACGGAGGCAAAGCCGAAGATATGGGTGATCGGCAGGACGGCGAGCACGAGATCGCCAGCCACCATGTCCCGCAAATCCGCCGAAGTCCGCGCGTTCCAGCAGAGATTGGCATGGCTGAGCATGACGCCCTTCGGGCTCTGGGTCGTGCCGGTGGTGTAGAGGATCGCGGCGATCCGATCTTCGGGCCGATCGGGGCAGGCTGAGGGCGGGACGGGATCCGGCGCGCTCATCACCACCCCATCGGTCAGAGGGGCGGCGCCGAGTGCGGTGCCATGGGCAGCAGCCTCGGGCGAGGTGTCGGGGGTGATCAAAACAGCGCGGGGCTGAAGATGCTCGCGCAGGGCTGCGATCTCGGCCCCTGTGTGGCGCGCGTTCACTGGCGCCACGGTCGCCCCGAGACGGCTGAGCGCGAGGATGGCGCGGATGGCCGCCGGGCAGGTCTCCGTGATCAGCATCACCCGGTCGCCCGGATGCACCCCGCGCAGGCGCAGGGTCTCGGCCAGCGCCGCCACCTCGTCCCGCAGTGTCGCGTAGGTCTCTCCGTCCCGGGTCCAGTGAGATGTGTTCGAGGCCGACACGATCAGGTCATGCAGAAACCCCGTCACCTCTGGTCGCCTGTTTCAGCGGCCATGTCCTCCCTCCTCCCAAAGTTCGGCCCGGCTATGGGAGGGGAAGTTAACGGAATTGTCAAACACCCTGCGGCGCCGGGCCTGCGGCAAACTGCGTGGACAATGGCGCGGGAGTATGGAAAGGGACCGGGCAAGGAGACCACCATGACCACCACCCGTTTCGCGCCGTCGCCCACCGGCTACCTTCATGTGGGCAATCTGCGCACCGCGCTGTTCAACTACATGATTGCCCGCAAGGCGGGCGGGACGTTCATCCTGCGCATCGATGACACGGATCCGGAGCGCTCCAAGCCGGAATATGTGGACGCGATCCAGGAGGATCTGAGCTGGCTCGGGATCACCTGGGACCGGATCGAGTTCCAGTCCAAGCGGCTGGATCGCTATGCGGAGGCCGCCGATGCCCTGCGCGCGGCGGGTCGGTTCTATGAGGCGTTCGAGACGCCGACCGAGCTGGACCTCAAGCGCAAGAAGCAGCTGAACATGGGCAAGCCCCCGGTCTATGACCGCGCGGCACTGGCCCTGTCGGAGGACGAGAAGGCCGCGCTGCGCGCCGAGCGGGGGCAGGGGGTCTGGCGGTTCAAGCTGGATCATGAGCGGATCGCCTGGACGGACGGGATCCTCGGGGATCTGTCGATCGACGCGGCCTCGGTCTCGGATCCGGTGCTGATCCGGGGCGATGGGCAGGTGCTCTATACGATTGCGTCGGTGGTGGATGACACCGAAATGGGCGTGACCCATGTGGTGCGCGGCTCGGACCATGTGACGAACACCGCCACGCAAATCCAGATCATGGCGGCCCTCGGCCACGGGCATCCGGAGTTTGCCCACCACTCGCTGCTGACCGGGCCCCAGGGCGAGGCGCTGTCGAAACGCCTCGGCACGCTGGCTCTACGCGATCTGCGCGCCGATGGGATCGAGCCCATGGCGCTTCTGAGCCTGATGGCGCGGCTCGGTTCCTCGCAGCCGGTGGAGCTGGTGGACAGTCTCGATGCGCTGATCGAGGGGTTCGACCTGAGCAGCTTCGGGTCTGCGCCGACGAAGTTTGACCGCGACGACCTCTTGCCGCTGACCGCGCGGTTCCTGCATGGGGTGCCCTTCGCGGATATGGCCGCGGAGATCGCTGGCCTTGGCGTGCCGGCGGAGCTTGCAGAGACCTTCTGGGACGTGGCGCGCGCCAATATCACCACCCGCGCGGATCTGCCGGGCTGGTGGCATCTCTTCCGCGATGGCGGGGCGCCGAAAGTGGCCGATGAGGATCGCGATTTTGTCGCCGATGCCTTTGCCCGTCTGCCGGAGCCGCCCTATGGCCCGGACACATGGTCGAGCTGGACCGCCGAGGTCAAAGAGGCGTCGGGCCGCAAGGGCAAGGGGCTCTTCATGCCGCTGCGCCGCGCGGTCACGGGCCTCGACCGTGGTCCGGAAATGGCGGATGTGATGCGGCTTCTGCAAAAGAAACCGACGCTCTGAGCCCGGCGACCACCCCAGCGGTGGCTTCGGGTTAGACAGGGGGCGGCGGGCTCGCTAGGCTCAATCGACCCCCGGAGGCGCCATGGCCGAAGCCGCCAAATTCCTGACAGGCAATCTCTTTCGCCATGTCACCGTGATGTCCCTGACCGCGTCGGTCGGGCTTGTGGCGGTGTTCTTCGTCGATTTTCTCGACATGATCTTCATCGCCATGCTGGGGCAGGCCGAGCTGGCCGCGGCCGTGGGCTATGCGGGCGCGATCCTGTTCTTCACCACCTCCTTCGGGATCGGCGTGGCCATCGCGACCGGCGCGCTGGTCGCCCGGGCGCTCGGGGCAGGGGACGAGGATCTCGCCCGGCAACGGGCCTCTACCTCTCTGATTTACGGCGTGCTCTTTGGGGCGATCTTTGCGGCGCTGGTTTGGCTCAATCTCGATCTCTTGGTGCAGATGATCGGGGCGGAGGGGGCGACCGCGGATCTGGCTGTGCTCTATCTGCAGATCGTGGTGCCAAGCCTTCCGCTTTTGATGATCGGCATGGCCGGCGGGGCGATCCTGCGGGCCCATGGCGCGGCGCGAGCGGCGATGATGGCCACGATCTGGGGCTCGCTGGTCAATGGCGTGCTCGATCCGATCCTGATCTTCGTGCTGGACCTGGAGCTTGTGGGCGCCGCGCTCGCCTCCGTGGCAGCGCGGATTGCGATTGCTGCGGTGGCCTTGCGACCGATCTTTCAGGAATATGGCGGCTTGATCCGACCGGACCTGCGCTGCCTTGCGCTGGATCTGGGGCCGCATCTGACGATCGCTGCGCCTGCGATCCTGACCCAGCTCGCCACGCCGCTTGGGCAGGCCTATGTGACCCGCGCCATGGCGGAGTTCGGGCCCGATGCGGTGGCGGGGCTTGCCATGGTCTCGCGCCTGACACCGGTGGCGTTCGGCGTGATCTTTGCGCTTTCGGGGGCGATCGGACCGATCATCGGCCAGAATTACGGGGCGCAGCGCGGGGACCGGGTGCAGCGCGCTTTTCGCGACGGGTTGCTGTTCACGGCGCTCTACGTGCTGGCTGCGGCGCTGCTGCTCTATCTGGCACGAGCGCCGCTTGCGGACCTCTTCCAGGCCTCGGGCCAGGCGCGCGCGCTGGTCTACCTCTTCTGCGGACCGCTGGCCCTGGCCTTTTTCTTCAACGGCGCGCTCTTTGTGGCCAATGCGGCCTTCAACAATCTTGGTCATCCCTTCTATTCGACCTGGCTCAACTGGGGGCGGCACACGATCGGCACGGTTCCTTTCGTGATGCTCGGCGCGCTCTGGTTCGGGGCGGAGGGGGTGCTGATCGGTCAAGCGCTCGGCGGTGTGTTTTTCGGCGGGCTCGCCGTCTGGCTGGCGCGGCGCGTCATGGCCGAACCGGGCAGTTCAGAGCGCGCGCCGTTCGCCCGTCAGGCCCGCCTCCTCGGGCTCTTGCACCTGCGCCGATAGGCACGCGAGCGCGCTGTCCACGAGGTCCCGCGCTCCTGCCTCCAGCGGTTGCGCCCGCGGATAGATCGGCGCCGCCCGGTCGTTCAGGACGGGCCCGTCCCAGCCATCGGTCGTCGCAAAGAACGCCTCGGCCCCTGTCTCGCCGAACTCCGCCAGATAGCCGCCGATCACCGTATCGAGATAGCTGAGCAGGATCGGATGCCGCAGCTCCGGGGCGTCGAGATGCTCGGCCCGCGCCTCATAGACATGCAGGTCGAGCTCCCGGGCATCCTGCTGCGCCTCCGGACCGAGCCGGATCCTGTTATAGGCGCGTTCCCGCGCGTCGAGCGCCGCCCAATCCGCGCCCGGCACGGCGGCGACCAATCCGGCGATGCGAGAGCCCGGCGCGCGCACCGCCGAAAGGAAGGCCACCTTGCGATGGCGCGAATGCCGCCAGACCCGGCGCCAGCCCTGCAATTCCGCTTGCATCCGCACGGGATAGCCATGGGTGCCGCGATGCACGAGTGAGCCATAACCAAAGAAATGCGGGGTTTCGGGGGGCGGGGCAGACATGGCGAAATCCTGCGCGAATCCACCCGCGGCAACAAGGGGCGCGCGGGAAACTTGACCCTGCGCATGCGCGCCACATGTACCCCCCTACCAGACCAAATGGAGAGACCATGTCCAATCTCGAAGACCGCCAGCGCGCCTATACCGACAACCCCTATGCCGAGAAGCACGCCGCCGCACTCGCCTCGATCGAGGCAGAGAAGCGACGCAAGGAAGCCTCGGGCTATGCCTGGATGGCGGCGGCTGCGGGCTATGGCGAGGCGGCCCAGGGGGGCGGCAAGTTCGGCAAGGTCGCGACCGCGTCGAAATGGTTCGTCCTGTGGTTCGCGATGATCGTGCCGAACCTGCTGCTGATCCGCGTCATTTTCTGACGAAACACCTGCCCGAGGGGCGGGTCCTTGGTCACTGGAAGCACAACGAGGCCGCGCAGTTCAGCGCGGCTTTCCTGCGTTTCGGATCAGGTCACGCGAATAAACCCGCGGGAAATCGGGACCGCGCACCCGGAGATCCGGACACGGGACAGCGCGCCATCGGTGACCTCCGCCTCGAAGCCGATCCGGCTGAGCCGACCCATATCCTCGCCCTGGGTCAGGGTCAGGTGGGTCGTGCCTTCGGACAACGCATCCGAGGCCAAAAGCTGCGCCGCAAGGATCGCACTGGCCGAGCCGGTCGCCGGATCCTCTGGGATCCCGGCGGTGGGCGAGAACATCCGCGCGTCATACCCGTCAGACGACCGGCAATAGAGATACGCGCTGTCCACGTCACAGGCCACCATCAACTGGGACCAATAGGGCTCCACGGGGCGGGCACGGCGCAAGGCCTCGCGATCAGCCACAGGCAGATAGACAAAGGCCGGGCCACCGGCAAAGACCGCAGGGGTATGACTGGCAAACCCCAGAGCGTCCAGACCCACGGCCCGTGCGGCGAGCGCAGGGTCGCAATCCGGCCCATGGGGATGGGGCAGAACCGGCGCCGAGAGCGTCGCAACCCCATCGGCTATCTCCACCGGGACCAGCCCGGCATTTTCGCCCAAAACCACATGGTCGAGACCTAGCTGCCCCGCGAGATGGAGCGCGCAGCCAATTGTCGGATGCCCGGCAAAATCGATCTCAGCCGTGGGAAAGAAAATCCGCACCCGCGCGGTCTGCGTCGCATCCTCGGGCGGCTGCACGAAGATCGTCTCCGACAGGTTGAACTCCCGCGCGATGGTCTGCATCTGTGCCGTGCTCAGCCCGCCTGCTTCCTCGACAATGGCCAGAGGGTTCCCGGTGAACGGCGTGTCGGTGAACACGTCATAGACATGAAACGGCAGCTCCATCACGCCCCCTCATTGTTCTCAAAATACTCCGGGGGAGGCGCTTTGCGCCGGGGGCAGAGCCCCCAGACACCGTTTCCTCACACCAGACGGCTGTTATCCTTGGCGGCCCGCACGAAATCCGCAAAGAGCGGATGCGGCTCAAACGGCTTCGATTTCAGCTCCGGGTGGAACTGCACACCGATGAACCAGGGGTGATCCTTGACCTCGACGATCTCGGGCAGGCGGCCATCCGGAGACATGCCGGAAAAGATCAGACCCTCGGCCTGCAACTGATCGCGGTACTTGATGTCCACCTCATAGCGATGGCGATGCCGCTCTTCGATCGTGGTGCTGCCATAGATCTCCGCGACCTTGGAGCCTTCGACCAACTGCGCCGTGTAAGCGCCAAGCCGCATGGTGCCGCCCTTGTCATCATCAACCTTGCGCTCGACCTTGTGGTTGCCCTGCACCCATTCCTTCAGATGATAGACCACCGGCGTGAAGCGGCGCTTGCCGGCCTCGTGGTCGAATTCCTCGGAGCCCGCATCGGTGAGATCCGTGAGGTTCCGCGCGCTTTCGATCACGGCCATCTGCATGCCGAGGCAAATCCCCAGATAGGGGATCTTGTGCTCGCGGGCGAATTGCGCGGCCTTGATCTTGCCCTCGGTGCCACGCTCGCCAAAGCCGCCGGGCACGAGGATCGCGTCGAATTTCTCGAGATGCGGGACCGGGTCCTCGCGCTCGAAAATCTCCGCATCGATCCATTTGGATTTGACGCGCACGCGGTTGGCCATGCCGCCATGGGTCAGAGCCTCGGCGATGGACTTATACGCGTCCTCGAGCTGGGTGTATTTGCCGACAATCGCGACTGTCACCTCGCCCTCGGGGTTGTGGATCCGGTCGGCCACGTCATGCCAGACGCTCAGATCGGGCTTCGGGGCGGGCGAGATGCCGAACGCGTCGAGCACCGCCTGATCGAGCCCCTCGCGGTGATAAGCGAGTGGCGCCTCGTAGATCGATTTCAGATCCTGTGCCGCGATCACAGATTCCGGGCGCACATTGCAGAAGAGGGCGAGCTTGTCCCGCTCCTTCTGGGGGATTGGCCCCTCGGAGCGACAGACCAGCACATCCGGCGCGATGCCGATCGAGCGGAGCTCCTTGACCGAGTGCTGGGTCGGCTTTGTCTTCAACTCGCCCGAGGCCGCGATCCAGGGCAGCAGCGTGAGATGCATGAAGATGCACTGCCCGCGGGGCTTGTCCTGCCCGAACTGGCGGATCGCCTCGAAAAACGGCAGGCCCTCGATATCGCCCACGGTGCCGCCGATCTCGCAGAGCATGAAATCGACCTCATCATCGCCGATATCGATGAAATCCTTGATCTCGTTGGTTACGTGCGGAATGACCTGGATCGTCTTGCCGAGATAGTCACCGCGGCGCTCTTTCTCGAGAACATTTGAATAGATCCGGCCGGAGCTGACGGAATCAGTGCGCCGTGCGGCCACGCCGGTGAAGCGCTCGTAATGGCCCAGGTCGAGATCGGTCTCGGCCCCGTCATCGGTGACGAACACCTCCCCATGCTCGAACGGGCTCATGGTGCCGGGATCGACGTTGAGATAGGGGTCCAGCTTGCGCAGCCGGACCGAGAACCCGCGCGCCTGCAACAGCGCGCCGAGGGCCGCAGAGGCCAGTCCCTTACCCAGCGAAGAGACAACCCCGCCCGTGATGAAAACATAGCGTGCCATTGGGCTCGGCTCTCCCGTCCATCCCCGTTTGCGCGCGGGGATCTTGCAAAATTTTGGAAAGGATGCAGGGGATTCGAGGCCCCTGAACCCGTGTCTCCACGGGATTTAACCTGTAAAGGATTCGTCCCGCTTTGGCAACCGGACCGCTATATCCTGCGGTCCGCGTTAACTTTTTCCCTAGAAGTAGGGTCTACTCCGCGCGCGGCGGCAGCAGGGGCTGGTCGCTGGCCGCAGGCGGCAGCAGGTCCGAGGCCGGGGGCAGAAGATCGTTCTGCTCAACCGGGGGCGGCACGGGCTGATCGGTCAGCCGGTCCAGCACGGAAGCGTTGTTCGAGTTCGCCGCAGCCAGGATCGTCAGCGTGATCGAGGTGCCGATAAAGGCAATCGCCAAGAGCCAGGTCATCTTGCCCAGCGCCGTCGCTGCCGAGCGCCCGGTCATGGCACCGCCGCCGCCACCGCCGCCCATGCCCAGACCGCCCCCTTCGGAGCGCTGCAGGAGCACCACGCCAATCAGCGCAAGCGCCAAGAGCAGGTGGACGATCAGAATGACGTTTTCCATGGACGGTTCGGCCTCGTTATGCGGACCCCGGCTACCTAAGGCGTCCGGGACCGGCTCGCAAGCCCTCAGATGTCTCAGGCGTCCACGTCATCCACATCCGCCTGTCCGCTGAGCCGGCGGCGCACGATGCTCCAGCTCAGGCCCACGCCCAGCACGATCGAGAGCGCGAGGATCCCCAGCCAGGTCTGCACGCCCGGATTCTCGAGGCTGAGCAGACCCAGATCGTAGAGAACCCAGATCAGCGCCGCGAAAATCGCCGCGATCAGGATCATTCCGAAGAGCCCGATGGAGCGCAGGGTCGCGCGCAGAAAGATGATATAGCCGACGGTCAGGAGCAGCCCGAGCAGGACCACCACCGAAAGCTGCGCCTCGTGATTGCCCAGAGCCCAGCGGATATAGTTGAAATCCGTCGGGTTATAGGTGGCCGCCAGCAGCAGAAATGCCGCCAGCCAGCGGATCAGAATGTCCATCTTCGTCCCTCGTTTTCGCGCTCGATGGTGCCCCTGCTGCCAAATACCGCCCCCCGCGTCCAGTGCTGCGCGCCCGCGCCGCGCATTTTGCGGTTTCCCCACAGGACCGGCATGGATATACCGGCGCGGGTTTCCTGAAACACGAAGTGAGGGCCGAGATGGCGAACGTAGTGGTCGTGGGCGCGCAATGGGGCGACGAGGGCAAGGGCAAGATCGTGGACTGGCTCTCGGAACGCGCGGATGTGATCGCACGGTTCCAGGGCGGACATAACGCAGGCCACACGCTTGTGATTGACGGCAAGGTCTACAAGTTGAACGCGCTGCCCTCGGGTGTGGTGCGGGGCGGCAAGTTGTCGGTGATCGGCAACGGGGTCGTGCTCGACCCCTGGCACCTCGTGAAAGAGATCGAGCAGATCCGCTCGCAAGGCGTGGATATCACCCCTGAGACGCTGATGATTGCCGAGAACACGCCGCTCATCCTGCCGATCCATGGCGAGCTGGACCGCGCGCGGGAAGAGGCGGCCTCCAAGGGCACCAAGATCGGAACCACCGGGCGCGGGATCGGCCCGGCCTATGAGGACAAGGTTGGCCGCCGCTCGGTGCGCGTGGCTGATCTGGCCGATGACGCGACGCTCGAGGCGCGGGTGGACCGCGCGCTGCAGCACCACGATCCGCTGCGCAAGGGCTTGGGGATTTCGCCGGTGGACCGCGACGCGCTGATCGCGCAACTGCGGGAGATCGCGCCGGCCATTCTCGAATATGCCGCGCCGGTCTGGAAGGTTCTGAACGAGAAGCGCAAGGCGGGGCACCGGATCCTCTTTGAAGGGGCGCAAGGGGCGCTGCTTGATATCGATTTCGGAACCTACCCTTTCGTGACCTCGTCCAATGTGATCGCCGGTCAAGCGGCCACGGGCGTGGGGATCGGGCCGGGCTCCATCGATTATGTGCTGGGTATCGTGAAAGCCTACACGACCCGCGTGGGGGAGGGGCCGTTCCCGACCGAGCTCGACAATGACCATGGTCAGCGGCTGGGTGAACGCGGGCGCGAGTTCGGGACCGTGACCGGGCGCAAGCGGCGCTGCGGTTGGTTCGACGCGGCCCTTGTGCGTCAGACCTGCGCAACCTCCGGGGTGAACGGGATCGCGCTCACCAAGCTCGATGTGCTCGACGGGTTCGAGACCCTGAAGATCTGCGTGGGCTATGAGCTTGACGGCAAGACGCTCGATTATCTGCCGACAGCGGCTGAAGAGCAGGCGCGCTGCAAGCCGGTTTATGAAGAGATCGACGGCTGGTCTGACAGCACCGAGGGTGCGCGCAGCTGGGCGGATCTGCCGGGGAATGCGGTGAAGTACGTGCGCCGGATCGAGGAGTTGATCCAGTGTCCGGTGGCGCTACTTTCCACATCACCTGAACGGGACGACACAATCCTTGTGACCGATCCCTTCGCGGATTGAACTCGGGTGGTGTGATGGCTCTTTCCTATAAAGCGCGGCGGCGATGGTCGCTGGTGATCCTGCTCCTGGGGTTGCCCGCCTATATCGTTGCTGCGGTGACCATCATGAACTTGCTCGACCGGCCGCCCTTCTGGGTAGAGTTGGCGGTGTATGTCGGGTTGGGCATCCTCTGGGCGGTGCCCTTCAAATTCGTTTTCAAGGGGATCGGGCAAGCAGACCCGGATCAACCGCGCGACGACGCCTAGCGTCTAGGGATCCGCTCGATTAGGCGGTCGAGCTCAGGCTTGAAGCCGGCGTGATTGGGCGTCCTAAGAGATGCCCGGTTGTGTTTCAGCCATTCGCCACAAAACGGGAATCGGTTGAGATAACGAACTGCCCCCGTTCGATTTTCTCGATCGTTCCGTTGCGAAGGAGGTCGCCGAAGCTTCGCAGGGAGTCTTCGCGCGAGAAGCTGCGGTCATGGTCATGGCGCATTACCATATGCATGACTTCCGGGCGCGAGAAATGCGCTTTGCCTTCCACGACACTCAGATAGGCCGCAGCGGCTTCGAGGAGTTCATGCAACTCGCTCGCGCCAACGGATTCCGCGTAGTTCGCGAAGCCGGTGTCGAGCGCGCGGGTCTTGTCCTGACCTGCGATAGCGGTCCGGGTGATCCGGCGCGGGCGCACGGACGGGTCGGTGTCATCCCAATCCACGCGGGCTTGCGGCACCAAGACGAGTGGCGGAGGGCCGTTGTGCTCCGAGGTATGGTCAGCGTCGACCGCTGCCCCTTCGATCGCATCCTCAATGTCCGTGGCGACAGGGTCTGGCGCGGGCTCTTCGGAGATTGTCTCGCCGCTAAGGGTGGCGCCCGTCTCAGGATGCTCCTCGAAAGCGCGCGCCACATCTTCGTCTGCTTCTTCGAGTTGGTTTCTGCGCTTGAGTTTCCCAGGCATCAGGCGATCCGCAAAGGTCGCCGCCACGGCCGCCTTGATGTGGCTCAGCGTACTGCGCCGGTTTTGCGCGCCTTCTTCATTCAGTGCATCGTCTGTTTTGGCGAGGATGCGGTCGACAGTTTCGGCTTCATCGATCGGCGCAAACTGCGGAGCGTGATCCGCGGTCGCAAGATCTGGATCTGTGTCAGCAGGGGCTGAAGCGACCTCCTCACCGGCCTCATGATCAAGTTCGGCAAGTGAGGTGCTCTCTTCGACATCTGCCACTTCGACACTGCGTTGGAACGCCTGCGGGCGCTCCGCGCCACGGCTGCGTAGCAGAGAAACCGCCGCTTCGAGATCCGCGCTTTTGATGCCCAATGGGGGCAGCGTGTCTTCCGTGGCCGCTTCGCATTCCTCCGCATGATCTTCGTGTGCGTCTTCTGTCTCCGAAGTTTCAGCAATCTCCGGATCGTCCTCAGAGGCCTCTGTCTCAGAGACGCTTTCCTCAAAATCCGTCTCATCCAGCATTGCCAGCGTGGTGGCGATCACGTCCTCCTCTTCAAGGTCTTCGCCGTCAATATCTGTCTCGCCGTCGAATCCCTGAGCTTCGCCTGTGAAGGGATCATGCTCATCCGATTGCGTATCCGACGGGCTCTCTTCTTCCAGATCTTGCGTTGGTAGATCCGCGTCGAAGGCATCGACGGCCCCCGCGTTTTCCGCCAACAGCGCAGAGACGGCATCGTCTGAACTCAGATCGTCTTCAGCATAAGCTATTGCGGGTGCTTCGGGCGCGGACCACGCTTCCTCAGCCTCAGCCTCAGCCTCAGCCTCAGCCTCAGCCTCAGCCTCAGCCTCAGCCTCAGCCTCAGCCTCAGCCTCAGCCTCAGCCTCAGCCTCAGCCTCAGCCTCAGCCTCAGCCTCAGCCTCAGCCTCAGCCTCAGCCTCAGCCTCAGCCTCAGCCATTGGCATGGCCACTACTTGGGCAGGCACTGCGAAGGTGACCTCATCGGTCAGGTCATCCGTATCCTCGACATCGAAGCGCGCTTCGAGCTCAGCAGTGCTGTCCACGGTATTGGCGGCAACGACCGAGCGAATGCGCTGCAGCTTCGCGGCGATGCTGGAGGCGCTGAGCCCGGTGGTGGAGAGGTCTGGCGCTGGCTCAGCGCTCGGTTCGGGCGCGGGAAGGTCCGTGGAAGGGATCTGGAAGAGTGCTGTGACATCTTCGTGCCGATGCCAGGGATCGGGATCCGCAGTCGCGACCTCTTCGGGCTCGGATACGGCAATCGGCAGCTCCGGCGTATCGGGCTCGGGTTCCTCCGGGGCGGGCGGCTCCCAAAGCGACGACGTATCCTCATCCTCAAGCACCGGTTCGGCAGCGTCGGGCGCATCCTCTTCGGGTGGCGTTTGGGTCAGGTGCACGGCACCGTCACGCAGATCAGCATCCACACTGGTCGCGGCGCGGCGCTGGGCGATGCTTTGCAGCATCTGTGCATCCGGGGTCGGCGGCTCAGCTCCGAAGTAGCGATCCTCGGCGGCCAGATCGCGAAAATACTCCGCAATATCCTTCATCGCGGAGAAGGGATCCTCGAACCCTTCAAGCGTGCAGGAGAAGGTCCCGTAAGAGACCGTCAGGATCTTGTTCGAATCTTGCATGTGCCTGCTCACTTCCTTCCCCCGAGCCAGCTGACATAAAATACGGGCTGCAATTTCCATTTCACAAACAAAAACAAGAAAAATTCCCTAATTTTCGGCAATTATGGTTGAAGTTTGGCAAGCCTCGGAAAATGGTCATGAAATGGCCCAACTCCCGAAAAATTCCGCCACATTCGTGACATATTTGGGTGCTGGGCCGGCGCCGGGTCCGGTGATTCAGGCGGCCTTGGCTGCGGCACCGATTCTCGTTGCGGTGGATGGCGGGGTGTCCCATGCGGCGGCGATCTCGACCCGTCCGACCCGGATTCTCGGCGATCTCGACAGCCAGCCAGAGGCCCTGCCGGAGGCGTTCGCGGACGTCCCCGTCACGCATATTGCCGAGCAGGAGAGCACGGATTTCGACAAGGCGTTGCGGACGGTCCCGGCGGATCTGGCCCTCGGCGTGGGGTTCCTCGGGGGGCGGGTGGATCACGAGCTGGCCTGCTTTCACACTCTCCTGCGCTACGCCCATCTCAAGGTGCTGCTCCTGTCTGAGACGGACGTGGTGACACTCGCCCCGCCGCGCGGGGTGATGCGCCTGGCTGTGGACACGCGGCTGTCATTTTTCCCGCTCCAGCCGGTGCGCGTGACCTCTACTGGGGTGCGCTGGCCGCTGACGGCCGAGTGGTTGGATCCGCGCGACCGGATCGGGACGTCCAATATCGTGACCGCAGGGCGGGTCACGCTGGAGGCCTCGGATCCGGGCTGTCTGGTCATCGCGCCGGCGGACTGCCTCGGCCAAATGATCGATTACCGGCGGCAATCGGATGTTTGGCCTGAAAAACACGCATGAGTCCGCCGGTCCTCACGAGAATTTCAGGAAAATCGCTCCATGGTCTCGCGCATCGCGCGCTTTTGTCCCATAAGCGGCCCGTGACCGTCGAGGAGCAGGCCCTATGTCCGGAGAATTGTCCCCAATTGATCGCGCAAAATACGTCGCGGCAAAACGCGCTGTCGGGTTTATCGAAGACGGCATGCGGGTTGGCCTTGGCACGGGCTCGACCGCGGCCTGGATGGTGCGCCATCTGGCCGAAGTGGTGGCCGAAGAAGGGATGCAGATCACCTGTGTGGCGACCTCGACCCGTACGGCAGAGCTCGCCCGGGAACTGGGCCTGACGGTAACAACCCTGGATGATGTCAAATGGCTCGATCTGACCATTGATGGCGCGGATGAGTTTGACCCGGGGCTGAACCTGATCAAAGGCGGTGGTGGCGCGCTTTTGCAGGAAAAGATCGTCGCGACAGCCTCGGACCAGATGATTGTGATCACTGATTCGTCCAAGGCCGTGGCCACGCTGGGGGCCTTCCCCCTGCCGGTGGAGGTGATCAAATTTGGCTGGGAGACCACCAAGACCCTGATCGAAGAGACCCTTATCAACATCGATGTGGCCGGGCGCGAGACGCGCCTGCGCATGGATGGAGACACGCCCTATATCACCGATGAGGGCAATGTGATCGTCGATCTGGATCTGCAACGCATTGGAAATGCTCGCCAGCTCTCGCTCGTGCTGAACCAGCTGCCGGGTGTGGTGGAGAACGGGCTCTTCCTCGACATTTGCGACATCGTGGTGATCGGCAAGGGCGATGGCAGTGTCGAGCTGCGCGATATCAATGCCGGAAGCGTGCACCAAGAGCAGGTTGAAGTCCCGGGCGCGCGCAACGTATTCTCCGACCAGTAACGACTGACCCGGGTGGGGTCGGCGTGGAAGACAGGAGCGACCCCATGAGTTTTGACTACGATTTGTTTGTCATCGGGGGAGGCTCCGGTGGCGTTCGGGCCGCGCGCGTGGCCTCCGCCGAAGGTGCCAAAGTCGCGCTGGCCGAAGAGTACCGCATGGGCGGGACCTGTGTGATCCGCGGCTGTGTTCCCAAAAAGCTGATGGTGTTCGCCTCGGGCTATGGCGAAATGCCGGAAGAGGCGCGCGCCTATGGCTGGGACATCCAGGACGGCGATTTCGATTGGCTTCCTTTCCGGACCAAGCTGAATACCGAACTGAACCGGCTGGAAGAGGTCTATCGCAGCCTGCTGAACGGCTCGGATGTGGAGATCTTTGACAGCCGCGCCACGCTGGTCGACCCGCATACGGTGAAGCTCGCCTCGGGCGAGACGAAGACCGCCAAGCACATCCTTGTTGCGACGGGCGGCTATCCGGTGCGCCCGGATCTGCCGAATGCCCATCTGGGCATCACGTCGAATGAGATCTTCCAGCTTGAGAGCCTGCCGAAATCGGTTCTGATCATCGGCGGCGGTTATATCGCCTGCGAGTTCGCGTGCATTCTCAATGGCTTGGGGGTGGAGGTCACGCAATACTATCGCGGGGCGCAGATCCTGCGGGGTTTTGATGACGAGGCCCGGGGGCTCGTGGCCGAGGCCATGCGCGAGAAGGGCGTGAACCTGCATCTGGGCACGAATATTGTCGAGATGCGCGCGGCTTCGGATGCAGAAAACGCGCAGATCCTGACCAGCACGGATCCGGCCATGGGCGCCGCCGCACAAGATGCCGCCGATCTTGCGGAGGCAGGGCCGGCTTGTGGGCCGGTTTGGGTCAAGGCGACCAACGGGCAGGAAGGCGTCTACGATCAGGTGATGTTCGCCACCGGGCGCAGCCCTTCGACCCAGGGGCTGGGTCTCGAGGAGGCGGGCGTGGCCGTCGGGCGCCGCGGGGAGGTGGTCGTTGATGACTATTCCCAGACCAACATCCCCTCGATCTATGCCATTGGCGATGTGACCAACCGGGTGCAGCTGACGCCCGTGGCGATCCGCGAGGGCATGGCGTTTGTCGAGACGGTGTTTAAAGGCAACCCAACAAAGCCCGATCACGACCTGATCCCGTCGGCGATCTTTACCCAGCCCGAGCTCGGGACGATCGGTCTGAGCGAAGAACAGGCCCGCGAGCAGGAACCGGTGGATATCTACTGTACCTCCTTCCGGGCGATGCAGGGCGCCTTTGCCGGAAAGTCCGACCGGGTGCTCATGAAGCTCGTGGTCAGCAAGGCCACGGACAAGGTTCTGGGCTGCCACATCGTGGCCGATCATGCTGGCGAGATGATCCAGCTTGCCGGGATTGCAGTGAAAATGGGGGCGACGAAAGCGGATTTCGACAGGGTCTGCGCGGTGCATCCGACCATCTCCGAAGAGTTGGTCACGATGAAATCACCCGTGCGGAGCGCTTGATATCCGGGCGTGCGCAACCATGTCCTGAGGGGAGTTACGACGATATGCAGACGACAAGGAAAACGGATGGCGAATAACAACGGTGGACCCTGGGGCGGCGGGGGTGGTCGCAACGGTGGCGACAACCGAGGCGGTGACAATCGCGGCGGCCGACGGCCCGGAGGCCCCGGAGATAACGGTCAAATCCCCGAAATCGACGAGATCATGAAAAAAGGCCAGGAGCAGCTGCGTGTCCTCATGGGCGGTCGCGGCGGCGGCACCAACGGGCGCAGCCCGGGCGGTGGCGGTGGTGGCCCGAAGATCACCAAGGGCACAGTGGCTCTTGCGGCGCTCGCGGCGGTTGGCCTGTGGGTTTATTCGTCCCTCTACACGGTGCGTCCGGAAGAACAATCGGTCGAGCTGTTCCTCGGTGAGTTCTCTGCCGTTGGCAACCCGGGTCTGAACTTCGCGCCTTGGCCGCTTGTGACCGCAGAGGTTCTGCCGGTGACGCGGGAAAACACCGAAGAGATCGGCACGTCCCGCACCAGCACGCGCGGCGAAGACGGTCTGATGCTGACCACGGATGAAAACATCGTGGATATCGACTTTGACGTGGTCTGGAACATCTCCGACCCGGCAGCCTTCCTGTTCAACCTGCGCGATGGTCAGGAGACCGTGCGCGCGGTGTCCGAAGCGGCCATGCGCGAAGTGATCGCCCAGTCCGAACTGGCGCCGATCCTGAACCGGGATCGTGAACTGATTGCACAACAGGTGCAGGACCGGATCCAGGAAACCCTCGACAGCTATGTCAGCGGCATCAATGTGGTGCGTCTCAACCTCGACCGGGCCGACCCGCCCGAGCAGGTGATCGATGCCTTCCGCGAAGTGCAGGCCGCCGAACAGGAGCGGGACCGTCTGGAACGTCAGGCGGACGCCTATGCCAACCGCGTTCTCGCGGGCGCGCGCGGTGAAGCCGCCCAGCTTCTCGAACAGGCCGAAGCCTATCGCGCTCAGGTCGTGAACGAGGCCGAGGGTGAAGCCAGCCGCTTTACCGCCGTTCTGGCTGAATATCAGAACGCGCCGGAGGTGACCCGCAAACGTCTCTATCTCGAGACGATGGAGCGTGTGCTCGGCGGGATCGACAAGGTCATCCTCGACAGTGATGCAGAGAGCGGTACCCAAGGCGTCGTCCCCTATCTGCCCCTCAATGAGTTGCGCCGTCCGGCCGGAGGAACGAACTGATGAAAAAGGGACCTATTGGCCTGATTGCCGTCGCGATTGTCGGTTTCGTCGCGATCAACTCGCTCTTCATCGTGGATGAACGTGAAAAGGCCCTCGTGCTCCAGTTCGGTCAGATCAAGGCCGTGAAGGAGAACCCGGGACTCGCGTTCAAGATCCCCTTCATTCAGGAGGTCGTGCGCTATGACGACCGTATCCTGAGCCTCGACACCCAGCCCATCGAAGTCACGCCCTCCGACGATCGGCGTCTCGTGGTCGACGCCTTCGCGCGCTACCGGATTTCGGACGTGGTCCAGTTCCGGCAGGCGGTCGGTGTCGGTGGCATGCGTGCGGCGGAGCAACGCCTCGAAGGCATCCTCAACCCGCAGATCCGGGCCGTGCTAGGTTCGGACGGTGTGACCTCGAACACGATCCTCTCGGCAGATCGCGCCGATCTGACCTCGCGCATCACCGCAGGGGCACGGGCACGGGCGTCCGATATCGGCCTCGAAGTGGTGGATGTGCGCCTGAAACAGACCAACCTGCCGGCGCAGAACTTGGACGCGACCTTCGCCCGGATGCGGGCGGAACGGGAACGGGAAGCCGCGGACGAGATCGCGCGCGGTGAAGAAGCGGCGCAGCGTGTCCGCGCCCAAGCCGACCGGACCGTGGTCGAGCTTGTCTCCGAATCCCAGAAGGAAGCCGACATCACCCGCGGTGAGGCGGATGCCCGTCGGAACGCGATCTTTGCCAGCGCCTTTGGGGCGGATCCGGAATTCTTTGAATTCTATCGCTCCATGACCGCCTATGAGCGGGCCCTGCAGGGTTCCAACTCCACCATGGTCATCGCCCCGGATAGCGAGTTCTTCGACTATCTCGACGGCACAGTGGCGCCTTCGCAGCGCTGATGGATGTCATTCTGACCGCCCTCGGGTTGGTCTTCGTGATCGAGGGGCTGGTGTTCGCACTGGCCCCTTCGCGTATCGAGGATCTGCTGGCCGCTTTTGCGCGCATGCCGGTCTCGACCCGACGCGGCTTGGGTTTGGCGGCAATCGCCCTAGGTACTATCCTTGTCTGGGTGGGAAAGAGCTTGGTCGCCTAGCGATCCCGTGGAACACTGCCGCCCGGGCATGTCACGTCTACGTGACGACGCGCGAGAGGCAGGACGCTTGAATATGGCGTGGGCAATGAAAACATCTGGGACAGCATGGGCTCTGTCCCGTGAGAAGACCTAAGACCCGCTCCCCCGTGGCGGGCTTTCAGGAGGACCCCAAGAGTGAACAGACACGACGAACAGCGACGCGCGCCGCAGGTCATTGCGCAGGTCGCAACCCCCGCGTCCCGGCGGGTGACCCCCCTTCATGCCATGGCAGCGGCCCTTCTGGCCCTCGCGATGGTGCTGGCACAAACCCTCGCCACTGAGGCGCGGGACAACCCTGGCAGCTTTGCGGATCTGGCCGAACGGGTCAGCCCGGCGGTGGTGAACATCACCACCTCGACCAATGTGGCCACACCCGGTGGGCCGCAGCCCATCGTTCCCGAGGGCTCGCCGCTCGAAGACTTCTTCCGCGATTTCATGGACCGGCAGCAGGAAGAGGGGCGTCCGGCTCCGCGCCAGCGCCGCTCCAACGCGCTGGGTTCGGGCTTCGTGATCTCCGAGGACGGCTTCATCGTCACGAACAACCACGTGATCGAGCAGGCCGATGAGATCCTGATCGAGTTCTTCTCGGGCGAGGAGCTGGAGGCAACGGTGATCGGCACGGATCCCAACACCGATATCGCCCTTCTGAAGGTTGAAAGCGATGCGCCGCTGCCCTTCGTGAGCTTCGGCGACAGTGACGCGGCCCGTGTGGGCGATTGGGTCATGGCCGTCGGCAACCCGCTGGGGCAGGGCTTCTCGGTCTCTGCCGGGATCGTCTCGGCGCGCAATCGCGCGCTTTCGGGCACCTATGACGACTACATCCAGACCGATGCGGCGATCAACCGGGGCAACTCGGGCGGTCCGCTCTTCAACATGGATGGCGACGTGATCGGTGTGAACACCGCGATCCTGTCGCCCAATGGTGGCTCGATCGGCATTGGCTTCTCCATGGCCTCTGGCGTTGTGACCAATGTGGTCGACCAGCTCAAGGAGTTCGGCGAGACCCGTCGCGGTTGGCTGGGTGTGCGCATTCAGGATGTCACCGACGATGTGGCCGAGGCCCTGGGGCTTGAGACGGCTGCGGGCGCGCTGGTGACGGATGTGCCCGATGGCCCGTCCCTCGATGCGGGCATGGAAGCGGGTGACGTGATCCTGACCTTTGATGGTCGCGATGTGGAAGACACCCGCGAGCTGGTGCAGATCGTCGGCAACACCGCGGTTGGCAAGGCCGTGCGGGTTGTGGTCTTCCGCTCCGGTGCGACGCAGACCCTGCTGGTGACCCTGGGTCGCCGCGAGGAAGCGGAGCGCGCCGTGCCTGTCTCGGCCCCGGCGGATGAGCCGATCGAGAAGGAGATCATGGGCCTGACCGTGACCGAGCTGAATGACGAGCTGCGCGAGCAGCTGGGCATCACCAATGGTCTCGCGGGGCTTGTGGTCAGCGATATCGACGAGACCTCCGAGGCCTATGAAAAAGGTCTGCGGGCCGGTGACGTGATTACCGAAGCCGGTCAGGAGAAGATCGCGTCCGCAGATGAGCTCGAAGAGCGGATCGAGGCGGCCAAGGAAGCCGGGCGCAACTCGCTTCTGCTGCTGGTGCGCCGGGATAACGAGCCGCGCTTTGTGGCGCTCTCGCTGAACTGACGTTCGCGAGACGATTAGCTTGGAAAACAGGCGCGCCTCCGGGGATCCGGGGGCGCGTTTTTCGTTTCTCAGGGCTGGTCGGCGGCGCGGCAGATCTCCGGCCGCAGGAGCTGGTCCAGCATGGCGGAGCAATCCTCGATCTCATCGGCGATCAGGTGAAGGACTGCCCCTTCGCGCTGGATCCGCCCCTGAACGCGCAGCATGCGTCCGGCGATCACGGCCCGGCGGTAGCGCTCATAGATCTTGTTCCAGACCACCACATTGACCGTGCCGGTCTCATCCTCGAGCGTGACGAAGATCACCCCATGGGCCGTGCCGGGGCGCTGGCGCAGCAGGACCAGCCCCGCCACGCAGACCCGCGCGCCATTGGGCGGGCGGTGCAGCAGGTCCGCCGGAATACAGGCCGGGGGGCGGGGCCAGGGGGGCGGCGATCCCGCGGAAAGGTCGCTGGGAGGAGGCATGGGAACATAAGTAGAACATTTATCGGATTTCGCAAGGCTGGCCAATTCTGCGCGGCTGAACTATGTGAGGGTTAACACTTGTCTTGCAGAGCAAAGGACCGCGGTCAGAATGGCGAAGATCACCTATATCGAACACAACGGGACCGAGCATGTGGTCGACGTGGCCAATGGCCTGACCGTGATGGAAGGCGCCCGGGACAACAACATTCCCGGCATCGAGGCCGATTGCGGCGGTGCCTGCGCCTGCTCGACCTGCCATGTCTATGTCCATCCCGATTGGGTTGAGAAGATCCCGGGCAAGGAAGCCATGGAAGAAGACATGCTGGATTTCGCCTTTGAGCCTGACCCCGCGCGCTCGCGTCTGACCTGCCAGATCAAGGTCTCGGATGCGATTGACGGCCTCGTGGTGCAGATGCCCGAGAAGCAGATCTGATGACCCTCCGGGCGCCGCGTCTGGCGGCGCGCCTGTGGGTCCGGCGCGCGCGCGGCGCTCTGCTGGCCAGGGCGCTTGTGGCGCTGGCCGCTCCGTGGCTGGCCTCGGGGGCTGCTCAAGCCGCCGAGGGTGTGGTGTCCGCCGAGTATGGGGACGAGACCACCCGCTACGCCCATGGGGTGCTGGGCGATGCCATCGAGTATGGCTCTCTGACCATCGTGACGGATCGCGGGCGTCGGTTGCGGATCGTGCTGCCGGAGCATTCGGTCTTTGAGGATCTGGCCCCACGGGTTGCGGATCTCGACGGGGATGGCGCGGCGGAGGTCGTGGTGGTCGAAAGCCACCGAGATCTCGGCGGGCAATTGGCGATCTACGGTCCCGAGGGCAAGATCGCCGCGACGCCCCATATCGGGCGCACCAATCGCTGGCTCGCACCCATCGGGGCGGCGGATTTCGATCGCGATGGCGCGGTGGAGATCGGCTATATCGACCGGCCCCATCTGGCCAAGACCCTGTTGCTCTGGCGCTATGAGGACCGGGCTTTGACCCAGGTCGCGGCGATGCCCGGCGTGACGAACCATCGGATCGGCGAGGATTTCATCTCGGGCGGGGTGCGCGACTGCGCTGGTGCCCTCGAGATGGTGGTGGCCGAGGCGAATTGGTCAGGGACCGTCGCCGTGCGCTTTGAAGGTGGCCGTCTGTCGCGTCAAGCTTTGCCTTACCCGGCCACTCCGGCAGGGTTTGCAGACGCGCTGAGCTGCACGCCCTGAGCGCGCCTCAGAGCGCGCGCCAGCCGATATCCCGGCGCACCATGCTCTCGGGCCAATCGATCCCGTCCACCAGCGCATAGGCCTTGGCCTGCGCCTCGGCGAGGGTCGCGCCACGGGCCGTCGCGTTGAGCACCCGTCCGCCATTGGCCAGAAGCCGACCGCCCTCGCGCTTTGTCCCTGCGTGGAACACCATATTGGCGCTGTCCTCGGGCAAGGCCTCGATCCCACGGATCTCAGTGCCCTTCTCATAGGAGCCGGGATAGCCCTCGGCGGCGAGCACAACGGTCAGGGCATGATCCTCGGCCCAGTTCACCTTGGCCTCGGCCAGCTTGCCCTCGGCGCAGGCCAGCATCAGGTCGAGCGCCTGGGCCCCGAGCCGCATCATCAGCACCTGGCATTCCGGATCGCCGAAGCGCGCGTTGTACTCCACCAGCCGGGCGCGCCCATCCTCGATCATCAGACCAGCATAGAGCACGCCCTGATAAGGCATGCCGCGTTTGGCCATCTCGTCCATGGAGGGGCGGATGATCTCGTCCAGCGCCTGCCGGGCAATCGCGTCCGTAAGAACCGGGGCAGGGGAGTAGGCGCCCATGCCGCCCGTATTCGGCCCCTTATCGCCGTCAAAGGCGCGCTTGTGGTCCTGCGCCGTACCGATCGGTAGCACGGTCTCGCCATCGCAGAGCACGAAATACGACGCCTCTTCACCGGTCATGAACTCCTCTATCACGACCTCCGCGCCCGCCCCGCCAAAGGCTCCGCCGAACATGTCATCCACCGCGGCCAGCGCTTCGGCCTCGGTCATCGCGACGATCACGCCTTTGCCCGCGGCCAGACCATCGGCCTTGACCACGATGGGCGCGCCCTGCGCCTCGATATAGGCCCGCGCGGCGGCGGCGTCGGTGAAGTGGGCATAGGCGGCCGTGGGGGCGCCCGCTGCGTCACAGACCTGCTTGGTGAAGGTCTTGGATGCTTCGAGCTGTGCGGCCGCCGCCGAGGGACCAAAGCATAGGATTCCCGCCTCGCGCAGCCGGTCGGCGACCCCGGCGGCCAGAGGCGCCTCGGGCCCGATGATCACGAAATCAATCGCGGCTTCCTCGGCAAAGCCCACCACGGCGTTCCGATCCTCGATATCCAGCGCCGCGCATTCAGCGATCTCGGCCATGCCCGCATTGCCCGGTGCCACGATCAGCCGGTCGCATTTCGGGTTCTGGGACACCGCCCAGGCCAGCGCATGTTCGCGACCGCCACTGCCGAGGATGAGGATGTTCATGATCTGCCGCGTCCTTTGACTTTTACCCGGGGTTGCCGCGTTCTAAGATGCGCAGCAAAGCGAGGCAAGCGAGGCCAAATGTCCGATTTCGACCTGATCGACGACCCCCAGCCGGGCCAGAACGCGCCGGAATTCACGGTCTCGGAGCTTTCGGGGGCGATCAAGCGCACGCTGGAGGGCGAGTTTGGTCGCGTGCGGGTGAAGGGCGAGTTGGGCCGGGTGATGCGGGCCAAGTCCGGGCATCTCTATTTCGACCTCAAGGACGACCGCGCGGTGATCAATTGCACTACCTGGAAAGGGCAGGTGGCAGGCCTCGGTGTGATGCCCGAAGAGGGGCTCGAGGTCGTGGTTGAGGGCAAGCTCAGTGCCTATGCGCCGTCCTCGCGCTACAATATCAATGTGGACCGGATCGCCGTGGCCGGGGTCGGCGCGCTCATGGCGATGCTGGAGAAGCGGCGCAGGCAGCTTGCCGCAGAGGGGCTTTTTGACGAGGGGCGCAAGCGTCCAATCCCGTTCCTGCCCGAGGTGATCGGCGTGGTGACCAGCCCCTCGGGCGCGGTGATCCGCGATATCCTTCACCGGCTGCGGGAGCGGTGTCCGCGCAAGGTGCTGATCTGGCCCGTGGCCGTGCAAGGGCAAAATTGCGCGCCCGAGGTGAGCAATGCGATCCGCGGGTTCAACGCGCTGACCCCGGGCGGGGCGCTGCCTCGGCCCGATCTGCTCATTGTGGCGCGGGGGGGCGGGAGCCTCGAGGATCTCTGGGGCTTCAACGAGGAAGCCGTGGTGCGCGCCGCCGCCGAAAGCGAGATCCCCCTGATCTCTGCCGTGGGGCACGAGACCGACACGACCCTGATCGACCATGCCGCCGATCTGCGCGCGCCCACGCCCACGGCGGCGGCGGAGCGGGCCGTGCCCGTGCGGCTCGACCTCTTGGCCGGGCTCGACAGCCTGGGGGCGCGGATGCTGACCGGTCTGACCGGGGGCGTGCGGATCCGGGGACAACGGGTGCGCGATCTCTCTCGCGCCTTGCCCCGGCCCGAAGAGCTGTTGAGCACGCCGTCCCAGCGGCTCGACCATGCCACGGCGCGTCTGCCCGCCGCCTTGCGCAGCGCGACGCAGGCCAAGCGGGGCGCGCTGGCCGAGGCGGGCGCGGCCCTGCGGCCCCGACTGCTGCGCGCGCAGATCGAAGCGGGCGCCCAGCGGGTCGCGCAAGCGGGCGCACGGCTCGATACAGCGCTCCCTCGGGTGGTCACGCTCCAGACCGAGCGGCTTGCGACCCGTGCGGCGCGGCTGCGGCCCGAGACCCTGACGCTGCAGGTGGGGCGCGAGCGGGACCGGTTTGACGGCTTGTCGGCCCGACTGGCCCGGGTCTCAGCGGCGCAAGTCGCCGGATGGCGCAGCGGGCTTGAGGCGTTGGAGCGTGTGCGGACCACCGTAGGCTATGAGGCGACGCTCAAGCGCGGCTACGCGGTAGTGCGTGCGGGCGAGGGGATCGTAACGACGAAGGCCAGCGCTGCGGAGGCATCCGGGCTCGAAATCCAGTTCCAGGATGGCCGCCTCGCGGTCGCCGCCACGGACACTCCCGTCGCGGCTCCGACAAAAGCCGCAAAGCCCAAAGCACAGCGCAAGCGCAAATCCTCCGAACCAGACCAGGGGTCTCTTTTCTGAGGGGTCAGGCCCCGAGATAGGGTTGATCGCAGATCAGCGGCGCCGGGCTCTCCCGCCGTCCGGTCAGATCATCGAGCGGATCCGCCCCCACCACGCGGCCCACAAGACCCTGAGGCTGGTCGAAGAAGTGCCAGCATTGCGGCTCGTTCGGCGCGTGTTCATAGACGAAACAAATCGCGTCCCCTTCCGGGTACCAGCGTCCCTCGCGGCACTCCTCGCCCGAAAACCGCCACGTGACGGAGCCGTCGCTGCGATAGGTTTCCGCCCCGTAGGCGCGGCCATATTGCTCGAAATAGATCGTCTTGCCGGTGACCCGCTCGGCAAAATCTACCCCCGACAGGGGCGCCTCCTCCGCAGCCTGAGCCGGAAGGGTCGTCATGAGGCAGAGAGCAAGAGCGCGCAGCATGGCGAAAAGGCTAGCAATGCCATGGGCATCCGTCGATCCCTGATCCGCAGCGGCGGCATGCCCGCATCAGGCAAGGGCGAATCCACGCAGAAGCGGGCTGCGGGCTTTTCCTCGGGCATCGGGGCGATTAGGTGTGAGCCAGAGGTGTAGACCCCGCGAGAAGGCCCCCGATGTCGTTTTTCAAGAAGCTCAAGACCCGGATGTTCAAATCCTCCTCGAAGCTGGAGGAAGGGCTGGACGCGCTTGTCGAGGATGGCGGCGAGGTCGATGCGACGCCGCCACCTCCACCGCCTGCGCCTGAGCCTGAGCCTGAGCGGGCTGAAGCTTCGGCGCCTAGAGCCGAACCGGAGGCACCGCCCCCGGCATCAGAGGTTACGGCTGCCCCGGATCCCATTGTCGAGGACACCCCGGAGCCCGCACCGACAACAGAGCCCGCACCGATCCCCGAGCCTGCTGCGCCTGAACCCGATCCGATCCCGGATCCTGAGCCGATCCCGGAGCCCGAACCGGCCCCAAGTGCCGAGATGGAACCCGAGCCTGAGCTCACGCCAGAGCCCGAACCCAGCCCGGAGCCGGTGGAAGACCCCAATCCCGCGCCCGTGGCGACACCGGAACCGGCGCGCAAGCCCGGCCTGATCGGGCGTCTCTTCGGGGGCGGATCGGCACAACCTGCGCCAGAGCCCGTCCCGGAAGCGGCCGCGCCCACCCCCGCGCCCATGCCCGTGCCAGCCGCTCCGACCATGCGGCGGGTCATGGATGACGAGATGCTCGAGAGCCTTGAGGAGGTGCTGATCGCCTCGGATATGGGCGTCGACACGGCCCTGCGGGTGAGCGCGAATATCGCCGAAGGGCGCATGGGGCGCAAAGTCTCGACGGAGGATATCAAACGGATCCTCTCCGATGAGATCGCCCGGATCATGGAACCTGTGGCCCGCCCACTACCGATCTATCCCAAACGCCCGCAAGTGGTTCTGGTGGTCGGGGTGAACGGATCCGGCAAAACCACGACGATCGGCAAGCTGGCCAGCCAGTTCCGGGCGGCGGGCAAATCCGTGGTAATCGCCGCCGGGGACACGTTCCGTGCAGCGGCGGTGGAGCAGCTGCAGGTCTGGGGCGACCGCGCCGGGGTGCCGGTGTTGACCGCGCCCGAAGGCTCCGACCCCGCCTCGCTCGCCTTCGATGCGATCAAGCAGGCCCAGTCCAGCGGCGCTGACCTTCTGATGATCGATACGGCGGGACGGTTGCAGAACCGCGCGGATCTGATGGAAGAGCTCGCCAAGATTGTCCGCGTGATCCGCAAGGTCGACGAGACCGCGCCGCATAATACGCTTCTGGTGCTCGACGCAACCACGGGTCAGAACGCGCTGAGCCAGGTCGAAACCTTCCGCAACCTCGCTGATGTCTCGGGACTCGTGATGACCAAGCTCGACGGCACGGCCAAGGGCGGGGTTCTTGTGGCGCTCGCGGACAAGTTCGGCCTGCCGATCCACGCCATCGGCGTCGGCGAGCAAATCGACGACCTCGCCCCCTTCGATCCGGAGGAGTTTGCCGATGCGCTCACCGGTCTTGAGCGCTGAGGACTTAAGTCTCGAAATATCCTCGGGGGGGCGCAGCTTGTCTGCGCGGGGGGCAGACAGCCCCCCTCCGACGCGTCTCGACGGGACAAACCGATGAGCGACTGGCTGGTCAGCCTCGAAGGGACGGCGGATGGAAAATCCCTGGCCCTGATCCTCGCGCTGACCGCGGCGCTGCTCCACGCGATTTTCGGCGCGCTGCAAAAGGGCCGCCATGATCCGTGGCTGTCCCGCGGTGCCATCGATAGCGCACTCTTCGTGATCGCGGCGCCCACCGCGCTCTGGATCGTGCCTTGGCCGGAGCCGCATATGTGGCCCATCTTTCTCGGCGTCTTCCTGATCCACACGGCCTATAAAACGCTGCAGGGGTTTGCCTATTCCAAGGGGGCCTATACGGTCGTCTACCCCGTGGTGCGCGGAACGGGGCCGCTTTTCACTGTGTTCGGGGCCTATCTCATATTCGGAGAGACGTTCGCGCCGATGCAGTGGGTCGGGGTTGCGGTGTTGCTGGCGGGGATCTTCGGGCTCGCGGCTTACAATTTGATCCATATCGAGGTGGCGCGGGATACGCTTGTGCCCGCGCTCGGGTTGGCTGTCGCCACAGGCCTCTTTGTGGCGCTCTATACGACCTTTGATGCCTATGGGATCCGGGCGACGGCGGATCCGTTCACGTTTTTGGCGTGGTTCTTCTTCATCGACAGTCTTGTCTTTCCTTGTGTGGCGGCCCTGCGTTGGCGCCGGATGGCTGATGCCCCGGCGCTTGGGCCCCTCGCTCTGCGCGGGGTCATCGGCGCTGTGGTGGCGATCGGCAGCTTCGGATCGATCATGATGGCAACCCGGCTCGACAAAGTTGGCGAGGCCGCCATCTTGCGGGAAACCTCCACGGTCTTTGCGGCGGTGATCGGCTGGGTCTTCCTGAAGGAGACCGTGGGGCCGCGCCGCATGGGCCTGATGGCATTGATCGCAGCGGGGGCTGTGATAGTGGAGGTCGCAGGATGAGTGAGAGAGGCCCGATGGCAGAGCAGAAACCGATCAACCCCTGGGTCAAGATGGCGCTGGAGCTGGGCCCCGTGCTGGGCTTCTTCATCGTCTATATGCGGATCAAGGATGAGGTCTATCCGATCTGGGGCCGCGATTATGACGGGTTCATCGTGGCAACGGCGGGCTTTGTGCCCGTGCTTCTGCTGTCGATCGCGATCCTGTGGAAGCTGACGGGCAAGCTCAGCCGCATGCAGATCATGACCGCTGTGCTGGTCATCGTCTTTGGCGGGCTCACGGTGATCTTCAACGATGAGGCTTTCTTCAAGATCAAGACCACCATCGTTTACGGCATGTTCGCGGCGATCCTCGGGATCGGGTTGCTTCGGGGGCAATCCTACCTGGCCTTCGTCATGGAAGACCTGATGCCCCTGGCCCAGGAAGGCTGGATGCGGCTGACCAAGCGCCTGACGGCGATGTTCGCCTCCATGGCCATCGCCAATGAGATCGTCTGGCGCACCATGGATACGGAATTCTGGGTGAAGTTCGAGACCTTCGCCCTGCCGGCAGCGCTCTTTGCTTTCTTCATTGCGCAGGCGCGGATGCTCGAGCGCTATTCACTGGAGAAGGACGACCCGGAGGCCTGATCTCCGGACGGTTGCCAAACTGCGCGCCTGCGGCGCATTTTTATCCGCACTGCGTGCCTGATTTGGGGGCGTTGCCCCCGTCGCGCGCGGCGCGACTCCCCCTCAGGCTCTGCTGCGGATCGGGTTTGCCCGGCGCCACCGGAGCGGCGCGGGGCAGATGGGTCAGATGCGCTCGACCGTCACTTTATGCGGGTAGAACGCGATGTGGTCGCGGATCCGCGCCACCCCGTCTTTGGGGCTTTCATAGGACCAGCCCGCATCCGGGATCAGCCCGGCTGACGCGTGGATCGAATAGTAGCTCGCATCGCCCTTGAAGGGGCAATGGGAGCGGGTCTCGGAGGGCTCCAGAAAGGCCATGCCGATATCCGCGCGCGGGAAGTAGATCACCGGGTCGCTGCTGCCTTCGATCAGCTCCAGCGCGTTCTCGCTCTCGGCCAGGACCGCGCCATCGGCCCGGACGGTCCAGGTTCCCTCGGCCTTGTGGATCTTGATGTGGTCGCTCATGGCACTCCCCTTCCTTCGGTTTTCCGCGTCCCGTGTGATAGGGCGCGGACTGTATCAGTTTTGTGTCTCGGTGATGCGGTCCTGCGCGCTCAGAGAGGTGCTGTGACCCGGATCAGCCAGTCTCGCGCGCTGTGCGAGACGCGGGGCTTGAGGTAGCTCCGCACTTGCGCGTGGTAGTTGTCGAGCCAGTCTCGTTCCGCCGGTGACAGCATCGACAGATCGATCAGGCGCCGGTCGATGGGCACATAGGTGAGGGTTCGAAAGCCCAGCATCTCGCGCCCGGGATCGCCGCCTTCGGGCGGGATCATCTCGGTCACGACCACGAGGTTTTCGATCCGGATCCCAAAGGCGCCCTCGCGGTAATAGCCGGGCTCGTTGCTCAGGATCATGCCGGGGCGCAAGGGGACCTCGCTCACCCGGCTGAGCCGTTGTGGCCCTTCGTGCACGCAGAGATAGGTGCCGACCCCATGGCCCGTGCCGTGGTCGTAATCCTGCCCGGCCCGCCAGAGCGGCGCGCGGGCCAGCGCATCGAGATCGCGACCCGCGAGCCCTTTGGGCCAGCGCGCAAGGCTGACGGCGATCATGCCCTGCAACACCCGGGTGAAGGCCGCGACAGCCCCGTCCGGGGGCGTGCCCGTGGCCATGGTGCGGGTCACATCCGTGGTGCCATCGGCATATTGTCCGCCGCTATCGACCAGCAGCAGGTCGCCGGGGGTGACCGCGCGATTGGTGTCCTCGGTCACCCGGTAATGGACGATCGCCCCATGGGGACCGGTGCCGCAGATCGTCTCGAAGCTGATATCGAGGAGCGCGCCGGTGGCCGCGCGGAACCCCTCCAACGCGGTCACCACGTCGATCTCATGCAGGCTGCCCGGGTCCTGGGCATCGAGCCAGGCGAGGAACTCGACCATGGCCGCCCCGTCGCGCAAATGGGCTTCGGCAGTCCCCGAAATCTCGGCCTCGGTTTTGCAGGCCTTGGGCAGAATGCAGGGGTCATCTCCTTCCGAGACCGGGATCCCGGCGCTCTCGAGCAGGTCAAAGATCGCGACCGGCGCGGTTGCGGGATCCAGGCGCACCGGGCCGCTCAGGGCCATCACGGCAGGACCGAAGCTTTCGGGCGCGGCGATCCGCACATCGGGACCCAGATGGGCCATGACGTCGTCGGAGAGCTTGGCGGCATCTAGGAAGAGATCGCAGCCCCCATCGGCATGGAGGATCGCGAAGCCATGGACCACGGGATTGCGCGGGATGTCCGAGCCCCGGATGTTCAGCAGCCAGCAGAGGCTGTCGGGCAGGGTGAGGATCGCGGCGGTCTCATTGGCCGCGCGTAAGGCCTCGGCAATCTCCGCACGTTTCTCGGCCGCGCTGCGACCTGCCAGAGCGTCCGGATGAATCTTGACCGCGCCCTGGGGTGGGGCGGGCTGATCGGGCCAGATCCGGTCCACGAGATTGTCGACCCGCAACAGGCTGAGACCTTCGCCCAGCCCCTTCTCCAGCCGCGCGATCTCGGCCTTCGTGTGGAGCCAGGGATCGAACCCGACCACGCCCGTGCCCAGCGTCTCGGTCAGCCAGGGACCGGGCTGCGTTTTCGGCCAGGAGACCGGGGTGAAGGCCTCCAGCGCGACCTGCTGGCGGGATTGCAGCGTATAACGCCCATCCACGAACACGCCCGCCGTGTCGGCCAGTGCGATGCAGAACCCCGCCGAGCCCGTGAAGCCCGTAAGCCAGGCCAGCCGGTCATCGCGCGGGGCGACATACTCGCCCTGATGGGCATCAGCGCGGGGGATGAGAAACGCATCGACCCCGGCATGGGTCATCTCGGCGCGCAGGGCGGCAAGCCGGGGCGGCCCTTGCTCGGGCGTGGTGGTCGCAGAAAAGGATTGAAACATGAGGTCCGACGTCTTGTTCTAGAGCGTGTAAGATAGCGTTTCGGGAGGAAACTACCATGGCAATCGAGCCTGGGCCGATGAAGACCTCCTGGGTGGAGGTGCGCGGTCTCCGTGTGGCCTATACGGAAATGGGGCGCGGCGCGCCGATCCTCTTCCAGCATGGCAATCCGACCTCCCGCTATCTGTGGCGCAATATCCTGCCGCAGCTCGCGGATCTGGGGCGCTGCATTGCGGTGGATCTCATCGGTATGGGGCAGAGTGACAAGCTGCCGGGCTCGGGTCCCATGCGCTATGATTTCGCGACCCATGCGGGCTATCTGGCGGAGGCGTGGGACGTGCTGGGTGTGAAGGGTGAAGCGGTGCTCGTCCTCCATGACTGGGGCTCGGCCCTGGGGTTTGATTGGGCGCAGGCCCGTCCGGAGGCAGTCCAGGGCATCGCCTATATGGAGGCGATCACCGCGCCAGTGCCCGATTGGGAGGCCTGGCCCGAGGCGGCGCGGGGGATCTTTCAGGCCATGCGCAGTCCGGCGGGGGAGGCTATCGTTCTGGAGAAGAACGCCTTTGTCGAAAAGATCCTGCCCGCGTCGATCCTGCGAGACCTGAGCCCGGAGGAGATGGCGCAGTACCGCGCGCCGTTTCTGCGGCCAGAGGACCGTTGGCCCATGCTCGATTGGCCCCGGCAGATCCCGATTGGCGGGGAGCCGCCCGAGATCGCGGCGATTGTCGCCCGCTACGCGGATTGGCTCGCGCAGAGCCCCGTGCCGAAGCTCTTTGTCAACGCCGAGCCCGGCTCGATCCTCGTGGGACCTCAGCGGGAGGCTTGCCGGGCCTGGCCGAACCAGACCGAGGTCACCGTGCCGGGCAGTCATTTCCTCCAGGAGGACAGCCCCGATGAGATCGTCGCGGCCTTGCGCGCCTTCGTGCTGGGTCTGCGCGGCGGGGCCTAGATGTCGAACTCGACCACCACCGGGCAATGGTCGCTGGCCTTGGGGCGGTCCCAGCCGATCCGGGGATAACGCGCGGTTGCTAGGTTCGGGACCCGGTGGGGCATGCCCGCGCGGATGATCTCCGGCGTGCTGCGTACTCGGTCCGCAAGGGCGGGGGAGGCGATGATATAGTCGAGCTGGGTCTTGGAGCGTCCGCCTGCGTAGTAGTGGGTCCAGCGGTCGGCCTCGGGAAGCGCGGCGACGAGGTTGATGCCGAACCCATCCTCCAGCAGGGGGGCGATGCCGGAGCTGTCCTCGCCCGAGGGTGGTTTGTCCTTCTGGGTCTCGTTGAAGCTGCCATCGGGCTGTTGGACAGAGCTGACAAAGCGGTAGTCGAGCGCATCGTTGAGATCGCCGCAAATCGCCCAGAGTGCTGTGGCCGGTTCCTCGAATTTCCGGGTGATCAGTTCGCGGACGAGGATCGCTTCGGTCTGGCGGGTGGCGAGGGACTTCTCTGCGTCGCGCCCGCCCATGGATTTGAAATGGCAGTTGAAGAGGGACAGGGTCGCGTCACCCACGGCCAGTTCCAGCTCGAGGCAGTCGCGCCGGAAGACCCGGGAGGCGCGCAAGGACCGGGCTCGCGTCTTGGCGAGCGGATAAGCGTCGAGCAGGGCCTTGCCCGTCTCCGTGTCATCGATCACCGAGCCGGTGAGCCAGGCGTGGCTGCGGCTGTAGAAGGGGAATTTGCGCACTGAGATCGCGGCCACATCAATCCCACGGACATCATTGCCCTCATGGAGCACGCGGTTGTGGAAGCTCTCCCCCATGGTCTTCTTCACGTAGGCCTCGAGAAAGCGGCTCAGGGGATCGAAGCCTTCAACCTCTTGCAGGCAATAGAAATGCGCGTCGGCCTCGGCGATGGCGAGGGCGGTTTGCTGACGCTTGTCATCGTCTTGGGAGATGGCCGCAGTCTCGACCATGCGTTTGAACGCCTCGAATTTCGACAGGTCGTCATCGCCGAAATCGCCGTAGAACTGCACGATGGGCGAGAGGTAGCGGGCCGCATCCGGGTCGGAGAAGGCCGAGAAATCGAACCGTGTGAAGAGGTTCTCGATATTGAAGCTGCACAGGCGGAATTTGGTCATGAAACGGATCCTCTGGAGACTGGGCTCAGGGTAGCACAGCTGGATCCGTCGCGCGCCGGTCCTGCGGGAGACGCGGCGGCACGGTCAGGATATGAGTATTTGGGGAACAATGAAGGGGAGGGCGCGCGCAGATGGGACGTGGCGCTCCCTGCGGGCCGGGTTAGCCCGCGCGTTTCATGCCCATGACCCGCGCCCGGGCGCGGGGATTGGTGTCAAAGAGCGCGGCGAGCTGTTCGGTCATGGCCCCGGCGAGCTGCTCCACATCCGTGATGGTCACGGCCCGGTCATAGTAACGGGTCACGTCATGGCCGATGCCGATGGCGATAAGCTCCACCGCGCGGCGTTTCTCGACCATGGCGATCACATCGCGCAGGTGCTTTTCGAGGTAATTGGCCGGATTCACCGAGAGGGTGGAATCATCCACCGGCGCGCCGTCGGAGATCACCATGAGGATCTTGCGGGCCTCGGGCCGCGCGAGCATCCGGCGGTGGGCCCATTCCAGCGCCTCGCCATCGATGTTTTCCTTCAGGAGTCCCTCTTTCATCATCAGGCCCAGATTGTTCCGGGTCCGGCGCATGGGTGCGTCGGCCTGCTTGTAGATGATATGGCGCAGGTCGTTCAGGCGGCCGGGCTGTTGCGGACGGCCATCGGCGAGCCATTTCTCGCGGCTGAGCCCGCCTTTCCAGGCGCGGGTGGTGAAGCCGAGGATCTCCACCTTGACCTGGCAGCGCTCCAGCGTGCGGGCGAGCACATCGGCGCAGATCGCCGCGATGGAGATCGGGCGCCCGCGCATGGAGCCGGAATTGTCCAGAAGCAGGGTCACCACCGTGTCGCGGAATTCGGTGTCCTGCTCCACCTTGAAGCTGAGCGGGGTGGTCGGGTTCGCCACCACGCGGGCCAGACGACCCACATCGAGGATGCCTTCCTCCATGTCGAACTTCCAGGAGCGGTTCTGCTGCGCCTGGAGCCGCCGCTGCAGCTTGTTGGCGAGCCGCGAGACCGCGCCCTTCAGGGGTTCGAGCTGCTGGTCGAGATAGGCGCGCAGGCGTTCGAGCTCGGCCGCTTCGGCCAGTTCCTCGGCCTTGATCTCTTCATCATGCTCGGTCTGGAAGACGATGTAATTCGGATCCGCATCGGAATGGGCGGGCGGTGGGGGCGGATCGAGCGGGGCCTCGCCCTCGGGCAGTTCAGCGTCCTCTCCGAGCTCCATATCCGCGAAATCATCCATGGCGACCTCGGCCTGGGCCGGGTCCATCTCCTGCATGTCCGTCGGATCGGGGGCAGCCTCGCCTTGCTCGGTCTGCTCGTCCCCGTCATTGCCCTCATCCGAGGCGCTCTCTTCCTGTTCGTCCTGCTCAGAGGTCTCCTCTGACTCCTCTTCCTGCTGGTCGGGGTCATCGCCGAGCTGATCGCCATAGCCCAGATCATCGATGATCTGACGCGCGAGCTTGGCAAAGGCCGCCTGATCGCTCAGATCCTCCTGCAGGGAGGCGAGCGTGTCCGCGCACTGATCCTCAATATGATCGCGCCACAGATCCATGACGTTCTGCGCGCCCTCCGGCAGGTCGCGGCCCGTGGCAAGGTGGCGGATCAGGTAGCCTGCCGCGATGGCCAAAGGCGCCTCGGAGGCCTGGGTGATCTGGTCATAGCCCTTGCGGGTCGCCTCGGCCTCGATCTTGGCGTCGATATTGCCGGCGGTGCCGGGCATGGCCCGCGCGCCCATGGCCTCACACCGGGCGGTTTCCATCGCCTCGTAAAGGTCGCGCGCCATCTGCCCGGCGGGCTCGTATTTCACATGGGTGCCCGCGTCGTGATACTTGCGCCGCATCGCATAGGCATCCGCCGTGCCGCGCGCAAAAAGCACCTCATCCCGGGTCATCCGGCGGCTGATCTGCGGCAGGCGCATGGCATCGGACGTCATGCCGGGCGGGTCCACCGAATAGGTCACGGCGATATCCGGATCATCGGCGAGCACGCGGGTCGCCTCAGCCAGGGCCTTCTTGAACGGTTCAACGGGATTGTCGGGCTTGGACATCGGAGCCTGCGTGTCGTGAGGGGGGCAAACGGCGGGGCCGCTGAGCATATATAGGTGTTATGGAGCGGTTGGGGAGAATTGGCCAGAGGCGGCGGGCGCGGGATCGTCCTCATGGACCAGCAGATCCCCGGGCTGGCAGTCGAGCGCGGCACAGATGGCGGCCAGGGTCTCGAACCGGACGCCCTTCACCTTGCCGGATTTCAGGAGGGACAGATTCTGTTCCGTGATGCCGATCTGCCGCGCCAGCTCGCGGGAGCGCATCTTGCGCCGGGCCAGCATCACATCGAGGGTGACGACGATCCCCATCTCAGACAAAGAGCCGGTTTTCGTCGGCCTGCCGGGTCGCTTCGGCCATGACCCAGCCCACCACCAGCAGCAGGGCGCCGAGCAGGGCGAGCAAGAGGTCATGGCTGGCCAGAGACACCGCCAGCGAACGTTCGCCGGGCGGGTTGTCATAGGTCAGGATCAGCACGGCGAGGGTGCGCCCGAGGATGGCGAGCCCGGTCCCGGCCAGCAGAGCTGTCCCGATCCGTCGGATCGCCTGGGCGTTCTGTGTGCTGAACACGGCACCCTGTCCGTAACGGGCAAAGAGCCCCCGCGCCGTCCAGAGCGCGATGAGCGCCGGAGTGAATAGAACCGCGGTCAGACAAGCCAGCGCCACCCGCTTGGTCGGGGTGAGGCCCGTTGCCGTCTCGATAGGGGGCGTGAAGGCCGCAGGCTCCATCAGAACCACGCCATAGGCGGCGAGCAGCGCGAGGCAGCCCAAAGTGCAGCCATGGGACAAGACCCGGCAGAGACGGCCCAGATAGGGGGGAAGTTCAGATCCCATATTTTCAATCCTCGCAGTGATAGTTTAATGTAAAACAATAAATGATTCGTGTCTAGCGAGGTGCCTATGAGGGTTTTGACAGTGTTGGTGGCGGGCCTGCTCGCCGGATGCGGGCAGGTGCCTGTGATGAGCATGGTGGAGCTTGCGCGGTTCGATCCGCTCTCCAGCGATCTGGCGGCGGTGACGGTGGCGGTGGATGTAACCGAAGGTCTGCGCGTGGCGCCGGACGGGGCCGTGATGCTGCTGCGCGCAGCGGCGCCTGATGGTCGGGAGGTGTCGGAAGAGTTCATCCTCGACGCGCAGCGCGCAGCAGAGGGCACGCGCTGGCTCTTTGGAGTGGCGCCCGAAGATGCGGCCCGGTTGGATGAAACGCGTCAGGCGATCCTGGCGTTGAAGGCCGAGGACCCAGACACAGCCGGACAGCTGTCGGTCTCGGCCACGCCCTGTCGCGAGGGTCCATCCCCGGACGGGCCGCAGATCGTGGATGTCTTCCTCCAACTCGCGCCGGACCGGCCCTTTGTGCCGGTCGCGCCGCGTGTCGATCTGCGTGCCGAAGGGCTGCCGTTGCCCGCCTGTTGAGGCGGGCGCGGGATCTAGGCGGCCTTGCGCGCGCGGCGGGGCCGACGCCGCTTGTTGCCGGGTTTGCCCGGGGCCTTGCCCGGCCCGCCTGTGCCTTTGGCCGCGCGGCCCGGGTTGGGCGTGGCTGCGCCCTGGCGCTTCTGTCCGCCACCGGGACCGCCGCGGCGACGTCCGCCGCCTCCGCCCCCGTTGCGCTTGGGCTTGGCGCGTTCCTCGTCCCGCTCCCACGGGGTGCCGCCGGCCACGGGAAGGGTCAGGCCCATGACCTTCTGCACGGCGCGCAGCTCGCCCATCTCATCCGGCGCGACAAAGGCCACGGCCTGTCCATCGCGCCCGGCGCGGGCGGTGCGCCCGATCCGGTGCACGAAGTTCTCGGGCACGTTCGGCATGTCGTAATTGTAGACGAAGCGCACATCGGGGATGTCGATCCCGCGTGCGGCCACGTCTGTGGCGACCAGCACCTTGAGCGTGCCCTCGCGGAAGGCCTTGAGCGCGCGTTCCCGCTGGCCCTGGCTGCGGTTGCCGTGGATTGCGGCGACCTCATAGCCCGCAGCAGAGAGCTTGCGCGCCAGCCGGTCCGAGCCATGCTTGGTGCGGGCAAAGACCAGCGCCAGCTCGTCGCGATGCGCGGCCAAGAGCTCGATGAGGGTCGCGGGCTTGTCGCTTTGTTCCACGAAATGCACCGATTGGGTGATCTTGTCGGCGACCTTGCCCGGAGGCGAGACCTCGACCCGGACCGGGTCGGTCAGATAGGCGCGGCTCAGCTCCTCCATTTGTTTCGGCATCGTGGCCGAGAAGAGCATCGTCTGGCGCTCCTTCGGCAGAAGCGGCGCGATCTTGCGCAGGGCGTGGATGAAGCCCAGATCGAGCATCTGGTCGGCCTCATCCAGCACCAGAAAACGCGTTTCCGACAGGCGGACGGCCTTGCGGTCCAAGAGGTCGATCAGACGGCCCGGGGTGGCCACGATCAGATCCGCGCCCTTCTCCAGGCGTTTGATCTGCGGATTGATGGAGACCCCGCCCACGATCAGGTTGATCCGCAGATGGCTGCCCTCGGTGAAGGCACGCAGGCTGTCGGAGATCTGGCTGACCAGCTCACGGGTGGGCGCGAGGATCAGACCCCGGCAGGTACGCGGAGCGGGCTTGGTGCCCTCTTTCAAGAGCTTGTCCAGCAGGGGCAGGCCAAAGGCTGCCGTCTTGCCGGTGCCGGTCTGGGCGAGACCGAGCACGTCGCGCCCGTTCAGACCATGGGGGATTGCCCGGGTCTGGATCGGGGTCGGGTCGGTGATGTTTTGGGCGGCGAGGCCAGCCACGAGACGGGGCGAGAGCCCCAGCATGTCAAAATCCATGAAGGATCATGTCCTTTCCGCGCCGTTGCGGCGCAGGCAATGGTCCACGCGGCCCGCTCGGGGCGGCACGTGGCACGGGTGGGTGCGAAGGGCGGTGGGGCGTCTCCCCTGTCCGTCAACTCTCCGCAGGGCCCAGGCGTGAATGGGAACCGGTAGGGGGCGAATTGGTGTCCGTCGCAGGGTCTTGATCCCGGGGCAACGGCTCTGCTCACGCGGCAGGACCAGTTTCGCTGTGGCGTAGATGGGGCAGAATGCGCGCCGCGTCAAGGGCTTGGCCTGCGACCTGCTCGCGCTTTGCCGCGGGGTCGGACCGTGTCGTGGCGTCAAACGCGGTTGCAATGGCACCGATTTGGCCCTAGCGCTGGGGGCCAGTTGACCCCGAACGGAGCCCGAAGCGCCCATGCGCATGACCGATACCTTCATCAAGCCCATGCATCCCGAGGGCCGGAAATTCGTGGCGATCTTCGCCGCCGTGGCGCTGGCGCTGTTTCTGCTCTGGGAGCCGTTGGGTTGGATCGGCGTTGGGGCGACGGTCTGGTGCTACTATTTCTTCCGCGATCCCGAGCGGGTCACGCCCGCGCGCCCGGGGCTGGTGATCAGCCCGGCGGACGGCATTGTCTCGCTGATCGAGCCTGCGGTACCGCCTGCGGAGCTCGGCATGGCGGATACGCCGCTGACCCGGGTGAGTGTCTTCATGAATGTGTTCAACTGCCATGTGAACCGGGCGCCGGTGCCGGGCACGGTCAAAGCGGTGGCCTACCGCCCGGGCAAGTTTCTGAACGCGTCGCTGGACAAGGCGTCCGAGGATAATGAGCGCAACTCGCTCTGCCTGGAGATGGCCGATGGGCGCGAGGTCGCGGTGGTCCAGATCGCCGGGCTGGTGGCGCGCCGTATTGTGAGCTTTGTCTCCGGCGGCGAGGCTTTGGCCACCGGCGACCGCTTTGGCCTGATCCGGTTTGGCAGCCGGGTCGATGTCTATCTGCCCGAAGGTGTTGAGCCCTCGGTCATGGTCGGACAGACCATGGTCGCGGGCGAGACGGTGCTCGCCGATCTGACTGCCGCCGCTTCGGAGGAACAGCTCGCATGACCCGCCCGCCCCGCAAGCCCCGCAAGGAGTTCGCTATCGTTCAGCTTTTGCCGAACATGCTGACGGTTGCTGCGATCTGTGCGGGAGTGACGGCGATCCGGTTCGGTGTGGATGGGAATTACGAGCGTGCGGTGCTCTTGATCCTGTTCGCCGCGGTACTGGACGGGCTTGATGGCCGTCTGGCGCGCGCGCTGGGCAGTGACAGCGAGATGGGGGCCGAGCTCGACAGTCTCGCGGATTTCCTGAATTTCGGGGTGGCGCCGCCGCTCCTGATCTATTTCTGGGCCCTGCAGGATATGCGCAGCGCGGCCTGGATCTCGGTTCTGGTCTTCACCGTGTGCTGTGTGGTGCGTCTGGCGCGGTTCAACGCGACGAGCAAGGCGGATGAAGGGGCAAGCAAGCTGTCGGAGTTCTTCACCGGGGTGCCGGCGCCTGCCGGGGCGATGCTGGTGATGCTGCCGATGTTCGCGTCTTTCGCGGTGGCCGATACGCCGATCTTCCCGGGGCCGGTGATCATGATCTACATGATGGCCATCGGGCTTTTGATGATCAGCCGCATCCCCACATGGTCCTTCAAGACGACGCGGGTCTCGCGGGAGAATGTGAAGTTCTTCCTTGTGGGGTTCGTGGCTGTGGTGGCGGCGGTCTTCACCTTTGCCTGGACGACGCTGGTCATTCTGTGCCTGGCCTATGTGGGCGTGGTGATCTGGGGGCTGCTGATGCGGCGTCCCAAGCCGGATGAGCCGACCTCCGAGTAACGGAGCGGGCTAGAGCAAGCCAGGGATCGACCAAGAGCAAGGCCGCGCCCTGCCCATGGCAGCGCGCGGCGGACACGCGAGCGGGTCTTTCGAAGCGCATGGGGCAAACATCGCTTGCCCGGCATGACCTGTGTGCTGTGCGGGTCCGCGCGCGCCGCCAGCGGCGGGCGCCCCCCCACCAAGCGCAGCCCACCGCCGGGGGGGGCCCC